>NZ_QTLV01000003.1:118390-465063 GCF_003602795.1 Bacteroides sp. AF34-31BH
CCTGCATAGGTTGGATGATCCTTTCCTAGCGTTTTTTCGTAAATAATTGATGCGTTTTTCTCTAAATCTAAAGCTTCGGAGTATTCTCCAATAGCGCTTTTATAAGCGGCAAGATTGGAAAGGGCAATTGCATAGCTAGGATGCTCATTCCCAAAGATAATTTCATCTAAATTTAAAACTTCAGTTGCTAATCTTATTGCTTCCGCATAATTTCCTGAAAGAGAATAATATCCAGCTAAATTGTTCAGTGATGCAGTGTAATCAGGAGAGGTTTTAGCAACTGTTCTTTCTTGTATACTTATAGCTGCAATTGCTAATTCTATAGCTTTTTTATATTTTCCCAAGTCTGAATAGTAGGTCGATAAGTTGTTAAGTGAGATTGAACTTTCAAATGATTCATTGCCGCAAATGTTGTTTCTTATTGTTAAAGATTTTAATTCTAATTCTATAGCCTTATTGTAATTTGCTAAGCTTTTTTGTAATAAAGCTTCTGTTGTATATGAATTTGCTTTGTTTAAAGAAATGGTATGTCTCAATTTGTTTGAATAATTGTCATTCTGTGTGATTTTGCTTAAATTGCATAAAGCCAAATCATAATAGTCGCGTTCCATTTCTTTATTTTCTTCTTTTAAATAAAATCCTATATGATTATAACATATAGCTGCTTCGCGTAGACATCCATTGCTTTCATATTCCAATTTTAGTGAATCAGCTATTTGATAGGCTTCTAAAAAGAGAGATGCTGCTTTCTCCTTATTATTGTCAAACTTGAAATCTCTGTATATTGTGGCGACATTCCATGTCTCTGATAGGTTCTGATAAGAAAAATGTCCGTAAACATTCTCTTTGATATCTTTTGCTTCAATTGCAAATTGAAGAGCGCTGATAGAATCTTTCAGTAAAGTCTGCAGTTGGCTACAGTTGCTTAAACTGTTTGCATAATAAGGGTGCTGGTCCCCCAATACTTGTTTTTCGATTTCTGCACAGTTCTGTATATGCAACAAAGCTTTTCTGTATTCATTTTGTTTAAATAGAATCACTCCTATTGCCGCCAGCGAATCTGATTTAACAGTCAGTCTCCTATCGGTGGGTGGGTACATATATTCAAAAGTAGAAATTTCTTTTGCCTTCTCTTCATCCCCCAACTTATAATAGCAACTTCCCAGCCACATTGCCGAATACTCTCTACGGTTACTCGTCGAGTCAAGTTCTGCTTTGTCTATTTTATCGCTTTCGGTAAACAAAGGAATGGCAGCTTTATAATTCCCTTGATTATAAAGCTCCACCCCCTTGGCAAAGAGAGAATCTGATTTGCTTAACGCTTGCTTATTCTGTGAATGGGCACAGATGCCTATTGATAAACTTAAAATAAGGAAAAATAATCTCATATGCCTACCTGCTTATTTAGGGTTGTATGCTATATTGAGTGCACTTCTGCATGATAGGAAGAAAAAGTCTATGAACTTAATATTCCGTTTCCGCTTCAAACCCCAGCTTGTCTATCACATCTTTGGTAATGATGTCTGCCGGTGCTTTCAGTGTCGTAATAACCCATTGCTTGGTCAATTCATTCCATTGCTGGCTGGAAACAACTTGCCAACTGCGGGTTAATATGTCTTCCGATGGTTCCATTTCTTTTCTGCGCTTCCGGTCTTTCTTCCAATTCTTGCGATACTGTTCTGTTATATCGCAAGTTTCTTTTAATTCCATGGATAACTTGTATTCTCCGGTACCGAAGCTGATTCTGTATTCGTCATTCTCGTCACGGAAGCCCATATAGGAACGGGGAACAATGAAGCTTTCTCCTCTGATTTTATATTTGGGAGTCTCTTTCCCTTTCCGTACGTAACGAAAGAATCCATTTTTGTCGAGCTGGCTCGAATCTACAGGTATTTCCAATGAAAATTCTCCAAGTTCTTGGTCTTTTTGTAATTGTACTATTTCGTTCATCCAGGATGAAGTAAGCTTCATTGTTATGGAAAGGCAGAAGTTTTTTCGTTCTTCAAATGAAAATGGAATATCCAGAATAGAGTTGGGCAAATTGGAACGGGTGGGACAGATTATCAGTGTGTCGAGGGCCAACTCGAATTTGGAATGGTTTATGATACGGTTGATTTTATTCCGGTCTATGTGGCAGGAAATGTAGAAAACAGTATCATTTCCATCTTTTCGCAGGCAGCCTATACCGTCGAATCTCATGCCTTTGGGGTCTAATGCGCCATCGAACGAGGTTTCTTTATAAAAGTCGTTCATTTCTGAAACAGTGCTGATTTTTGTGGTGTAAATGTTTTCGCTCCTGACTGTCTCTTCCCACTCATCTTTTAGTCGCGAATTACGTGTCAACAGTGTGCCTATAGCATTCACTCCCAAATCGATAAAGGATGTTACGTAGCCGGATGCAATGCCTTTGACAGATTCTTTACTGGCATTGAATAAGTCTCCCATATAGCTGCGGGTGGAGTTCCTTTCTTCACAAAGATTCTGAATTTCATCAGCCAAATCATCGCTTGTGTAAATGAATGTCTGATATTCTACAGACTGTGCCAATATTACTATGGAACTTAATAAGAATACTAAAAGGGATAAAGTCTTTTTCATTTTTTTAATTGTATTATTGTATGTGTAGAAGTATAACGTTCTGTAAATATACAAAATATGTGTAGCTCTACAAAACGGTTTTAGATGGCAATGGGCTATTTGCTCTATTTAATGGTTATGTGGCTGCAAAATGGGATTAAGTGGGCAAATATTCTTTCTTTGTTTGGAACGGCAACTTTTTATTCTCAACTTTGCTCATTTAAGAGTCTGTTTAAAAACAAACTGAATAAAATCTTTTATTACGCCAATGAACCTATTATTAGAGCGATTTTCCCCCTTTTTTAATCCCTACTTCCCTTTTTATTAATACCTTTGGGCGTTGTTTTTAATTCGTTAGACAGATGTCTTCTTTCCGTTAGACAATTGTTGTTCTTTCGTAAGATGGACGTTTAACGAAACAGCAACAATTGTCTAACGAATTAAACTCGGTGCATCAGGACTTGTTCTTGCAGCATTGAATGAATAATATTGCCCAACTGATATTCTAAATTATATGAGTGCTTATTACGATTTATACCAGACCCCCAATCCTTCTCCGGAGGACGGTGAAGAAAAGCTGCTTCACGCCCGTATTCTTCCCAAAGGAACCATTCCTGCCGATAAATTCCGCGAACTGGTTCACAAGGCTACCGGTTTCAGCCCTGCCATTCTCGATGGCACGTTGCAGGCTATAACGGATGAGTTGCACAGCTGGCTGGCAGACGGATGGATAGTTGAAGTGGGCGAATTGGGATTCTTTTCGTTATCATTGAAGTGCGACAAGGCCGTGGCGAATAAAAAGGATATTCGCTCTCCGTCCGTGCATTTTCAGAATGTAAACTTGCGTATCGGCAGTAAATTCCGCAACCGCTTTCAGACGATGGAGCTGGAACGGAAAGCATCTCCCTATATCTCTCATTCCAAATTGACACTGGAGGAGCGGAGAAAAAAACTGTTGCAGCATTTGAATAAGTATGGCTGCATTACGCGTACTGATTATGAACAGCTGACCGGAAAGGCGAAACATCAGGCGGTGGCCGATTTGAACCTATTTCTGGAAGAAGGTATTATTCGCAAATATGGTAGTGGAAAAACAGTGGTATATCTCAAGCCATGACAAGCAAGAGAGTTAGAGGAGTTATCACTTTGCTCCGCTAGGGGTTACAGCCGATACTCTTGTGTATGTATTCACAGAACTATCGGCTTTAACTCCTAAGCCGACTTGCCGGCTGATGACTCCTTCTGACTCCCGATAACTCCTTTAAACGAAAGAGCCGTGCGTATAAAAAGGGAAGAAACTTTTAGTACTGCCGATTTGTTTTTAACTTTGTCAATTGAAAACTAATAAAAACAAGCGTATGAATATGAAGGTTGTATCTATGTGCCTGATATGTGCCGGAGCTTTGTTGACCGGTTGTGGAAACGGCGGTAAAAAGGAAGCGGAAACTTCGGAGAGAAAGGAAAAAGAGGCCGTGGTTGGTAGTGATAAAGACGAACATGGTTGTATTGCTTCTGCCGGATATACGTGGAGCGAGGTGCAGAAAGATTGCATCCGTTTGTGGGAGAAAGGTGTCCGCATGAATGCAGTGGATGATGCCGGGAAGACTTTGTTCTTGGTGTTCAGTCCGGACTCTACGCAAGTGGAGTTGTTTTTCTCGGAGGAAGGTGTTTCGAATGAAATTCTGGACCGTCGAGGTCTGCCTGCCGGTGGATATGCCTGGAATGTGGAAGATGATGATACGAAAAACGTACGTCTGGAAGACGGTGAGTGGACGGTCAGCCAACGGGGGAGGCTCATTTATCAGGAAGATGCGAATGGTAAATAATATAAGAATATGGAAAATTTGAAGGCGTTGACAGAGGCTGTCTGCTGTGTAGCCCGTGAAGCCGGGCATTTTTTGAAGGAAGAGCGGAAAAGTTTCCGTCGGGAGGTGGTGCAGGAAAAACATGCGCACGATTATGTATCTTATGTGGACAAGGCTTCCGAGAAAAAGGTTGTATCTGCCCTTAGGAAATTGCTTCCCGAAGCCGGATTCATTGCCGAAGAAGGGTCTGCTGCCTATAGTGACGAAACGTATTGCTGGGTAGTGGATCCTTTGGATGGGACAACGAACTATATTCACGACAATGCTCCCTATTGTGTAAGTATTGCCTTGCGTGACAAGCAGTCGCTTTTGCTGGGTGTGGTTTATGAACCCTGCCGAGACGAGTGTTTTTATGCTTGGAAAGGAGGAGGAGCCTATGTGAACGGAGAACGGTTGCGTGTTTCGCTTGTCAGTGAACCGAAAGACGCTTTTGTGGTGACAGAGTTACCCTACAATTTCGAGCAGTATGCCCGTACGGGCGAACATTTGATACACGAACTTTACGGTAAGGTTGCAGGCATTCGCATGAATGGTTCGGCGGCGCTTGCCCTCTGCTATGTGGCTGCCGGACGTTTTGACGCTTGGCTGGAAGCTTTTATCGGTAAGTGGGATTTCTCTGCGGCTGCACTCATGGTGTTGGAAGCCGGCGGTAAGGTAACAGACTTTTTGGGAAACGAGAACTTTATAGAAGGGCATCATATCATAGCCACCAACGGGCCGCTGCATCCGTTGTTTTTGCGGTTGGTACGGGAGGCGCTGCCATTCTGATACGGTTCTTATTGCCTTATTACACTTTTTTATGGAAAACACATTTAAAGCCTGGTTCTTGTCCTTTGTCCATCTCTTCTTCCCGCGTCAGTGTGCTGTATGCGGGAGCTCTTTGCAAGAGGGAGAAGAGGGCATTTGCATCAGGTGTAATATGAATATGCCACGGACAAACTATCATCTTCGCGAAGACAACTCCGTGGAGCGTATGTTTTGGGGGAAGATACCTCTGGAACGCGGCACTTCCTTCTTTTATTATCACAAAGGAAGTGATTTCCGCCACATCCTGCATCAACTGAAGTATGGAGGCCGGAAAGATTTGGGAGAAATAATGGGGCGTTTTATGGCAGCGGAGCTGGCGGCTACCGGTTTTTTCCGTGGTATAGACGTAATTATCCCCGTTCCTCTACATCCCCGCAAACAAAAGTTGCGCGGATACAATCAGAGTGAATGTATAGCGCGCGGCGTTTCTGCCGTAACGGGTATTCCTATTGATGTGTCCTCCGTGCTGCGCAGAAGACATACGGAAACGCAGACCCGAAAGTCTGCTTACGAGCGTTGGGAAAATGTAGACGGTATTTTCCTTCTCCGCTATCCGGAACGCTTTGTGGGGAAACATATCCTTATTGTGGATGATGTACTGACCACCGGAGCCACTACAACTGCATGTGCCGATGCGCTTAAAGATGTGGGAGGCGTACATGTTAGTATCCTGACGCTGGCAGTGGCGGGGTCGTGGATCAGAAGCGGAAACGTCCGCCTGCCACGATTGTTCCCGTATATCCTACGCCGAATTCGGTGAAGAAGGCAAACTGATTTCCATATTCGATACCCAGAAAACTGAACTGATAGGCAAATTCCTTTTTGTGATAAGTGTCTCCTCCAAAGCTGTTCCGGAGGAAATAGGCGCCGAGCCCTGCAGAGGAATATAGGGAGAATTGGGGGCGGGTGAACCAATGCCACCGGAAGGTGGGGAGGATATACAGATAGCGCCGGTCATCGTTCTTATTCTCATCCAAAACTTCATAAAGGCTACTGGCCGTCCCTCTATTACCGGTTATTCCTCCGGTTATGCCTAGGCTGATTTTACGGTTGATTCTATAAATATAACTGATATTCAGAGCGCCGTAATAGCTGGTCTTCTCGCGTGTATAGATTCCAAAACTTGCTGTCGGAGCAATAAACTCTTCGGCTATACTATTGGCGTCGGTAATGGGGAGGAAGCCGTAACTGACGGATATTTCATGGTGGCGGAATTTTTCTCGCGTAGAAACAAGAGAGGTTTGTGCTTTACCAGCGGTACATAGGCTGAATCCTATGACTAAAAAGAATAAAAGAGTTTTCATTGTAGTTTGGTGTTTGGATTAAAATATGTTTTTCTAATAAATAAAGACAGGTGCTTTTATGAAACTCCTTACTTTACATTTGGCAAATGTATGTTAAATCTTTGAATATGAAATAGAAATGTTTGTCTTTTGTGTGGGATAATGTGGGAAAACAAAAAAGGTTCGCCTAATTGACGAACCTTTTCGCTCTTCCTCTTGGACTTGAACCAAGGACCCTCTGATTAACAGTCAGATGCTCTAACCGACTGAGCTAAGGAAGAATATGCATTCAAGTTTTTTCGCTCTTCCTCTTGGACTTGAACCAAGGACCCTCTGATTAACAGTCAGATGCTCTAACCGACTGAGCTAAGGAAGAATGTTGTTTTTTCTCAAATGCGCTGCAAAAGTAATAGGATATTTTGAAATATGCAATATCTTTGCAAAAAAAATATCGAAGATGGATAAAATAATTGGGTTGGGCAATGCTTTGGTCGATGCGCTGGCAATCATTGAAGATGATAATATTTTGACGGAGATGCAGCTTCCGAAAGGAAGCATGACGCTGATTGATGAAGATAAGTTCTTGAAAATTAGTGAGTATTTCAGCCGGATGAAGACGCACCTGGCTAACGGAGGTTCTGCCGGAAACGCAATTCGGGCAATGGCATGCCTTGGTGCGGGTACGGGATTCATCGGAAAAGTAAGCAATGACTTTTACGGTAACTTTTTCCGGGATAGCCTGCTGGAACGTGGGACAGAGGCGAATTTATTGCTTTCCACTACCCTTCCGTCCGGTGTAGCCTCTACTTTCATTTCTCCTGATGGGGAGCGTACTTTCGGCACTTATTTGGGGGCGGCTTCTACATTGAAGGCGGAAGATCTTTCGCTGGATATGTTCAAAGGATATGCTTACCTATTTATAGAGGGGTATCTGGTGCAAGACCATGATATGATTCTCCGTGCCATTGAGCTGGCTAAAGAGGCCGGCTTACAAGTATGTTTGGACATGGCGAGCTACAATATAGTAGAAGGAGACCTTGAATTTTTCTCTCTGTTGGTCAACAAATATGTGGATATTGTTTTTGCCAATGAGGAAGAGGCAAAGGCCTTTACGGGTAAGGAACCGGAGGAAGCATTGGACATCATTGCCAAAATGTGTAGCATAGCCATTGTAAAGGTGGGTGCCCGTGGTTCTCTGATTCGCAAAGGTACAGAGATGGTGCAGGTACAAGCGGCTCCGGTAGAGAAAGTGGTGGACACTACAGGAGCTGGCGACTATTTTGCGGCAGGTTTCTTGTATGGACTGACGTGTGGCTACTCGCTGGAGAAATGTGGCAAGATAGGCTCCCTTCTCTCCAAAGATGTGATACAAGTGGTGGGTACAGAGCTTCAGGCTGCACAATGGGAAAAAATCAAGGAAGAAATTTTATTAATTAATTAATGTGCTGATGTGCCAATGTGCTAATTGGCTGCGCAATATTTGTTTCGCTATTACGCTGCAGGTTATTAGCACATTGGCACATTGGCATATTAGCACATTATCATAATTATGAGAAGAATTTTAAAGATACGCTGGATGGTTACCTTGCTGATTGTAGCGGGAGCCGTTTGTTTTTGGGGGTTTAAGAGTGGTGATAGCCGCAGTTTCCAAATAGCAAAGAATCTGGATATATTCAATTCCATTGTGAAAGAGTTGGATATGTTCTACGTGGATACGATTGATCCGAACAAGACTATCCGTGAAGGCATTGATGCCATGCTCTACTCGCTGGATCCCTACACGGAGTATTATCCGGAAGATGACCAAAGCGAATTGGAGCAGATGCTGAAGAATTCCTATGGTGGTATAGGTTCTGTGATTACTTGGAATCCGAAACTAAAACGTTCCATGATATCTGAGCCATATGAGAATATGCCTGCTGCCGATGTAGGCCTGAAAGCCGGAGATATTTTGATGGAAATTGACGGAAAAGACCTTGCCGGAAAGAACAACCAGGAAGTCAGCGAGATGCTTCGCGGACAAGTGGGTACCAGCTTCAAGCTGAAAGTGCAACGTCCCGGTACAGAGAAACCGTTGGATTTCTACATTGTGCGCCGTTCCATCCAATTGCCGTTCATACCTTATTATACGGTGCTGGATAATAATATAGGTTATATCAATCTCAGCACCTTCTCGGGGAATCCTTCCAAGGAGTTCAAGCAGGCTTTTCTGGACTTGAAGAAGCGGGGGATGACTTCGTTGGTGATTGACTTGCGGAACAATGGGGGTGGCTTGCTGGATGAGTCTATAGAGATAGCCAACTTCTTTCTGCCTCGCGGAAAAACACTTGTGACGACAAAGGGTAAGATTAAGCAAGCCAGCAATACCTACAAGACATTGCGTGAACCGTTGGATCTGGAAATTCCTTTGGCTGTTCTGGTCAATGGCGGAACGGCTTCTTCGTCAGAAATCCTTGCGGGCTCTTTGCAGGACCTTGACCGTGCGGTCATTATCGGTAACCGTACTTTCGGTAAGGGATTGGTGCAGACCACCCGTCCGTTGCCGTACGGTGGTACCATGAAGCTGACGACTTCCAAATATTATATTCCCAGCGGCCGTTGTGTGCAGGCTATCGACTACAAGCACCGGAATGAGGACGGCAGTGTGGGACGTATTCCGGACAGCCTTACTACCGTGTTCCATACGGCTGCCGGACGTGAAGTGCGGGATGGTGGAGGCGTGACTCCGGACATTGCGGTGAAGCAGGAGAAGCTGCCCAACATTCTGTTCTATCTTGTCAATGACAATCTTATTTTCAATTATGCTACGGACTATTGCTTGAAACATCCTACCATTCCTTCAGCAGAGAAGTTTGAAATTACAGATGCCGATTATGCGGACTTCAAGGCGATGGTGAAAAAGGCGGACTTCAAATACGACCAGCAGACAGAGAAGATGCTGAAGAACCTGAAGGAGATGGCCGAATTTGAGGGCTATCTGACTGATGCTTCGAAAGAGTTTGAAGCGCTGGAGAAAAAATTGTCGCATAATCTGGACCGTGACCTTGACCATTTCTCCAAGGACATCAAGAGCATGATTGCGGTAGAAATCATCAAACGTTATTATTTCCAGCGTGGAAGCATTATCCAGCAGTTGAAAGATGATGATGATTTGAAAGAGGCTGTAAAGATACTGACTGCTCCGGAAAAATATAAGGAAATGTTGAGTGCTCCGGCAGTGACGTCAATGTCTCTGCAACAAAGAAAGGAGACAGCCCCGGTTTTTCTGAGTACCGCTACGAGAGCAAATGAACATGTTTATGATGAAATAGTATAAGGACACTCTTAAGAGGATTCTTTTATTTGCTCCTTAATTTATACCGGATAGTCTCTGTATAAGCCTTTTATACACGACTATCCGGTTAAGTTGTTTGTAGGGTATTAACTTGTTTTATATTTTTGCAGGTGATAATGAAAATATTGACAAGGTTATGAAACAATTGAATTCTCTGAGAGTATGGCTGTCTGTGGTATTGTTGCTTTGCTTCTCTCTTTCCGGACAAGCCCAGTTCCTGCGCACTTCCTACTTTATGGAAGGAAGTAACCAGCGTATGCAGCTCAATCCGGCCTTGATGCCGGGACGCGGTTATCTGAATATTCCCGTGATAGGTTCGTTGAATGCTACCGTCAACTCCAGTTCCCTGGGGTATAGGGATATTATGGACATTATTGAGAACAGTGATGATAGCGACTATTTCATGAGCAATGACTTTATGAACCGACTGGATGCTACCAATAACTTGAATGTGAATTTGAGTACCGACATTCTGTCTGCCGGGTGGTATAAAGGAAAGAACTTCTGGTCAGTCAATGTGGGGTTGCGTAATGATATCGGTGCCGCCATACCGAAAACCATGTTCCAGTTTATGAATAACATGAGCAGCCGGGAGTTCGGCGACAATATTTCTGACTATTGGGGTATTAACGAAACCATTAATGGACAGAAGCTTGAGATAAATTCCTATGCGGAAGTCGGCCTTGGCTTTGCAAGGAATATCACAGACCGACTGGCTGTAGGTGGTAAGGTGAAGATGCTGCTGGGTATCGGTAACTTAAAGCTGAACATCAACCAGATTCATGTGGAAACTCCTTCTGTCGGCTCTTCAGGAGTGACGAGTAAAGCTTCCATTCAAGTGGATGCAACTTTGGAGAACTCGTCAAAGCTGTTAGAACTTCCCGAGAATGAGAATGGTGATTATATCGATGAAATTGATTTTGGCAGTTTTGGTTTTGCCGGATATGGTGGGGCTATTGATTTGGGAGTATCTTACAAGTTACTGGATAAATTGACACTTTCTGCTTCAGTTCTTGATTTGGGCTTTATCAAATGGTCTAAATCGAATACCAGTATAGCGCGAGCCAATGCAGAGCAGACTTATGATCTTCTTGACCCGGCCTCGCAACAGGAGTTCATGGATATTGTGAACAGCGGCGAGATTCTTAACTATGACATGTTGCAGCTCAAGACGGAGGAGGCTTCTGAGAAGAGCCGTACCTGTGGATTGACTTCTACAATGGTTCTTGGCGCTGAATATGCCTTACTGAATGATTGGCTGGTAGTGGGTGCCTTGTATACCGGTCGTTTTGCCAAGCCGAAAACTTTGAATGAGCTGACTTTCTCTGCCTGCATCCGTCCGACGAATGCTTTCAATGTAGCTGCCAGCTATTCCGTACTTCAAGGAGCCGGTAAAACCTTCGGTCTGGCACTGAAACTGGGTCCTTTCTTTGCGGGAACAGACTATATGTTCTTTGGCAAGAATACGAAGAATGTCAATGCTTACTTGGGGGTTTCTATTCCTTTGGGAAAACAGAAAACGGCTGAAAATTAATAAAGTGAGTTATCAGTTGTCGCGGGTTATCTTTCTATAAAAGAGGATAATCTGCGATTTTGTTTTTACGAAAACGCAAAAAGCTTTATCTTTGCTGGTAAATACCTATAAACAGTACTCATGAGAATTGCAATAACGTTTCTCTTGTTTTTGGTTTTCAGTAGTTTGCTGCAAGCTTCACCCATACCTTTTTCTCCTATAGTGAGGAACTATTCGGTGTCGGATTATAATGCCGGTATTCAGAATTGGGCCATTGCTCAAGACGAAAGAGGAGTGATGTATTTCGGTAATAACAGTGGGCTGTTGGAATTTGATGGAAGTGCTTGGCGGCTGTATGAATTACCGACAAAAGGAATTGTGCGTGCTATATATATCAGTGAAGATGGAAGAATTTATGTAGGCTCTTACGAAGAATTCGGTTATTTTGTCCGTACTCCTTATGACACTCTTGAATATCATTCATTGAAAAATAAGGTGAAAGATTTTGCGTTTCATAATGACGAAATCTGGGATATTGCTTGCGTTCAAGGAGAAATTGTATTTCAATCATTCGGTTCTCTCTTTTTTTATAATGGAAATTCGGTAGAAGGTATTCGAATGAAGAACCTTCCACTGAATTTGTTCCAGGTTGGAAATACTTTTTATTCTCAAAGAATAAACGGTGGACTTTATGTCTTTGCCGGTAGGGAAATGAAAGAACTTATTCCCAGAAAAGCATTTGGAGATAGTGATGTCCTGGCCGGGCTCCCTTATGATGATGCGGTTTTAATGTTTACCCGTAATCAGGGAGGTTTCCTGTATCGAGATGGGAGGGTAGAAAAATGGGAAACTGAATGTGATGATATATTCAAGAAGCATACCATTAATCGTGCGGTGATGACCAAAGATAGTTGCTACGTTGTTGGCACAATATCCGATGGCATATATGCGTTGGATAAAAAGGGAAAGCTGATTTGGAAGGTCAATACGGATAATAAACTACAGAACAATACTGTTTTGAGATTGTATTGTGATGATGACAACAATATATGGACAGCTTTGGATGAAGGTATTGCCTATATACACAACAATTCTTTAATCTATTATTATGAACCTCCATTTCGTAAAATAGGCATGGTATATGATGTTTTGGTAAGGGAAAATGAAGCTTATATTGCTTCTAATCAAGGACTTTATTGGCTTAGGGATGGAAAGACTGAATTAGTTCCGGGTTTGGAAGAACAAGCGTGGTTCGTCGATGAATGGGGAAAACAGATTTTCTGCGGGCACAACAAGGGAACTTTCCTTATATCAGGACTGAAATCAAAGCTGGCATCTGATGTAAAAGGAGGGATGTGTATGGAAAAAATTGAATTGAAGGAACAATCTTTTTTGTTGGAGGGAGCTTATGCGCTTCTGAATTTATATACGGAGACTGCTTCGGGAGAGTATTGCTTTACTCGGTCCTTACGTGGGTTCAGTCACATGATTCGTCATATAGAAGTGGACCATCAAGGGAATATTTGGGCGAAACATTTAAGGAATGGTTTGTATCGCTTTCGGATTGATTCGGATATGAAGCAGGTAAAGGATGTGCGGAAGTATGAGAGTTTGGGAGAAGTGAAAGGTGGGAGTTTTACTTTGTTCAAAATCAATGGTCGGGTAGTTTTTTCTAATGGGGAATATTTCTATACTTACGAAGATATGACTGATTCGATTGTTCCCTATGAAACAATGAATGAACAATTGATGGAATTGAAGGGAATCAAGACTGTGAGTCATGCGAACGGAGATTACTATTGGTTTGTGGGCGACAGGACTGTGTATTTGGTGAAGTGTGCGATAAATACTTTCAATATCGAACTTCGGATTCCATATTCTTTGTTTGACGGTCTGGCTGTGGAAGAACGAGGAAGCGTGGTTTATGACAAGAGAAATAATCATTCCTATCTTTGCTTGAATAATGCTATTGCCCGTATTGAAACAGATAGTTCCTCGTTATATAAATCTCAGACTAGGCGTTCTTTATGGATTTCAGAGATGCAGGTTACTGAGGAATTCAGTGATAAACGGAAAACATTGGTCGTGCAGTCGGGAGTCAAGGTCGAACATGAGTTTAATACAGTGAGTTTTACATTGTGCTATCCGGTTTATAACGATTATACTTATAAAGTAAGATACCGGTTGGAAGGGTATTCTGATCAGTGGATACCCGATGGACGCAATTTGCAGAAAAAGTATGCCCGTCTTCCTTATGGAAGTTATGTTTTTCGGGCGGAGATATATGATACTGGTAGAGTTTTGGCATCGGTAGAGTTTCCCTTTGAGATTTTGTCTCCGTGGTATTTGTCTTATTGGGCTGTGGGAAGCTACATTCTGATAGGGTTGTGCCTGCTGGCCTTGCTGCAATATATTGTTTATCGTTTTGTGAAGAAAAAGAAGGATCGTGTGATTGAGCAGCAGCGTGTAGCCCATCAGGCAGAGCTTGAACGGCAAGAGAAGAAGATTATCGAGTTGGAAAAGGAACAGCTTGAGGCCGATTTGCGTTTTAAAAGCAAAGAATTGTCCAGCGTGGTAATGATGAATATCGCTCATCAGGAGTTTTTGAATTCATTGAAAGAGGAGATACAGAAGCAAAAGTTGTCCGGACAGCATAGTCGTAAGAATTTGGATAAGCTTCTCGCTTTGGTTAACAATAATATAGTGTCTGATGAAGAGAGCTGGATAATGTTTCAAGCTAATTTTGACCGTATACATGAAAATTTCTTCCGGAATCTGAAACTTCAATATACTGATTTGACTTCAGGAGATTTACGCTTTTGTGCATTGCTCCGCTTGAATATGCCGACAAAGGAGATAGCGAAGTTGCTCAACATTTCTACACGTGGGGTTGATGCTGCGAGATACCGGTTACGTAAGAAATTCAATTTGCTTCCGGAAGAAAGTTTGACTGATTTCCTTATAAATTTTAAATGACTGTTTTACAGTAAAATATTAATGGAGGAAGTACTAATATTGTACTTCCTCTTTTGTTTTTTAGTGATGGGTGTACTTTTGTTGTAGTGCGGGATGTGGAGGTTGTCGCATGCTTTTCTTTTATTTGCAGCAAAATAATATTTCTATAAATTAAAAGCATGAAAGACATGAAGCATTTACTTTTCAAGTTACAATCATTTTTAGTCTTGTTGGTGTTTACTGCCGCTAGTGCGTATGCGCAGAAATCTCCGGTCGATATGAATCGTTTCATCGACGATTTAATGAAGAAGATGACCCTGGAAGAGAAAATAGGTCAGTTGAATCTGCCGGTTACCGGTGAGATTACGACCGGTCAGGCTAAAAGTAGTAATGTGGCCAAACGTATTCGTGCCGGTGAAGTGGGCGGGCTTTTCAATCTGAAAGGCGTGGAACGTATCCGCGATGTACAGAAGCAGGCGGTTGAAGAAAGTCGTTTGGGTATTCCTCTCTTATTTGGTATGGATGTTATTCATGGATATGAAACGGTGTTTCCCATTCCTTTGGGATTGTCGTGTACATGGGATATGAAGGCGGTTGAAGAATCGGCACGTATTGCAGCCATTGAGTCCAGCGCCGACGGTATTTGCTGGACATTCAGTCCGATGGTGGATATTTGCCGTGATGCCCGTTGGGGGCGTGTGTCCGAGGGCAACGGTGAAGACCCGTTTCTGGGAGCAGCCATTGCGCAGGCCATGGTACGTGGTTATCAGGGAAAGGATATGAGCCGTAATGATGAAATCATGGCTTGTGTAAAGCATTTTGCCTTGTATGGTGCCGGTGAGGCAGGACGTGACTATAATACAGTAGATATGAGTCATCAGCGCATGTTCAATGAATACATGTTGCCCTATCAGGCGGCGGTTGATGCCGGTGTGGGCAGTGCGATGGCCTCTTTCAATGAGGTCGATGGCATTCCTGCCACTGGAAACAAGTGGTTGATGACGGATATACTGCGTAAGCAGTGGGGATTTGACGGCTTTGTGGTGACAGACTATACTGGAATTGCTGAGATGACCGACCACGGTATGGGCGATACGCAGACTGTTGCCGCCTTGGCACTGAATGCAGGTGTGGATATGGATATGGTGAGCGATGCATTTGTAGGTACGCTCAAGAAGTCATTGACAGAAGGAAAAGTGACAGAAGAAGCAATTAATGCGGCTTGTCGCCGTATTTTGGAAGCTAAGTACAAGTTGGGCTTGTTCGATAATCCTTATAAATACTGTGATGTGAAGCGTGCCAAGAAGCAAATCTTTACCAAAGAGCATCGTGCTGTTGCGCGTAAGATTGCTTCGGAGAGCTTGGTGTTGTTGAAGAACGAGGGTAATGTGCTTCCGCTGGCCAAAAAAGGCACTATTGCTGTGGTAGGTCCGTTGGCAGACAGCCGCAGTAATATGCCGGGTACTTGGAGTGTGGCTGCTGTATTGAAGAATGCAACTTCTTTGGCTGAAGGTTTGAAGGCGGTAGCAGGCGATAAAGCCGAAATATTGACTGCGAAAGGCTGTAATTTGATGAGTGATGCCGAATATGAGAAACGTGCCACTATGTTCGGACGTTCTTTACACCGTGACAATCGTTCGGACAAGGAGTTGCTGGACGAGGCTCTTGCCGTGGCTGCCAAATCGGATGTTATTGTGGCTGCGCTCGGTGAGTCTTCGGAAATGAGTGGAGAGAGCAGTTGCCGCACGAATCTTGAAATGACCGACACCCAACGCATGCTGTTACAAGAATTATTGAAAACAGGAAAACCAGTGGTACTGGTACTGTTTACCGGTCGTCCGCTGGTACTGAACTGGGAGCAGGCAAACGTGCCGGCCATTCTGAATGTATGGTTTGCGGGCAGTGAGGCAGGTTTTGCCATCGGTGATGTACTGTTTGGTGATGTGAATCCGAGTGGGAAGCTGACTACGACTTTCCCGAAGAGCGTGGGACAGATTCCTTTGTTCTACAACCACAAGAACACGGGCCGCCCTCTTGCCGACGGTGCATGGTTCCAGAAATTCCGCAGCAACTATATAGACATAGACAATGAACCGCTTTATCCTTTTGGTTTCGGCTTGAGCTATACCACATTCTCTTATAGCGACGTGTCTTTGGACAAGACTAGCATGACGGATAAGGGCGAACTGACTGCTACCGTGACTGTGACCAATACCGGCAAGAGAGACGGTGCAGAAGTGGTTCAACTTTATATTCGTGACCTTGTGGGAAGTGTAACCCGTCCGGTGAAAGAGTTGAAAGGCTTTGAGAAGATTTTCCTGAAAGCCGGTGAATCTAAAAAAGTATCTTTCAAGATTACTCCCGAATTGCTGAAGTTCTACAACTACAATCTTGATTTTGTATGCGAGTCCGGTGACTTTGAGGTGATGATTGGCAGAAATAGCCAGGACGTAAAGAAAGCAGCGTTCAAGTTACTCTAACTGATTCTCAAGACGGCAATATGCAGCATTCGAGCCACTGCGTTGAGATGGCATTGTTGCTGCATATTGTCTACATCTTCACTGCAAACGTTTTGCAGTATTTGCTTGGTATATAATCTATCGTATAATGGCAATCGGTTATGGAAATCTTATGGTCGGCTTTGAGGCAGTGAAAGGTATGACGTTCTTGAATATGGGATAAAAAACTTCAGAATAGGATAAAAGCCCCCTTTGCTTTTCTATCTTCTTGCTCTATATATATGAATAGTACCTAAATATTTATTGTACTTTTATATTCCTTATAATCTGTCGTTTATGTTATACAGTAGTAGTAATGATGTACCCCTCCGGTGAACTGTGGTACTCTTGTGGTAGCTTGTTTTTTGACATATATCAACTTCTCCGGTATGTTTGCAAAAGAATTTTAAATCAATACAAAATGAAGAAAAATCTACTAATTACATGTGTGATGTTATTGTTTGCCATTACTTCGATGGCACAGAACAAAATTACGATTTCGGGTGTCGTTACGGACAAGACAGGCGAAACTGTTATCGGTGCTTCTGTTCGTGTAAAAGGGCAGGAGAGTAAAGGTAGTATTACTGATATAAATGGTAAATATCAGATTGTTGATGTGGCATCTAATGCTACCTTGATTTTTAGTTATATAGGTATGCGTGAGCAGGAGATTGCCGTAAATGGGCGTTCAACTATCAATGTGAAGATGGAAGAGGACAGCCAGCTCATTGATGAGGTGGTTGTAGTTGGTTATGGTAGTGCCAAGAAACGCGACTTGACCGGTTCTATCGTTACTGTGAAAGCGGACGAGATTGCCTCTAAGCCTTCTACCAATCCACTGGCATCCATACAGGGTAAGGTTGCCGGTGTACAGGTGGTGAATACGGGTCGTGCAGGACAAGACCCTGAAATCCGTGTTCGCGGTACGAACTCCATTAACGGTTTCAAACCCCTTTATGTGGTAGATGGACTGTTCACGGACAATATCAATTATCTGAACACTGCGGATATTGAATCTATGGAAATCTTGAAAGACCCTTCTTCTTTGGCTATTTTCGGTGTGCGTGGTGCCAATGGTGTAATCATCATTACTACTAAAAGGGCAAAAATAGGGAAGACGATGGTCAACATCAACTCTTCAGTGGGTTGGAAGGTTATTTATGACCGTGTAGGTGTGACGAATGCCGAAGAGTTTAAGATGCTGTACAACGAGCAGTTGATATCTCAAGGAAGCGACCCTTATGATTATACTCAATGGACTGGTAATACTGATTGGCAGAATGAGATATTCCAGACAGGTTTTCTGACCAATAACAATGTGAGCATTACGGGTGCAACGGATAAGAGTAAGTTTTATTTGGGTTTGGGTTACGTCATGGAAGAAGGTTCCATTAAAACGGAAAAGCTCAATAAGTTTACCGTAAACTTGAACAGTGAATATAGCGTAACCGATTTCCTGCGTTTTGGTTTCCAGCTTAATGGAGTTCGTGCCAAGTATCCTGATGCAAAGGGTGTGGATGGTGCTTTGAAGGCTGCTCCTATTGCTCCTACTCATGACCTTGAATCGGGACTGATACATACGCTGCCCGACTTCCAGCGTGCACAAGTGTGGAATCCTCTTATTGAAACAGAGCTGCGCGGTGCTCACAACAAGTCTGAAAACTATCGCGTGGCAGGTAATGTGTTCGGAGAGATAGATATTCTGAAGAACCTTACGTTCAAAGCAACTTTCTCTATGGACTATGCTTCCAGTCAGGGACGTTCATATTCTCCGCTGATTTATGTTTATAATCCCGATGTGGAGGGGGGGAAAGAACGGTTGACTGAAAGAGAAAGTGTGAACCAAAGCAAGTCTACCTCTCTTGCTGCACAGTCTGACTATGTGTTGACTTATCTCGGACAGTTTGGCAATCATGGATTGACATTGACTGCCGGTCTTACAACCAATTACAATGAGTCTTCCAGTTTGAGTGGTGGACGCAGCCAGCTTGCGGGCTACGGCATTTTGGTGGGCGACGACCCGGACAGATGGTGGCTCTCTACCATCGACGATGTATCTACGGCAACTAATGGCGGTTCTCAGAGTGACAGATTTACCATGTCTTATTTGTTCAGAGCATTGTATAACTACAAGAATCGTTATTTACTTAATGCTTCTTTCCGTAGGGACGGTTCATCTGTTTTCTATAAGACAGGTAATACTTGGGACAACTTTTACTCTTTCGGTGCCGGTTGGGTAATGACCGAAGAGAAGTTTATGCAGAACCAGAATGTAATTAACTTCTTGAAGTTGAAAGGCTCTTGGGGTGTGTTGGGTAGCCAGAATACTGGTTCCAGTTATCCGGCATATGCCACCATTGTTAGTTCGGGTTCAGCTGTGTTCGGTGACAATATCATTGCGGGTAAAGGCCCCAACAAACTGATTTCACCTACTTTGGGATGGGAACGTAATTATTCATGGGAAGTAGGTTTTGACATGCATATGTTCAATGATCGTTTGCAGCTTTCTCCGGTTTATTATAACAAAACAACAAAAGATATGTTGACTTCCATTCCGGGTATTGCAGGTACTGTTCCCGGATTACAGAATGTGGGTGAGATTCGCAATCGCGGTTTTGAACTTAGTGCTTCTTGGAACGACAAGATTGGGGAAGATTGGAGATATGGATTAGGTGCTAATTTGAGCACTATTGATAACAAGGTGCTTTCACTGGTAAACAAAGACTATAATATTATCAGTGGTCCCTCACGTGTTTCCGAAGGTTATCCGATTGGCTATTTCTATGGTTACAAGGTTGAGGGTGTATATCAGAACGAAGACGACATCCGTTTCTCTCCGATTAACTCGGTTGGCTCGGTAACACCGGGTGACTTGAAATTTGCTGATGTTGACGGTAATGGCAAAATTACTGATAATGACCGTACAATGATAGGTAATCCAACTCCTGATTTTACTTACGGTTTTAATGTTAATTTGGGATGGAAGAATCTGGACCTGACTGTTGACATGATGGGTGTTTATGGAAATGAAATTTACCGTAATTGGGGAAGCAGTAGCTATGCACAACTGAATTATCGCACAGAGCAATTGAATCGTTGGCATGGAGAGGGCACTTCCAATTGGGAGCCCTTGCTCGACCCTTCACACAAAATAAATCAGGAGGCTTCCACGTATTTCATCGAAGATGGCAGTTTCTTCAGAATCCGTAATATCGAATTGGGGTATAACTTTGACAAACGACTGTTGAATCGTATCAAGGTACAGTCACTGCGTCTTTATACCAATGTGCAGAATCCCAAGACCTGGAGCCGTAATGGAGGATATACTCCGGAAGTGGGCGGAAGTGCTATTTCGTTTGGTATTGATGGTGGAGGCTATCCTATGCCTACAGTTTATACGATTGGTTTTAATTTGACTTTCTAAAATTATATAGAGACAGACTATGAAGAAGATATTTTATTATATAGCATTTTTAGCAGTAAGCTTTGCACTAACTTCGTGTGAGGATATGTTTGATAGAAAACCGCTTGGACAACAGACAGAGGATGATTTGACTGGTGGTACTTATGAAACACAGGTTTTTAATATGTATGCCAAGTTGCGCGGTTTTCATTTGACAAGCGGCAATACTGCATTGGCAATCCACGGTATGCGTTCTGAGGACGCAGAGAAAGGAAGTACATTGTCCGATGGAGCTGCTACCGGCAAGATGTTCGATGACTTTGAATATTTGGTAAGTAATGGGATGATTAAGAGTTATTGGAATGATAACTATTCATTGATACATAAGGTAAATGATTTGCTTGATGAGATGAGCCAAAATCCGTCATTGACAGAAGGTGACCTCGTCAATAAGGGGGAAGCTTTGTTTGTACGTGCTTTCTGTTATTTCAACCTTGTACGCGCTTTTGGTGAAGTGCCTTTGATTGACTTTAAAGTTTATGATGCAGCTGAGGCAAATGTTCCAAAGTCTTCTGTGGCAAAGATATATGAATTAATAGATTCTGACCTTACGGAAGCCGAAAACAGTCTGCCCAGAACGTGGGAGCAACTTTATGTAGGTCGTCTCACTTGGGGAGCTGCTCGTTCTCTTCATGCACGCACATACATGATGCGTAATGACTGGGGGAATATGAAGGCTGCCGCTGAAGAAGTGATTAACTCCGGTTTATATAATCTGAAAACACCTTATGAAGACATATTCCGAGAAAAAGGTGAAAACTGTAGTGAATCTGTTTTTGAATTGCAATGTACGGCAACAGAATCACAACCAGGTTCTAATGACATAGGAAGCCAGTTTGCTTCCGTTCAGGGTGTACGTGGCGCAGGCGAGTGGAATCTCGGTTGGGGGCAACACACCGCTACTCAAGAATTGGCAGATGCTTTTGAAGAGGGAGATCCGAGAAAAGACGAAACTTTGCTTTATTTTATACGCAACGGCAAGGACGATCCAGAGTCCATACCTGCTAACAAGCCTTATGGTGAGAAACCTATTTCGAATGCTGATGTTATAGCTAAATACTTTAACAAGAAGGCATATACGGACCCGGCGATGCGTTTGAAATTCACAAAGGGAGGATATTGGGTAAATATTCGTCTGATACGTTATGCTGATGTGGTATTAATGGCTTCCGAAGCTGCTTGTGAATTGGGTGATTTATCTTCTGCCCGTAACTATTTGGAGATGGTGCGCGCTCGTGCTCGTGGCAATAATATCGGAATTCTACCGGAAGTGACGACCAACAACCAGAATGAACTGCGTGAGGCCATTCGTCATGAAAGACGTGTTGAGTTAGGTATGGAGTTCGACCGTTTCTACGACTTGGTTCGTTGGGGTATTGCTAAAGAGGTACTTCATGCGGCAGGCAAGACCGGTTATCAAGACAGACATGCTTTGTTGCCCATTCCGCAAGACGAAATTGACAAGTCGAATGGTGTATTGGTTCAAAATCCCAATTATTAATCTATAAATGTACTAACTACTTATGAAAAAATATATAGTATCTGTGGCTTCTTGCCTGTTTGCATTGTGTATGCAGTCTTGTTTTCAGGATATGGATCATCCTGCTTTCGACTACCCTGAGAGTACAGGTGAAGTACCTACTACCCCTTTGAAGATGTATCTTCCTTTTGATGAAGAGGACATTCGGGATAAAGGTGAATGGGGATTTTTGGTAGCAGATAACGGTAATGCCAAGTTTGCGGAAGACGGAATCGCTGGCATGGCCTATCAAGGTGCTGAGAATGCTTACATTTTGGCCAAGACTCCTTCTATATTGGAAAATAACATGCCCACTATCGGTGATTTGACTGTAGCTTTCTGGATGAGAACCACTAAGAATACTTCTGCGCAAGGTTTGTTCTCTATCCCTAACTCTATTAAATTCTGGGGCAACTTCGACATCTTCTTGGAGAATAATAATAGCGAGACTCAGGCATTTTTCAAGGTTCATATCTTCAATCAGACAGCAAAAGAGAATGATGAAAGATGGGTTGAGGCAAAAATAGATGATATTTTTGGTAGCGAATGGGTGCATCTGGCTTTTGTGTATGATGGCAATACTTCTACCATTACTGTTTATCGTAATGGTGAGGGTGTCTTTACCAAAGAATTGCCTGATTGTGGGAAATTGAAGTTTAATAATGTAGGCGCTTCTTTGGCTGTCGGTGCATTTCAGTTCAGCACTACTCCGAGTCTTACTTCGGGTGCAGGAGCACAAACCTGGGCAAAGAACTTTCCCGGTCAGCTTGATCAGTTCCGCCTATATGACAAGGTGTTGACGGCAACCGAAATCCAGAGTATTTACTCTGGAAAAGAATGAAGCTACACTTTAATCTGATGATAGGATGAAAGTATTATATTTCATAGTATGTCTTTTGTTGGTTGCGTGCAGTGGTGATAATCAACCTGAAGTGAATCAGCCTTTCGAGTTGAAGAATATCATTGTGGGTGACCAACAAAACCAACAGACATTTGAGAATGTTGCTCCCAATGTAGCCATTGTTTTGGAGTTCTCGGATGCTGTAGATGAGGCTTCAGCCCGTAACAATATTGCTTTGAAACATGAGGAGCTTCCTGTAAGCTGCGATTATGAGTTCCTGCAAGAGAAAAAAGTATCGGTGACTCCTAAGGGAGGCTTTAAAGTCTTGTCATCGTATAAATTGATTGTCAATCCGGGGGTGAAATCCACTTCCGGGACACTGCTTTCCAATGGCAAGGTTTGTATGATTAAGACAGGAATGGATGATACAGACAAGTTTGAGCGTATCCCTGATGAGGACTTGTTGACATTGGTACAGAAGCAGACCTTTAAGTACTTCTGGGACTTTGGGCATGAATATTCCGGAATGGCGCGCGAACGTACTACTTCGGGCGATGTCGTTACTACCGGTGGTACCGGCTTTGGCGTGATGGCCATGCTGGTAGCTGCTGAACGGGGCTTTATTACCCGTCAGCAAGCTGTTGAACGAGTGCAGAAGATAGTTACTTTTCTTGATAAGGAATGTACGGCTTATCATGGTGCTTATGCACATTGGATAAATGGCGCAACGGGAGCAACCAAACCTTTCAGTGAGAAAGACAACGGTGCCGATTTGGTTGAGACATCCTTGTTATTTCAAGGTTTGCTTGCCGCTCGAGCCTATTTCAAGGAAAATACGGAAGTAGAAAGCAGGTTGCGTGCCGACATAACCCGTCTTTGGGAAGCTATTGACTGGACCTGGTTCCGGAAAAATGGTGAAGATGTACTATATTGGCATTGGAGTCCCGATTACGGTTTTGAGAAGAACCTGGCAATAAGAGGATGGAATGAGTGTCTGATTACTTATATACTTGCTGCTTCGTCTCCAACACATGCTATCGATAAAGTTGTATATGAAGCGGGCTGGGCTAAAAATGGAGGAATCAGGAATGGAAAATCTTATTATGGCATCACTCTTCCTTTAGGTTCGGATAAAGGGGGACCGCTGTTCTTATCTCAATATTCTTTTCTAGGCATTAACCCACAAGGACTGGAAGACCAATATGCCGATTACTGGATGCAAAATCGCAATCATACGTTGATTAATTACAATTATTGTAAGGAAAATCCTAAAGGATATACGGGTTATAGCGCTTCTTGTTGGGGGGTGACGGCAAGTGACGGCGATACGGGATATTCAGCTCATTCACCTACTAATGATAAAGGGGTCATTGCTCCAACAGCTGCTTTGTCTGCATTTCCTTATACTCCGGAGGAGTCAATGGAAGCGCTGCATTTCTTCTATTATAAGATGGGAGACAAACTTTGGAAAGATTATGGTTTTATAGATGCCTTTAATTTGACGGCAGATTGGTACGATACTCAGTACATAGCCATTGACCAAGGGCCGATAATCTGTATGATAGAGAATTATAGAACAGGTCTCCTTTGGAATTTATTTATGTCTATACCGGAAATCCAACAAGGACTGAAGAAGCTTGGCTTTCAGAGTCCGTGCTTAAACTAAAAGAATGATTATGATGAGAATATTAATATATTTGATACTTTTGCTATACCCTTTTAATTTGATTTCGGGACAGAAAAAGCAGAAGCGGCTTTCTGACGACGAACTTATGACCCTCGTTCAGAAGCAAACTTTCCGTTACTTTTGGGATTTTGCCCATCCTGAATCCGGATTGGCGCATGAACGGAGTAACGGTGGTGCCGAGACAGCTACCATTGGTGGGTCGGGATTCGGAGTGATGGCTATCATTGTCGGCATAGAACGCGGGTTTATCACCCGTGAACAAGGTGCTGAACGTATACTGAAGATTGTTCGTTTCTTGAGCGACAAGAATACCGACAGTTATCACGGCATGTGGGCACATTGGATGAACGGTAAAACCGGTAAGACCATTCCTTTCAGCCGTAAGGATGATGGAGCCGATATTGTAGAATCCGCTTTCATGTTCGAAGGTTTGTTGGCTGCCCATCAGTATTTTATAAAGGATAATCCGACGGAAAACCGTATCCGGGGAATGATTAATAATCTGTGGCGCCAAGCAGAGTGGAATTTTTTCACTCAGGGGCAAGATGTGATGTATTGGCATTGGTCACCCTATAACGGGTGGGCGATGAACCATCAGATTAAAGGTCATAACGAGTGCCACATTATTTATATTTTAGGTGCGTCTTCTCCTACTTATCCGATTGCCGAGAGTGTTTATCATAAAGGCTGGGTCAATGCGAATACTTTTCTGAATGGTCGGGAGTATTATGGCATCAGGCTTCCTCTCGGAAACGATAACGGTAAGGGCGGTCCTTTGTTCTTTACTCATTACTCTTACATGGGGCTTGATCCGCATGGCTTGAAGGACCGCTATGCTGACTACGAGGAACAAATGAAGGCCCATACCTTGATTAACCGTGCCTATTGTATCGACAATCCGAAGGGATATAAGGGTTACGGTGAGAAATGCTGGGGATTGACAGCCAGTGACGGTGATAAAGGCTATTCGGCCCATAGCCCCGGAAATGATCGCGGCGTGATTACGCCTACTGCGGCCCTTTCATCCATCCCTTATACACCGGAATATTCTTTGGAGGCCATGCGCTATTTCTATGAAGAACTGGGTGACCGTCTTTGGGGTGAATATGGGTTCAAAGATGCATTTAATCTGACTGAGGATTGGTTTGCGCCTTCGTATCTTGCCATTGACCAGGGACCGATTATTGTGATGATAGAGAACTATCGCACCGGTTTAATTTGGAAGCTTTTCATGAGTCATCCCGATGTACAGAAGGGATTGAAGAGATTAGGCTTTACGTCTCCTTATTTGAATAAGGCTGATTAGGTTTGGCAGGATTTGATTTTGGTAAATTTTATATAGATTAAAAAGGATTATAACCATGAAAAACGTGCTTTTCAATAGTGTATTGGTTGCTTTCGTATTGCTTGTCGCCTCGTGCGGCAAGCAACCGGAAGCTAAGGTGGAGGTGATGTCGTTTAATATCCGTCTGGATCATGTAGCGGACAGTATGAATAACTGGAAATACCGTAAGGATAATGCAGCACAGATGATTGCTTATTATGCTCCGGACATTGTGGGCATGCAGGAGGTGGTAAAGAATCAACTCAATGACTTGAAGGAGCGTCTTCCTCAATATACTGCCCTTGGCGTAGGTCGTGCAGATGGAAAAGAGAAAGGCGAATATTGCTCCCTTTTTTATAAGACAGAGCGTTTTGAGCTTTTAAAGAACGGAGATTTCGGACTGAGTGAGACTCCCGATTCCATCGGAAAGAAAGGCTGGGATGCGGCATGCGAGCGTATCGTGACTTGGGCTGTGTTGAAAGACAAGGTGAGTGGCAGGAAAGTAGCTGCTTTCAACACCCACTTTGACCATGTAGGTGAGGTGGCACGTCGAGAAAGCGCTAAGTTAATACTCGAGAAGATAAAGCAAATAGCGGGAGAGCTTCCGGTAATTATCACTGGAGACTTTAATGGAACGGTAGACTCCGAGCCGGTCACTATATTGACGGAAGGTGGAATGAGGAACGCTTGTTCCACGGCAAAGGTCGTTTACGGACCGACATGGAGCTTTCATGACTTCGGACGTATTCCGGTGGAGAAGCGCAGGCTGATAGATTTTATATTCGTAAATGCTTCTGTAGAGGTGGAGCGTTACCGCACAGTTGGCGATAAGCCGGACAATGGCTATCTTTCCGACCATGCTCCCGTATTGGTTACTTTGAAACTGTAAAGAGGCACTCGTCTAATTCTATTCTGCATTATTTACAAATCATAAGGGCTCAAGAAACACTTGTATACTGAACCTGATTCAGTCGTATAGTGAATGCCATTCAGTCGTATACTGAATAGGGTTCAGTCGTATACTGAATGCACTGTATTCTAACTGTACTGATAATCAGTAAATTATAAAACGGTGTTACGCCTTTGATAAATTACAACAAATAATGAATACATGAAAAATAAACTATCCTGGGGAATTGCCTTGTTGCCCTTTGTTCCTTCGGTTTGGATGCAAGGACAAGAACAGAAACAAGGAATAGGAAACAGGCGTCCTAACATTATTTTTATCATGAGTGATGACCATGCCCGACAAGCAATGAGTATATATGGACATCCCATAGGTAAAATAGCTCCTACTCCCCATATTGACCGTATTGGGCATGAAGGGGCGGTATTTCAGAATAATTACTGTTGCAATTCCATTTCCGGTCCCAGTCGTGCAGCCATACTGACTGGTAAGCATAGTCATAAGAATGGTTTTATGAGGAATGGAAATAAAGGATTTGACGGTTCGCAGCAGACACTGCCGAAGATATTGCAAGCAAACGGTTATGAAACAGCCATTATCGGCAAGTGGCATCTTGTTTCAAAGCCTACCGGGTTTGACCATTGGATGATTTTGAATGATCAGGGAGATTATTATAATCCGTATTTTATTACCGAGGGAGATACCACTCGGCATAAAGGATATGTAACTGACCTCATCACTCAATATTGTGAAGACTGGATGAGTGGGCGCGAGGATAAGAATAAACCTTTTTTCTTGATGATGCATCACAAAGCCATTCACCGTAATTGGGTGCCTGCCGAACGGCATTATCATTTGTACGAACACACGCAGTTCCCTTTACCCGACAATTATTATGATGCATACGAAGGACGTTATGCGGCACAAATGCAGAAGATGAATATATACCGTGATATGTACGAAGGTCACGACTTGAAGATGGTTGCGGGTATGAATAGCGACAGTCTGCTATTCGACCCGTGGCCTCATGCTTTTCTTGGTACGATGGAGCCGGATGAGCGCCGCCGTTTTATGGATGCCTATCGTGAACGGAACAATGAATTTTATTCGAAACAGCGTACTTTCAAAGAGGTGGCAGAATGGAAATATCAGCGTTATTTGCAGGATTATATGGCTTGTGTGGCAAGCGTGGACGAGAGTGTAGGAGAAATATTGGATTATTTGAAGCGTACCGGATTGGATAAAAATACGATTGTCGTTTATACTACAGACCAGGGGTTCTATCTGGGCGAGCACGGTTGGTTTGATAAACGTTTTATGTACGAGGAGTCTTTCGGTATGCCGATGGTAATGAGCTGGCCGGGACATATTAAGCCTGGAACGCAGGTAACAGGATTAACTCAAAATATTGATTTCGCTCCCACTTTTCTCGATATGTGTGGAATTGAGATTCCTGAAGACATGCAGGGAGTGTCATTTCGTCGGTTGGTAGAGGGAGAAAATACTCCACGAAACTGGAGGAAGTCACTTTACTATCACTATTATGAATTCCCCGGTTTTCATAGTGTCCGTGCACATTACGGTGTCAAGATGGAGCGCTATAAATTGATGCATTTTTATGTGGATGACAAGTGGGAACTTTATGATTTGAAGGAGGACCCGGCAGAAATGCATAATTTGTATGGTGAAAAAGGGATGGAGAAGGTTGCTGCAGAATTGAAAGCGGAACTTGCCCGCCTGCAGGAAGAATATGATGTTCCTGAATCTCTGTGCAAATAATAGTGCATATTTCGTGATGTATAAATGAATATTTAGAAATATAAATGTGGATAATATGATGAAAAGATTAAGTGGTCTGGTGCTGCTGTTGTGTTTGGCGAATTTCCTTTCTGCACAGGACATGCGTATGGATACTTATTGTAATCCTTTGAATATCGATTACACGTATATGATTTATAATTCGGATAAGAGTATCTCCTACCGTTCCGGTGCCGATCCTGCCGTGGTGGAGTTTCGGGGTGAATATTATATGTTTGTCACCCGTTCACACGGTTATTGGCGTTCCAGGGATTTGCTGAACTGGGAGTTTGTACGTCC
The DNA here is from genome assembly GCF_003602795.1 of Bacteroides sp. AF34-31BH. Lineage (NCBI taxonomy): Bacteria > Pseudomonadati > Bacteroidota > Bacteroidia > Bacteroidales > Bacteroidaceae > Bacteroides > Bacteroides sp. AF34-31BH. The sequence continues at coordinate 147,061 of NZ_QTLV01000003.1, forward strand.
GGGCAGGAACTGGTATCCGCAAGGGTGTAATGCTCCGGCGGCACATAATTACAAAGATTCGGTACTTTATGTGACCGGTGATCCTTCCGGTTCCATGAGTATCCTTTATACGGATAATCCGGCTTCAGGAAACTGGGAAGCTGTTCCGGCAATTTTGCATAATCTGCAAGATCCCGATTTGTTTATTGACGATGACGGTAAAGCGTATATGTTCTGGGGTTCTTCCAATGTGTATCCTATCAGGGGAATGGAACTGGACAAGAACCGGCGTTTCATCAAGAAGGGAGAAACGAAAGAACTCTTCAATTTGGATATGCCTAAACATGGCTGGGAACGTTTCGGTGAAAACCATACGGATACTGTATTGGGCGGATATATTGAGGGGCCTTGGCTGACGAAGCATAATGGGAAATACTATATGCAATACGGTGCTCCGGGAACGGAATTCAATGTCTATGCCGATGGTGTTTATGTGGCCGATTATCCGATGGGGCCTTATACTTACCAAAAGCATAATCCGGTGTCCTACAAGCCGGGTGGTTATATGAACGGTGCCGGACATGGAAGTACCGTGCTTGGTCCTGGGGGGCAGTATTGGCATTTTGCTTCGATGTCACTCTCTATCAATGTGAATTGGGAACGTCGCCTTTGTATGTTTCCGGCAGGGTTTGATAAAGATGGCATTATGTATGTAGATACCCGTTTCGGAGACTATCCCCGTTATGCACCTGCCGTACCGGGCAAGGCTGGACAGTTCCGTGGCTGGATGTTGCTCTCGTATGGCAAGCCGGTGACGGCTTTTACTACAAAAGACGAATTTAAGGCAGATGCCCTAACGGATGAACTGACTAAAACTTTTTGGCTTGCCGAGGCTAATGACGAACGGCAGTGGGTGATGATTGATTTAGAGAAACCTGCTGATGTGTATGCTGTTCAGATAAACTATCACGATTATCAAAGTAATATGTACGGTCGCTACGAAGGACTCCATCACCGTTATCTCATCGAAGGTTCTCTTGATGGTGAGAATTGGGATATATTGGTGGACCGTAAGGAAAGTTATAGGGATACTCCGAATGATTATGTTGAACTGGCATTACCCAAGTCTGCCCGTTATATCCGTTATAAAAATATAGATATACCGACACCGAATCTGGCTATATCTGAACTTCGCGTCTTTGGATTGGGTACGGGGAAGGCACCGCAACAACCCAAAAAGTTGGTACTTGACCGCCAAGCAGACCGTCGTGACATCTCCATCCGTTGGGAGGCTGTGAAAGGTGCACAAGGTTACAACATACTTTGGGGCATTGCACCGGACAAACTTTACAGCTCTTGGATGGTCTATGATAAGACTGATTTATTGATGAAAACCCTTACTGCTGATCAGGATTATTATTTTTGTGTGGAGGCTTTCAATGAAAATGGTGTATCTTTACGTTCGGAAGTTAAACATGTAAAATAAATAATAAGATGAAACGTATAATCGGCATCCTTTGTGGATTATTCTTTTTTTTGTTTTCGTTTGCACAAGAAACCTTTCAAAAGGAAACTTATATCTCTTCCCGTGGAGATACATTGTTGTATCGTTTGTTGCGTCCAGAGGTGATGAAACCTGATGAAAAGTATCCTTTGGTGCTTTTTCTGCATGGTGCCGGAGAGCGTGGCAATGATAATGAGAAACAATTGGTTCATGGTGGGCAGATGTGGCTTAATCCTGTAAACCGCGAAAAGTATCCGGCGTTTATTTTGGCTCCGCAGTGTCCTGAAACCGGATATTGGGCATATACGGAGCGCCCTTCATCTTTTGCTCCGGCAGATATGCCGTTGGAAGTGCCTGTTTCTCCTATTTTCCGTACGTTGAAAGAGTTGTTGGATTTCTATCTGGCCATGCCGCAGATAGACAAAGACCGTATCTATGTTATGGGACTTTCTATGGGAGGAATGGGTACATTTGACATGGCTGTCCGCTATCCGGAGATTTTTGCGGCAGCAATACCTATTTGTGGAACAGTGAATCCGGCACGGTTGAAGGCTGGCAAATCGGTCAAGTTCCGTATTTTTCATGGAGATGCGGATAATGTAGTAACTCCTGAAGGATCGCGTGCAGCATATCGGGCCTTGAAAGCTATTGGTGCCGATGTGGAATATATTGAATTTCCTGGTTGTAATCATGGTAGTTGGAATCCGGCTTTCAACTATCCTGATTTTATGGAGTGGCTGTTTAATCAGAAGAAAAAATGATGAGAATATTGTCTGTTATCGGAGCGCTCTTTTTAGGGGGCGCTTTTTTAACTTCTTGCACCACTTCCGGTCGGGTAAGTACTTTTGTGGTATTGCCGGATACGCAGACTTATCTGGAGCAATGTCCGGAGGTCTTCGATTCGCAAGTGGACTGGTTGGTTGCCAACCGTAAGAAAATAGATGCCGTGTTCCAAGTGGGAGATTTGACACAAGATAATTCTCCGGTGGAATGGGCATATATGCAGAAAGCTTTTCATCGTGTCAGCCAAGCAGGAATACCTTATTCTGTCGTATGGGGAAATCACGATATTGGCAGTAAGCCCGGTAAGTTTTCGGACGTGCATAACACTGCAATGGCCAACAAGTATTTCCCTCTTTCTGACTATAAGCAGAAGAGTTATTGGGGAGGCAGTGCAGATGGAAAGACATTGGATAACTATTACATAAACCTTAGGTCGGGCGATACCGATTGGCTGGTCTTGAATCTGGAATTCGGGCCTTCTGATGAGGCTCTGCAATGGGCCGATTCCATAGTGGGTATTCATCCGGATAAGCTTGTCATATTGAATACACACGCCTATTTGTATTGTGACAGTACGTTGCATGACGGGAAAGACTGGTGGCGCCCTCAAGGATATGGCATCGGCAAAGAGTCTGGGCGCACAGTGAACGATGGTGCTGGAATCTGGGAGAAATTGCTTCTCAAACATCGCAATGTGATAGCTGTCTTTTGTGGGCATGTCTTGAAAAGCGGAGTCGGCACGCTGGTCTCTATAGGGAAAGAGGGAAATAAAGTGTATCAGATGCTGGCAAACTATCAGCGTGGTGTGGAAGGCAGTAGATTGGGAGGTGAGGGCTACTTACGCATTGTAACTTTTAACCGGAAGACAAGGGAGATAGATGTGAAGACCTATTCGACTTGGAATAAAGCCTACCACCCCTCCGAACATCATAACTTTAAGTTCAGAGAGGTGGACTTTGACGAATATCTGCGCTGAGACTTAAGTCCTTTCAGCGTAATCTCCGTTACTTTTTATCAGTTCTATCAGCTTTTCTACCGCCTCTTCTTCGGGAATGTTCTTTTCGATGCACTCTTTCTTCTTGTAGAGGCTGATTTTGCCTCGTCCGGCGCCCACATAGCCGTAGTCGGCGTCCGCCATTTCTCCGGGACCGTTGACAATGCATCCCATGATTCCTATCTTGAGTCCTTTCAGGTGGCCGGTAGCTGCCTTGATACGGGCAATGGTACTTTCCAGGTCGTAGAGTGTGCGTCCGCAGCCGGGACAAGAGATGTATTCGGTCTTGCTGGTACGTACACGTCCGGCTTGCAGGATGCCGAAAGCAGTGGCATCCACTACTTTGCCGCTTATGGTTTCTCCTTGGTTGAAGAGAAGGATACCGTCACACAGACCGTCGAAGATGAGTGCTCCCATGTCTGCCGCCGCTTTGATTTGCAGATTTTCCAGTTCGCTCTCTGCGTAGTGCTCAAAGAAGACTACCGGGTTTTTTAGGCCTTCCTTCATCATCTGGTGTACTAGAGCGCGTTGTTCGCCCAACCGGTTGGGATGATTGCTTTGCGAAATCAATACGACTTCCGGATGATACTTCAGGCAGGCGATGGCTTCGTCATTCAGCCCCATATACGTGATGAAGAGGAATTTCAAGGAAGCGCCACAACTGCTTAGGAAAGGAAGCTGGTCTCCTTTAAAGGCGGGCCAGGCATTGTCCGGTTTTGTCTCGCTGTTGCTTTGTTCCATCCAGACATCGGCATCGATAATACATTGCATGCCTTCCGGAAGTTGTTCGGGGATGGAACGTCCCGTATAGATATAGTCCGGCACGAATTGCGGATTGAAGTCCATGTCCCCGTCCAGGCGTGCGGCAATGACCACGGGCAGATTGTCTCCGCCGATATTGTGTACGGCAGCAGTCTCGCGGCGGGTGGGAGAGAGATAATTGAATTCCGGCACATCTGCTCCGGGGATATAAGGATGGTCGTGGCGCTGCACGATATAGTCCACCAATTTGCGGGCTACGGGGATTTCCGCCTCCGGAGCTTCGCTCAGGGAAACCCGGATGGTGTCACCCAAGCCGTCTGCCAGCAGGGCGCCGATGCCCAAGGCCGATTTGATGCGTCCGTCTTCTCCGTCTCCGGCTTCCGTTACACCGAGATGCAGCGGGAATCGCATACCTTCCTGCTCCATGACGGTTGCCAGCAGGCGTACTGTCTTTACCATGACCACTGTATTGGATGCCTTGATGGAAATGACCACATCCGTGAAATTCTCTTGTACGCAGATGCGCAGAAACTCCATACAAGATTCCACCATGCCTTCCGGTGTATCGCCATAGCGCGACATGATGCGGTCGGATAATGAACCGTGGTTTACGCCGATGCGGATGGCAGTATGGTTCTCCTTGCAGATGTTAAGGAAGGGTACAAAGCGGTCGTGTATCTTCTGCAACTCCTGGGCATACTCTTCATCGGTATACTCCAAATGTTTGAAAGTACGTGCTGCATCCACATAGTTTCCCGGATTGATGCGTACTTTTTCTACATACTGTGCTGCCACGTCCGCTACCTTCGGGTTGAAGTGAATGTCGGCCACAAGCGGCACCATATATCCGTCCTGGCGTAGGCCTATGTTGATATTCATCAGGTTTTCAGCCTCTTTGATGCCTTGGGCCGTGAGGCGTACATACTCTCCTCCGGCGTCGACAATACGTTTGGCTTGCGCCACACTGGCTTCTGTGTCCTGCGTAGCGGTGTTCGTCATACTTTGTATGCGGATAGGATTGGAGCCGCCCATAGGGGTGGCTCCGATGTTTACTTCTGATGTTTCCCGTCGGGAATAGTTGAATAAATCCACGATGATATTTACAGTTAAAGGATTAAAAGATTTACGATTGGACGATTTACGATTGGACGATTTACGATGTACGATTGAAATTACTTCTTGGTATCTTCAATCGTACATCGTAAATCGTCCAATCGTAAATCAATTGGTTTTGTATTCGTACTTCACCTCCTTCAAGTCCTCATTTGCCTTGACTATTTTCTTTTTCAGCCCTTCTTTATAGGCGGCGAATGTTTCAGCCAATGAGGAATCGCTCAGTGCCAGCATCTGTACGGCAAGGATGGCAGCGTTCATGGCACCATTAATGGCAACGGTGGCTACTGGTATACCCGGAGGCATCTGGATGATGGAGTAAAGGGCGTCTACGCCATCGAGTACGGACCCTTTTACGGGAACCCCGATTACCGGCAGTGTGGTATTGGCAGCAATGACGCCGGGCAGGGCGGCAGCCATACCGGCAGCGGCAATAATCACTTTAATGCCGCGTTGGCGGGCATTCTTGGCAAATTCCTCCACTGCTTCCGGTGTGCGGTGAGCAGAGAGAGCGTTCATTTCGAACGGTACATGCAGGTCATTGAGCAATTGCGCGGCCTTCTCCATAACGGGGAGGTCGGAAGTGCTGCCCATGATGATGCTAACGATTGGAGACATGAATCATTAAATTATTAAAGGGTTAATTTTATAGGGGCTAGGGATTAACGATTAGGGGTTAGGGACTGCGCTATCATTCCATCTGGTGCTAATCGCTAACCCCTAATCCCTAATCCTTTCATTTCATTCGTTTATCAGCGCTTTGTAGGCTTCGGCATCCAGCAGGCTGTCGAAGTCGGCATCAGCGGCGGGTTTGATTTTGATGAGCCAGCCTTCGCCGTATGGGTCCTGGTTTACCAGTTCCGGCTGGTCGGCAAGGGCTTCGTTTTGCTCCAGAATCTCACCGGTTACGGGCAGGAAGAGGTCTGATATGGTTTTTACTACTTCGATGGTGCCGAACACTTCGTCGGCAACCAGTGTCTCACCTTCGGTCGGGATGTCGACAAACACAATGTCGCCCAGTTGCTCTTGTGCATAATCGGTAATACCTACATAGGCTACATCACCTTCCAGGCGAATCCATTCGTGTTCTTTGGTGTACTTTACATTAGTCGGGAAGTTCATGATCATTAGTTTTTAAGGGTTGATACTATGTAAATTAAAAGTTGAAAATTAAAAATTAAACAAGGCTCTTAAAAGAGGAAGATTCGGAACAGTATGTTGCTCAGCGGGTGGAGTACCAGCAGCGAGCAGATAAGCCCTACGGCAAAGCCTCCCATAACTTCGCCCAGGGTGTGGTGTCGCAGGATGATGCGGGCGGTGCCCAACACGCCAGCCACCAGTATAAAGAGGCATAGCCACCATACGGGATTGTAGCTGAACAAGGCGCTGAAAGCTACCAGTCCGCCAATTACGGCTCCGGCGCCTGCCATGTGTTCGCTCAGTTTCCATTTTAAGTTGACAATGACGCAGATTATCATCACTACCAGGGCGGAGAGTATGATACCGGTCATGTACCACGGGATATTGAGCCGGTGCATCATGAGCAGGCAGAATACATAAGAAGTGATGGTCAGAATAAAGGGAATGTATCTCCTTTTTCGTTCCACCAGTTCTTCCGGACTGAAACCGTTGATTTTGCGGAAGATGAAGATAGTCAGTGTAGGCATCAGGATGGTGAAGCAATACACCACGCCCAATACTATCAACTTGTACTGCAACGGCATGATGCGCAGGTACGAGAATATAAACAGAACCAGAAAAGCCAGAAAAGGGATGGAGAACGGTGTGAATACCGCCGAAATCACTTTCGCTGTTCTGATTAAAGTTTTATCTGCTATAATATGCTCTTCCACAACCTAATTTTATTTACGATTTGACTATTTACAATTTACTATTTGAATGCACTAATCTTTAAACCTTAATCCCTAATCGCTCATCCTTTTCTCTCATCTTCTCAGTCTTGCCACGGGGATATTCATCTGTTGGCGATACTTTGCCACCGTGCGGCGGGCTATGGGATAGCCTTTCTCCTTCAGCAGCTCGGTCAGTTCGTCATCGGTCAGAGGCTTTTTCTTGTCCTCGTTGTCAATGCACTCTTTGAGTATCTTGCGTATTTCGCGTACAGACATCTCTTCGCCGTCTTCGGTTGTGTAGCCGTCGTTGAAGAAGAATTTCAGCGGGTAGATGCCGTAGTTGGTCTGTACATACTTGCTGTTGCTCACACGGGAGATGGTCGAGATGTCCAACCCGGTACGTTCGGCAACATCTTTCAGAATCATGGGGCGGAGCAATGACTCGTCTCCTTCGAGGAAGAAAGGACGTTGTAGGTCTATGATGGCCTGCATGGTGGTCATCAGCGTATTCTGGCGTTGCTTCACGGCATCGATGAAACCTTGTGCGGCATCCATTTTTTGTTTGAGGAACATCATGGCTTCGCGGGATTCCTTAGACTGGTTGGCCCGGTTCTTGGTGTGTTCTTCCACCATCTCGGTGAAGTCGCGGCTCATGCGCAGTTCCGGCACGTTGCGGTTGTTCAGTGTCACGTTGATGGTACCGTCGTCATAAGTGTCTACCAGGAAGTCGGGCACAATCTGCTGCATGTTCTTGCCGATGGCTTCGCCGAGCGAGGCACCGGGACGGGGATTCAGCTTGCAGATTTCCTTAACGGCTTGTTGCAGGGTATCTTCGCTGATACCTAATTTCTGCATAATCTTGTCCCAATGCTTGCGGGTGAACTCTTCGTAGCACTGGGTAAGAATATCTTCTTCTATATAGTATTGTGGAGGCGAGGGCATGGGCCGTTGCGCTTCCTTACGTCGAATCTGGATGAGCAGGCACTCTTGTAGGGTGCGGGCGCCCAGACCGGCGGGGTCGAAGTCTTGTATAATCTTCAATACTTCTTCCAGCTCTTCGGGAGAAGCGTCGATACCGGCGTAGATGGCGAGTTCGTCGCTGATACTGTCCAGCGATTTGCGCAGCAGGCCATCGTCGTCCAGCGAGCCGATGAGATATTCGGCCAGTTCGCGCTGGTGCGGAGTCAAGTCCTGCTCGCCGAGCTGCTGGTGCAAGGTTTCATAGAAGGAGGTGGCGTCGGAAAAAGGGATTTCTTCTGCCTGCTCCCCTTTGCTGCGGTTGTTCTCCTGCAGCTTGTAGTCGGGGATATCGTCTTCGTTCAGATAATCGCTTAAAGAATCATAGCTGGTGTCTCCACCGTCTTCCGTTCCGGTTTCCGTATCAGGAGTGTCGGGGTATTCATCACCGGGAGTATCCTCCTTACCCTCTTCCAGTGCCGGATTTTCCAAGAGTTCGGCACGTACGCGGTCCTCTAGTTCCACGGCGGGAAGTTCCAGCAGCTTTACCACCAGAATTTGTTGCGGCGACAGCGTTTGTATCTGCTGTTGCGCTTGGGTCTGTACTTGTCGGGAGCCTTGTGCCATATTTTTATAAATTATTCAATGCACTCATTGTGCATCTTCTTTCAGATATTTACCGCAAAAATAGTGAATAGTTCGATAACACGAAACCTCTCTGATGATATTTAACAAGAAAAGAGAAAACAAGCTTTTGCCAATAGCTTGGCAAACTTTTGCCATGCCTATGGCAAGACTTTGCCAACGCGGTGGCAAAACTTTGCCAAAGGCTTGAAAAACGTTGGCAAAATAGTCTTCTGATTATGAACTATATAGATTAATCTCCTTTTTGTATTATCTTCTTTCAAAGATTATCTATATCTTTGTCCTATAACTACTAAAACAAGGAATGTTATGTTTGCTAAAGAAACGTATGTGCAGCGCAGGGCCCAGCTGAAAAAAACGATAGGCTCCGGAGTGTTACTGTTTTTGGGTAACGATGAACAAGGTTTGAACTATGAGGACAATACTTTCCGTTACCGCCAGGATTCCACTTTTCTCTACTATTTTGGCTTGTCGTTTGCCGGGCTGTCAGCTCTCATCGACATAGATGAAGATAAAGAAATCATTTTTGGCGATGAGCTGACCATCGACCATATTGTCTGGATGGGTACCCAGCCCACCCTTCACGAAAAGGCTTCTGCTGTGGGAATTTCCGAAACCCGTCCTTTTGCCGACATCGTCGGTTATCTGCACAAGGCTGTACAGAAGGGACAGACCATCCATTATTTGCCCCCTTATCGTGCCGAGCATAAGTTGAAACTGATGGACTGGCTGGGTGTTCCTCCGGCACGTCAGGAAGGGTCTGTGCCGTTTATCCGTGCGGTGGTGGCACAGCGCAACTACAAGTCGGCAGAAGAAATAGCGGAAATAGAAAAGGCATGCGACGTGACTGCTGACATGCACATCACCGCAATGAAGGTGCTTCGTCCGGGCATGTACGAATACGAGGTTGTGGCCGAAATGAACCGTATCGCCGAGATGAACAACTGCGAGCTGTCTTTTGCCACGATTGCTACTGTCAACGGCCAGACCCTGCATAACCACTATCACGGCAACCGGGTGCAACCGGGAGACCTTTTCTTGATTGATGCCGGCGCCGAGCTGCCTTCGGGTTACTGTGGTGACATGTCGTCTACCGTGCCGGCGGACAAGACTTTTACTCCACGCCAGCGTGCCGTTTACGAAATCCAGAACGCCATGCATCTGGAGTCTGTTAAAGCGCTTCGCCCGGGCATTCCCTATATGAAGGTGTACGAGCTTTCCGCCCAAGTGATGGTGGAGGGGCTGAAAGAGCTGGGGTTGATGAAGGGCAATGCCGAAGATGCCGTGCGCGAAGGGGCGCATGCCTTGTTTTATCCCCATGGACTGGGTCATATGATGGGGTTGGATGTGCACGATATGGAGAACCTGGGTGAGCTCTGGGTAGGCTATGACGGTCAGCCCAAGAGTACGCAGTTCGGCCGCAAGAGCCAGCGTCTTGCCATCCCTCTGGAACCGGGCTTTGTGCATACGGTTGAGCCGGGCATCTACTTCATCCCCGAGCTGATTGACTTATGGAAAGGAGAGAAGAAGTTCATGGACTTCATCAACTACGATAAGGTGGAAGAATACCGCAATTTCGGCGGCATCCGTAATGAGGAGGATTATCTGATTACCGAAACGGGAGCACGTCGCTTGGGCAAGAAAATTCCGTTGACACCGGAAGAGGTGGAAGCGTTGCGTTGACAACCACATCCTTAATATACACAGAGAGCCGTTTGTCCCGATAATGCCGGTGGCAAGCGGCTCTCAAATTTAGGGGTCATACAGATTGTATTATGTATGGTTTATGCGTGCAGTTCCAGTACGAACCGTGCTCCCTTGTTGTAGCTGCTGTCTAGTGTCAAGCTGCCGTTCATCTTGGTGGCAATCAGTGAGCAGATGGGGAGTCCCAGGCCGTCGCCTTGCGTCAGGTCTTTCACTTCGGTGAAAGGCTTGAAGATGTTTTCGCGTTGCTCCTCGGGTATACCGCAACCGGTGTCGCTGATGATGAACTGGTGGGTGTGCGCACCGCGTTTCTTGAAGTCCAGCCATATTTTTCCTCCGGCAGGGGTGTACTCGGCGGCGTTTTCCAACAAATGCAGCAAGACGCGTTCCAGTTGCTCAGGGTTGATTTTCACATTCAATTTGGGGGCATTCACGGTCAGGGTGACATCTTCTTGTGTCATTCCTTTGATTTTGTCCATGATGCCTTCACAGAAAGTGGAGATATTCTTCTCCTGCACTTCGTAGGGTTCGGACAAGGTGGTTTCCAATTCGGACAGTTCCTGGATATGGTTGGAGAATGCATGCAGGGCTTTTACGCCCGGCAGTGAGGCGTCGAGCGTGTCCAGTGTCGGTTCCATTTGGGCGGAAATGTTCTGGATAAATTTGGTTTTCAGCTCATTGTGCTCATTAGCAATGCTGATGGCCTTCTTCTGTTTACGGGTGAGGATGATGAAACGCAGCAATACGATGGCGCCGAATACCAGTGCGGCGGCAAGGATGGCGGCGAGTATGCAAAGCCCGATGATGATGTACTGCTTGGCGCTTAGGGAATCATCTTTCTCCTGGATAGTGGCCAGGCTTTCATCGTATTTCTTCTTCAGGGCGTTCAGTTCCTCTTGGGCGGTAAGCGCCTTTACGGAGTCGGTCCATAGGATGTACTTGTCGTAGGTGCGTGCCACCAGTCCGGCATTGTTTGCTTTGCGGGCGATACTGATAAGAGTCTTGTAGCATTCGTCTACTTTGGCGTAGTTCTTCTGTTCCTTATATTGCCCTATCAGGCGGTTGGTAGCCGCATCACCTTGTGTGTTCATGCCGAAGGTGTAGTAATAGTTGGCCTGCGTATAAAGCAGGTCGTTGCTCAGAGAGTCGTTGTGAGAGGCTTTGGCGGTCTCTTCCAGTTTGGTCAGCTGTTCCTTGGCGCGTGCGGGATTTTTCAGGTTGATGTACATCTGCAGGCGTTCCTTGTTGATGCGGAAACGTAGGTTGGGCATGGCCTTGCCCGTTTTCTGTTCGCCGGTTGCCACCACTTGCTCGGCACCGCGCAGCAGTTCAAAAGCTTCTTTATAGTAATTCTCCCGATGGTAGAGGGCGCTGGCATTGACGCCGCATTCCACTGCCTGGGCATACTTGTCTTGCGTGGCAAAGGCATTGTAGGCTTGCAGGAATAGATAGCGGGCTTTGATATATTCTTTTTTCGTAAGATTTTCTTGTGCTTGTTTCATCAATTCGTCTGCACGGTTTTGCGCATGGAGTTGAGTAAAGATGCAGAAAGTCGCTAAGAGAAGTATCGAAATAATTTTTTTCATGTGTACGTTTGTTTTATTTGCTCACAAAGTTAGAATAAAAACTTAGTATTTGAAGCTACTGCCTCCTAAAAATTCTCTCAATAAGGATGTCGGTGGAATTTCTTTGTCCTGCACGGGGGTGAAATATTTGATGAATTTCAGCAACCGGTAGGCTTCTGCGTATTCCGGACAGTTCCGTGGAACACTGGTAAGGATGGGCTCTGCGTGGCAGCGGAGCACGGCAAATTCGAACAAGAGGGCGGAGTTGAACATGACATCGGCATTTTCCTGGTAGGGGAATATCCATTTGTCCTCGCCGGCACGTACACTGGGCCAGCGTGAAATGGTCTCTTGTGCCGAGTAGCCGCGGTAGTTGAAGTCGCGGATGATGCGGCGCAGCAGGCGGTTGTCCGTGGTGGGAATCCAGTTGTGGTCGTCCAGCGAGATGGTGGTCAGGGCGGATACATAAATCTTGTATTTGCTGGCGGCGGGAATCTGTGGTGTCAGTTCAGGGTTCAGGGCATGGATTCCTTCCAGGATGAGGATGGTATGCTCGTCGATGCGAAGTTTGTCGCCCTTGTACTCTTTCTTCCCGAGGTTGAAGTTGAAGCGGGGCAGCTCCACTTCTTCGCCACGGAGCAATGCCTGCAGCTGGGTGTTGAAGAGTTCGAGGTCGAGGGCGTAGAGTGATTCGTAGTCGTAGTTTCCGTTTTCGTCGCGTGGGGTGTCTTCACGGTCTACGAAGTAGTTGTCCAGCGAGATGGGATAGGGACGCAGGCCGTTGGTCATCAACTGCACGCTGAGCCGCTTGCTGAAAGTCGTCTTTCCGGAGGACGATGGACCGGAGATGAGTACGAGCTTCACCCGGTTTCCGTTTTCGCCGCGGTGGTAGATGTCGTCAGCTATTTGGGCTATCTTTTTCTCCTGCAGGGCTTCGGCTACGTTGATGAGGTCGGTGGCATGGCCTGTCTCGCAAGCCAGGTTGAAGTCGCCCACGTTACTCAGCCCCATGATGTAGTTCCAGCGCAGGTGTTCCTTGAATACGTCGAGCATCTTCTCCTGTTTCACCACTTCTTCCAGTACATTCGGGTTCTCCTTGTTGGGGATACGCAGCAGCAGGCCGTCGTAATACTTCACGATGTCGAACAGCCAGATGAACCCGGTACTGGGCAGCAGGTTGCCGTAGTAGTAGTCTACGGTGTCGCCCAATGTGTAATAATAGGTATATAGCGAGCCGGAGGTTTCCAGCAGCTTAACCTTGTCGTTCATGCCCCGTTCGCTAAAGATACGCACAGCCTCGGTGGTGTGGCATTCTACACGATGGTAGGGGATGTTTTCGGCGATGATTTCCTGCATCCGTTTCTTGATGGCGGTCACATCTTCCAGCTCTATGGAACGGCCGATGCGCAAGTTACAGAAGTAACCTTTGGATACCGGATGCTCTACGAACAGTTTTCCTTCCGGAAACAGCTCGCTGACAGCTTTGTAAAGAATGAAGCAGAGGGAACGGACATAGGTGCGCATGCCTGAGGAGTCACGTATGTCGAGAAACTCTACATCCTTATTGTTGTATACACGGAAATTCAGTCCTTCGGAACGGTTGTTGACTTTTGCACTGACTACCTGATAGGGGAAATTTAGATTAAAACCGTAATAAATATCCAAAAGTGAGCTCCCTATAGGGAATTCTTTAGAAATATTATTATTTTTGCAACAAATTTGTAACATGTGTTTCATGATGTCTCGTTTTTAGTGGGTTGACACGTTAAATATAGGACATTATAACACGTGAAGGAATGAAACACCTTAAATAATTAAAGATGGAATATTCTTTTTATGATTTTTTAAAGCTACTCGGCTCATTGGCACTGTTTCTTTACGGAATGAAGATTATGAGTGAGGGGCTTCAAAAATTTGCCGGTGACAGACTGCGGAAAATATTGACCGCAATGACAACCAACAGAGTGACCGGTGTGTTGACGGGCGTGCTGATTACAGCACTTGTACAATCTTCCTCTGCAACCACGGTGATGGTTGTAAGTTTTGTCAATGCGGGGTTGTTAACGCTTTCACAGTCCATAGGTGTCATAATGGGTGCTAATATCGGTACGACTGTTACGGCATGGATTATTTCAGCTTTAGGTTTCAAGGTGGACATTGCCGCCTTTGCTCTTCCTCTTCTTGCTTTCGGCATTCCTCTCCTCTTCTCTCAAAAAAGTAACCGCAAGTCTGTCGGTGAATTTATTTTCGGTTTCTCATTCTTGTTCATGGGGCTTTCCTATTTGAAAAACAATGCTCCTGACTTGAGCCAAAATCCTGATATGCTGTCATTTGTGCAGGACTATACCGACATGGGCTTTATCTCCATACTCCTTTTTGTGGGTATCGGTACGGTGTTGACCATGATTGTGCAGGCATCTGCGGCAACTATGGCCATTACGCTTATTATGTGCGCCAACGGCTGGATTAGTTTCGAATTGGGGGCAGCACTGGTTTTGGGAGAGAATATCGGTACAACCATCACGGCAAACCTTGCGGCGCTGACCGGTAATACGCAGGCGAGGAGGGCTGCTTTGGCTCATTTGGTATTCAATGTGTTTGGTGTGATATGGGTGTTGTGTCTTTTCACCCCCTTTACCGAGGCTGTGTCATGGTTCGTAGAGAACGTGATGGGTACTAAAGATCCGGCTGTGGCCGTATCCTTCAAGCTTTCGGCATTCCATACTTGCTTCAATATCTGCAACGTGCTGATATTGATATGGTTCGTGAAGTTTATCGAACGTACGGTCTGTGCCATTATTCCAATGAAGGAGCAGGACGAGGAATATCGCTTGCGTTTTATCTCGGGCGGTATGCTTTCTACGGCAGAGCTGTCCATCTTGCAGGCAAGCAAGGAAATACATCTCTTTGCCGAACGTACCCGCCGTATGTTCGGAATGGTGCAGGACTTGCTGCATACGGAGAAGGATGATGATTTCAACAAAGTGTTCAGCCGTGTGGAGAAGTACGAGAATATCAGTGACAGCATGGAGCTGGAGATTGCCAATTATCTGAATCAAGTGTCCGAAGGGCGCCTGAGTTCGGAAAGTAAGTTGCAAATACGTGCCATGCTGCGTGAAGTGACGGAGATAGAGAGCATCGGCGACAGCTGCTATAATCTGGCACGTACCATCAACCGCAAGCGCCAGACCAATCAGGATTTCACCGAGAAGCAGTACGAGCATATTCATTTCATGATGAAGCTGACGGATGATGCCTTGGAGCAGATGATTGTCGTGGTGGAACATCCGGAGCATGCAGGCGCGGATGTGAACAAGTCCTTTAATTTGGAGAATGAAATCAATAATTACCGCAATCAGCTGAAGAATCAGAATATCTTGGATGTGAACAACAAGGAATATGATTACCAGATGGGTGTTTACTATATGGACATCATTGCAGAATGTGAAAAGCTGGGCGACTATGTGGTGAATGTAGTGGAGGCCAGCAGCGATATAAAAGAAAAGAAAGCGTCTTAGGACGCTTTCTCAAATTCTTCTTTGCCTACTCCACACAAGGGGCAAACCCAATCTTCGGGAAGGTCTTCGAAAGATGTTCCCGGTTCTATTCCATTTTCAGGGTCGCCCAATTCAGGGTCATAGACATAATCGCATACAGTGCAAATGTACTTTTCCATAAATTTCTTTTTTTAGGTTTATTCTCTTATAATAACGTTTAAAAGCCCTTTTTGTTCTATTGTTGAACAAAAATAGTTTATTTTTGTTCTCTATTAAAACAACATTTTATGAAAATGACCGACAAGCTGTTCAGGGCGATTATGCGGAATCTGCACGCCTATGTACTGCTGATAAACCGCGACTTCACTGTATTCTACACCAATTACTACGATATTACCGGAGCTGTAAAGCCTGCCGAAACTGGACGGGTGGGAGATATTCTGCGCTGTAACAATGCCTTGTCGGCAGCAGGAGGTTGCGGCACTCACGATTTGTGTGAGCACTGCCCCGTGCGGAATGCCATAGAGAATGCCTTTGTGGTGCAAAAGAACTTCACGGATTTGGCAGCTATTCTGAATCTTAGGGATAGCGAAGGCAGAACTACGGAATGCAATGCTTATGTTTCCGGCGAGTATATGGAGATTGAGGACCGCGACTGCATGGTGATTACCGTGCATGACATTACCCGGCTGAAACAAGTGGAAGCTGAATTGAAACTGGCACGTGAGAAGGCAGAGAATGCCGACCGCTCCAAATCGGTGTTCCTGGCGAATATGAGCCATGAAATCCGTACCCCGCTGAACGCAATTGTCGGATTCTCGGAATTGCTGGCCTCTGCATCGACAGACGAGGAGAAGACACAGTTCCTGGAAATTGTGCAAAGTAACAATGAAATGCTGCAACAGCTGATTGCTGATATTCTGGACCTCTCGAAGATAGAAGCCGGAACATTGGAATTTGTGTTCTCGGATGTGGACATCAACCAGATGATGTCCGATTTGGAACAACAGTTCCGTATGCGGGTGGCTGAGCTGGGTAGTGGAGTGCAGATTGTCCGGGAGGCTTCTGAGAAGGAATATACCATGCATACAGACAGAAACCGGCTTGCACAAGTGGTATCCAATTTTATGACGAATGCCCTGAAGTTCACCCAGGAAGGCAGTATTACCCTCGGATTCAGACCCTATGAGGAAGGTCTCTATTTCTACGTAAAAGACACGGGAACCGGTATTCCCCAGGAAAAGTTGCCACATGTTTTTGAACGTTTCGTCAAGCTGAAGCAGGAAAAGAACGGTACCGGACTGGGACTCTCCATTTGCCAGACCATTGTCCGCAAATTGGGGGGCGAAATAGGCGTGGAATCGGAAGAAGGGGCAGGTTCGACTTTCTGGTTCACATTGCCGTGGGAGCCTGCAACCAGACCGAAACTGGTGAGGGAAAAAGAGAATCAATGACAGTCAATTAATCACTAATCATTATATAGGTATTGTTTTCCCGGATTATTATTGTATTTTTGCGTTCCAAAATTAAACCTAAAGACTTGCATGACTGCAATAAAGGATGATTATTATCATGTCGGACTGACCGACGAACAAGTGCGGAAGAGCCGCGA
The DNA here is from genome assembly GCF_003602795.1 of Bacteroides sp. AF34-31BH. NCBI lineage: Bacteria > Pseudomonadati > Bacteroidota > Bacteroidia > Bacteroidales > Bacteroidaceae > Bacteroides > Bacteroides sp. AF34-31BH. The sequence goes on from NZ_QTLV01000003.1 coordinate 164,029, forward strand.
CGAACATGGAGTAAATTTATTGACGCCTCCTAAACGGCCTTCCTTATGGAAATTGTATCTGGAGAAGTTTGAGGACCCCGTAGTAAGGGTATTGCTGGTTGCCGCTCTGTTTTCTTTGATTATTTCCATTGTAGAGAATGAATATGCCGAGACTATCGGCATTATAGTAGCCATTCTGCTGGCTACCGGTATCGGTTTCTTCTTTGAGTATGATGCCGGAAAGAAGTTTGACCTGCTGAATGCAGTGAACGAAGAAACTTTGGTGAAAGTAATTCGTAACGGACATGTGCAGGAGATTCCCCGTAAAGATGTAGTGGTGGGTGATATAGTGGTGCTGGAAACCGGTGAAGAGGTTCCGGCGGACGGTGAATTGCTGGAAGCCATTTCCCTGCAAGTGAACGAATCGAATCTGACCGGTGAGCCGGTAGTGACGAAAACTACCGTAGAAGCTGACTTTGACGAAGAGGCTACGTATGCTTCCAACCGCATTTTGCGCGGTACAACGGTGGTGGACGGACATGGCACCATGCGTGTGGAGGCTGTGGGCGATGCTACGGAAATCGGTAAAGTGGCACGTCAAAGTACCGAACAGAATACGGAACCTACTCCGCTGAATATTCAGTTGACCAAATTGGCCAATCTGATTGGAAAGATTGGCTTTTCCGTAGCGGGTCTGGCTTTTCTCATTTTCTTTGTAAAGGATGTGGTACTGGTTTATGACTTTTCTTCATTTCATACCTTCCGTGATTGGCTGCCGGCCTTGCAGGCTACTTTGCAATACTTTATGATGGCAGTTACCCTGATTGTGGTGGCTGTGCCCGAAGGCTTGCCGATGAGCGTGACACTCAGTCTGGCGTTGAATATGCGCCGCATGCTCTCCACCAACAACCTGGTGCGCAAGATGCATGCATGCGAGACGATGGGAGCCATTACAGTGATTTGTACCGACAAGACCGGTACATTGACCCAAAATCTGATGCAGGTGCATGAACCCAATTTCTATGGTTTGAAGAATAACGGGCAGCTGGGGAATGATGACCTCAGCAAGCTGGTAATGGAAGGTATCAGTGCTAACTCCACTGCTTTCCTGGAAGAAGAGGTGACTGGCGAGAAGCCGAAAGGGGTGGGTAACCCCACGGAGGTGGCACTGCTGCTTTGGCTGAACAGCCAAGGATGCGACTATCTGGCGCTGCGTGAGAAAGCTACGGTTATCGACCAGCTGACTTTCTCTACGGAAAGGAAATTCATGGCTACCCTGGTGCAATCCCCCCTGATTGGGAAGAAGGTGCTGTATGTGAAGGGAGCTCCCGAGATTGTTTTGGGTAAATGCAAGGATGTCATGTTGGACGGCAAGCGTGTGGATGCGGTGGAATACCGTTCTACAGTGGAGGCTCAGTTGCTCAACTACCAGAATATGGCTATGCGTACACTTGGCTTTGCATTCAAGATTGTGGATGATGCGGAAGCGTCTGATTGTGTGTCATTGGTTGCTGAAAATGACTTGTCGTTCCTCGGTGTGGTTGCCATCAGTGACCCTATCCGTCCGGATGTGCCTGCGGCCGTTGCCAAATGCCAGTCGGCAGGTATCGGAGTGAAGATTGTGACGGGAGATACACCGGGTACGGCTACCGAGATAGCACGCCAGATTGGTCTGTGGAAACCGGAGGATACGGAAAAGAACCGCATTACGGGAGCTGCATTTGCCGAATTGACGGATGAGGAGGCATTGGACCGTGTGATGGACTTGAAGATAATGTCGCGTGCACGCCCCACAGACAAACAGCGTCTGGTGCAACTGTTGCAGCAGAAAGGTGCGGTAGTGGCTGTGACGGGTGACGGCACGAATGATGCTCCTGCGTTGAACCATGCGCAAGTGGGACTTTCGATGGGTACCGGGACTTCCGTTGCCAAGGAGGCCAGCGACATCACGTTGCTGGATGACTCCTTCAACAGTATAGGTACGGCCGTGATGTGGGGACGTTCTTTATATAAGAATATACAGCGTTTCATTGTTTTTCAACTGACTATCAATTTTGTGGCTTTGTTTATCGTTCTCCTGGGTTCACTGGTGGGTACGACGCTTCCTTTGACCGTCACGCAGATGTTGTGGGTGAACCTGATTATGGATACGTTTGCGGCCCTGGCCCTGGCGTCCATTCCACCCAGTGAGAGCGTGATGAAGGAAAAACCGCGTAAGAGTACGGATTTCATTATAACCAAGTCCATGAGGTATTACATTCTGGGAATGGGGTCTGCCTTCCTGGTGTTACTTATGGGAATGCTCTTCTGGTTTAACAGTGAGGAGGGAGGGATGACTACCTATCGGCTGACTGTGTTCTTCACATTCTTTGTTATGCTTCAGTTCTGGAACTTGTTCAATGCGCGTGTGTTCGGCACTTCGGACTCGGCGTTCAAGGGCATTTCCAAATCTTATGGCATGGAGCTGATTATACTTGCCATTTTGGGCGGACAGATACTGATTGTACAGTTTGGTGGAGCTGTATTCCGCACAGTGCCGCTCGATTTTATGACTTGGATGACGATTGTCGTTTCTACCTCGTTTGTTTTGTGGATAGGTGAACTGGTTCGCCTTATCCGACGTTTAACACAGAAATAGTGATGAAAAGAAGAGGAATCAAGAACCTTATTATTGATTTTGGCGGAGTTCTGATTGATTTGGACCGCCAGCGCTGTTTAGAGAATTTCAGAAAGCTGGGATTGCCGGACGTGGAAGTCATGTTGGACCTCTATCACCAGCAGGATTTCTTCCAGAAATATGAAAAAGGGTTGATTACCAGTGCGGAGTTCCGGGAAGTGATTCGTGGAAAGATAGGGAAACCGGTGACTGATGCCCAGATAGATGACGCCTGGAACAGTTTCCTGGTGAGTATTCCTACTTTTAAATTGGATTTACTGTTGGAACTGCGCAAAAAATACGTTGTCTATCTGCTGAGCAACACCAATGAAATCCATTGGCAATGGTCGTGTCTGCACGCGTTTCGCTACAAGGCTTTCCGTGCGGAGGACTTTTTTGAGCATATCTATCTCTCTTATGAGATGAAGATGGCAAAACCGGATGCCGATATATTTCAGAAAGTACTGGATGAGACCGGTATTCTTCCCAACGAGACTCTTTTCATTGACGATTCTGAGGCCAATTGCCGGACAGCGGAGGCGTTGGGTATTTCTACCTATACGCCAAAGGCCCACGAGGATTGGAGACATGCAGTTGTTTTGTGAAACATCGGACATTGGTTCCCGTCCAAGTGTAGCCACTATCGGTTTCTTTGACGGAGTACATCGGGGACACCGCTACCTGATAGAGCAAGTGTGTGCGGTAGCTGCCGGGCGTGGGCTTGCTTCGTCGGTCGTGACTTTTCCGGTACATCCGCGTAAAGTGATGCAGGCCGATTATCATCCGAAGTTATTGACCACTTGTGATGAGAAAGTTTCCCTGCTTGCCAAGACTGGGGTGGATTATTGCATGATGCTTGATTTTACTCCTGAAATAGCCCGGCTTTCGGCACGGGAATTCATGTCCATACTGAAGGATCGCTATCAGATACAAGCTTTGGTAGTGGGGTACGACCATCGTTTCGGGCATAACCGCAGCGAGGGTTTTGAAGACTATGTGCACTATGGTCGCGAATTGGGTATGGAGGTGCTTCTTGCGCGCGCGTATTCTTATAGTAAGGAGACATCGGTAACGGAGGTTACTGTCAGCTCCTCGGCTATTCGCGGTCTGTTGCTGGAGGGAAACGTTTCGGAAGCTGCCGAGTATCTGGGATATGATTTCTTTTTGGACGGTACGGTTGTCGGCGGCTATCAGGTGGGGCGTAAGATAGGTTTTCCTACGGCTAATCTCCGTGTTTCCGATTCTGACAAGCTGATTCCCTGCGATGGTGTGTATGCCGTCCGTGTCTGTGTTGAAGGCAAGGAGTACGGCGGTATGCTAAGTATTGGCTACCGACCTACGTTGGAGAACGGCCCCGATCGCAGTATTGAGGTCCATATATTCCGGTTTGATGCTGACATTTATCAGCAGCCGATGCGTCTTTCCTTTGTGCGCCGCACCCGTCCTGAACTGAAATTCGACAGTATAGAAGAACTTATTGCCCAGCTTCACCGTGACGAGGTGGAGATTAAATCCATTCTTTCTTTATAAACATAAGGCGATAAGGTCATTTATCTCCTTGCAGTTCTATGTATTTTCCCGTTTGAAATGTTTGTTTTCTGTGTATTTATCGTAAAACATGTTTTTTTTATTGTTTTTCGATAAATATTTTCTGTTTTTCTTTGTCATATCAAAAAAAAGTCTTTTATTTGCATATCGAGAAACGATAAATGATTATCGAAAAACAAAATAAAGAACTAATAAAACAATAACGGTATGAAAACTTTAGTAATGACAACAATCTTTGTAGTGACAGTAGTGATAAATGCTTTTGGTGGTAATATCCAGGAAAACTTTGCCTATAATGAAGTGATGAACGGAAATCAGGTGGAGTCCCAGATTGTATATAAAGTAGAGAACGGTAAGTTTCTGCAGAACCATTTGAAATACAATTTCATCTATGATGCCCAAGGGCGTACGATACAGAAGGAAGCGTTGAAATGGAACGAGATTGAGCAGGCGTTTGAACGCTTCTATTGCTTGAACTACAATTATACAGAAGCCGGTACGGATGTGGAATATGCCTTGTGGGACAACAAGACGCATGCCTACTCCGATGTGAAAGAAAAAGCAGTTTATCTGCAGGCGGGAGATGACATCAACTACTTGAGTTACAAATGGAGTAAGAAGGACAACGACTGGAATCTGTTGGTGGAACATGCCACTGCAGAGGAAGACGTATTGCTCCTGGCAGTGAAATAAATGAAGAACAAATATAGAAATGAGGGAGGGGCTTAGGTTATGAGAAGAGCATTTATGAGTATTACACTATTGGTATTGTCACTTTCTACAGTGATGGTGCTGCTGATGGGACTTGTTGCCACAGCTTGACGGATTGACAGAGAAAATGTGTATCTTTGCGAACTTTTAGACGAATAGAACAATGAAAACGGCAATAAAACTAGTATTGATTTACTTTTTGATGCAGCTTATAGGAGCACTGTTTGCAGGACCTTTCTGTCTGCTGTATACGTATTTCGCTTATGGAACTTTCGACATGGACAAGGCTGGTCAGATTGCTGTGGCGCCTACCATGCTGCTGGGCTTTGTTTTCATGGGACTGTACTTGTGGCGCAAGAACTACCTGACGGGAGACAAGCATCTGTATTCTCCGGTGTCAGTCCCTTATCTGGCATGGAGCCTGCTTGCCGGAATGACTTCCATATGTATAATAGGTCTTCTGATGTCCGAACTTACTTTTTTGCCCAATTTGTTGGACCAGACATTTGATATACTGCAATCCGGTTGGCTGGGTATTCTCTGTATTTCTGTTTTGGGACCCGTACTGGAAGAACTGCTTTTCCGTGGTGCCATTACCAAGGAGCTGCTTCGCAGATATAGCCCGGCAAAGGCTATCTTGTTTTCCGGGTTGATATTCGGTATCTTTCATCTGAATCCGGTTCAGATAATAGGTGCTTGCCTCATCGGTTTCTTGCTTGCCTGGCTTTATTATAAGACACGGAGTCTTATGGCATGTATTCTGATACATATCATGAATAACGGCTTGTCTGTCTATCTGAGCCTGAAACATCCTGAAATGGAGGATGTGACACATCTGCTGAGTAACCCGTATGTACTGGTTTGGGCAGTGGTTTTCATATTGTTGCTTCTACTCTCCTTGAAACAACTGAATAAATATAATATATCTGATACTAATACAACAACAACTGAATTATGAAAAGAAGATTGAACATTCTCTGCCTGGTGGTAATGCTTGTACTGAGTTACTCGGTATTGGAGCAGGGGTACTATATCTTTCTGGGAGCCAAGATGGGGGCGCAGACCGGACTGGAGCTGGGAAAGAAAGGGAGTGACATTGCTGCCTACAAGGAACTGATGAACCTGAAGGTTGTCAACCTGATACCTTCTTCCATGGAGTCGTTTGATTTCTTCAGGGATTCCGTCTACAATGAGAAAAGCAGGAGTTATGTGCCTGCAGCCTACTCTTCGTTGATGGTCAGCGTAGATTCTCATGATTCTGTCGGGAAAGTGGTGGCAAAGTATTTGCTGATATATCTGCATTTGGGCTTTTCCCTTTGGGCGGTAGTATTGTTTATCCGCTTGATAATCTCTATCAACAAGTCCGACATCTTCAACTGGCGGAATGTACGTCGGCTGCGTCGGTTGGGAATGGCACTGGTTGTCAGCTTCTGCTGTACCTTTGCGTCATCATATCTTGATTTTATAGGTATCGATACCGTATTCTCGCTGCATGGTTACGAGCTGAGCCTCTCAGAATTGGTGAGCACTACCACGCTGGTACTTGGGCTTTGTTCGCTGATTGTAGGTGAAGTGTTTGCCATTGGATTGAAAATGAAGGAAGAGCAGGATTTGACGATTTAATAATAAGAAGAACGGACAGAGATATGAATAAAATCAGAGTATGTGCCTTCCTGGCTTTGGTAGTGTTTATTGGTAGTGTTGTAACGGATATGTTTAGTGGATTTATGGACGGCTGGAATGAGGCGGGCGACCAGAAGGATTTTCATGCCTTACCCTCTGTGTCACTTTTGGTGCGGGCAGATGATACGCTGCCTGCTGATACTTTGATTAGTGCGGCACAGGATACGCCCATGTATTGCAATACAAGTGAGGTATCGGTGCAAGGTTTCCGTAGTACGAAGTGGCGGTGGGTATCGTTCTTGCTGTTTCCTGCGGGACTGTTTGCGCTTTACGGGTTCTATAGTGTGGCGCGGCTGGTGCTTACTGCCACGAAAGGCGAGGTGTTTGTGCACAAGAATGTGCGTCGGATGCGCATCTTTGTCTATGCGCTGATTTCGGTGAGTCTTTTATTCGAGTTGCAGCAATGGGGCATCTATCATGACTTGGCTTCTCAAGTGCGGCTGGAGGGATACGAGGTGTTGCCTTATTCTTTCAAGTATGCTTGGTTCAATTATATGCTGTTGGCATTGTTCACCGAGATATTCGCCATCGGCGTGAAGATAAAGGAAGAGCAGGATTTAACGGTTTAATGTGGGGGGAGGATTATGAAAAAGATAAGTATATTGGGTATCCTGGCTATATTGGTCATTGTTGCAGAGTTTGCCTATGCGATGATAGCGGGCTGGGTGGATATGAAGAATAGTTTTCTTGAGGGTTACAATAGTGTAAATGTACATTCGGGAACTCCACAGCCGGAGTATTCCGGTTTATTTGATAAGGTATATGTGGATGTAAGACCTTTGGAAACGACAGCAGTCGATTCCTTGACGAATCGTTTTGCCGATAAGTCAGTACCTTATCAGGTAAAGAGAATAGGCACTGTGATTGTCCCCACTGTCTGGAGTTCCATAGTGAACTTCTTTGCCATGTTTGCCATCATTCCTTTCTTTGTAGGAATCTATTGCCTGATACGTTTGCTGGTATCCATCTCAAAGCGGGAAGTGTTTACTTCGGATAATGTAGCCCGGTTGCGTTTCTTTACTTATTCGTTTGCTGCATTGTACGGCTTGATGACTTTGCACGATTGGCTGAATCATCTTGAAGCAGTGAAGCAAGTGGCTCTGCTGGGCTATGAAGTGGTTGCATCGCATGATACGGATTTCACATCCCTGGTTATTATAATTCTTTTCACCGAGATATTTGCCGCCGGGGTGAAGATAAAGGAAGAACAGGACTTAACTATTTAGGTGTGAGTGGGAAAAGAATAATTGATAAATAGAACACAATTATATGATTATAGTAAACCTTGACATAATGATGGCCCGAAGAAAGATATCTTTGGGCGAACTGGCGGAGAAGATTGATATTACGCCTGCCAATCTCTCTATTCTCAAAACCGGAAAGGCTAAGGCCATCCGTTTCTCTACACTGGAAGCAATCTGTAAGGAACTTGATTGCCAGCCGGGGGATATACTGGAGTTTAAGGAGGGATAAATAGGGAGAAGAAGGCGCAAGTAGAGGTTGAAATGCTTACCGCCTTAAGAAACTCCGTTTATGTACTACAGTAAACGCCTTTACATACTACGGTAAACGCCTTTACATACTATGGTAAACGTCGTTACTTCATAATGTAAAAGCCGTTACATTCTGGAGTAACGGCTTTTACATTATAGGGTAAACATCCGGTAAATATAATCTGCTGATTATTAGTTTATATATTGTCGGTCGTAACCTTTAGATGCCTTTCGCTTTGAAGGCCAGCGCATACATTCGCATCTGCTTTACCATAGACAGCAGTCCGTTGCTACGGGTGGGCGACAAGTGTTCCTTCAGTCCTATTTTATCAATGAAATAGAGGTCGGCATTCAGTATCTCATCCGGTGTGTGCCCGGAGAGTACTTTGATAAGCAGTGAAATGATTCCTTTCACAATTAGTGCGTCGCTTTCGGCCTGGAAAATAATTTTTCCGTCCACTTCGTCTGCCTGCAGCCATACGCGGCTCTGGCAACCTTCAATCAGGTTTTGTTCCGTCTTGTATTTTTCGTCGAGCGGTTCCTGCTCGTTTCCTAAATCAATAAGAAGTTGGTACCGGTCCATCCAATCGTCGAAATCATTGAATTCGGCAATTACTTCATCTTGTACTTCGTTGATACTTATCATGGGATTTACTATTTTACTATTTACGATTTACTATTTGATGGTCTATTTCTCATTGTAGATGACTTCGAGCAAGGTCTGTCCCACTGCGTTGAGAGTGCCCTTGTCGATGATGTCCATGGTGTCGTCTATCGTGTGCCAGAAGTCACCGAAGCCGGTGTCGCAGTTCGGGTCATAGTTGATGATGTCTACGCAGGGAATCTGCCGCAGGTTGTATACATACATATGGTCGTCTGTCACTTCGGTGCCTTTTTCTTTGGGGAAGAAGTTGCCGAAGCCCAGGCGGTGGGCTGTGTTCCATATCTTGTTCACGTACTTACCGGCGGTTCTTTGAGAGAACTGTTCCTTGTAGAAGGTGGCGTTCTTTCCGCCTACCATGTCGAGCAGGATGCCGTAGCGGGCATTATAGCCGTCTACATGGGGTACTCGTCCCCAATATTGCGAGCCCAGGCACCAAGTGTCGTTCTTGTATGCACCTTGATAGAAGTAGGGGATGCCATAGTCTTCGGCGTCAAAAAAGATGATGTCGATGCCGATGGCTGGAGCCTGCTGTTGCAGTTGGCGGGCCACTTCGAGCAATACGCCTACACCGCTGGCTCCATCGTTCACACCCAGGATGGGGCTGTGATGCTTCGTCTTGTCGGCATCCTGGTCGGCATAAGGACGGCTGTCCCAATGGGCACAGAGCAGTACACGCCTTTTGCTTTCCGGATTATAGGCGCCGATAACATTGCGCGCTTTCAGGATGGTGTTGTCGTAAGCCACCAGGTCGGCATACTGGTTGTATACTTTGGCGCCGAATTCCTCCAGCTTCTTGGCAAGGAATTCTCCGCAGGCTTTGTGGGCGGCGGTGTTGGGCACGCGCGGACCAAAATCCGCTTGGGTCTGTATGTATTGATATGCACTGTCTGCACTGAACTGAGGCACTTGGACAGTCGCTTGGGTCGCATTGCCCTCACTGTCATTATCGGCTGCAGACTTGCTGCTGTTGTTGCTGCATGCCACTATCGCTACAATCAGCAACAGCAGCAACGGGATGAATGTATAATTCCGTTTCATTCTCTTTCTGTATTAAAACTTAGTTTCACTTCTTTCTTTCCAACTTTCAGTGTTACCGCAGCGCCGTTTATCAGCGGTACATTCATGCTGACATGTCCGACGGGAAAATCGAAACATATCGGGTAATCGTATTCCTTCACCAAATCGGCCAATGCGCCATATAGGTCTTTTCCCAGGGACTTGTTCTCCTCGTATTCGGTGAATTGTCCGATGATGAGGCCGGAAAGCTTGTCGAGGACACCTCCCAGTTTGAGATTGTACATCATGCGTTCCACCGCATGTGGGCGTTCTCCCACATCTTCGATGAAGAGGATGGTGCCTTCGGCGGGAATATCGTAAGGAGTACCACGCAGCCCGTAGAACACAGACAAATTGCCGCCGCGTAACACGCCTTTTCCCTCTCCCTTATGATTTAGTTTGTGCCCCGGGCAGACATAACTGAATGCTTCGGTTCCTCCCAATGCCTGCCCGAATAGTATATCCTTCAGTGCTTGTGTGCAGAAGTCGTCTTCCGGTTCTACTGTGAGATGGCGCGCCATGGGGGCGTGCAACGACGCGAAGCCATTCTGCTGGAACAGATTATGGAGGGCGGTGATGTCACTGAATCCGATGAGCCATTTGGGATGCTGCCTGAACTTGGTAAAATCCAGTTTGCCTATCAGATGCGCGGCTCCGTAACCGCCCCGACTACAGAATATGACTTTGGCTTCTTCATCGTCCATGGCTTCCTGCAGGTCCTCGAGGCGTTGCCGGATATTTCCTGCATACGTTCCGTTGGAACTCCCCGCGTGCTTTGCGAATACGACTTCCAGCCCCCAGGACTTCAAACGTTTGTAGGCGCCTTTCAGGAAAGATTTGTCAATCTTGCTGGAAGGGGAGAGAACAATGACACGATCACCTTCCTGCAGATACGGAGGGAAAATAAGACTACCCATATTATATTATCAATCTATTTTGGGCAAAAGTACACAATTCACCACAGATATCACAGATTAACACGGATTTTTAACAGAAGAGAGGGAGGTTATATATGATATATAATCAGCAGAGTAACTCAAATTCTGTTCAAATCCGTGTCAATCTGTGTAATCTGTGGTGAACATATCAAAATGATATTAAACATATAAAATTTCAATGGGGCAAATGCCGTATTTCTCGACATTTTTTTAGATATTTGCTAAAAATCTAACGTTATGGAACCGATACGGAACTTTGCCCAGTTAACAGCCCACCTGAAAACCTTGAATAAGAGGAAACGTATTGCGGTAGTCTGTGCCAATGACCCTAATACAGAATATGCCATATCCCGTGCCTTGGAGGAGGGGATTGCGGAATTTCTGATGATTGGCGATTCTGCCATATTGGAAAAATATCCCACCTTGAAGAAATATCCTCAATATGTCAGTACCTTGCATATAGAAGATTCCGATGAGGCTGCACGTGAGGCGGTGCGTATCGTACGCGAGGGTGGAGCGGACATCCTGATGAAAGGCATCATCAATACCGACAATTTGCTACGTGCCATTCTGGACAAGGAACATGGTTTGTTGCCTAAAGGAAAGATTCTGACCCATCTGGCCGTGATGCAGATACCTACTTACGATAAACTGCTCTTTTTCTCCGATGCTGCGGTCATTCCCCGCCCGACACTGCAACAGCGCATTGAAATGATTTGGTATGCCATCCATACTTGCCGCCATTTCGGGATAGAGCAGCCACGTATCGCGCTGATTCATTGCACGGAGAAGGTAAGCGCCAAATTCCCCCATTCATTGGACTATGTGAATATTGTGGAACTGGCGGAAGCCGGAGAGTTCGGCAATGTCATCATCGACGGCCCGCTGGATGTGAAGACCTCTTGTGAGAAGACGAGCGGTAACATCAAAGGCATTGTGTCACCGATTGACGGGGAGGCGGATGTGTTGATATTCCCAAACATCGAATCGGGCAATGCTTTTTATAAGGCTGTATCTCTGTTTTCTCATGCCGATATGGCCGGGTTGCTGCAAGGACCCTCATGTCCGGTGGTATTACCGTCGCGTAGCGATTCCGGTTTGTCCAAATATTACAGCATTGCCATGGCTTGCCTGACCAGCGGGGTGAAAGAGCCTTGATTGTAATTAGTAATTTGTAGTTCGTAATTTGTAAATCGTAATCAATGAAAATACTGGCAGTAAATCCCGGTTCCACCTCGACAAAAATTGCTGTCTATGAGGATGAAACTCCCCGTCTGGTACTCAACATCCGGCATTCGGTGGAGGAGCTTTCCCAATTTCCCCGCATCATCGACCAGTTCGAATTCCGCAAGCACTTGGTGCTGGAAGCGCTGGAGGCCAATGACATTCCCTTTAAGTTCGATGCCATCGTCGGCCGTGGGGGATTGTTGAAACCCATTCCTGGCGGTGTGTATGCCGTGAACGATGCCATGTTGGACGATATGCTCCACGCCATGCGTACCCACGCCTGCAACTTAGGTTGTCTGATAGCCCACGAACTTGCCGCCATGCTGCCCGGCTGCCCCTCTTTCATAGCCGATCCCGGCGTGGTGGACGAACTGGACGATGTGGCACGCATCACCGGTTCGCCTCTGATGCCCAGCATCACCATCTGGCACGCCTTGAACCAGCGAGCCATCGCCCGGCGCTATGCTGCCGAGCGTAGTGCCCTGCAGCCCGAAGCTCCCGTGCATTACGAAGACCTCAATCTGATTGTCTGTCACTTGGGTGGAGGCGTTTCCGTAGGAGTCCACCGCCACGGCCGTGCGGTGGACGTGCCCAATGCCCTCGACGGTTTCGGTCCTTTTTCGCCCGAACGTGCAGGTACCCTGCCCGCCGGGCAACTGATAGACCTTTGTCACTCGGGGCGTTACACTACCGAAGAACTGAAGAAACGTATTTCCGGCAAGGCGGGACTTGCCGCCCATTTGGGTACTACCGACATTCCCGCCATAGAGAGGCGCATCGCTGAGGGAGACACCCATGCCGCTTTGGTGCTTGATGCCATGATTTACCGCATTGCCAAGGAGATAGGCGGTGCTGCTGTTGTGCTTTATGGCAAGGTGGACGCCATTCTGCTTACGGGAGGTATGGCACATTCCGAGTACATCACTTCGCGGTTGCAGGAGCGCGTGTCTTTCCTTGCTCCCGTCCACGTCTATCCCGGAGAAGACGAATTGGAAGCATTGGTAATGAATGCGCTGGGAGCTTTGCGTGGAGAGCTTCCGGTGCAGGTTTACCGATAATAATCATATCGCTTTTGTTCTTCATGAAAGTGTCATAACTCACCACAGATTACACAGATTCACACAGATAAATATGTCAGATATCAATAAACTAAAAAAATCTGCGTGAATCTGTGTAATCTGTGGTGAGTTATGACATATATGGAATCCCGGTTTACTTACCGTAATCGTCGTACATCATCAACAGATGTGAGGAGCTCCAGCTGAAATGGGGAGCTTTCAGGCGTTCGCCGGTATGGGTTCCGTAGTTCTCGTGGATGGGAGCACCCTCTTTCAGCCCACTCAGGCGGTCGAAGACTTGCAGCGTATATTCATCTGCCAGCCGGTTGTAGCCGTAGTTGCGCAGTCCGCGGATGGCAAAGTAGGTTTGGTCCAGCCAGATGGGGCCACGCCAGTAGCCGCGCGGATTGTATTTGGGATTGTCGGCGGCAATGGTCGGGAAGGGGATATACGTGGAGAACTTTGCCGTATCTTGAAGCATGGGCAGCATGCTGTCCACTTGCGCTTGTGTGGCAATCCGGGTCCACAACGGAGTGTAGGCTTCGCAGCCCGGCTCTTCGATGAATGAACCGTCCTTCAGGCGGCGATCGCAGAAGAAGTTGATGTTCTTGTCAAAGAAATAGTCGGCTACCTGGCTACTGTAGTCCGGTGCGTCGAAAGGTATCTTCAGCAGGCTGGAGAATTTCTTCAGCAGTTTGCATTCCAGTGCCAGATAAGCGTTCAAGTCCACACTCTCCTGATCCATACTCCAGGCATCCTCGTAGCCTTCGTTTTTCAGCATCACGGCGCCGTCAAAACGGATGGCGTTGTCCATGCCGCTTTCCCAGGCGGCAGCTTCCAGTGTTCCGTCGGTAGCACCGTACTCGCACATGCCATTGCGGTTGTGGTCGCGCTTCTCGTACCACCATCTATAATAGGAGAGCAGTTGCGGATACATCTCGGCAACGAAGGCGGTGTCACCCGTATGGGTAAATATTTCATCGACAGCCCAGCATACCAAGGGAGGCTTGCTGTCACGGGCATTGTTCTCGGAGGGGTCGGTGTAGATACAGTCGATAATCATGCCGTCCGGTTGCTGGTAGTCGAACATGGCTCGGATGTTGTTCTTGGCCAGTTCGGGGTCGAATTTGGCGGTTCCGGCACTGAAGCGCCAGCTATCCCATGCCCAAAAGCCGACGAAATAGCCTACGGCATGGCTCGGGATGATACCTTCGTGAAGCAATCCACCGCGGTGTGTCCGCCAATTGGAGATGAGCGTGGTGACGGCTTTCACGGCGATACGGTCATATTCGGGCTTCATGTCCTTGCGCAGTATCTTGGTGAGGTAACCTTCCCAACGTTCGGCATTGGCTTGCAGGGCGGGGGCGGGATTGTTGAGCAGGCTCGGCAGGTTTTGCAGGTTGGCAGTCATCTCTTTTTCGGAAGTGAAGAAAGAGATGGCTACGTTGACAGGGTAGCGCGGAGAGCGGACGAGGGCTGTATAGTTATTGTCGGTCTTGGCCAGCTCTACATTGGGGGTAAAGGTCACGGTCACGGTTTCGCCACTGGGATGACGGGCGATGACGGAGTTCTGTTCTACGCTGACGGTGATGTCTTTGCCCCATTGGCTACCGGAGAGCAGCAGGTCTTCAGCCGTGTCGGCTTCGATGCGCAGCAAGGCGGTCGAGGCACTTGTGAAGTTGAGCCGTTGCGTGATGCTCCCGTGGGTGGAATGTGCCGACATATAGAGCTCGCCGGGGTAATAGCAAGTGGAATCCGGAACAAAAATCTCTTGTGTATCTTTGGCAAAGCTTACGACGGCGGCTGACTGTGCCATCCACTGGCGGCGGAACATATCGAGGCTGAAGGGGCCGCAGAAGCCGTTGACCCATTGTTGCCGTTCGGGCAGCGTGAAGCCCATCCACGAGCCGGCGTCGGTGAACCAACCATAGCAGCGGTGCAGGGTGTCGGGAGTGTAGGAGATGTCCAGTATGTCGGCGAAGGCATACCGTTTCTCCGTAGTGCTTTTCATGCCGGGGGTGCAGGCTGCGATGCCTGCGGCCAACAATGTGAAGCAGAGTATGCGTATAAATTTGTATTTCATATGAATGAGGTATTTAACGGTTATTTGTGCGCTTGTTCCGCTGCATCATCCTCCGGTGCGAGAGGGGCGAGCGTGAAGCTGTATTTCCATTCGTGCGGAGTGATGGTGTACTCGGGATGAACTTGTGCTCCCCAGG
This sequence comes from Bacteroides sp. AF34-31BH, assembly GCF_003602795.1. Taxonomy (NCBI): domain Bacteria; kingdom Pseudomonadati; phylum Bacteroidota; class Bacteroidia; order Bacteroidales; family Bacteroidaceae; genus Bacteroides; species Bacteroides sp. AF34-31BH. Next base: position 179,261 of record NZ_QTLV01000003.1, read on the forward strand.
TATTGTCACCGCCTACGCCCATCTGCTTGTGGTCGATGTTGAGCCATATCATATCTTTCTTCTGGATGCTTCCACCGTGGCGGCGCTCCATCTGTGAGGGACGGTATTCAATGTCCTCCATCGGGAAGTTCCAGGCGCTTACGCTCAACGGTTCCTCGCCCACTACCAGCAGACCTTCACCGGCAGCATTGCGCAGGGCCACCCAGCGTACGTCACAATGATTGGCCGTCTCTTGGGCACGTACATACGGATGGAATTGTTCCCACACCGTGGCGTTGTAGAGGCCTATCAATGCTCCCGTCTTGCGGTCGGCGTACGTCTCTTGCGGACCACGGCCCAACCAGGTCATCATTTCATATTCGGCAGGGAGTATCATGCGCATGCCCAGACGAGGCATCTCGCTCAATGGCTTCTTGCCGGGGGTGAAGTGCATGGTTACCTGAACCTTGCCGTCGGGAGTGATTTTGTAGAGAGTCTGCAAATCAGCATCTTGTTCTTCCATGCGGTAGGTCGCAGTGACAGTAGCCGTTTGTCCGGCTTCTGCAACTTCGATGTTCTGCAGTTTGGCATCGCGTCCGGCGTTTCTCCAGGTGCCGCAGCGTATCAGGTGCCCATTTGGAATATCATTATCGGTCAACGGGCGCCAGAAGTTGGGTTGTAGCCCTTCTTTAATCAGATTCTTTCCGGTGTAGTTCAACTCTGTCATTTCACCGTTTCGGGTAGAGAAAGCTACCTGGAAGTTGTTGCCTTTCACGGTCAGTGTTTCGTTGTTGCGGTCTACGGTCAGCGTTCCTTCCACCGGCTGAACAGTTTTGGCTGACGGTGCAGAAGGCAATTCCCATTGTTCGATGGCAACCTCGTGTCCTTTCGGTACTAATGGCGCTTCGTGCTTGGTGAATGCACGCAGTGTGAGGAAATACTCCTTGCCGTCGGCAGGCAGCGCTTTCAGTGGCAATTCTATGTTGGCAGAGTTTCTGGGAGCAATCTTGGGGAAATCCATCTCACCGTTCTGAACGGTCTTGCCGTCGCATTCCACTGCCCAGCGGAGGGTATATCCTTCCAATCCGATGAAATCGTGCCAGTTGGTGACCTTTATCTTGTTCGGGGTGAAGGCGAGTGGTTCGAAATGGATATATTGCAATACCTTCTTCACTTCGTAGATGTGCGGGTGCGGGGTGCGGTCGGCAGCAATCAGGCCGTTGGCACAGAAGTTGGAGTCGTTGACGACGCCTACAAATCCCATGTCGCCGCCAAAAGCCCAGATGTCGCGCTGGTTCTCGTCCTTGATGGCAAACGTCTGGTCCACCCAGTCCCAAATGAAACCGCCTTGCAGTTGGTCGTACTTGTAAATCAAGTCCCAGTAGTCCTGGAAGTTTCCTACACTGTTGCCCATGGCATGGGCATATTCGCAGAGAATCATGGGGCGGGCATCACGCTGGTTCACGTGCTGGCGCAGCCTCCAGATGCGTGCGTACATGGGGCAGTAGATGTCGCTCTTTGAGTTGTAACCACCCCCTTCGTATTGTACGGGACGGGTGGGGTCTATCTTCTTGGTATAGTCATACAGAGTTTCGAAGTGCTTGCCGTAGCCCGACTCGTTGCCCATGGACCAAGTCACGATGGCGGAGTAGTTGCGGTCGCGTGCAATCATGCGGCTCATGCGCTGCATGAAAGGCACCTCCCAGTCGGGATAGTTGGTAAGGGTCTCATCCTTGTGGAACATCATGCCATGGCTCTCGATGTTGGCTTCGTCTACCATATAAAGTCCGAATTCTGTGCAAAGCTCGTACCACGCATAGTTGTTCGGGTAGTGGCAGTTGCGTACACCGTTCAGGTTGAACTGCTTCATCAGCTGGATGTCGTGTATCATGGACCCCACGGTGATGGTACGTCCCTTGTGCGGGTCGTGCTCGTGACGGTTCACCCCCTTGAAGAGGACGGCCTGGCCGTTAATCATCTGCATGCCGTTCATCATTTCCACGGTACGGAAGCCAAAAAGGTGCGTAAAGGATTCCTGCGGTTTCCCTTGTGCATCAAAGGTGCTGACTACCAGCGTGTAGGTGTTCGGTGTTTCGGCATTCCAGGCTCGTGCATTCGGGAACACTTGCTGCTGGGTAAACAAAGTGTCTGTGGCAGAGGTTATGGACTTTTTCCGATCATAGATAACCTTGTCCTTGTCCATTACCTTGACTTCCACCGTTTCTCCGGCTTTAGGCCGATGGAGGAATACGTCCAGCTTTAGTTCGCCATCCTTGTAGTTGTTTATCAGTTCCGCTGTCATCCGGAAGTCCTTGACGCGGCTCTGGGGGCGGGCGTAGAGATAAACACTCCGTTCGATGCCGCTGTATTTCCAGTAGTCCTGGCCTTCCAGGTAGGAACCGTCGCTATAACGGAATACTTTTACAGCCAGTTTATTGTTGCCCTTCTTCAGCAGGTGGGTGATGTTGAAGTGCGACGGCAGGCGGCTGTCTTCTGCATATCCTGCCAATTCGCCGTTTACCCATACATAGTAGGCAGACTCCACCCCTTCGAAATTAAGGAAGATGTCCATGCCTTCCCAGCTAGCCGGGACGGTGAACTCGCGGATATAAGCACCTACGGGATTGTAGTCGGTAGGCACGTAGGGCGGATTGGGGGGGAACGGATAACGGGTATCTGTATAGATAGGTGCATCGAAGCCTTGCAGTTCCCAGCTTCCCGGAACTTCAATTTTACTCCACTTGCGGGTACTGAATCCGGGCTTGTGAAAGTCTTTGGGGCAGAGGTCATTGTTCTTTGAAAAAAGAAATTTCCAGGTGCCGTCCAGAGTGATACGGCGTTCCGTTGCAGGATTAACGTCGAACCGTACGTTGGCGGGCAAGGCACGTTGTTTCAATGCGTTGGCTTCATTCGTAAACGGAGTGAAGTGGGCGTGCATCGGTTCTCTGTTCATTTCGTTGACTTGCGGGTTCTGCCACGGCTCGTTGTCGGCCAGGGCACCGGTGCAAAGCAGCGAAGAAAGGAGAAAGGTATAAAGTTTGGTTTTCATTATTAATAGGATTTAGTGATATAAAAATGGCTCTTGTCAGAGACCGGTGTCTGTCAAAAGAGGGTAAAAGCCCTATATCGAGCAGAACAATGTCACCAGGAACGGAACGCTGAAATCGACCACAAACCCGTGGAAGATGGAAACTACAACAAACTGCTGTCCGGCTGTCCGTGTGATGATGGGCAGTGTGGTGTCCATCGTCGTGGCTCCTCCGGCAGAGATGGGGGCAAGGTTTCCGAACCATCGTACCAGCAACGGGGCGGCCAGCAGTGTCAGAATCTCCCGGCTGATATTGGCAAGCAGGGCGATGGTGCCCAGCTCGGCTCCCTTGTATTCGGTAATGAAGATGCTGGAGAGCGAGTAATAGCCGAATCCCGAGCCTACGGCCAGACAGTCCGTTATAGAACGGTGTGTCAGAATCAGACTGACGGCTGCCGAACCTGCCAGTGTTCCCAGTATCGTCATGATGGGCAGGAATACCAGCCGCGGATTGAGTGAACGGAAGTTCTTCAGGGTCTGCGGGTCGTTGCCTACGCTCAACCCTACACTGAACATCAGCGCGCAAAGCGCGTAATAGCTGATATTGGTTTCTGCAATATCAAAAGGCAGCAGATGGCACACACCACAAATCGTACCCAATACAAAAAAGCCCACAATGATAAGACTTCCTTTCATGCCCTGCCTCCTTTCCTTTTATACAAGGCTCTCCAGAGTGCCCAAGCAGCGATAACACTTCCCAAGGTCCCTCCCAGGGTGAGGACAACGGCTTCATATCCGATGGTATGGAGTCCTCTGATAATCTCTTCGTTACTTCCTACCTCAATACCGAGGATAAACAGTAGCAGCCAGATAAGCAGGGTGATGATTGGATGAATCTTCTTTAAGTCCCGTTTCCGTAAGAGGTAGCCCAGCAGCATTCCTGTGAGCATTAGTCCGATGATTGTAAACATTGTCTGTATGGTTTTGTGAATAGATGGAAAGCTGTCTTACCCTCAAAAGCGCCTCCTGTTTAAAGAGGGGAAGGCGCTTCTGAGGTTTGACAATTGCAAAATTACTTCATTTCCAAATATCTTTGGTTCTCTTTCACTCCTTTTTCTTGTGCAGGGCATAAGCGGAATGAGAATTCCATCTTACGGGCAGGAATCAGGTATGGTTGATGCGGGTAGGCTCCCCAACTGGTATCTCCACCCACACCCATCTGCTTGAAGTCTATGTTCCAAGTCACCATATCTTTGGGTTGGATGTCTGAGATATGGCGTTGTGACTTGCGTGTGCCGGGTTCATCCAAATCTTCTGTCGGGAAGAGGTAGGCACTGCCGCTGATTGTGGGTGCACCGATAACCATCAGGCCATTGCCTTTCAGATCGGTGAGGCTCATCCAACGTACATCGGTCTTGTTGCCGTTTTCTTGTGGACGGTCGTAGGCGAAGTACTGTTCGGCTACGCTACCTTTGTACAGACCCACGAAGGAAGAACCGTTGCGGTCGCAATAGTTCTCGTGCGGACCTCGACCTAGCCATGCCATTTGGTCGTATTGCTTGTTCAGGGTGATGCTCACACCCATGCGGGGCATCAAAGGTAAAGTGTCGTTGGCAGGAATGAAAGTACAGTTCACATCGAGGCTGCCTCTCGGTGAGAAGCGGTAGCGGACAATGAATTCCGAACCGGCAACTTCTTCGGGCAGACGGTAGTGTGACACTACTTCATAGCCATCTTTGTCGAGCGCTGTTTTCTCCAATGAGGTGAGTTTGGCGCCACGTCCGGCTTCACGCCACGGGCGCAGGGTCTTGTTCATGTCGTTGCCCATGTCATTGTCCGTCACCGGACGCCAGAAGTTGGGACGCAGTGCTTCCTTAATCATCTCTTCCTTGCCTTCCTTGAACGAGCAGAGTGCTCCGGTGGCTTTGTCGAATCCTACACTGACATTTCCGGCAGTGAGGACAAGCAGGGCTTCGCTGTCGCTTGCCGTCACGTTGCCTGAGGCAGCTTTGGGGGTAACAGCCTTATAGAAGGGAAGCTTCACTTGTTCGGCAGCCAATTGTGTACCGGCCTTCAGCAGACCCTCGTCGCGCTTCTGGCTGGCATAGAAATTCAGGTAATATTCTACTCCTTCGGAGGAATGGATGGTGGGGAACTGTGTCCGGAATACGCCTGTCTGTTGGGCGGGTAAATCTACATTATCTATGCGTCCTTGTGCCAATACTTCGCCGTTGCCTTCCAAACGCCAAGTGAAGTCAAAGTCATTCAGGTTGGTGAAGAAGAACTTGTTTCTAAGCTCTACCAATCCTTCGTGATAATCGAGCAATCTGAAAGCCATATTCTGGTATACCCGTTTCACTTCATGTATGTGGGGCTTCAATGTGCGGTCTGCGGCAATCAGGCCGTTCATGCAGAAGTTGGCCGAGCTTGGAGTGCCTTCGGGGGCAAGGTCGCCGCCGTAGGCCCAGTAGAACTTACCGTCGTCGGTCTTGTTGTAAAGACCCTGGTCCACCCAGTCCCAGATGTGACCGCCTTGTAGAGAAGGGTACTTCTCGATGATGTCCCAGTAGTCTTGCAGATTGCCCACACTATTACCCATAGCATGAGCGTATTCGCAGAGGATGAGGGGCATGGTGGGCAGATAGAGAGCATGGTTTATCAACACGTCTATCTTCTTGTACATGGGGCAGAAGATGTCGGTGAAAGGACGGTTTTTGCCAGAGTCCTCGGAGTGTACGGGGCGTTGGGAACGGTCGTGGGCATGAATCCAAGCATAGGTGGCTTGGAAGTTACAGCCTGAGCCGGTTTCGTTGCCCAATGACCAGATGATGACGCAGGGGTGGTTCTTGTCGCGTTCAAACATACGTTCTGTACGGTCGATGAAAGCCTTCTGCCATTCGGGTTGGTTGGCGAGGCATTGGTCGGGTTTGTAGCCCATGCCGTGGCTTTCGATGTTGGCCTCGTCCACTACATACATGCCGTAGATGTCGCACAGTTCATACCAGCGCGGGTCGTTGGGGTAGTGGGAGGTGCGCACGCTGTTGATGTTGTTTTGTTTCATCAGTTCCAGGTCGCGTATCATGGAGGCTTCGTCCACTACATGGCCGTGGTAAGGGTCGTGTTCGTGGCGGTTTACGCCCTTGATGTAGACGGGTTGCCCGTTGACGAGTAACTGTGCATGTTTGATTTCCGATTTGCGGAATCCGATGTTGCGGCAGATGTACTGTGTCTGGCCGTTGGCACGCAGTGTAATCATCATCTGGTATAGGTTGGGCTTTTCAGCACTCCACAGTAGGGGCGTTTCGATGTGTTTCAGGAAGTGCAGCTTGTTGTCTTTGGCGCGTTGGCGTTCGGTGTAGATGACTTTTCCCTCTTTGTCCGTCAGGCTCACTTCCACTTCGGCACCTTTTACCTTGGGCGTTTGAGTACGTTGGGAGTTTTGGGCATTGTCCAGTTCCGCATAGAGGTGGAAGTCGGCGTCCTTATACTCGTTGTCGAGGTCGGTCACTACTTCAAAGTCGCGCACGTGGATGTTGGGACGGGCATAAAGGTACACATCACGTTGTATACCGGCAAAGCGCCAGTAATCCTGATCTTCTAAGTAGTAGCCGTCGCTGAACTTGAATACCTGCACGGCAATCTCGTTCTGTCCGGTTACTGCATAGGGGGTGATATCGAACTCACTGGGGGTCTTGGAATCTTGCGAGTAACCCACCTTTTCACCGTTGACCCACACATAGAAAGCTGAGGCCACGCCTCCGAAGTGGAGGACGATTTGCTTGCCTTTCCAGTTGGCAGGGACGTTGAATGTGCGTTTGTAGGAACCTACGGGACTGTTTTCCACGGCAATGAGTGGCGGGTTGCGCTTGATGCCGTAGCCGGCACCTACATAGAAAGGATGGCCATAGCCTTCCATTTCCCAGTTGGCGGGCACTTTGATGTTGCCCCATCCGCTTACATCGTGGCCTTTTTCAAAGAAGTCCATCGGGCGCTGGTCCGAACGGGGAACAAACTGAAACTTCCAGGTACCGTTCAACGACTGAAAATATTCCGATTGACTCTTGTCGTTCTTCACTGCTTTCTCTTTGGTGGTGTAGGCCATGAAGGTGGCGGCAGAAGGCAGACGGTTGATGTGCAACACATCAAAGTTTTCCCAATCGTTGTCCGAGTGAGGATATTTGTCGGTTCTTACGGCGGTTTCCGCTTTCTTGGTGTCGCCCGTCTTGGTCATGGGTGTACCGTCGTACTGTGCAAATGCGCATAACGGTAGCATCAGTGCGAGGGTGCAGATTGAATGTATCTTATTCATATTCGTATGCTTTTAATGATGTATAATCGTTTGTCTTTTCAGACTTTTGAGAGTTGTTTTGCGTGAGAGTTACTCATCGAGCAGCATCTTGATGATACATGCCGAACTCCAGCCGAAGTTAGGCGAATTGAGCGCTTCGCCGGTCAGCGGGTTGTAGTTCTCGTGGATAGGGCCGTCGGTGGTGAGTCCTTGGGCGTTGTTGATGAACTTCTCAGTCAGTATGTCGGCTTCCCGGTCGAAACCATAGTTGCGCAGGCCGGTGATACCGAAGTACACTTGGTCTACCCAGACCGGACCGCGCCAGTAGCCGCGCACGGGACGCAGGCGAGGATGGCTGATGTCCAAGGTACCCAATGGAAGGGTGGAGTTGAACTTCTGCGGGTCCATCATCTTCTGCATCACCTGTTTGGCCTGTTCGGGAGTGGCGATGCCTGCCCAGAGTGGCAGCCAGCATTCGGCACCCATCACTTTGATGTGCTCGCCGGTATCGATACGGGTGTCGTAGAAGAATCCGGTTTCCTTGTCCCACATCTTTGTCTGTACGAACTCCTTGATGACTTTGGCTTCGGCATTAAGCTGTGCCGCCAGTTCGGGCTTGTTCAGGAGGGTTGCCATTTCGGCGAGGATGGTCTTGTCTACGTAGAGGAACGAGTTCAGGCAGATGTTCTCCTGGTTCATGGACCATGCCTTCTCGCTGTTTTTCTGCATCACGGCATCGTCAAAGCGTACGCCGTTGTCCATGCCGCTTTCCCAACAGGCAGCAATGAGAGTGCCGTCGGTGGAACCGTATTCGCAGATGCCGTTGTGATTGTGGTCGCGCTCGGCATACCACCACTGATGGAACTTATAGAGCTTGTCGAACATTGTTTCGAGGAATTTCTTGTCGCCGGTAGCTTTATACACGTTCATGGCTCCCCAGGCGGCTACGGGCGGTTTGGCATCGCGCCAGTTATTGTATTTCTTGTTGTAGCTGATGAAGTCGGGTACCATGCCGTTGTCGGCTTGATAGTCGAAGAGGGTAATCATTTCGCTTTTGGCTATCTCCTCGTTGAAATGTACGTTGCCCGAAGCAATCTTCCAGGAGTCCCACGACCAGATGCCGTTGATGAATCCGTTGTACGACGGGTTGCTGCCGCCATGCAGGATGTCACCGGCAGGGGTGCGGTAGTTGCTGTTCAGGGTCATCATTGCTTTTACGAGTACCTTGCGGTATTTGTTGTCCTTGAGGTACTTGCTGTTTCCGCTCAGCAACGAAGCGATTTGTGCGTTCCATTGCTGTTCGTTTAGTTCAAAGCAATTGTCTATATTCAGCGTTGCTATGGCAGCCAGTTCTTTGGCTGTGTCTTCACCGCGCAGCGTTAGGGTTTGAGTCATCTCCGACTGATAAGTCTTGCCGGGTTCCAGGGTCATTTCACTTTTTTCTGTGACGTGCAGGCTATCGCTCCCCACAGCCTGAATCTTGTCTGCTGTGAGGAATCGGATTACCGTGTTCGTGGAATCTTTGGGGCGGATGAAAGAGAGACCTTTATCTATGCTGCTTACGACAGAGGTAGGCTCGTATACGCCTCCGTTCCAGTCGAAGCTGACCTTTACCGGTTTTTGGCTCATATTCTTCACGATTGAACGTATGGCTACGGAACGTGAGGTGAGGTAGCACAATTCGGTAGTGAAGTTTAAGTTCTCATCGTTGTATTCCTGTATCAGTTTGCCGGGGAGGTATCGGGTGGTCTGTACATTGTACACCATCCTATACTGTTCGCCGTTCACCCACAGCGTAGGTTCGGCGAGTCCGGCAGCTATCCATCCGCGTCCGGTCATGACCATAGGTCCCATGAAAGCACCGGCATGGCGACGGTTTTCGTTGTCGGGCAGTGAGTATGCCATCCAAGCACCTTTGTCGGCAAAGACGTAGGCATCCCAGTCTACGGCTCCGGCGGGAGTGTTCTTTATGTTGATAAGATTACAGAAGTCCGCTTGCTTGGATAAAAGCGGTTCTGAAGAAGTGGGAGCTTTGACGCACGAGGCCAGTATGCAGGCAACGATGCCAGTCAAAGCGATGTTTTTATTTGGATGTCTCATGGTAAATTAAGTATATGATGAAATGAAGTCTTGAAACAGAGAGTTCTATTAAAAGCAATCTCTATCGGATGGGATCCCGTTTCCGGCATTTCGCTTCCGATAGAGACTGAGTTGTAGGGTTATCGGTTATTTTGTGTAACCTTCGTTTTGCACCCAATCAGGATTCATCAGGAATTCTTTGTGAGGGATAGCGAGTCTGATATGCTTGGTCGATATGAAATTGCTTGCGAAAGGCTTTTCATGACTCTTAAGTGCGTCTTCTACAATGCCCCAACGGATGAGATCATACCAGCGTGAGCCTTCGAGGGCCAGTTCGCAAGGACGTTCCACATCCTGCAGGTGCTTCAGCACTTGTTCTTTACTTAGGGTGTCGGACAGTGGCGTTACGTGTACACGGTCACGTACTTTGTTGATGTATTTGATGGCTTCTTTAGAGTTTCCTTCATCGTTCAGACACTCGGCATAGAGCAACAGGATGTCCGCATAGCGGATGAGGGGGATGTTGAAACCGGAATAATCCCAGTAATCACCCAATGACTTGTCGTAAGTCACATATTTGCGCCAGTAGATATTGTCTTCTTGGTGGTAATCACTGAATCCTTTGCCGTCTTCGTAATAGAACGGACGGGATTTGGGATCGTCGAAAATGATAGTCTCATACAATCGGTCGCTGTATTCCCCATCTTCGGTGAGGTCTTTCTTCAGTGTATTGAATAACCATTTGGACGGATATGCTTCCTCGTATGCGCCACAGCCACTGTCGGGACCCAAGTGCAAGGTAAAGAGATTGTATTCGTAGTGCCCGCCTTCCAGACTTCCGGTGAACTGTACTTCAAGGATGGATTCCTTATTGTTCTCGTGTAGTCCGTTGAAGTTGTCGCCATAGTTCTCCATCAGTTCATATCTGTGACTGTCAATGACTTTCCAGAATTCTGTTTTGGCTTTGGCCTTTTCGCCGATGAACATATAGTATTTGCCTAAGAGTGCTGCGGCAGTATATTTAGTGACGCGTCCGGCCATGTTTGTATTCCATTTTTCGGGAAGGTTGGCTTGACATTCACTCAGTTCTGTCTCGATGAAAGTCTTCAGTCTGCCGGCTTCTACCTGAGGAGGATAGAATTCCTCTTCGGTACCTTCGAGTTCGTGCTCGAACATTGGTAGTCTTTCACCGAAGTTGATGAAGAGACGGTAGTAGTAGAAGGCTCTCAGAAAACGTGCCTCGGCAATACTGGTCGCTTTGGTCTGCTTGATGCCTTCGTCATCGTTGTCGGGCACATTGGGAATGTTGTCCAGACACTGGTTGCAATAGTTGATACTGGTATAGAGGTTGGTCCATTCATCGTTGGGCACGTAGTTGGTCGATTCGTTGTTGTACATGGCCAGTTCCATCCAGGCGGTCACGTCGGGGCGGTAGTCCAGCTCGTCGCTGCGGTAGTTGTCTATCACAATGTAGCGTTCGAAAGGTTGCGCCCATTCGATGGTAGGCTGTAGTCCAGCGTAGGCTGCGGTAAGTCCTTTGAGGATGTCGGATTCGCTCTTCCAGAAGTTTTCGGGGTCCAGTGAGTTGGGGTTTCTGTCTTCATCCAGGAAATTTCCGGTACATGAAGAGAGTGCCAGGCCTCCTAAGACTGAGGCGCACAATAATATATTCTTTAATTTCATAATCATCTTTTTTAAAGTTTTGGTTCAATTAAAATCCGAATTTAATACCGGCCATGAAAGTGCGGCATAGAGGTGATGAAGCATAGTCGTAACCCATGCGGTCAATACCACCGTTGGTAGAGGGGTCATAGCCACTGTAACCGGTGATGGTAAAGATGCGTGTACCACCTACATAGAAACGGAGGTTGCTGATGCCCAACTTACCACAAACTGTAGCAGGCAGGTTGTAGCCCAGTTGCAAGTTGTTCAGGCGGAAGAAGTCGCCTCGTTCGATGAAACGGTCGGAAGTGCGAGCATTCTTGTTCGGGTCGCCGTATACGGCACGTGGAATGTTGGTGTTGGGGTTCTCCGGAGTCCATGCTTTCAGTGCGTTTCTGCCATAGTTGAACTTGGTATCCATACGTTCCAATTGATATTTGGTATAGTTGTAACGGTCTACACCGAGGTCACCGTAGAAGTTGGCTACCAAATCGAAGTTCTTGTAATTCAGTGTTACGTTGAAGCCGATAGAGGCCTTGGGGCAACCGTTGCCCAGAAGCTTCTTGTCATCGCTGTCCAGCATGCCGTCACCGTTTTGGTCTACGAAGCGGAGGTCACCGGGTTCTGCGTTGGGCTGCATGGGAATCCAGTTGCCTTTGCTGTCCTTGCGTCCGTGTGATTCTTTCCAAAGTTTGGCTTCTGCTTCATTTTGGATGATGCCTGCGGTTTCGTAAGCCCAGAATTCACCGAAGTAACCACCCACGTAGGTACGTGAAGCACCATATTCGTACATATAGTTGGGGTCTGCCATTGATTTCAGTTTACTCTTGAAGTGGCTCAGGTTGAAGTCAAGGTCATACTTGAAGTCCTTACCTGCATTACCGTGGTAAATCAGTTGCATTTCCATACCGGTGGTGCGCAGTTCACCGTCGTTCACCGTCAGTGCACCGTAACCGGTAGACAGACTGATGTTCTTTTCGGAAAGCATGTCCTTGGTGTCCTTGATGTAACCTTCAATCGAGAATTCCAGTTTGTTGTTCCATAGGCTCATGTCCACACCGATGTTTTTGTAGAAGGTAGTTTCCCACTTGATGTTCCTTGAGGGGAGGCTACGTACTGCATATCCCTGGTTTACGACTTTGCCGTCGAAGGGGTAGTTGATGTTGTCGGCGTTGGAGTCCAATTTGGGAATGTAGAGATAGAGAGGTACCGATTGGTTACCGAGGGCGCCGTAGCTCATACGCAATTTGAAGGAGCTGACTGTTTCTTTCATATCTTCCCAGAAAGGTTCGTTGGCAATGTTCCAGCCTACTGATACAGAGGGGAAGAACCCCCACTGGTTACCGTCGGCAAAACGTGAAGAACCGTCATAGCGGAACGAGGCCATTAACATGTAGCGCATTTTCCAACTATAGTTCACACGGCCAAATACGGAACGCAAGCCGCTACGGGTCTTTTCACCTTGCACACCATAGTCTTTGCGTGCCTGGCCCAGAATGCCCATGTCGTTGTTCTCGAATTCGGAACCCGATGCACCCAATAGGTCGTAAGTGCTTTCTTCTTGTGAAGCTCCCAGCAGGAAGGCGAAGTCGTGACTGTCTTTGATGGTGAAGTTGTAGTTGGCAGTCAGTTCCAGCAGGTCGTTGACGCTTCTGGTGCGGGTCTGTGATAGTGAGGCGCTTTCGTTCCACTTCATGGCACCCAGTTCGTAAGTAGGTTTGAATACGCGGGTTTCGCGGAAAAGGAGGCTACGGCTTGCTTGTGCCTTGATTACCAGTCCCTTGATGGGCTCATATTGCAGATAGCCCGATCCTTTGATGTAATCTGTGGCGCGGGTGTTCTCAATCAGGTTATTATAACCTACCATGTTGGCAGCATCGCTCATGTTCATGCCGGGGATGGCACCACCGTATCCGCCGTCACAATTCTCGTCATACAGACGTGCGATAGGTTCCATGTTGGTCACTTGGTATATGCCGGGAAAACCTGAGTTGGCTTCCATTTCCGATTCCCAACGGCTGTAGTTTACTGATTCGCCCACTTTGAACTTGCCGCGTTTCATGTCTGAGTTTAAGCGGAAGCCATATTTCTCGTCACCCGTGCCGGTCACGATGGCTTCGTTTTTTGAATAGAATATGGACAAAGCTACGTTGGCATTCTCACTGCCACTAGTGTACCCCACATTGTATTTCTGTGTGAAGCCGTTGCGGTAGTATTCGTCCTGCCAATCGGTGTCGCCAAACTGTGTGGGGTCTTGCTCATAAGCCGCAATGTAAGCAGGCCAGTTTTTGGGGTTTTGACCGGCGTTTGTACGGGCCATCTTTGCCATGTGGATAAATTCTTCGGCATTGCAGACATCCAGTTTCTTGGCTATCTGATCCACTCCCCAATAAGCTGAGAACGTGATTTTGGGTTTGGATTTGGTACCACGGTAAGTCTCAATCAGGATAACGCCTGCGGCGGCGCGTGCTCCGTAAATAGCGGCGGTGGCAGCGTCTTTCAATACAGACATTGACTTGATGTCTTCGGGGTTCAGAAAACTCATATCACCCGGAACGCCATCGATAATTACCAACGGAGAGTTGTCTGTTCCATAAGTGGTTACACCGCGCACCTGCAGGCTGGGAGTGGAGCCGGCGGCACCGCTACCAAAGTTAACTATCAAACCGGGAGCCATACCCTGCAGGGCAGTTTCGGCATTAGCGGTAGGTATGTTGTTTAGTTTATCGCCCGATACGGAACTTACCGAACCGGAAACATCCGATTTCTTTTGTGTGCCATAACCGATAACGACTACTTCGTCCAGTAGTTCGGTGTCTTCTTTCAGCACCACTTTCAATTCCTTGCGACCATTGAGGGCGATTTCTTGTGGAGCATAGCCCACGTAAGAGATAATAATAGTGGCTTTTGGGGAAACGCTGAGGGTAAAGTTACCGTCGATGTCAGTGATTACTCCATTTGTTGTTCCTTTCTCTAATACACTGGCTCCGATGACAGATTCACCGGAAACATCGGTTACGGTACCGTTCAGCTGAATGTTCTGTGCCAATGCGCCCATAGGCAGCATAAAAGCAAAGAAGAGAAGTAGCTGAATGACTCTTTCTTTGTAGTAGTTACTTTTACTCATTTGAATAAGTTTTTAAGGTTAATACTATTGGTTTTTCACAATGCTAAATTAAGCTTCATAAACAGGAATTGCTAATGAATGTTATCTACAAGCAGACTACAAGAGAGGGATATTCTTTGTTTTATTATCTACAAATAGTTTTGTAAGTATTTGATAAATAGGAGTAAATGAGATATTCTATATCTACAAAACTATATCCACATAAACTTTTCCCGATTTACATTAATTATTGAGTTGCGCAAGTAAACGGTGATTAGATGAAGAAGGAAACCAACTCTTTTAGAAATATCAAGCAACTCAAGTTTCGCAGGTCTTTTATAATCATTGATAAACAGTAGTATCTCAACTCTCCTCCCCGGAGGAGAGTTGAGATACTACTGTTTATCAATGATGTCCCTTGCAGATGGTTTGCAGATGTTTTATCTGCAAGCCATCTGTAAAAGAGGAAGTCGAGTATAAGACGGATGACATTCATATCTTATCTCTTGCAAAATACGGATAACTTATTAGTTCATAGTGATGAACACTTTGTTTCTGCAGTACAAAACACTTCGTTCATGTAGTATAAAACGTTTTGTTTGCACAACATAAAACAAGGTGTTTATATAGTATGAAACAAAGTGTTCACTATAATGGAACAAAGTGTTCGCCCTAATGAAACACATTGTTCTACACGTCGAAACAAACCGTTCTGTGTGTTGAAACAAGCGGTTATATTGGGGGAAACAAAAAGAAAGCTGTCTTTTCCTGTCTTTTCCTGATTTCACTAGACACTTTTTTTCTTTATAAACGTCATCAGTAGACGGTTCTTTCATTTGCATACTGATACAGTAGTCCCTTCTTCCGGACTTGCGAGCCTATGCTTACTTGTTCGATGCCTTGTTTCTACTGAGACAAAGTGAGAGCAAACTTTACCCTCACCTTTTTGAAATTGCCCTTACTCACCTCTGAAAGTCCGATGAATAAAGACTTTTAGGTAAGCAGTGAGGGCGGTGAGGGTAGAAATGCAAAATAAATATTTTCAGCCTTGAGCCGGGTTATATATTCTGTAGATAGTCGGTTAGGTCTTCTTCGGAAGAGAGGTTGAGGGATTTGCGCAGGCGGTATCGGTTCATATTGATGGTTTTGGGGGTGGTGCCGGTCAACATGGATATTTCTTTGGTAGACAGGTTCACCCTTAGCAGGGTGGCAAGATATTTCTCGCCTTGTGTCAGTTTGGGATGAATCGCTACCAGTCTTTGGAGGAATTCATTACTTTTATCATCGATGTTTGTCAATAGGGCACTGTTGGTTTTGTCTCCGCTTTGGCTCTGGCTGATGAATGCGTTGATTTTCTTCAGGTGGGGCGTGATGGCTTGCGCGTCCATCTTATATCCTTCTTTCACCATTCCGCGTATTTTGTCCAGCAGTTCATTGCGGCTTTTCAGGAATACGGCGAAGCTGGTTGCCTCCTGCCGACTGGTAGCCAGGGCATTGTGTACATTTTGAAGTTCCAGCTCTTGCTGATGCATCTTCAGTTCGGCCACTTCTTTTTCGGACAGTTGCAATTGGTAGCGTGCTTCTATCAGTTGCAAATCTTTTCGGCGTTTATACCATTTATATAGAAAGATGCTGAAAGCTATTCCCAGAATAAGTACGCTGCCCAAAAGCCACAAATTGCGTTTCAGTAGCTCTATCTTGTAGGTTTGTTCCTGCATTTCAGTAGCATATTTTTGGTCTTGGTATCTTTTGTAGGAAATTTCCTGCTCGATGTTGCGTAGCTTGTTGCTACTTTGCAGTTCCTTGCCCAGGTGGTACCTCTTGTTCAGATACTTATAGGCTTGGGCATAGTCACCTATAGCTGCATATACCATGGACGAATATTCGTAATTGTCGCAAATCAGTTCGCGGGCTCCGATGTTGTGGGCATACTCGTAGGCTTTATGCAAGGCTTCCAAGGCTTTGGAGTATTGCTTGTCATAGTAATACTGTTTCCCCATGTTGTTGTAGTTTTCGCCAAGAGACCATTGGGCATCCAGATTCTTGTTGATGGTGATGGCTTCCTGGATGAAAGAAAGTTTCTCTTCCGTATTTCCCCGGTACAGACAGAGGTTGTTCAGGTTGGTTGCAATCTCTTTCAGGTTTCGTTGGGCACGGTTGATGGCCAGCGCACGCTGGAAGAAACGCTCGGCAACGGTAAATTCACTCATGAAGTGGTGCATTACTCCACGTTCGTTATAGCATCCGGCCACAGAGGTGGAATCGCCGATGGATTTGAAGATGGAGGTTGCTTTGTCGTTCAGTTCAATGGCTTTGTTGTAATCGCCTAGTTTGCTGTATACACGCCCCATCAAGGAGCAGAGTTGTGCCATTTGTTTTTTGTTGGTGGGATGGATATATTTTTGGGTGTCATAAAGATTCTTGATACTTAGGTCGAAGTTCCCCAACAATTGTTCGGCTTGACAGTAGAGAATCATAGCTTGTGCGCGGACCTCACTGGGCTCATCTTCGGGAAACAAGGCAGAAGCCTGAGCTGCATAGTAGGAAGCTTGTTTGGGGTTGTTGTACAGGTATTTCTGTGCTTGGTCAATCAATTTCTGTGCTTGCTGCATGTCTTGAGCTTGCAGTGGGGCAGCTGCTGACAGAAGACATACGAGTAGTAGACATAGGTTTTTCTTCATGGCATCGTCTTGTTTCTGCAAATTTAATTAATTCTTCTTAGAAGTCCGGTTTCCCTCCAAAAAGATTTATCTTTGTGCCTCAAAGATAGCGATATATATGTTATTACCTTATTTGAATAAAGATTTGATAGAGGCAGGATGCGATGAGGCCGGTCGCGGCTGTCTGGCCGGTGCGGTCTATGCCGCTGCTGTTATTCTGCCAACGGACTTTAAGAATGAACTTTTGAACGACTCCAAGCAGCTGACGGAAAAACAACGCTATACCTTGCGTGAAGTGATTGAAAAAGAGGCTCTGGCATGGGCGGTGGGCGTCGTCTCTCCCGAAGAAATTGACAAAATCAATATTCTCAATGCCTCCTTTCTTGCCATGCACCGTGCTGTTGACCAACTGAATGTCCGTCCGCAACATCTGCTGATAGACGGCAACCGCTTTAAAAAATATCGGGACTTGCCGCATACTACCGTAGTGAAAGGAGACGGGAAGTACCTTTCCATCGCTGCCGCCTCCATTTTGGCAAAGACCTATCGTGATGACTACATGAACCGCCTTCACGAGGAATATCCGTATTATGACTGGAATCGTAACAAGGGGTATCCCACCAAGAAACATCGTGCCGCCATTGCTGAGCGGGGCACTACACCCTATCATCGCTTGACGTTCAATCTCTTGGGGGATGGGCAGTTGTCGCTGAACTTCGGACAATGATGCTGTTTAGAACCACTTAATCCTTCTGAACCATACGAATGTCACTGCTGATAATATTGCCGACAAAAGTATGATGAAAATAAACGCGTGCGGAAAACTCTCCAGGTGGATGTCCACATTCATGCCGTAGAAACTGGCTATCAACGTGGGAATCATCAGTGTAATGCTGAGGCTTGTCATACGTTTCATGATGGCATTCACATTGTTGGAGATGATGGAGGCGAAGGCGTCCATGGTTCCCGTCAGAATATCACTGTAGATGTTCACGGTATTGTATGCCTGCTTCAACTCGATGACCACGTCTTCCAATAATTCCAAATCCAGATAATTGGTGTCCTGAAAGATGTTTTTCAGCCGTCCTATCATCACTTCATTGCCACGGATGGAAGTGTTGAAGTAGACCAACGTCTTCTGCAGCTTCATCAGTTGCAGGAGGTCTTCGTTGCGGATGCTTTTCTCCAGCTCTTTTTCGGCGGTGGCCACGTCGTTGTTTATCTGTTTCAGATACTTCAGGAACCAGACGGCGGAAGAGTAGATGATTCGCAGAATCAAATCCAGTTTATTGTTGACGACTATGTTCTTCCGGCGTGTGTGCTGGATGAAGTCCGGTATCAGCTCCGTGTGGTGATAGCAGACAGAAACGATGATTCCGTCATTGGTGATAATGCCGATGGGCACGGTGATGAACGGCACGCCGCGTTGGTTGCTCTGCATCGGGATGCGGAGGATGGTCAGCAGCCAGTTGTCTTCTGTTTCCGTACGCGGGCGCTCGTCCACGTCGGCTATGTCTTCCAGGAATGATTCGGGAACTTTCAGCTCTTCGGTAAGGAATTTGAAATCATCGTTGTCCGGGCATTCTACGTTGACCCAGCAGTTGGGTTGCCATTCGGCCTTTTCAGTGAAGCCGTTTTCACTGTAGAGATACTTTCTCATTGTTTGCCTCCTTTCAGCTTGGAACAGAGGCATTGCAGTCAACGTCTCCGTTCGTTTTATTGGTGAATACTATTGCACGTTCGTGGGTTTGAATCGTCCATATTTCTTGTTTTTTATTTTTTAAGCGTGGCAAAAGTACATAAATCATTTGAAACAGTACGCTTTAACAGCTGTTTTTTGTACCTTTGCAGCGCAAAAACAGGTTCCTACTATAAAGAACGTTTGTATCATACAAAAAGATTATACAATTAAATTCGATTAATATTATGAGTAAGAAAGCCCTTTTAATGATTCTTGATGGCTGGGGCATCGGCGATCAAGGCAAAGATGATGTGATTTTCAATACACCTACTCCGTATTGGGACAGTCTGTTGGCAGCTTATCCGCATTCCGAGCTTCAGGCAAGCGGTGAAAACGTTGGTTTGCCCGACGGACAGATGGGTAACTCTGAAGTAGGTCACCTCAATATCGGTGCCGGACGCATTGTTTACCAGGATTTGGTGAAGATTAACCGTGCTTGTGCCGATGGCAGCATCCTGAAGAACAAGGAAATTGTTTCTGCTTTCTCATATGCAAAGGAAAACGGCAAGAATATCCACTTTATGGGACTGACCAGCAACGGTGGCGTGCACAGCTCTTTTGACCATTTGTTCAAACTCTGCGATATTTCCAAGGAATACGGTATCGAGAATACCTTCATCCACTGCTTTATGGACGGTCGTGATACCGACCCGAAGAGTGGTAAAGGTTTCATTGAGCAGTTGACTGCTCATTGCGAGAAGTCTGCCGGCAAGATTGCTTCCATCGTGGGACGTTTCTATGCAATGGACCGTGACAAACGTTGGGAGCGTGTGAAGGTTGCCTACGATTTGTTGGTAAACGGTGAAGGCAAGGTTGCTACGGATATGGTCCAGGCTATGCAGGAGTCCTACGACGAAGGCGTTACGGATGAATTCATCAAGCCGATTGTGAACGGTGGCTTCGACGGTACCATCAAGGAAGGTGATGTTGTAATCTTCTTCAACTACCGTAACGACCGTGCCAAGGAATTGACCGTTGTCCTCACCCAGCAAGATATGCCCGAACAAGGCATGCAAACCATTCCGGGCCTGCAGTTCTACTGCATGACTCCGTATGACGCCAGCTTCAAGGGTGTACATATCCTTTTTGATAAGGAGAATGTACAGAACACATTGGGCGAATATCTTGCTGCCAATGGCAAGACCCAGCTGCACATTGCCGAAACAGAGAAGTATGCACACGTGACTTTCTTCTTCAACGGTGGCCGCGAGACTCCCTACGATGCTGAAGAGCGCATCCTGGTTCCTTCTCCGAAGGTTGCCACTTACGACTTGAAGCCTGAAATGAGTGCGTACGAGGTGAAGGACAAGTTGGTTGAAGCTATCAAGACCCAGAAGTTCGATTTCATCGTGGTGAACTACGCCAATGGTGATATGGTGGGACATACCGGTATCTACGAAGCTATTGAGAAGGCAGTGAAAGCCATCGACGAATGTGTGAAAGACACCGTTGAGGCTGCCAAGGCAAACGATTATGAAGTAATCATCATCGCCGACCACGGTAATGCCGACCATGCTCTGAATGAGGATGGTACTCCGAATACTGCCCACTCTCTGAACCCCGTTCCTTTCGTTTACGTTACTGCAAACAAGGACGCCAAGGTTGAGAACGGTGTATTGGCTGACGTAGCTCCTTCTATCCTGCATATCTTGGGTATGGAGCAGCCGGCCGAAATGACTGGTAAGGATTTGATTAAGTAAGGCGTCAAAGCCGTAACAATATTTAGACGCGGATTATACGGATTCCACGGATGCTCTTAAAGTTGAGTCTGTGCAATCCGGATAATCCGCGTCTTTTTTCAATAGAACGATTATGATACAGATTGGTGATGTTGTGGTTTCTTTCGATGTCTTGCGCGAGAAGTTCTTGTGTGACTTGGGTGCCTGCCAGGGGATTTGTTGCATTGAGGGCGATGCCGGTGCTCCCGTAGAGCTGGACGAGGTGGAGAAACTGGAAGAGGTGCTTCCGCTGATTTGGGACGAGCTTTCTCCCGAAGCCCGCACCGTGATAGAGGAGCAAGGTGTGGTCTATACCGATTGTGAAGGTGACCTGGTGACTTCTATTGTGAACAACAAGGATTGCGTCTTTACCTGCTATGATGATAAAGGCTGTTGCTATTGTGCCATCGAAAAGGCTTACCGTGAGGGTAGGACCAACTTCTACAAACCTATATCCTGCCATCTCTATCCGATAAGGGTGGGGAACTACGGACTCTATAAGGCAGTGAACTATCATCGTTGGGATGTCTGCAAAGCCGCTATGCTGTTGGGACAAAAGGAAAATCTGCCCGTGTACAAGTTTCTGAAAGAGCCGCTTATCCGTAAGTTTGGTGAGGACTGGTATGCAGAGCTGGAATTGGTAGTGGAAGAGATGAAAAAACAAGGAATCCTATAGTTCTTCCGTGCGGAGACGGGCCTCTTCTTTGGAGGAGAAGAGGGATAAAGGAAAAGCCCCGGTCAGCAGGATTATCCTGCCCGTCCGGGGCTTCCTCGTTGTAAGATGTGAGGTTGGTTATTTATTATTTATTAAGCGTCAATATTTGCATACGTTGCATTCTTTTCGATGAAATCGCGGCGCGGGCCCACGTCTTCACCCATCAGCATGGAGAAGATATAGTCGGCTTCGGCTGCATTTTCAAGATGCACCTGCTTCAGCATGCGGTTTTCCGGATTCATGGTGGTTTCCCACAACTGTTCCGGGTTCATTTCACCCAAACCTTTGTAGCGTTGGGTGTGTACTGCGTTTTCCGAACCGCCGCCGTAAGTGTCGATGAACTTCTGGCGCTGCTGGTCTGTCCAGCAATACTCTTTCGCCTTGCCTTTGGTGCAAAGGTAAAGGGGAGGAGTGGCGATGTACAAGCAACCCTGCTGGATAACTTGCGGGAAGTAGCGGAAGAAAAGCGTCATAATCAGCGTGTCGATGTGAGAACCATCGACGTCGGCATCGGTCATGATGATAATCTTCTTGTAGCGCAGCTTGTCAATGTTCGCTTCTTTGCTGTCTTCACCGTCCACGCCGAAACGGATGCCCAGCGCCTGGATGATATTGTTTACTTCGTCGCTCTCGAATGCCTTGTGCCACATGGCCTTTTCCACATTCAGAATCTTACCGCGAAGCGGCAGGATAGCTTGGAACGCACGGTTACGGCCTTGCTTTGCTGAACCGCCTGCCGAGTCACCCTCGA
Source organism: Bacteroides sp. AF34-31BH (assembly GCF_003602795.1). Taxonomy (NCBI): domain Bacteria; kingdom Pseudomonadati; phylum Bacteroidota; class Bacteroidia; order Bacteroidales; family Bacteroidaceae; genus Bacteroides; species Bacteroides sp. AF34-31BH. Next base: position 200,988 of record NZ_QTLV01000003.1, read on the forward strand.
CGAGGAACAATTCGCATTCTTCCGGGTCCTTGCTGGAGCAGTCGGCCAACTTACCGGGCATGCCACCGCCGGACATCGGCGATTTGCGTTGTACGGATTCGCGTGCCTTACGTGCGGCGATACGTGCCTGGGCGGCAAGAATCACCTTGTCTACAATCAGCTTGGCTTCCTTCGGGTGTTCCTCCAAGTAGTAGGTGAGGGCTTCGCCCACAGCCTGGTCTACGGCACCCATCACTTCGTTGTTACCCAGCTTTGTCTTGGTCTGTCCTTCGAACTGAGGCTCTGCCACCTTGATGGAGATAACGGCAGTTAATCCTTCGCGGAAGTCGTCGCCTGCAATCTCTACCTTGGCTTTCTCCAGCATCTTGTTGTCTTCGGCGTATTTTTTCAATGTACGGGTCAGTGCACGGCGGAAACCTGCCAAGTGGGTACCCCCTTCAATGGTATTGATGTTGTTTACGTAAGAGTGTACATTTTCGTTATAAGAAGTGTTGTACATGATGGCTACTTCCACCGGTGTGCCTTGCTTCTCGGTGTTGATGTAGATTACATCGTTCATGAAGTGCTCGCGTGAGGAGTCTACGTAGCGCACAAATTCCTTCAGGCCTTCTTCCGAGTAGAAGATTTCCTTCTTGGCATTTCCCTCTTCGTCCTTTACGCGAAGGTCGGTCAGTGAAATCTTGATGCCTGCGTTCAGGTAAGCCAACTCGCGCATGCGGGTGGCAAGAATATCATAGTTGTAGACTGTTTCCGTAAAGATGGTATCGTCCGGCCAGAACTGCTGGCGTGTACCGGTAATGTCTGTTGTGCCCACTTCCTTGACGGAGTAGAGCGGATGTCCGCAGGAATATTCCTGCTGATAGATTTTTCCGTTACGGAAAACCTGGGTAGTCATGTGTGTAGACAAGGCGTTTACGCAAGATACACCTACACCATGCAGACCTCCCGATACCTTGTAGGAACCTTTGTCGAACTTACCTCCGGCATGCAGTACGGTCATTACAACTTCCAGTGCGGATTTCTTTTCCTTTTCGTGATAGTCTACCGGGATACCACGTCCGTTGTCTTGTACGGTGATGGAGTTGTCCTCGTTAATGGTGACTTCGATGTGGTCGCAATAGCCGGCAAGTGCCTCGTCGATGGAGTTGTCCACAACCTCGTACACCAGGTGGTGAAGCCCTTTGCTGCTAATGTCGCCAATATACATCGCGGGACGCTTTCTCACTGCTTCCAAACCTTCCAGTACCTGGATGTTTTCGGCAGAATAGCTCCCGTTATTGGAGTGAATCTGTTCTTCAGTCATAATCTTTTTTCCTTATTGTAATAACAGAGCAAATATAGTGAAAATCCTCGGGATATGGTGCTAAACAAACGGATAAATTCGGGTAGTTTACAGCTTTTTAGCACAGAAAAGAAACTTGTGTGGAAGCAGGTAAATAGAGAGGTATAAATGAGAAAGGCCGGACTAAAAAGTCCAGCCTTGTAATATCTTTTGTGTAACAGTCAACTTAAGCCAGCTTGTTGATATAGATAGCCAATTTTGACTTCAGGTTGTTAGCCTTGTTCTTGTGGATTACATTAGTCTTAGCCAATTTATCCAACAGTTTTGTGATACCCGGATACATTGCTGTTGCTGCAGCTTTGTCTGTAGTAGCACGAAGCTTACGAACAGCGTTTCTCATGGTCTTGCCATAATATCTGTTGTGAAGTCTTCTTGTTTCTTCTTGTCTGATTCTCTTCAGTGATGATTTATGATTTGCCATCTCGACTAATCTTTTTTAATTCGTTTATTTTTTTATTTTGTAGCCCGTGGGGGAATCGAACCCCCCTTTCAAGAATGAAAATCTTGCGTCCTAACCGATAGACGAACGGGCCATCCTTTGATGAGCGTTTCCGCTCTTGCAAAGAGCCTTTATTTCTCGTTTGCGGATGCAAAGGTAGAAACTATTTTTGAATTACCAAAACATTCGCAAGAAAAAAATATAGCTTTTTGTTGCTTTTTGTCATAGGTTAGCGTCTTGTTTGTTGAAAATCAGTGTAATACGTGCTTTTGCTTTTTGCACTCCTTACCTTGTTTTTTTATTCTTCTCCTTTTGTTTCTCTTCTTTCGGGCTTTTTTTGTAGCTTTGTTATCAGATTGAAACCAGATAAAGAAATCGGGAATGTTACAGAAAACACTGGGAATTGTGCTGCATACCTTGAAATATAAGGATACATCTCTCATTGCAGACATCTATACGGAGGTGGCTGGCAGGGCTTCCTTCATGGTGTCCATACCCCGTTCGCGCAAGGCGGCGGTGAAGCCGGTACTCTTCCAGCCGCTGGCATTGGTGGAACTTGAAGCCGATTTCCGTCCTAATGCCACTATATATAAGGTGAAGGAGGCGAAGTCTCTTTATCCTTTCGCCACGCTTCCCTACGATCCCTACAAATCTGCCATCGCTTTGTTTCTTTCGGAATTCCTTTATCGCGCCGTCCGGGAGGAGGCGGAGAACCGTCCGCTGTTTGCTTATCTGTATCATTCCGTCATCTGGCTGGATGAATGCAGGGAGGGGTTTGCCAATTTCCATCTGGTCTTCCTGATGCGCCTTTCCCGTTTTCTCGGTTTGTATCCCAACCTGGAGGATTATCATGCCGGAGATTACTTCGATTTGCAGAATGCTTGTTTCACTCCCTTGCGTCCGCAGCTCCATTCCAATTACATCGCTCCCGAGGAGGCGGCCCGCCTGACACAGCTGATGCGCATGAATTATGAAACGATGCATCTTTTCACCATGAACCGGTTGGAGCGTACCCGCTGCCTGAACATTATGAATGAATATTATCGTCTGCATCTGCCGGATTTCCCGGTATTGAAATCACTTGAGGTATTGAAGGAGCTTTTTGATTGATTATCGTCGATGTAACGGCCCAATAAGTGTGCGCTGCCTTTATTATAGGAGTAGGGAGTTTTACTTACTGCTGTAAGGGTCGTTACGATAAGCTGTAACGGTCGTTACAATATAGGGTAACGACCGTTTCAATATAGGGTAACCGTCGTTACATCATTAGGTAACGGCTTTTACATCTTATGGTAAACGGTCGGTAAATATAATGCGTTGATAGATAGCGTATAATCTCTTGTGGGGGAGGATATGGATTGGTATGTAAAAAGCCGTGTTCAACAGACTTTGGACGCTGAGTCCCTCTGTTGAAGCACGGCTTATATGATAGGGGAAGTTTATTTCTTTATCCCAGCAACTCTTTTACTTTGGCTGAGATGGCGCGGCCTTCGGCAAGTCCGGCAAGTTTCTTGCTGGCTACACCCATCACCTTGCCCATGTCCTTGCCGCTGGTGGCGCCGACTTCGGCTATGATTTCCTTCAAGGCTGCCTCCAGTTCTTCGGCGCTCATCTGCTTGGGCAGATAGGTTTCAAGCACCTTTACTTGTGCCAGCTCATCGTCTGCCAAGTCCTGGCGACCTTGCTGTACATAGATTTCAGCGGCGTCTTTGCCTTGCTTGGTCAGTTTTTGGATAATCTTCAAAGCATCTGCATCGCTCAGGGTATCGTTGGCTCCGGGAGCGGTTTTGGCTTCAAGGAATACTTTCTTTACGTTTCTCAATGTTTCGAGAGCCACTTTGTCTTTGGCTTTCATGGCTGTTTTAATGTCTTCGCTGACTTTTTCAAATAAATCCATATTGTTATAGGTTTACTCCTGTTCCCCCGAAGGGGAGGAGGATGGTTTTACATATCGGGAACGGAAAAATCAGAAGGTGATGACTCCCCCTGCACCGCCTTCTGCCTCTTGCGCGGCTTCGGTGGCGAGCTGCCCTTCCTGCTCTGCCTTCATCTTGATGCTGTTCAGCGTGCTTTTGTCACGCAGATAGGTCGGAGAATTCTCTACCATGCTGATGATGTCGGCGTTGTCCATGTCTTCGGGATTGAAGAGATAGATATGGCGACGGCGGCTGCGCTGGGAACGGGCATTGGCATCCTTGCCATAGTACACTTCGCGGCGGTTGCGTCTCTGTTCCTCTTCCTCCTCCAGCTCGGCAAGGCGTTGCTGTTCTTCGGCGGTGCGCTGGGTGATGCGGTCGTCCATTTCCTTCATGTGGATGTCCTGGATACCGAAACCGGTGGCAAGCAGGGTGATTTTCACTTTCTGTTCCAGCTTGTCGTCAATGGCCATACCGAATTTGGTTTCGAAGTCGCGGCTGAAACGGTTCATGAACTCCTTCACCTCGTCCATCTCGCTCATCATCAGCTTGTATTGTGCACTATAAGAGATGTTGAGGAGTACTTTCTTGGAGTTGAAGATGTCGTTGTTGTTCAGCAACGGCGAGTGCTGCGCGTTCTTGATGGCTTCGCTGACACGGTTGTCACCTTCGCCGTAGCCGGTACTCATGATGGCTACGCCGCCGTCCTTCAGCACTGTTTTCACGTCGTTGAAGTCGAGGTTCACCTTTCCATGCAGGGTGATGATTTCGGCAATACTCTTGGCGGCTACCGAAAGGGTGTCGTCGGCCTTGTCAAACGCGTCGTCCACGGATAGCTCGCTGTATATCTCGCTCAGCTTTTCATTGTTGATGACCAGCAGGGCATCTACGTGCTTGCTGATTTCCTCTACGCCATCCAGTGCCTGGTCTATCTTCTTGTCGCCCTCCCAGCGGAAAGGGATGGTGACGATGCCGATGGTCAGGATGTCCATTTCCTTGGCGGTTTGTGCAATGATGGGTGCGGCACCCGTACCGGTACCACCGCCCATTCCGGCAGTGATGAATACCATCTTGGTGCCGTCGTTCAGCATATTCTTGATGTCTTCGATGCTCTCTTCTGCTGCCTTGCGGGCACGGGCAGGGCGGTTTCCGGCTCCCAGGCCTTCTTTTCCAAGCTGTAACTTCACGGGCACGGGAGAGTCCTTCAACGCTTGGTTGTCTGTGTTGCACAGTACGAACGTCACGTCGTGTATACCTTCCCGGTACATATGGTTCACGGCATTGCCGCCACCTCCGCCTACACCGATTACTTTAATGATTTTCGGTGAATCGGTCGGGAAATCGAATTGTACTATATCTTCCATAATAACTTAATTTTCTGGCACATTATCACATTATTACTTCATATCGTCGTCCGAGAAGATTTCGTTGGAAAGCTTGTTGAAAGTCTTTTCGAACCAGCTGGGGCCTTCTTTCTTTTTCTTCTTCTTTTCTTCCTTTTCGCGCAGCTCCCTTTCTTTGCGCTCACGCTCCTTGCGTTCTTTCTCTTCCTTCTCGCGCTGTGCCTTGGCGGCGCGTGCGGCGGCTTCCTGCTCTTTCAGCGCTTCGTCGTCAACGAATATGTCGACCGGTTTGGGAGGAACATGGGAGGCAGGCTGCTGCACCGGCTTCACCTCTTGCAGGCAGCAATTCTCGTTGCCGGCAGCCAGCAGGCCCAGCAGTGTGTTGTGCATGCCGTCCTTCTTGGGCTCGTCGCTGCGTGTGTGGACGGTGGTCTGTACGAACTTGGCGGTCTTTACCTTTTCAATCTTGCTCACTCTATGGAAGGCTTTCTCAAGATTCTTCAGATTGGCTCCTCCACCGGTGAATACAACACCGGAGAAAAGTTTGTCCTCGTAGCCGGAAAGTTGCAACTGGTTCCATACGTTGGCAAGAATTTCTTCTGCACGTGCTCCGATAATATTGTTCAGCAGGGCCAGTTCAAAGGTACGGCCGTCTTCCGACGTGCATACGGCAGGGGTCTCGGCGTCTTCTTCCTCCTCGTAGAGGGCATCACCGTATTGCAGTTTCAGCTTCTCGGCATCTTCCTCTTCCATTTGCAGGGAAGTGATGTCGTGGGTAATGTTGTTTCCACCCAGCGGCAGTACGCTGAGGTAGCGCAGGATATTGTTCTTATAGACCAGCACGGTGGTGGTGTCGGCACCGAAGTCCACCAGTGCACAGCCCGAACGCATCTCGTTTTCGGTCAGCACGGCTTTGGCCAACGCAGTGGGAGCCACGAGCAGGTCGTCGGCAATTTCCACTTTGGCTTGCTCGAAACTGTGTTCGAGGTTCTTCTTCAGCGAGGCACGCGCCACGATGTTGAGGAACTGCCCGGTGATGTATCTTCCGGCAACTCCTACGGGCTCCACATGCAGCGTGTTGTCTATCTTGTATTCTTGCGGGGCTACATCCAGCACACTCATGTCTACCAAGGGTACATCACGGTTCTCGTCGCAAATCTCGTCTACCAGTTCTTGCGAAATGATGCTCTCTTCCTCCAGCGTACGGCTTACCGCATTCCTCACCGTGCGCAATGATTGTCCGCCGATGCCTACATATACTTTGGCGATGGAGTTGTTCAACTGGCCTTCCAGCTTGTTGATGATGGAAGTCAGCGCTTGTGCGGCCTTGTCAATGTTGTAGATGGCCCCTTTGTGTATAAACGGGGATGCATCTTCGCGTGCATAAGCCAACACCTGGATACTTCCGTCACTGCTCTTCTTTCCTGCGATACCGGAAATCTTGGAAGAACTCAACTCGATAGCGGCGATGAAATCTGTTGTTGCCATATCTATTTATTTACTATTTTACTATTTACAATTTACTATTTGCTGCGCTTTGATAAAGAAGGACTATTAGTAAATCCCTTTCTCTACTCTCTCTTTGTGCAGATGATTTGATTATCAAATTCAACGCTGATACGGGAGTATTTGTTCCAACCCACCTGGTTCAATCCTCTTTCGTAGAATGCCTTTACACGTTTCAGCTTCTTCTCGAATCCGGCAATCTTGCCTAAATAGATAAGATGGTCGCCGACACGGGGCACTAACTCGATGTTCTTGCCGGGCAATACGTGAATTTGCTCTATCTGTGCATTCCAAAAAGAATTCTTTTGCAAAAATACACCAAACTTATATAAATCCCTCATGGCAAACGACTTTTCTACATTTCCGGTTACAACGGCGAGGTGTGCAACGCACTTTGCATCGGGGGGCATCACGGTACCTTTGTTGTCCAGATAGTAGTTTTCGCCGTTGGCGCTCATCACGCGCAGGATGGGGGTGCGCTGGGTCACTTCGATGCAGAGCTTGCCGCTCGGGGTTTTGTAGCACTCCACCTGGTCGATGAGGGGATGCTTGGCAAGTTCGCGCTCCAAGGTCTTGGTACGCACGCGTTCCAGGTCTTTCCCAATGGGGCTGATGCCTTTCTTTTCCAGCAGGGTAGCTACTTCCTTCTTCGTGATGAAGCCGGCATATACCGTGTCTTTTATCACCAGTTCCACGTCTTGGCACACCTGCGAGGTGGGCTTGCGGTTGAAAGCTGTGACAGCCACTACCAGGTAAGCAATGACAAGCAACAGAACGATAGAAAGTAGAATCCTTTTAACCATGATATTTTTCTGATAATAGTTGGGTGATTTGGGGCGCATAGTTGTCCAGGTCTCCGGCTCCCAGCACTACCAATACTTCGGTGTGCTTTTGGGCGAGGAGGCTGAGGACGTCTTCTTTCCTACAGATGCATTTCTCGATGCCGGGGCGGAGGTTGTCATAAATCAGCTGACTCGTCACGCCGGGAATCGGTTGCTCGCGGGCAGGGTATATCTCTGTCAGAATCACCTCGTCGGATAGGGAAAGGCTGTCTGCAAAGTCACGGTAGAAGTCGCGGGTGCGGGTGTACAAGTGAGGCTGGAAGATGACGGTTATCTTCTTGTCTTGGTACAGCTCGCGGACGGACTTCACGCTTTGGGCTATTTCCGCCGGGTGGTGGGCATAGTCGCTGAGAAATACAATCCGGTCATTCTTCAGCTTGAAGTCGAAACGGCGGTCCACTCCGCGGAAGCTTGCCATGCCTTGCTTGATTTCTTCGTCGGTGGCACCGCTGAGATGGGCGAGTGCCATGGCGGCAACACCATTCTCGATGTTGATACTGACGGGAACCCCCAACTGAATATCGTTGATGCGGGTGTCAGGCGCCACGAAGTCGATGAAGATTTCACCGTTTCCGATGCGGATATTCTCGGCATGGAAGTCGCCTTCGTTGCGCGAGTAGGTATAGGTGGTGACGCCCGGTTGTACGTCGGCTTGCATTTCCAGTCCTTTGTGCAGAATCAGGGCGCCGCCCGGCTGGATAAGCGTGGTGTAGTGGCGGAAGCTTTCGAGATAGGCTTCTTTGGTGCCGTATATATCCAGGTGGTCGGGGTCGGTGGCAGTAATGACACTCATCCAGGGCGATAGCCAGTGGAAGGAGCGGTCGAACTCATCCGCTTCGATAACGGTATAAGGGCTGGTGGCGGAAAGCAGCAGATTCGTACCGTAGTTCTTCGAAATGCCTCCGAGGAAGGCGGTGCAGCCCACGTGTGACTGGTGCAGCAGGTGGGCAGCCATGGTGCTGGTGGTAGTCTTGCCATGCGTACCTGCCACGCACAGGCCTTTACTGCTGCGGGTGATGATGCCCAATACTTGGGAGCGCTTATGTATGTTGAAGCCGTTTTCACGGAAATAGGTCAGTTCTGCATGCCCTTGCGGCACGGCGGGGGTATAGACCACGAGCGTGCTTGCCTTGTCTTTGCACTCCTCCGGAATAAGGTCGATATCCTCTTCGTAGTGTATCTGTGCTCCTTCCGTAATCAGACGTTCTGTCAGTTCGCTCGACGTACGGTCGTAGCCCGCTACTGTCTTTCCTTTAGAGAGGAAATAACGTATCAGCGCACTCATGCCGATGCCGCCGGCGCCGATGAAGTAAACGGATTTGATTGTTTCTATATTCATATCTTTCATTAAGATACTCTCCTAATTTATTTCTTAATTAACTTCAATACCTCCTTCGCAATAATTGTCGCCGAGTCAGGCAACGCCAGCTTGGCGATATTCTTGCTTAAGTCTTGCAACTTCTCGGGGTTAGCGATTGTCTCCAACGCCACCGGCAGCAGCTTCTCTTTCGCTTCCACATCCTTCACATAGATAGCTGCACCCTTATCCACCAGCGCCAGCGCATTCTTGGTCTGGTGGTCCTCTGCCACATTGGGTGAGGGAACCAGGATGACCGGCTTGTGCAGCAGGCAGAACTCGGAGATGGAACCGGCTCCGGCACGTGAAATCACCAGATCGGCAGCGGCATAGGCGTTTGCCATATCCTTAATGAAGTCCGTCACATACAGATTCGGAATGGCACTGATATGCGGGTTACGTACGGCTTCTCCCGTAGTGGCTGTAATGGCTTCTCTGACTTGGTCAATGTATATCTTGCCAGTCTGCCAGATAAACTGTACGTCGGGGTGGGTACGAATGACATCCAGTCCGGCAGTCAATGTCTGGTTGATGGTACGCGCTCCAAGACTGCCGCCCAGAATGAGGATAGTCTTCTTTTCCGGGTTCAATCCGAAGTACTTTACGGCGTCTGCGTGCAGGATGGAATGTCCGAGCAGGTTCTGGCGCACCGGATTACCTGTCATGATTATCTTTTCTGCCGGGAAGAATTTTTCCATACCTTCGTAGGCCACGCAAATCTTGCATGCCTTCTGTGCCAGCAGCTTGTTGGTGACACCGGCGTAGGAATTCTGTTCTTGTATCAGCGTGGGAATACCCATCATGCCCGCCATTTTCAGCGTAGGACCACTGGCATAGCCACCTACACCGACGGCCACTTGTGGGCGGAACTCCTTGATGATGTTCCGTGCTTTCCACTGACTCCGTATCAGTTTCAGCAGTACGGAGAAGTTCTTCCACAGATGTTTGCGGTCGAATCCGGCAACGGGTAAGCCTATAATCCGGTAACCGGCATCGGGAACACGCTGCATTTCCATTCTTCCTTCGGCACCTACGAAGAGAATCTCTGCGTCGGGACACAACTCTTTTATGGCGTTGGCGATGGAGATGGCCGGAAAGATATGTCCTCCGGTGCCGCCGCCGCTGATGATAAGCCTCACCCCCGACCCCTCCCCCGTAGGGAGGGGGGTAGAGTTACTTTTGGTTGTATAGTTGTTCATATCTTTACTCATATTCTTGTTCTTTTTTATTTTTGTATTATTGGCATCCTTTCCATTGCTCAATCATTCTTTTCTCCCCTCCCTACGGGGGAGGGGTTGGGGAGAGGCTGTTATTCAAACTCCGCATCACTGTTCAGTACCTTTGCTGTCGGCTCAGCGGCTGTCTGTGCTTCGCTGTCGGCAGGTTGTTCCGGGTGCTCGGCATTTCCGGCATCTATCAGCATCGGCACTTGCGCATCATGCATCCGCTGTTCCTCCAGCTTGGCTGTATAGCGGCTGACACTCAGTATCATGCCGATGTAGGCACAGTTGATGAAAGTGGATGTACCACCCTTGCTGATGAGTGGAAGCGGTTGTCCCGTGACGGGTGCCAGACCTACGGCAACCATCATGTTGAACAGCGCCTGCGTGACGAGCAGCAAGGCTATTCCGGTAATGAGGAAAGCGGGGAAAGTGCGGTCGCATTTTTTGGCGATACGGCCCACTCGCACCAATAGGCAGACATAAAGGAACACAACGACTATTCCGCCTACCAGTCCCAGTTCCTCGATGATGATGGCATAGATGAAATCGGAGAATGCCTGGCTCAGAAAGTCACGCTGTACGGAGTTTCCCGGACCCTTGCCTACAACGTTGCTCGTAGCTACGGCAATACGGGCATGTGCCACTTGCCCGTCGCCGTCGATGTCGAATTTGGCGGCAGGAACTTCCTCCTTGTTGGTAAAGTCTGCAATACGGGATTTTACAGTGGTGAAGCGGTGCCCCATCGGTATATTTTCCAATGTCTTGTCTGGCGTGGCCAGCAGGAAGGCGACAAAGACTGTTACGAATGCCACAATCCCTCCTCCCAGTATCAGCAGTTTCCTGGCAGATACCCGCCCGATGAACATCATCAGGTAGACCGTTCCGAAGAGCAGCATTCCCGTCGAGTAGTTTTCCGGCAGGATAAGGCCACAGACAATGCAGGTAATAATCATGATGCGCTTAAAGGCTTTCGGACTTGCACCGTCTTCATCCTGCCCTTTCGAGAGGATAAAGGCGGTAACGATGACAACGGCCATCTTCGCTATTTCCGACGGCTGGAACTGAATGCCCATGAAGGTCATCCAGCGGGCTGCGCCGTTTACGCGGTCGCCGGTAATGAATCCCATCAGCATCACAAAAGCCAGCAGTCCGATGGATATCGGAAGCAGGAATACCGGGAACACCTGAAACCATTTATAGGGGATGTTGTGTACCAGTACTACAATGACGGCGCCTACCATCAGGAGGATGCTGTGCTGCGTAATCGGTCCCCAGTGGTCGCCACTCTTGTAGGTCAGCGTACTGGCAGCACTGAATACCTCTGTGATGGAGATGAGGCAAAGGAAAAGGAAAATAATCCAAATCACTTTATCGCCTTTGAATATGCTCTTTAATAAATCCAATGCTTCGCAAATTAAAAATTAATAATTAAAGAATTAAAAGTTGCCGTTCTTGTTACGGAATTCGTAATAGGACTGTTACGGCATCTGTATCTTATAGTGCTCTGACACATGCTTTGAACTGATCGCCGCGGTCCTCATAGCTCTTGAAGAGGTCGAAGGAGGCACAGCAAGGACTGAGCAACACGGTTTCACCTTTCTTTGCCAGCTTGAAGGCTGCTTCTACGGCATCCTGCATGCCGGTCTGCACGTCGGCTACGGGCAGTCCCAGACGGTCGAAGAAGGCGTGCAGCTTTTCGTTGTGCAATCCCAAATAGACCAGGGCAGAGCACTTTTCGCGTACGAGGTCTTCGATTTCCGTGTAATCGTTTCCTTTGTCTTTACCGCCGAGGATAAGTACGGTTTTGCCGGTCATGCTTTGTAGGGCATACCAGCAGGAATTTACGTTCGTAGCCTTGGAATCGTTGATGAAGCTCACGCCGCGTACGGTGGCTACTTTCTCCAACCGGTGTTCCACTCCCTTGAAGTCGGACAAGGCTTTGCGGATATATTCTTTCCGGATGCCGGCCAAATTGGCCGAGATGCCGGCGGCTAACGAATTGTATAGGTTGTGTGTGCCGTGCAGCGCCAGCTCCTCTTGCTCCATATTGAAGGCTATCGGTTCGTTGATTTCCACTTCACCGTCTTCCACGTATGCGATGGCCCCGTCTTCCTTCACGGCAGCGAACGGGTAGAGATGGGCGCGCAGGCCATGCTTGTCCAGCTCGCGCTTGATGATGGGGTCGTCGTTCCAGAAGATAAAAGCGTCTTCCGGTGTCTGGTTTTGGGTGATGCGGAATTTGGCGTCCACATATTTCTGCATACAGTGGTCGTAACGGTCCAAGTGGTCTGGTGTGATGTTCATCAGTACGGCAATGTTGGCACGGAAGTTATACATATTGTCCAGCTGGAAGGAACTCAGCTCAATGACGTAGTAATCATGCTGCTCCGTGGCTACCTGCAAGGCCAGGCTGTTGCCGATGTTGCCGGCGAGGCCGACGTTCAGGCCTGCACTCTTGAAGATGTGATAAATGAGCGAGGTGGTTGTAGTCTTTCCGTTCGAGCCGGTGATACAGACCATCTTTGCGTCAGTGTACCGTCCCGCAAACTCTATCTCAGAGATGATGGGCGTACCTTTTTCCTTTAATTTCATAATGAGCGGAGCGTCGTTGGGAATACCGGGGCTTTTCACTACTTCGTCAGCATTCAGAATCAGCTCTTCTGTGTGGTGTCCCTCTTCCCAGGCAATGCCGTATTTATCCAGCAGTTCCTTGTATTTGTCTTTGATGGCGGACATGTCGGAGACGAACGTGTCGAATCCTTTCACTTTGGCCAGTACGGCAGCGCCTGCGCCGCTTTCGCCAGCTCCTAATACTACAATTCTCATAATGTACTAATATGATTAATGTGCCAATGTGCTAATGAGCTGCGCTGTCGTGCCGCATGGCAATTAGCACATTGGCACATTAGCATATTGAATAATTATTATCTAATCTTTAATGTTATAATCGTTATCGCTGCCAATACAATCGTCACAATCCAGAAGCGGATGGTGATTTTGGATTCGTGGAACAGCTTGTCCGGTTTGGTGAATACTACGCTGCATCCCGGCTCTATCAGGCTCATGGAAGTGCGGAAGTGGTCGTGTATCGGTGTTCTTTTGAAGAGACGTTGTTTCACGCCTTTCCGCTTGCCTGCCTTGTAATAGAGGCGTTGCAGGATGACCGAAAGGTTCTCCACCAGGAAGATACCGCAAAGGATGGGTATCAGCAGTTCCTTGTGAATAATGATGGCGTATACTGCGATGATTCCTCCAATGGTCAGACTGCCCGTATCGCCCATGAATACTTGGGCCGGATAGGCATTGTACCACAAGAAGCCGATAAGTGCACCGATAAAGGCACAGATAAAGATTACCAGTTCTTCCGAGCCGGGAATGTACATGATATTCAGGTAGCCGGCATATTCGATGTGGCTCGATACGTAGGCGAGTATTCCCAAGGTCAGTCCGATAATGGCAGAGTTCCCTGCCGCCATTCCGTCCATTCCGTCATTCAGGTTGGCTCCGTTGCTGACGGCGGTAACTACGAAAATCGTGATAATCACAAACAGTATCCAACCTGCTGTCTGGGCATGTTCACCCATGAAGCCCACTAGGTCGGCATAGTCGAAGTTGTTGCTCTTGAAGAATGGGATGGTGGTCTGTGTTGCCTTGATTTCCTTGGCGGCATGCACCACTTCTATCTGTCCGTCCGGTTTCTCTATTTCTATGTTCTCGCGGATAACCACCTGCGGACTGAGGTAGAGAGTCAGTCCGACGATAAGTCCCAAGCCTACCTGACCGATGATTTTGAACTTACCGTGCAGGCCTTCCTTGTCCTTCTTGAATATCTTGATGTAGTCGTCGGCAAAGCCCAGCGACCCCAGCCAGATTGTGGTAATCAGCATCAATATCATATAAATATTGCTCAATTTGCCCAGTAGTAGGCAAGGAATGAGTATGGCAAAAATAATGATGACACCGCCCATGCTGGGTACTCCCACCTTGTTTACGCCGAACGGGTCGATGCTGGCATCACGTTGCGTTTCAGTAATCTGCTTGCGTTTCAGTAGATTGATGAACTTATCTCCCCAGATACTCGAAATGAGCAATGCCAGAATGATTGCCATCAACGAACGGAAGGATGTATAGCCAAACATGCCCGCACCGGGGAAGTCATATTTGTCTAACCATTGAAATAAATAGTATAACATGATGTTAATTATTTAATTGTTTAATGTGCTAATGTGCCAATATGCTAATTGATAGTCTGGTATATCTGCTGGTAAAGGAATGAATATCCTACATGCCGCATGGCAATTAGCACATTGGCATATCAGCACATTATCTCATTTAATATCTCTTTGTCGTCAAAATGGTGTTTCACGCCTTTAATCTCCTGATAATTCTCATGCCCCTTGCCTGCAACGAGAATCACGTCTCCCGGCTGTGCCAGCATGCAGGCTGTCTTGATGGCTTCGCGGCGGTCGGTGATGCTGATGGTTTTCTGCATGTCGTCTTTATCCAGTCCCGCCAGCATGTCGTTGATGATGTCCTGCGGCTCTTCAAAGCGCGGGTTATCGGAGGTGATGATGACCCGGTCGCTCAAGCGGGCGGATTCTTTGGCCATGATGGGACGCTTGCCTTTGTCGCGGTTGCCGCCGGCGCCCACAACGGTAATCACTTTCCCTTTTCCTTCCAGCACTCCGTGAATGGCGTTCAATACATTGACCAGGGCGTCTGGAGTATGCGCATAGTCCACAATGGCGGTGTAGCCTTTCGGTGAACGGATGGCATCGAAGCGGCCGGTTACCGGATGCAGCGTGCTGAGGGCAACCAGTACATCCTCTTCTTTCTTGCCAAGCAATACGGCAGTACCGAATACTGCCAGCAGGTTGTAGGCATTGAACTTTCCGATGAAACGTACTGCCAGTTCGTGATTGTTGAAGTCGAGCAACATTCCCTCGAAATGAGACTCCAAGACTTTGCCTTTGAAGTCGCTAAGACTACGCAAAGAGTAGGTGTATACCTTCGAACGGGTATTCTGCGTCATCACAAGTCCGTTCTTGTCATCCAGGTTGGTCAGGCTGAAAGCTCCTTTTGGCAGTTCGTCGAAGAACTTTTTCTTGGCTTTGAGGTAGTTCTCCACCGTTTTATGATAATCCAGATGGTCGCGGGTCAGATTAGTGAAAATACCGCCGGCAAACTTCAGACCGCTGATGCGCTTTTGGGCAATGGAATGGGAACTGACTTCCATGAAGGCATACTTGCAGCCGGAATCTGCCATTTCTCCGAGCAGGCGGTTCAGGGTTATCGGGTCCGGGGTGGTGTGTTCGGTCGGTACGGGCTGGTCGTCGATGTAATTGCATACAGTGGAAACCAGTCCGACCTTGTAGCCGAAATAGCGGAAAGTATTATATAATAAGGTGGCAACGGTTGTTTTTCCGTTGGTTCCGGTCACGCCGATGAGTTCCATCTTGGATGTAGGGTCGCCATAGAAAGTGGTAGCCACTTTCCCTACGGCATCTTCACTGTCTTTC
The DNA here is from genome assembly GCF_003602795.1 of Bacteroides sp. AF34-31BH. Classification (NCBI taxonomy): domain Bacteria; kingdom Pseudomonadati; phylum Bacteroidota; class Bacteroidia; order Bacteroidales; family Bacteroidaceae; genus Bacteroides; species Bacteroides sp. AF34-31BH. Next base: position 216,475 of record NZ_QTLV01000003.1, read on the forward strand.
ACCTGAATGTAGGTGATGCCGGCCTTAAGCTCTTCCGGCAATTCTTCACACAATACTGCAACAGCCCCTTTATCGATGGCAGCCGGAATATAGGCATGCCCGTCGGTCTGCGTACCACGCATGGCCATGAACAGATGTCCGGTTCCTATCAGGCGGGAATCTATATTCACCCCCGTTATCTCCATGCTTGTACTTCCGGTAATCCGGACCGGCTGTATTGTTTGCAACAAATCACTTAATCTCATACCTTATTATATATAGTGTATATCCAAATCTTGTTTATTCTCATGTTAACGTAGTGTCAGGGCTATGGTTTGTCCTTTCACTATCCGGCTACCGCTTGCTATGGACTGGTTCCTCACCCGTCCTACGCCGTTTAGCCTTACTTTCAGTCCTTTACTCTCTAAAAGGTAGACAGCATCTTTCGCTCCCATACCTACCACGCTGGGCACGGTGCCCGAGGCCGGTTCCTGGTCTTGCAGGATGACTGCCGACGGAGCTGCTTGTGTATGCCCCCACTGTTCCTTTTTCTTTTGTCCGGTGAACTGTTTCTGAACGGGCACTTTCAAATCATTCAGTACAAGGAGTGCTTCGTTCATCTCTCCGGCTTTCACGGGAGGAATCACATTGGTGGTACTGTCTATGGCACTGCGTATGTCAAAACGCAGGTCTTTGGCATAAACTCTTTCTGCTATTTTCCCGAAGACACTACCTGCCATCAGACCGCCTGAAGCTGGTAACCCAGGCTTCTGGATGGAAACGATGCAACTGTATTTGGGTGCTTCCGAGGGGAAATATCCGCAGAAACTTACAAGGTAGTTCACCCGTCCCGACTTATATCCGGCGGCTCCTTGAGAAATCTGTGCCGTACCCGTCTTGCCCGATACGGAGAATTGCTTGCTGCCGGCGGGTTTTGCCAGACCTTGCGATACCACTTTCCGAAGGATTTCGCGGATCTGTGTCAGGGTATGGTCGGAACATATCTTGGGATTGATTACTTCCGTAGGATATTCTTTCACTACCTCACCGTCCTTTACCGCTGCTTTCACAAACTTGGGGCGTACCATGACCCCGTTGTTGGCTATGGCATTGTAGAAGGTCAGTATGTTCATAGGAGGTACCTGAGTCTCGTAGCCGATACTCATCCACGGCAAAGTCGTTTTGGCAAAATAACGCTCTTTGGGTCCTTTGATGTTGGGCTTCCCTTCACCGGGTATTTGCAGATGAAGCGGCTGGTCGATGCTCATGCGCTTCAAACCGTCCACGAACTTCTGCGGATTATCCTTGTAGTGCTTGTCGATGAGGTAGGAGACGCCCACATTGGAAGAAACTTCCAGAATACGTGTCACATCTATCTTTCCATAACCTCCCCGGTGCCAGTTGTGGTCTCTCATCTTGCTGCCGTACATATTCATAATACCGTTGCCCGTGTCTACCTCGGTATCCGGGGTTATCTTGCCATCTTCCAGTGCCACCATAATGGAGGCTGTCTTGAAGGTGGAGCCCGGTTCCAACATATCGCTGATGGCATTACTGTTCATTTCGTAGTAATTGCCGTCTCCGGCTTTCATCATGTTGACAATGGCCTTTACTTCTCCGGTAGCCACTTCCATCAGTACGGCTACCCCGACATTGGCATTGATTTCCTTCAACTTGTCTACCAGGGCTTTTTCGCAGATGTCCTGCATGCCTACGTCGAGGGTGGATATGATGTCACAACCGTCTACCGGGGGAAGGTCTACGATATTCAGGTATTTATTCATCACCTTCTGACGGTGGGTAATACCGTTCCGTCCTTTCAGCAGGGTGTCGAAGGCCAGTTCAATGCCGTTACGGGCTCCCATGGCTGTATCGGCATAGAGACGGCCCAGGGTTTGGGCTGCCAAAGAACCGAACGGCTTTTTACGCTGGTTGTATATCTGTTCGTGGAACCCGCCTCTGTACTTGTTCATCTTGAATACGGGTAACCGCTTGGCTTCCTTATACTGAATGTAAGAGATGCGCCGGTTGCGGTTGGGAAGAATGTTGTAGTTCCGGCTCTTCATCTCCCGCCCCTTGCGCAGATGGCTTTTGAAGGTGGCGGCACTGATGTCCGGAAAAATCTGATGAAGCCCGATACAGATGGAATCGAAATTGGCTTTCCAGATAGAATCCTTGCGCTGCTGGTCCTTTTTGCGGCGCTTCTCGTCCCTTTCGCCGGACATGAAGTCCATATATATTTTATATTCCGGCAGCGAACTTGCCATCAGTTTGCCATCCGAGGACAGGATATTTCCCCGGTTGGGCTTCACCGTTACATTCTCTTTTACGAAGCGGTCGGCTACATCGTGCCAGTACTGTCGCTCGGCAAACATAATCATGGCGCCTTTCACAACAATAGCTATCCCCACCAGCCCCATGAGTAGGACGACGAAGAAGTAACGGGTCATTATGTTTTTTTTATTTACAGCCAATGTTATTTACGATTTAACGATTTACGATGTACTATTGAAATTACTTTAATCCTCAATTCTCCATTATTTTAGTAAGTACGGTGGATTAGTGGAAGTCTGCAAATCGCTTTCTTTGGTGGCGATGTATTCCTCGATGCGTGATTGGCGGCTCCGCTCCATCAATTCCGAACTGCGTGTCAGGGCATCGTACTTGATGTCTATCAGCTCTTTTTTAAGATTGTCTATCTCTATCAGTTGCAGTTGGCATTCGTAACGGTTGTTGATGTAAATAATGATAAGCACCATGATAAGGAACAACAATCCGGCTTGGCGGCGGAAGAAGTCTGTGGCCAGAATGTCGCCTCCGATGATGTTCTTCAGTGAGGTGCGTTTTTTCACCTTTTCCGTATTCTTTTCTTCTTGCTTCTTTTCCATTGCTAGTCACTAATCATTCATTACTCTTTCTGCAATTCTCAGCTTGGCGCTGCGCGAACGCGGATTGCGCTCTATCTCTTCCTCGTCCGGTACAATCACTTTGTTGTTGACTAGCCGGAACGGGGTCAATACGTTCCCGAAAAAATCTTTTTCGGCCTTGCCTTCCACGTTGCCGGTTTTCATGATATTCTTCACCATACGGTCTTCCAGGGAGTGATAGGTTATCACCACCAGGCGGCCTCCCGGCTTTAGCGCTTCTGTTGCCGCATACAGCATTTCTTTCAGTGCTTCCATTTCCTGGTTTACCTCAATGCGCAATGCTTGGAATACTTTTGCCAGTTCTTTCTTCTCGCGTTCGCGGCCGAAGAGTGGCTTGACGATTTCCAGAAATTCGCCGATGGTGGCAATTCTCTGCGTAGCCCGTGCCTTAACGATGACAGATGCCAGTTTCCGGCTGTTCTTCAGCTCGCCGTACAGATAAAAAATATCGGCCAGCTTTTCTTCTTCGTAGGTATTCACGATGTCGGCAGCGGTCAGGCCGGCACGCTTGTTCATACGCATATCCAGTGCCCCGTCGAAGCGGAAGGAGAATCCCCGTTCGCTGTCATCAAAGTGATGGGAAGATACGCCGAGGTCGGCAAGTATGGCATCCACTTTTTCGATGCCGTGATAGCGTAGGAAGTTGTGCAGGTAGCGGAAGTTGCTGCGTACGAATGTAAAATGCGGGTTGTTCACAATGTTACGTTCCGCATCCTCGTCCTGGTCGAAGCTCAGCAGCCGGCCGCCGTCTTCCAGGCGGGACAGTATCTCGCGCGAATGTCCTCCTCCACCAAACGTTACGTCTACATACGTGCCGTCCGGACGGATGTTCATTGCATCTACGCTCGGCATCAGCAATACGGGGATGTGATATGTTGTTTCTTCTTTCATCATCTGTTGTTTATAGCTTATTTTCGTCACAACAAATATTTTCGTCTCCCAGCAGTTCTTCAAGAGCCTCGCTGAACTCGTCGGGGTTCATGAATGGTTGGTCGGCACGTTCCTTAGCCCAGATTTCTATTGTGTTGTCCACACCAATGAAGCGGACATCACTTTGTATACCCGCCATTTGCAGGTAACGTTTTGGGAGCAGGATGCGTCCGTTCCCGTCAGGGGTCATGACTTCCGCGTCACTTACGAACTGGCGGAAAATCATTTGTTGTTTGGCGTTCCATTTATTCAGCCGGCAGCGAAGTTGGTTTTGAGTGGCAAACCATACACTTTCCGGGTAGAGCACCAGGCAATCCTGATACACGTCCTTACGCAACACGAGTCTTTCTTCAGAAGCGGCTTGCAGCTGTTTCCGGAAGGTGGCCGGGATGAAAACTCTTCCTTTTGCATCCGCCTTAGCCTCGATATTACCTAAAAATTGTATCATTTCTCACCTTATTATAATAAGCGACGGTAAAAATACACATTTCCCCACAATTCCCCACAATCTTTTAACTAAAATCTTAGGAAGAAGTTTTCAACACCTTGTTGATAGCTTATTCATTTGATAATGAAGCTGCTTTTGAAACGCTTTGCTGGTGGGGGATTCGTGTAGTCTCTTTTGAAAAGATTCGGTTGAGGATGACGGTCTTTGGTTTGAAAGTCGCTTGTTGGTGGAATGGTGTCTTGGGTGGGAAACTTCTTTCCCAGCTTTGCGGATATCTAAACCAAGACTTGGTTTCTCTATCCCCAGGCTTGGTTTGGAAAAACCAAAGTTTGGGATAAAGCTCTTTCTTAACTCTTTCTTGTTTTAGTATTAACTTCTGAAATTTTTTTTGTTAACTTCCCGTCTATTTTGTGAACGTTACTACTTACCGGAAGATGATGGGAGGGAGGAGTGATAATATTCCCCCTGGAGTGGTTGATTATTACATTCATCCACAGAATCCAGGGGGGATAAATGTTTTTTTACTGTATGCTGTTCAGCAAGTCTAGCTTGCCCTCGTTCACCAGTTTTAGAATGAGTTCGCCAAACAATGTGTTTTGCCATGCAAACCAGGCGCGGGTGAACTTGGCGGGATTGTCTTTGTGGAAAGACTCGTGCATAAAGCCGGTTCCGGCTTCTGTATCCATCAACATCTTCACGCAAGTTTTAATCTCTTCATCGTTCTGGCTTGTGAAGGCTTTCATCATGATGCTCATCGGCCAAATCATGTCGTAGCCGATGTGCGGACCTCCAATGCCTTCGCCTGCCGTACCTTTGAAGAAGTATGGGTTATCCTCGCTCCATACGAAACGACGGGTGTTCTGGTAAATAGGATCGTTGATGTCCACATCGCCCAGATAGGGCAGTGCGATAAGGCTCGGTACATTGGCGTCGTCCATCAGAAGGTGGTTGCCGAAACCGTCTACCTCGAAGGCATAGATGGTGCCGTATTTGGGATGGTTGTAGGTAGCGTATTTTCGTAGGGCGGTTTCTACTTCTCCGGCCAGGTCGGTACATTCTTTTGCAAGCTCCGGGCGGTTATTGACTTCAGTCAGAATCTCGGCTGCCTTACGCAGCGAAGATACGGCGAAGAAGTTGGAGGGTATCAGGAATTGGAAGGTGGTGGCGTCATCGGAAGGGCGGAAAGAAGATGCAATCAGTCCGACCGGTTTCACCGGATTGCCCCAGCCGTCGTTGGTCATCGTGTCCAGTGCGCGTTCAGTTACCCGCTGGAAATGGTAGGAACCGCGTCCGTCACGGCGCTGTTGGTCGCGGAAGGTGGTCAGGATGTTTTGGATTGCTTTTATCCACTCGGCATCGAAGATGCTTGTATCACCGGTCGTTTTCCAGTAATGGTAGGCAAGGCGTAGCGGATAACACAGTGAATCGATTTCCCATTTACGCTCGTGCACCTCGTCGTTCATGTCGGTAAGGTCGGTTTTCCAGTGTCCGTCGGGGATGGGGCCGTCGTTGAAGGCGTTGGCAAACGGGTCTACATTAATCAGCTTGAATTGGCGGTTGATGACTCCTGCAAGCATCGTCTTCAGTTCCTTGTCTTCATTGGCCAGCTGTACGTAGGGCCACACCTGCGCACCTGAGTCGCGGAGCCACATGGCATGGATATCTCCGGTGTAGACAAATGTGTCGGGCTTCCCGTCTTTCTTGTCCTTGCGGAAATGGACGGTGGTGTCCAGCGTGTTGGGAAAGCAGTTAGTGAACATCCATGACAGCTTCTGATTTTTCAGCAGCTGCTGTATCCGTTGAATTTGTTCTTCTACGGCTTTGGAACGGAACAGTCGTTTTGATTCTACCGGTCGGTTGTCTTTCTTGATAGCGTCGGAGGCGCATACGTGGTTACTCATGGCCGGCTGTACGGCAAAAACGGCAGGAGTAGCCATTGTCATTGCTGCAAATGTGCAGGCTGTAATGATTGTCTGTTTCTTCATGTTGTTTATTAATTACTCGGTTTTTCTTTAGGTATCTTGGTTTGTGTCCCATGATTGCCCAAAGATAAGCATATTTACTTTTTTATCCGGCCAATTAATAAACAATTCTTAGGTTGCCGTATTCTCTTATCTGAAATCTTTCAGTTCCTGTTGCAGTTTCTGGCGGGTAAAGAAGATGCGGCTCTTTACTGTTCCAAGTGGGAGGTTCAGCTTTTCTGCGATTTCACGGTACTTGAAACCGGAGACATGCATGGAGAAAGGTATCTTGTACTCACGTGGCAAGGCATTGACAATGCGGTGCATTTCCTTCAGGTCGTAGGCGCCTTCTGTGCTGTCGAGTGTGAGGTCGTGCGGCGTGTTCAGATGATAGAGATTGTCTGTGGTATCTACAAATGTCTGGTCACGTACCACTTTACGGTAATTGTTGATGAAAATATTACGCATGATGGTATATATCCATCCTTTAAAGTTGGTATCAGGTGTGTACTTCTCTTCATTGTCCAGAGCTTTCAGGGATGTCTCTTGAAGCAGGTCGTTGGCCTCTTCGCGGTCGGAGGTTAATTTATATGCAAAGCGTAATAAGTCGTTTTGAACTCCGAGTAGGTCTTGGGTAAATGTTCTATTATTCATAATGGATGTTTTTTAAATTATTGTTCGTTTTATTGATGATGCAAAGCTACGGATGATTTCTCTTTTTGATAGACGGAAATCAAACTCTCTTTGGGGTAAAATCTAACAATTGGCAGTTTTCGGGTGGCTTTGGTTAGCTTTCAGTGCCTCGGATAGGTGGAAAAGTGGGATGTAGCCAGAGATTGCTATCCTGATTTTTGTAAATAATATTGTCGCAAAGCGTAACGGCTTGAATGAGTTTGTGTACGAAATACAAGGGGCGAGACCATGAAAGGCAGACGCGGGATTGTCCCGGCCTGCCTTTCTCTCTTTTGATACAACTAAAATCTGTACTCTTCTTAATTTATGGAAATCACTGGTTTTATATGCTGAGTGCTTAAACAAAATCCTTCAAGTCTTGTTGTAGTTTTTGGCGGGTGAAGTAAATGCGGCTCTTTACCGTGCCTAAGGGCAACCCTAGCTTCTCTGCAATTTCGCGGTATTTGAAGCCGGAGACATGCATGGAGAAGGGAATCTTGTACTCCCGTGGAAGGGCGTTGACAATGCGGTGCATCTCTTTCAGGTCATATGCGCTTTCTGTGCTTTCAAAAGCGGCGTCGCGCGGCAGATTCAGGTGATAGAGATTGTCCGTGGTATCCACGAAAGTCTGGTCACGCACCACTTTGCGGTAATTGTTGATGAAGATATTGCGCATGATGGTGTATATCCATCCTTTGAAATTAGTATCGGGCGTATACTTCTCTTCGTTATCCAGAGCTTTCAGGGATGTTTCCTGCAAGAGGTCGTTGGCTTCTTCACGGTCGGAAGTAAGTTTGTATGCAAAACGCAATAAATCGTCTTGAACTCCGAGCAGGTCTTTTTTAAATGTTATATTGTTCATATGTGCTATGTTTTTTTTCGTTAATCTTGATATTGCAAGTTTACGGAAGTTTTCTCTTTCAGGCAGACGGATTTCAAACACACTTTAGGGGAAAAACTATCAATTGACAGTTTTTAGGTGCTATTTGATAGATTTCGGGTGCAGTTTTCTGTCATTTTTTTGCGATTAATTAAAAAGATGAGTTAATTTTGCGCATTCATTTCATCAAAAGAAGAATGGCTGACGACTCTTTATTTTTGATTGACATAGACAAGATACTTCGGGAAAAGGCTCCGAAGCAGTCTAAGTATATCCCCAAGTTCGTGGTTTCTTATTTGAAGCATATCGTTCATCAAGAGGAATTGAATGTCTTTTTGCGGGAGTCGAAAGATAAAGTCGGTGTAGATTTCCTGAAAGCTTGTCTGGAGTTCCTTGATGCCAATATTGTGGTAAAGGGGGAGGAAAATCTGCCTAAAGAAGGGCTTTATACTTTTGTGTCCAACCATCCCCTGGGTGGGCAGGATGGAGTGGCGTTGGGTTATGTCCTGGGCTCCTTTTATGGTGGCAAGGTGAAATATATGGTCAACGACCTGCTGATGAACCTGCACGGACTGGCGCCGCTTTGCATCCCCATCAACAAGACGGGAAAGCAGGCCAAAGACTTCCCGAGAATGGTGGAGGCGGGATTTGCTTCGGACAATCAGCTCATCATGTTTCCCGCAGGGCTTTGTTCGCGTAGGCAGAATGGGGTCATCCGTGACTTGGATTGGAAAAAGACCTTTATCGTGAAGAGTGTCGAAGCCCACCGTGATGTAGTTCCCATCCACTTCGAGGGGCGGAACTCCAACTTCTTTTATAATCTTGCCAATTTTTGTAAGATGTTGGGCATCAAGTTCAATATCGCCATGCTTTACCTGGCAGATGAAATGCTGAAGAATCGCCATAAAACATTTACCATCACCATAGGGAAGCCTATCCCCTGGCAAACTTTCGACAAATCGAAAAGCCCGGCCGGATGGGCGCAATATGTGAAGGATATTGTATATAAATTGTAGAGAGACCGTATTTATATAAAAGAAGAACTACTAACAGAGAAATATGGAAGATGTAATTGCACCGATAAGCAAGGAGCTGTTGAAAGCGGAGTTGACTGAGGAAAAGCGTCTGCGCATGACCAATAGAAGTCATAATCAGATATATATCATTACTGCCCAAGACTCTCCGAATACAATGAAGGAGATCGGCCGTTTGCGCGAGATTGCATTCCGTGCTGCGGGAGGAGGAACGGGCAAGTCTATGGATATTGATGAATATGACATCATGGACAACCCGTACAAGCAGTTGATTGTCTGGAATCCGGAAGCAGAAGAAATTTTGGGTGGATACCGTTATATCTTAGGTACGGATGTGCGTTTTGATGAACATGGCGCCCCTATTCTGGCAACTGCCCACATGTTCAACTTTTCGGATAAGTTTCTGAAGGACTATCTTCCTACGACCATCGAATTGGGACGTTCGTTCGTTACGTTGGAGTATCAGTCTACGCGTGCTGACAGCAAGGGGCTGTTCGCGTTGGATAATCTGTGGGATGGTTTGGGCGCACTGACCGTAGTCATGCCCAATGTGAAGTATTTCTTCGGAAAGGTGACTATGTATCCCAGCTATCATCGTCAGAGCCGTGATAAGATTCTTTATTTCCTTCGGAAACATTTTGCGGATAAGGACAACCTGATTACTCCGATGAAACCGTTGCTTCTGGAGTCGGACGAGAATGAATTGGATGCTCTATTCTGTAAAGACTCTTTTAAGGAAGACTATAAGATTTTGAATTGTGAAATCCGTAAGGCGGGGTACAATATTCCCCCGTTGGTGAATGCCTATATGAGTCTTAGCCCTACCATGCGTATGTTCGGTACAGCCATCAATTACGGTTTCGGAGATGTGGAGGAAACGGGTATCCTGATTGCCGTGGACGAGATTCTGGCAGAAAAGCGCATCCGCCACATCGAGTCGTTCATAGCGAGCGAACCGGAGTCGTGCAAGCTTACGTCGGGAGCAAATAAGGTTGTGTCATAGGACTATCCGGAAGAATGCTTGTCGTCTGTTATACCGCTGGCAAGCTATTCCCGTTTATTTTCCTGTATAAATCAAGTGCAAATACATCCGTCATTCCGGAGATGTAATCCAATACCGCCTGTATTCTTTCATAGAGTGCAGGCGCTTTTATGTTGTACTGGCCCGATACGCGATTGATGAGCAGTTGCGAATATGCCTTTTCCGGAGAACATACGGCGTCAATCATCAGTTCGAGCAGGGTACTGATGATACGGAAACCGGCAAGTTCAATGTCCAGCACGTCGCGTGAGCGGTAAATCTTCTTCAGGGAGATGTCTGCACAGTGCTTGTAGGCATTGGCTGGTACTTCGGATATATGGTTGATGAGGCTTCCTTCAAATTCTCCTTTCAGAATCTTTTCTTCATTGTCTACAAAGGCTTGCACGCACTCGCCGATAAGCAGTCCGATAACGCTGGAACGCAGATAGGCTATTTGCTCGTTGGTGTCGCTTACTATCTCCATGGTTTTGAGCCGGTGTGCTCGGCGCTCTTTCGAGAAATAAGAGAGAAGTAGCTCTTTGGTTTCTTGTGTAGTCAGAATTTTCAGTTTATGGGCATCCTCGATATCCATCATCTGGTAGCAGATGTCATCGGCGGCTTCCACCAGGTAGACCAGCGGGTGGCGGGCATATTTCAACGGGGCATTGTTCTGCTTCTCCATACCCAGTTCTTCTGCTATGCGGCGAAAACTTTCTTCCTCTGTAATGAAGAAACCAAATTTTGACTTCTTGCCTGCGAGACTCGATGAAAAGGGATATTTCACGATGCTTGCCAGGGTGGAGTAGGTGAGTACAAATCCTCCCTGCCGCCTTCCCTCAAACTGGTGGGTAAGCAGACGGAACGCATTTGCATTCCCTTCAAAGTGAGTAAGGTCCTCCCATTGGGCAGGTGTCAGTTGGCCCTTCAGGGACATTCCTTTTCCCTCGGAAAAAAAGGTGGAAATAGCTCGTTCTCCCGAATGTCCGAAAGGAGGATTTCCCAAGTCGTGTGCCAGGCAGGCGGCCGAAACTATGGAGCCTATTTCGGTGAGGTAGCTGCCTTGCAGTTCCGGGTGGCGGGCAATGAGAACTTTCGATACATCGTTGCCTAATGAGCGGCCTACGCATGATACTTCCAAGCTGTGTGTCAATCGGTTGTGGACGAATACACTACCGGGAAGAGGGAATACCTGGGTTTTGTTCTGCAGACGGCGGAAGGGGGCAGAGAAGACAAGGCGGTCATAGTCACGTTGGAATTCCGAGCGGTTTTCATGGCGTTCCTGGTGAAACTCTTCCAGTCCGAAACGTTTGGCAGATATGAGCGTATTCCAATTCATCATGATGTTATTTGCGATTTGACGATTTACTATTTACGATTGAAGTTACTATTATTTAACTGCAAATGTATCACTATTTTGTATAAAAAGCCGTATTTTCGCCCAAGTTTATAGTAAAACGAAGATGAATTGCGAAACTTGAATTACTCGAATTGTAAGAATAGAAGTAGCCCCAATCGTAAATAGTAAATCGTCAAATCGTAAATAACATCATGTTGAACGTACAAATCATCAATAAATCAAAGCATCCGCTTCCGGCTTATGCCACTGAGCTGTCTGCAGGAATGGATATCCGTGCAAACCTTAATGAACCTATTTCGCTGGCTCCGATGCAGCGGTGTTTGGTACCTACGGGCCTTTATATCGCTCTTCCGGAAGGATTTGAGGCGCAAGTGCGTCCGCGTAGCGGATTGGCCATTAAGAAGGGGATTACCGTGCTGAACTCCCCTGGAACGATTGATGCCGATTACCGTGGTGAAGTTTGTATCATTCTCGTCAACCTTTCTGCAGAAACCTTCGTCATCGAAGATGGGGAGAGGATTGCACAAATGGTGATAGCGCGTCACGAACAAGCTCTTTGGCAGGAAGTGGAAGTGCTGGATGAGACGGAGCGCGGTGCCGGTGGCTTCGGGCATACGGGTAAAAAATGAATGGATATTGTTCCGTTTTACGGGTTAAGAATTTATAATTAAATAGATGAGAATCAGAGTAAAAATAATACTTGCGTTGTTGATAGGTACCTTCTGCTTTACTACGTACGGAGTGCAGGCTGCCAATGTTCAAGCTTCTAAGGAGAAAATGAGCGGGTACGGTCGGTCTGAAAAGGCACGGAAGGAATTGAAGAAACGGAAGAAGTCGAAGAAAGCCGACGTTTCGCCCGTAAAGGAGCTTACCCCCGAACAGCAGCGCCGTTACGACTACTTCTTTCTTGAAGCCGCCCGTCTGAAAGTCCAGAAAGACTATGATGCGGCTTTCGATGTCCTGCAACATTGCCTGACGATAAACCCGAACGCATCATCGGCTTTGTATGAGATGGCCCAGTATTATATGTACCTCAAGCAGGTGCAGTTGGGACAAGCCGCCTTGGAAAAGGCGGTGGAGAATGCTCCCCATAATTACTGGTATGCCCAGGGACTTGCCAATCTGTATATGCAGCAAAACGAAACGGAGAAAGCCGCTGCCTTGTTGGAAAATATGGCGGTACGTTTCTCGGATAAGCTGGACCCGCTATACAACTTGCTGGAGATTTACAACCGCCAGGAAGAGTATGACAAAGTTATCGGTATACTGAACAAGCTCGAGGAACGGATGGGCAAGAATGAACAGCTCAGTATGGAGAAGTTCCGCATCTATCTGCAAAAGAAGGACGACAAGAGCGCCTTTCATGAAATAGAAAGTCTGGTAGAAGAGTATCCCAACGATATGCGCTATCAGGTTGTGCTGGGGGATGTCTATATGCAGAACGGGAAAAAGCAGGAAGCTTATGAGATTTACAAGAAGGTGCTGGCCGAAGAGCCGGACAATGCAATGGCCATGTACTCATTGGCTTCTTACTACGAAGAGACCGGACAGAAGGAGCTGTATGAACAGCAATTGGACACGCTGTTGCTGAACAAGAAAGTGGCTTCGGACACCAAACTGAATGTGATGCGGCAGTTCATCGTGCAGAATGAGCAGGCAGGCAAGGACAGTACACGTGTCATTACGCTCTTCAACCGTATCATGGAGCAGGAGCCCGATGAGGCGCAATTACCTTTGCTGTATGCCCAATATCTTCTTTCCAAAGGAATGAACAAGGAGGCAGGACCGGTTCTGCGCCAGGTTCTGGCGATAGACCCTACCAACACAGCGGCTCGTATGACATTGCTGGGGGAAGCTGTGCGCCAGGAGGATTACAAGGAAATAATGAATTTGTGCGAAGCCGGTGTGGAGTCCAATCCCGATATGTTGGAGTTCTATTTCTATCTGGCCATTGCCTACAACCAGGCGGAACGGACGGATGATGCCCTTGCCATCTGTCAAAAGGCTTTGTCGCACGTCAAGGACGACAGCAAGAAGGAGGTCGTATCAGATTTTTATGCCATTATCGGTGATGCTTATCACACCAAGAATCTGCATGCGGAAGCTTATGCGGCTTATGATTCCGCTTTGGTGTACAATCCTTCAAACATCGGTGCCTTGAATAACTACGCATATTATCTTTCCGTGGAGCGCCGCGACTTGGACAAGGCGGAAGAGATGAGCTACAAGACAGTGAAAGCCGAGCCGAACAATTCCACCTATCTCGATACATATGCATGGATATTGTTTGTTAAAGGTAATTATGCCGAGGCGCGTCTCTACATAGATGAGGCGATAAAGAATGATAAAGATAGCAGTGACGTGGTCTTGGAACATTGCGGAGATATCTATTACATGACTGGCGATGCGGAAGGTGCCTTGAAATACTGGAAACAAGCCTGGGATAAGGGCAATCGCTCTGATACGTTGAAACAGAAAATACAAAAAAAGAAATATATATCAGATGAAACTAAACCTGCTGAATGATATGGCAAGGACGTGCCGCCTATTGTCCTTGCTGTTGTTGCTGGCTGTGGGGCTTGCCGGTTGCAAGACTTCGCGTCACTCAAGTTCTCTGTCCGGAGAATCTGCCTGCCTTTCCTCCAAAGTGCAGCTGACGGTACCCCATAAAGATGCCACCCTTACTGTGAACGGTACGATGAAGTTGAAGAAGGAAGAATGCATGCAGATTTCCTTTCTGATGCCGATACTTCGTACGGAGGTGGCACGTATGGAAGTCACCCCGGATGAGATTCTGTTGGTAGACCGTATGGGAAAACGTTATGTCCGTGCAACACGTAAGGAACTGAAGGATGTGCTGCCCAAGAAGGCGGATTTTGCCCATTTGGAGAAACTGCTTTATGCTGCTTCCAAACCCAATGGCAAGAAGGTGCTTACCGGCAAGGAACTCGGGATACCCTCTCTGGAAAAGGGAAAGATTGAACTTTCCAACTTCTCGGATAAGCCTTTTGCACTGACTCCTACCCAGCTCTCACAGAAATATAAAGAGGTGGAGCTGGAAGAACTGCTGGAAATGCTGATGGACCTTTGATTAGTTGATAATTGTCAGATAATCCCTCATAACTTATAACTCATAACTTATGAAGCTTCTCCTTCTCTTCTTTCTCCTCCTTTTGCCGGTTTCTCCGCTCCTTGCCCAGTCCAACAAGCTGATTAAGGAACTGGAAAGCAAGCGTGGTGCCTTGCAGAAACAGATAGCAGAGTCGGAAACGCTGTTGATAACCACCAAGAAGGATGTGGGAAGCCAGTTGAACGGTCTTGCTGCACTGACCGGACAGATAGAAGAGCGCAAACGCTATATTCTGACTATCAATAATGATGTGGAATCCATAGAGCGCGAGTTGTCTTCATTAGAACGTCAGTTGACCCGCCTGCAACGTGACCTAAGGGACAAGAAGAAGAAATACGAATCGTCCGTTCAATATTTGTATAAGAACCGCTCCATTGAAGAGAAGCTGATGTTCATTTTCTCTGCCAAGAGCCTGGCACAGACCTATCGACGCATGCGCTATGTACGTGAATATGCTACTTATCAGCGCCTGCAAGGCGAGGAAGTGTTGAAAAAGCAGGAGCAGGTGAACCGTAAGAAGACTGAGCTTCAGCAAGTGAAGGTTGCCAAGGAAGGATTGTTGAAAGAACGTGAAGAGGAGAAAGTCAAGCTGGAAGCGCAGGAGAAGGAACAAAAGTTGTTGGTAGCCAATCTGAAAAAGAAACAGCGGGGATTGCAGAACGAACTGAATAAGAAACGCCGTGAAGCCAATCAGCTCAATGCACGCATTGACCGTCTGATAGCGGAAGAAATAGAGAAAGCGCGTAAGCGTGCGGCAGAAGAAGCGCGCCGTGAGGCAGCCGCACGTAAAAAGGCTGGTGAGAAAACCGAAAAAACGGCAACTGCCTCTACGCCCGCAAAGCCGAAGGCACAGCCTTTGGAAACTTACTCCATGAGTAAGGCAGACCGTGAATTATCAGGGAACTTTGCTAATAATCGCGGTAAGTTGCCGATGCCCATCACCGGAGCGTATATCATTACCAGCCATTACGGCCAGTATTCTGTGGAAGGTTTGCGCAATGTCAAGCTGGACAATAAGGGCATTGATATACAAGGGAAACCGGGTGCCCAAGCCCGTGCCATCTTCAATGGTAAAGTGGCGGCTGTCTTTAAACTGAACGGACTGTTCAATATCCTTGTCCGTCACGGGAATTATATATCAGTCTATTGCAACTTGTCATCGGCCTCGGTGAAGCAGGGCGATGATGTTGCCACCAAACAGACTCTCGGACAAATCTTCTCGGATGGGGCCGACAATGGTCGTACGGTGCTACACTTCCAATTGAGGAAAGAGAAGGAAAAACTGAATCCGGAGCCGTGGCTGAACAGATAATGATAATTTAAATTTTTACTCCTTCCAGCAGCTCCAGATACATCCCTATCGCCTCCTCTATCTCCTTGACAAAGATAAATTCATCGGCAGTGTGTGAACGGGCACTTTTCCCCGGTCCCATCTTCAGAGAAGGGAATGGCATCAGTGCCTGGTCGGACAAGGTCGGTGAGCCGAAAGGAGTACGTTTCATGGCAATAGCCTTTTGCACTACCGGATGCTCCGGAGCTACGTGTGAAGAGCTTAGCCGGAAGGAGCGGGCTTTGGCTTCACACGTGATGTGTTTCTGTATTTCATCGAATAGCTCCTGATTGCTATAACACTCGTTGCTGCGAATGTCTACGACAAAAGTACAACGGTCGGGAATGACGTTATGCTGTGTACCGGCGTTTACCATGGTTACGCTCATCTTCACGGGACCCAGCAGGGAAGATTCTTTTGGAAAACGGTAATCACGAAACCAGGCAATATCATCCAATACCTTATATATAGCATTATCTCCCTCGCTTCGGGCAGCATGTCCCGATTTTCCGGTAGCAGTTACGTCCAGCACCATCAATCCTTTTTCTGCAATGGCAGGTTGCATCTCTGTCGGCTCGCCTACAATGGCAAACTGTATGGGAGGGAGTTCCGGCAATACGCATTCTATTCCCCCTTTGCCTGATACTTCCTCCTCACACGAGGCAAGATATATCAGATTGTAGGCCTGAGTGGTGCGGCACAATGTCAGGAATACTTGCAGCAGGCTGACTACACTGGCTCCGGCATCGTTGCTGCCCAGCCCGTAGAGCTTTCCATTACTTTCCAGCGTTGGTTTGAAAGGATCTTTCCGCCACCCGTTGACGGGTTTTACGGTGTCGATATGGGAATTCAGCAGCAAGGTCGGTTTCTTTAAGTCGAACATCGGGCTGAGGCACCATACATTGTTGCCTTTACGTCCTGTTGCCATGCCTTGCATTTCGATATAGTTCTGCAGATAATCTGCCGCCTTCTCCTCGTCGCGGCTCAAGGAAGGAATGGCTATCAGTGATTTGAGCAATCCGATTGCTTCGGAAGTTAAAGTCGGTATATCGTAAATCATATTCGGTAAATAAATAATCCTGCTGCAAACTTACGGATAAAAAATGAAAAGGACGCCAAACCGACGTCCTTTCTGTTTTTTCAATATTGTTTAGAAGAAGCAACTGAGTGATATCATCAAGTTGCGGTTTTTGTTGCCTGAATCTTTAATGTTCTCTACCAGTCCCCAGTCATAACCGATGGAAATCTGATATTTCTGACTGAATTCGACTCCGGCTTTTAATCCGAGACCGAAATCAAAACGCTTCATGGCATCATCCCCGAATACATTGGTGGAGTTATCATCAAACTCATATTCGTCAAGAATATCTCCTTCTGCCTTGGCTTTGCCAAAAAGACCGATGGCTAAATAAGGACCGGCATTGCCGAATATGGCAAAGTTCTCATTCACTGCATATTTATAGCCAATGTGTACAGGAATTTCCAGGTAGTAGGGATTGAACTTGATAGAAGCAGCAGAGCCTCCGTCTATTTTGGCTCCTTTCAGCGTAAGTAATGCACCCATATCGAGGTAGACTCCTTCTGAAATTTGAGGCAATCCTACTTCAGCCTTTACCCCAGCATGAAAGCCTATTTTACTGTCGAAACCGGTAATGGAGAAGTTACTGGAGTTCATGCCGACTGTTGCTCCCCATCTGAGGTTGTCTTGAGCATTGATGCTTGCTAAACCTATGGTCAGCATAGCCATTAAAAGCAATACTTTTTTCATGTTCATTGAATTTGATTTAGTTTGTATATCACCACAAATATATATATATTTAATATATTTCTATTGTTTTAATGGTAAAGAAAGTATCTTTTGTGGATAATTTGCTAACGGATGGTCGGATACTTTAAAGGTAAAGTTTGAATAATTACCCGCTAATATCAAATTAGTTTCAAATGAAACCACTACCTTTGTACCGTATTTACCAATATCAAAAGTTATGACTTATCATCATTTATCTGTCCTGGTGCATCGCCAGGCAGAGAAGTATGGAGACAAAATAGCCCTGAAATACAGGGACTATGAAACTGCACAATGGATACCCATCTCTTGGAAAGAGTTCTCACAGACTGTACGCCGGACTGCCAATGCAATGGTGGCTTTGGGAATAGAGCCACAAGAGAATATCGGTATCTTCTCGCAGAATAAACCCGAATGTCTCTTTACTGATTTCGGTGCATTCGCCAACCGGGCGGTGACTATACCTTTGTATGCTACCAGCTCACCGGCCCAGGCACAGTATATCATCAACGATGCACAGATACGTTATCTGTTTGTAGGCGAGCAGTTCCAGTACGATGCCGCTTTCAGCGTGTTCGGATTTTGCCAGTCTCTGCAGCAGCTCATCATCTTCGACCGTGCTGTGGTGAAAGATCCGCGCGACATGACTTCCATCTATTTTGATGAATTTATGGCAATGGATGAAGAGTTGCAGCACAATGCCATTGTAGAAGAACGTACAGCAGCTGCCTCAGATGATGACCTCGCCAATATCCTTTATACTTCCGGTACTACCGGTGAGCCGAAAGGTGTCATGCTCCATCATTTCAATTATAGAGAGGCTTTCCGCATTCATGATATCCGATTGCCTTTCATGACAGACCGGGATGTTTCCATGAACTTCCTTCCGCTGACCCATGTATTCGAAAAGGCATGGACCTACCTTTGTATACACCGGGGGGTGCAGGTCTGCATCAATCTCCGTCCACAAGATATCCAAACTACTATTAAAGAGATACGCCCTACACTGATGTGCAGTGTACCCCGTTTTTGGGAGAAAGTCTATGCCGGTGTGCAGGAGAAGATTTCCCAGGAAACCGGTCTGCGTAAAGCGATGATGTTGGATGCCATCAAGGTGGGCAGGACGCATAACATTGATTATTTGCGCCAAGGAAAGACTCCTCCGATGATGCTTCATCTGAAATACAAGTTCTACGAAAAGACCATTTATGCTCTGCTGAAGAAGACGATAGGTATTGAGAACGGTAATTTCTTCCCTACGGCAGGTGCTGCTGTGCCCGATGAAATCTGCGAGTTTGTGCATTCTGTAGGTATAAACATGGTGGTGGGCTATGGTCTGACGGAATCTACGGCTACCGTTTCCTGCTTCCTCAACGAAGGCTATGAGATTGGTTCCGTAGGTACGGTGATGCCTGATGTGGAGGTGAAGATTGGCGAGAACAACGAGATACTTCTTCGTGGTAAGACTATCACTACCGGCTATTACAAGAAACCGGAGGCAACGGCTGCTGCCATCGACCGTAACGGTTGGTTCCACACGGGTGATGCCGGTTATTTGAAGGATAGCCATCTGTATCTGACGGAGCGTATCAAAGACTTGTTCAAGACCTCCAACGGAAAATACATTTCGCCGCAGGCATTGGAAACGAAGCTGGCTATTGACCGTTACATTGACCAGATTGCTGTCATTGCCGATGAGCGTAAGTTTGTTTCCGCTTTGATAGTTCCCGTTTATGGCTTTGTGAAGGATTATGCCAAGGAGAAAGGCATTGCATACAACAATATGGATGAGTTACTGCAACATTCCAAGATACAAGCGTTGTTCCGTGCCCGTATCGATACCTTGCAGCAACAGTTCGCCCATTACGAGCAAGTGAAGCGCTTCACGCTCCTGACCGAACCGTTCAGCATGGAGCGTGGCGAGCTGACGAACACGCTGAAGCTGAAACGCTCTGTAGTGGCAAAGAACTACAAGGGGCTGATTGACAAGATGTACGAGGAATAGATTTCCATTTGTTTGTTTTTGAACCGTCCGACTTGGAGTGAATTATTTTCATTCCGGGCCGGACGGTTTGTTTTATGTATGGACTTGCCCTTGGCAGATAGGACTCTCGAGTATGTGCACGTTAGTTAGGCTTAAAAAAACAGCCTGGTAGATAAATGGGGATTTATCATTTCAAAACAGCTTCTTCAAAGATAAAGGGGAAGAACCGTCTGTCATCTGTCACGGGATTCAAGCACGTAGTCCGGAACGCTCCCCTTGTTCAGTCCGTCTTTCCCCGTTGCTTTATCCCTCAAACGCTTGGTGTCTGTCCCCGAAACAGCCTTTGTTCATTGTCGGCTCACTCGGGTGAACAAATCAGCTCACTATGGTGAACAACTCCGTTCACTATAGTGAACGAATCAGACCACTATAGTGAGCCGCTCAGAAACTCAAAGCCTCTATAAGACAAAGAAGCGGACACAACAAGAGAAAGAAGGGGACGAGACAAGAGAAAGCAAGGGAACGGGACAGACCGAACACCGGTGAGGGCAAAATTTGCCCTCACCCTTTTTATTTGCCCTCACTCACCCATGTAATGCCGATGAACAGGGCGGTTCGGGAAGTGAGTGAGGGCGGTGAGGGCAACATTAAGAAAATCGTATTAGTTTTTCCTTCTTCTTCCGAACCCGATTAACTTTTATTAGCAAAGAAACTTCTGTTTCTCGATAGGGTTGCGGTTCTCTACCCGGTTTTATATACGAAGCTTAAAAAGAAATCTGCAGAATAAGAGACATTTTAATAAGCTCGAGTATTAACCGTAACATTCTAATAGCCTATGTAGCATACAAAAAGAAACAAATGAGATTGACATTCAACCCTGCTTGTCAATCGGAAAGACAGACCCCATCAGAATCTGTTTATTAACTTAACACATTTAATCTAATATTTATTTTCCGAAAAACAGCTTATGAAAAAAAGAATTATGCTGACCTTGGTTTGCCTGCTGGCAGCCATCGGTTGGGTAGCAGCCCAGAATTCCCCCATTACCGGTATCGTTATTTCAGCTGAGGACAATGAACCGATTATCGGAGCTTCCGTATTGGTAAAAGGAAGCACTACCGGAGCCGTAACAGATTTAGACGGCAAATTCACTATTACAGATGCGCCCGCAGGTGCGAAAATCCTGCAAGTGTCTTTCGTAGGTATGATAACACAAGAAGTTCCCATCACTCCGGGGACGATAAGAGTCACATTAAAGAATGATGCCAAGCTGCTGGATGAAGTGGTGGTAACGGCATTGGGTATCGCAAAGAAAGAAAAATCACTGACTTACTCTACCCAGGTGGTAAACGGTGATGAACTGGCACGCGTGAAAGACCCCAATATGATGAACGCATTGGCCGGTAAGACGGCAGGTGTGCAGATTAATAAGAGTTCTTCCGGTTTGGGAGGTTCTTCTAAAGTGATTATCCGTGGTAACCGTTCTGTAAGCGGAAGTAACCAGCCGTTGTATGTGATAGACGGTGTACCGTTCGGTTCATCTGCCAACGAAAATACCTCAACTACTATCGGCGGAGACAACGACAGTGGTAACTACGACCGTGGCGACGGTATTTCCAATCTGAATCCCGATGATATTGAGAGCATGAACATATTGAAAGGCCCTGCCGCTGCTGCACTTTACGGTAGTTCGGCTGCCAATGGTGTGGTGATTATTACCACTAAGAAGGGCAAGGAAGGACGCGCCAGTATTACTTTCAATTCAAGTACGACGATTGATAATGCGGCTTATGGCATTCCCGAGTTTCAAAACCATTATACAGGTACCGGCCAAAGTTGGGGTAGTGAAATCAACGGTAGTCCCGATTATGCCGACGAGTTCTTCAGAACCGGTGTAACTACCATCAACTCCCTTTCTTTGAGCATGGGTTCGCAGGCTATGCAGACTTATTTCTCGTATGCCAATACCGTAGGAAAGGGTGTGGTAGAAAACAATCGTCTGATGAAGCATAACTTCAACTTCCGCGAAACTGCCAATTTCTTGAATAACAAGTTGACTATTGATGCTAATATTAATGGTATGTACCAGCGTGGTAACAACCGTGTAACTTCCGGCGGTTACTATATGAATCCTCTGGTAGGTCTTTATCACTTCCCACGTGGTGGAGTAGAAGGGGGCAAAGACTTCTACTACTATAAAGAGAACTATCAGGTACTTAATCCGTCTCGTAATATGATGGATCAAGCTTGGTATCAGAACGCCAGTGTAGGTGCAGGCGACTTTGAGCAGAATCCCTATTGGTTGATTAACAAAGCTCCTAACGAGGATACCCGTTATCGTGCCATGTTTAATTTGAGTGTAAAGTATCAGTTTAACAAACTCTTTAGCCTGCAAGCCCGTGGTAGTGCAGACTTTATCAACGACAAGAATGAGACACACATGTATGCCGGTACCAGCTCTATCTTGGCGGGTCTGAACGCCCAGCAGACGGGTTCCAATGGCCGTTATATCTATGGCGAAAGCAGTGAACTGACCACTTATGGTGATATTCTGTTTACTTATCAGCAACAATTCGAGAAGTTTAGTGTGAACGCATCAGTCGGCGCCAGTATAAATGACTATACCGGCAGAGGTACGGGATTTGACTCCTATCCGGGTACGCTTTCCATTCCGAATGTATTTGTAATAGGTAATGTGGATGTGAACGGAGGTCTTCCGAGCGATTGGAAGACTCACACGCAGTCGCAATCAGTATTCTTCACCGGACAGGTAGGCTTTATGGACCAACTTTACCTAGATGTCACTGCTCGTAATGATTGGACTTCCACACTTGCATTCACTAAATACAAGAACAAAGGTTTCTTCTATCCGTCGGTAGGTGTGACTTGGTTGCTCAACGAAACGCTGAAACTACCCGAATGGATTGACTTGGGTAAAATTCGTGGTGCATGGTCGCAAGTGGGTAACGGATTGAGTTCTTATATTTCTCATCCACTCAATTCTATTAGCAAAAATGGTAATGTAAACTTTAATACTACTGCCCCGTTTGACGAACTGAAACCGGAAAGAACTACTTCTATAGAATTCGGTACGGAATGGCGCTTCTTCAATAGCCGTTTGGAGTTTGACTTTACCTATTATAAGACAAGTACCAAGGATCAGCTTTTCAATCTGCCGGCTCCTACCGGTTCTTCTTATGCGCGTTATTATGTCAATGCCGGTGAAATCCAAAACAAGGGTGTGGAAATTGTGCTGAATGCCACTCCGGTGATGACTAAGGATTTCCGTTGGAAAACAGGTGTGAACTTTGCCACCAACAAGAATGAAGCAATCAAACTGGTGGATGAACTTGACCGTTTTATGTTCAACGGTGGTGAAAGTAATAATGTATGGAGCTATCTGGAAGTGGGCGGCTCGTTCGGTGATATTTATGGTACTACGTTTGTACGCGATGACAATGGCAAGATTCAGTATGAGAAGAAAGAAGTGGAAATTGACGGAACGAAAGAGACCATGACTATTCCAATGGTCAATAAGGATCCCGTGAAGCTGGGCAATTCCAGTCCTGACTTCAATTTGGGATGGAGCAACACCATCACTTGGAAGGACTTTTCTCTTTACTTCTTGATTGATGGACGGTTTGGCGGTGATGTGATGTCATTGACAGAAGCTGACTTGGATCAACAAGGTGTAAGCAAGACATCGGGTGATGCCCGTGACCGTGGGTACATTATGTTGGAAGGAACCCGCATCGACGGTGGAAAAAACAACCGGAATATTCAGGAATTCTACAATGTGGTGGGCGGACGTGCCGGTGTGACAGAACACTATATGTATGATGCTACCAACATCCGTCTGCGCGAATTGTCACTCTCTTACTCATTGCCGCAAGCACTGCTTGCCAAAACCGGCTTCATCAAAGGGCTACAAATTTCTTTGATAGGGCGCAATCTGTTCTTCTTCAAGAATAATGCTCCTTACGACCCGGACGGTCTGATGTCTACCAGCAATCGTTTGCAAGGTGTCGATGTATTCGGTATGCCGACTAATCGCTCGTTTGGTTTCAACTTGAAGGTTAACTTTTAAATGATTTAGCAAATATGAAGAAATTTATAAAATATACAGGTATTGCTTTTTTAGCAGCCTCTTTCCTTACTGCTTGTACGGGAGCTTTTGAAGATATGAATACAGATCCCAAAGGGGTTACAGACGAAGAACTGAAACAGGACGGTAATTATATAGGTGCTCATTTTGTACCTATGATGAAGTCGGTTTATTACAATACCAGCGGTGGAAACTGGGAATTCCAGTTGACGCAGAACTTGCACGCCGACATGTTTTCCGGCTATATGTCAAGTATCAATCCCTTTAATGGCAATGTCAATAATATGACTTATTCCATGAATGCCGGTTGGAACGATTACTGCTGGGATTATGCTTATAATACGGTCATGTCGGAATGCCTGAAGGCACAGAAAAAATGTGCGGAAGACCCGGATACCTATGCTCACTTCAATGCCATCAGTACCATTATCCGCGTGCTTGCCATGTCGCGTACGGCTGACCAATACGGTTGCATCATCTATTCCGAATATGGCAAGTCGGCCACCGGAGGTAAATACGATGCTGGTGATGTGGTCTATAAGGCTTTCTTTAAGGAATTGAAAGAGGCTGCAGATGTATTGCGTGACGCTCTGACGAAATCAGTGGTAGGTTTTGGTGCCTTCGACCTTGCCTATGGTGGAGACCTTGCCAAGTGGGCCAAGCTGTGCAACTCTTTGCGTCTTCGTTTAGCTATGCGTGTAGTGAAGTTTGATGCCGTTTGGGCGCAGACAGAAGCTGAAGCTGCCATGAGCGATTCTAATGGTCTGATTGAAACCAACGATGGCAACCTCAAATTCTCTGGTAAAGGCTATACTAATCCGTTGACAACTTTGGTTGCATGGGGCGATTGCAGTTTGAATGCGAATATGACTTCTATCTTGGGCGGTATGAACGATGCTCGTTTGAAGCTGATGGCCAATGAAATAGATGGTAAAGTCGTTGGTTTTAGAACAGGTGTTGATATTCCGGGTGGTTTTAAAGACGTGGCTTTTGGCAAGGTAAGTTCGCCTGCTACAAAAATTGATGAAACGATTCCTTTGGTTACTGCCAGTGAAACGCTTTTACTGGAGGCCGAGGCTGCTTTGCGTGGTTGGAACGTTAACGGCAAAGGAACCGCAAAAAGCCTTTATGAAAGAGGGGTACAGACTTCGTTCGAACAATGGGGAGCAGTTATTGGAAACTACCTTGAAGGTGAAACTCCTGCAACTGACCATAACGATAATTTGTTGCCGACAGCTTCTACAAAAGCTGTCAGCAAGGTGACAGCCAAGTGGAACGATGCTTTGAGCAACGAAGAGAAGTTTGCCAAGATTGCCACACAGCGCTGGATTGCTATCTTCCCCGAAGGTATCAACGGTTGGGCCGATTATCGTCGTACAGGTTATCCTAAGCTTTTCAAGAACGACGTTAACTATAGTCAAGGAGAGATTGACACGGATTTGGGACCTCGTCGTCTGCCTTTCACATTGGCTGAGAAAACTACTAATCCCGACTATGCGGATGCGGTTTCCAAATTGGGTGGTCCTGATAATGCGGGTACTCGTGTATTTTGGGATATAGATAAACCGAACTTCTAGGCTAATCGTATCATAGATAAAAGAGTTCTGGAAAAAATAATCTTTGATAAATGAAAATAGGGAGAAGTCTGAGATATGTTTCTCATACTTCTCCTTATACAATATTTGATATTATACTTGATTTTTATGAATGCAAAATATATTCGGAACAGTTTATTCATATTGTGCTATTCAATGTTTTTAGCATTAACAAGTGCTTGTGATAATGGATTAGAAGCAGTTAGCTTTGAAAAACAAAAGCCACAACGACCCGCCTCTATCGGAGATGATATGTGCATAATCCAATCACTTGGATTTGATACTTTAGATGTAGTAAAACTAAAATCAGGATATCTGATTCAAGGTGATATATATATAGAAAAAAGTAAACTTGTTGCTTATGGTCAGCCACAAACAAGACAAGCTTATCATACTACCGGTTTAATTGGTCACCCCAAACAAAGAGCGATTACCGTTGGTGTTGATAGCTCGATACCTGCATCAGGTGTAGATGATTGGCGAGATGAAATACAGGAAGCCATCAATCTGTGGAATCCTCTGAGTAACCTTAAAATGACTTATACTACAGCTGCTAATCCGGATATACTTATCCGTAGTGATGCCAGCACTCCTTTACCGAACAATGCTATTGCGGCAGGCTCTTGGCCTATGAACGGAAAACCAGGTCCCTCTATTTGGATAAATTTGGATTATGATTATAACAAAACCATTCCAAGACTTCAGAAGATATACAATATGGTGCATGAGTTGGGACATTGCTTTGGTTTAAGACATACAAATTGGAAATCAAGGAATGAATCTAACGCTTATGACATTTATGGAACGCCTGATTCTGATTCCTATTCTGTGATGAATGGAGGAACTGCCGAATATCAATGGTCTGGGTTTAGTGAGGGAGACAAGAAAGCTATTGAATATTTGTATCCATCTACTTTTACTGCAGATTTTGTGGGTTATCCTCAAGAAGTGAAGCATTGGGGAGTTGATGTACATAGGTTGAGCGTTCGAGGCAGTCATCCGATTGTTGGTTATGAAAATTGGAATACGTCTGGTGGGTGGATTGTCCGTGTTAATGATGATTCAGCGGATATTGTTTTTGGAAGCCCATATACTTCTGGTGTCTCTGTTCGTGTTACGACTATTTATGGAGAAAAGTATTCCTTGAAAAGGGAGTATATAGATCAAATTACTAGATTAACACGTGTTGAATAATAAAATGTCTTATGGAAATCGAAGATGATGTTTGGGCCTTAAATAATCTCTTTGAAGATTATTAACTAATAAGCAATACATTAACATTAGGATTTGTGTTTTTTTGTTGGTCTTTGATTATAAAAATATTTTTTGCTCAATATAGTTAACAGTTGATTTTAATTTTCTCAATAGTCTGATTTAATCTTAAAATATATCATGAAGAAACTCATTAAACCTCTCTGCTTGTTGACCGGTCTGCTTTGTGCCCCGGCCGTTTTGCTTCATGCCCAGGTAGATGAAAAGTTGAAAGCCGACATCGTCAGTACGGGCTACGTGCACAGTCCGTTACCGCTCGACGAGACAAAGGCTTTCGAAACATTCGGCTTGAAAAAGAAAGTGTTGGAAACCGTGATGCTGTGTGATATGGAGGATTTCTCCAAATGGTCGCACAAGGGCATCGGTAAGATTGGTTTGACTGACGAACGGAGTAAGTCCGGCAAGTACAGTCTGCGTCTGGAAGCTCCCGCCCATCCGGAGAAGATTCTCGGCTGGGGGTTGGGACGCGGCACTTGCATGGCCTCTTATGATATAGGAGGCGCGGACTGGGAAGGTTACAACCGTCTGAAGTTCTATATCTATCCCACGTGCGAAGGAGCACGCAGCATCTACCTCAACCTTTATGTGGAGAATGACGGAGAAATAAAAGTACCCGACATTTACGGTCGGGAAGGCTACCACGAAATCAATCTGAAGAATAACCAATGGAACGAATGCTTCGTCGAGATGTCTGGACTGGCGCGCGACAAGGTAACCAAGATTTCATTTGCCATCGAAGTGTTCGGCAAAGAACGTACTATGGGTGACTCTCTTCGCTTCGATGTAGATGCCGTGGAACTTCAGAAGGTGGAGAACCCGGAAACCGTGAAAGGCTGGATGCCTGCACAGAACCGCATCATCTTCTCTACTACCGGTTATAGTATAGAGAGCCCCAAGAGCGCCATTGTCAATGTGGAAAAGCACGGCGGACAGTTCCAGTTGAAGGATGCCGCTACGCAGGCCATTGTTTATACCGGTCCCGTTCGTAAGGAAAAGACCGGCCTGGGAGAGTTCGAGACGATAGACTTCTCGGACTTCAAGACACAAGGCCGTTACGTCATTCAGGTAGGGGATGTCACCACCTTGCCTTTCTATATCCATCAGGATGTGTGGGATGATTCTGCCTGGCGTATGGTGAACTTCCTGTTCTGCGAGCGTTGCGGTTATCCCGTTCCCGGAAAGCACGGGGCTTGTCATAATGACCTGCATGCCACTTACAACGGACATATCATTCCTATAAACGGAGGATGGCACGATGCCGCCGATATGTCCCAACAGACCTTACAGACGGGAGAGATAGCCTATTCCTTGCTCTTGATGGCCGAACGTGCCAAAGAAAAAGGCAATGTAGACTTGTACAACCGCCTGATGGAAGAGGCTTTGTGGGGAATGGACTATGTGATGAAGACCCGTCTGGGCGATGGCTACCGTGCACAGACATGGGGCACCAACCTATGGACCGACGGTAAGGTGGGCACCGACGATGATGCCGGTCGCCGCGAACTGCTTGTCCATAACGGAGCTTTGGAGAATTTCCTGCTTGCAGGAATTGAAGCGTATGCCTCCATGATGGTTGAGAAGGATGAAGCCCTCAGGAGCAATCTGAAAAAGATTGCAAAGGAAGACTTCGGTTATGCCATGAAACGCTTTAATGAGTTGGGCTTTGCCGAACTGATAAAGAAGGGTGGGGGACATGCCGCCATGGCATCCGAAAGCCAGTATCACGCCAATATTTCATGGGCAGCCAGCATGCTCTACAAGCTGACCGGCGAACAGCAGTATGCCGATGAGGCCGTGAAGGCTATCCGCTACACCTTGCAGTGCCAGCGCACCGAACCGCTGAAAGACAAAGACAAGACCTGCGGCTTCTTCTACCGTGATTTGGCCAGGAAGTCCATTGTACACTATACCCACCAGTCTCGCGACTATGCCTATATGGAAGCCCTTGCCGCCCTTTGCGAGACACAGTCCGGCCATGCCGAGTATGAGCAGTGGATTCGTGCCATGAAACTCTATGGCGGTTATCTGAAGAATATCATGAAGTATGTATATCCTTATGGAATGGTGCCCAGTGGCATCTATCACAAAGATGAAGTGAAGGATTCCGCCAACTTCTATGCCGTTCAGGTAGGGATTCGCAGCGGTGCCGATAAGGATTTTGAGGAACAGCTCGAAAACGGTATCCGTCTGGATAAAGAGCATTATTTGCGCATATTCCCCGTCTGGTTCTCGTTTAAGGGAAATATTGCCGTACATTTGTCTACCGGTAAAGCTGCCGCTATCTGTGCCAGGGTACTGAAGGACAAGGAACTGAAAGACATTGCAGAACAGCAGCTCTTCTGGGTTGTAGGCCGGAATCCTTTCGGGCAGTCCATGATTTATGGGGAAGGCAGCAACTATCCGCAGCTCTACACGGCATTGCCCGGAGAAACGGTGGGAGAGATACCCGTAGGCATGCAGTCCTATTTCAATGAGGACGCGCCCTATTGGCCACAGTTCAATACGGCTACTTATAAAGAGGTGTGGGGCTCTTCGGCAGCCAGATGGCTGATGTTGGTTTCTGAATTCTAAAGCAAGATGATATGAGTGACAAGACTGTTTATTCACGGCGCAACCTGGCCATCGACATGCTGAGGGCATTGACCATGTTCATCATGATTTTCGTCAATGACTTCTGGAAAGTGCATGACGTACCCCATTGGCTGGAACATGCCGTCTATGGTGAGGATTTTATGGGACTGGCGGATATTGTATTCCCCTGCTTTTTGTTTGCAGTGGGAATGTCCATACCTTACGCCATTGAGCGCAGATATGCCAAGGGCTTCTCGGCAGAGTCCACCTTGGGGCATATCCTTTCCCGCACCTTTGCCTTGCTGGTGATGGGGGCGTTTATAACGAACTCGGAGTTCCGGCTTTCACCGGAAGCTCCCTATCCGATAGGAGTATACTGGTTCCTGATGGCCATAGGCTTTATCGGTGTGTGGAACCAATATCCGAAACCGGCTTCCGGCACTCAGAAGAACCTTTTCCGTGCTTTTAAAATAATCGGAGTATTGGTTCTCCTTTACCTTGCCTTCACGTTCCGCAATCCGCAGGGAGGTGTATTCGGTGCCTATTGGGGAATATTGGGCTCCATCGGCTGGACCTATCTGGTATGTGCCGTAATCTATATCTTCAGCCGTGACCGGTTGCAGTATCTGCTGCCTGCCTGGGGTGCCTTTATCCTGATATGCCTGCTGGGTACGCCTTTGCGCGAGGGCTTTGGTGGTGAGGCTATCCTTGCCTTTCCCGAACGCAACTTCTATCAGGGCATGTTGTCCATCCTGCATATCGGCAACGGGGCTTTGCCCGCATTTACAATGGGAGGTGTCATCCTTTCCATTCTCAGCGCCCGCTATGCCGGCAAGGGTGACGGCTGGAAACTCCGCAATGGGCTGACGGTTGCCGTTCTGCTTCTGCTGGTCGGAATTGGGACACACCATTTCTGGATTGTGGCCAAGATGGGTGGTACTCCTCCCTGGGTGTTCTATGTGACTGCCATTTCCGTGGGGCTCTACACACTGCTCGGCTATCTGGTCAGCCATCAGGTCACAGGTTGGTTCAACCTGATACGCCCTGCCGGAACGGCTACGCTGACCACTTATCTGGTGCCTTATGTCTTCTATGGCTTTGCTGATGTGACCGGTGTTGTCCTGCCGGACTGGTTCACACATGGATTCATGGGGCTGGTCAACTGCCTTTGTTTTGCCTTTGTGGTAATCGGCGTTACGTGGGTGATGGAAAAACTGCATGTTAAACTTAAAATTTAGATAGAATGAAAAAGAGCTTTTTACCTGCATTCTTGCTGCTGTTCCTTGCGCTGGGCATGTTCTCGTGCCAGCAGGGAGCTAAGGAAACAACCAAGGAATATCCCATGTTCTGGACGTGGCTGGACTATCGTCCCGGCATGAACTTCGACTCCATCTGCCAAGTGATGAACGACATCGGCATGGATGGAATTATGCTGAATGCGCCGACTCCCGACGATTACCGGGCTGCCATACCGGTTGCCCATAAACACGGAATCGAAGTGTATGCCTGGTTATGGACCATGAATCTGGAACACGACCGTGACAAGATATTGAAGGAGCATCCCGAATGGTTCAGCGTGAATCGTAACGGCAAGAGCCTGGCAGACACTACCGCCTATGTAGGCTATTACAAGTTTCTCTGCCCGGCATTGCCCGAAGTCCGCGAGTTCATCAAGGAAAAAATCAAGGCCTACTGCGAAGTGGAAGGCTTGAATGGCATTGCCATCGACTATCATCGTTTTGTGGATGTGGTGCTTCCCACCACCTTGTGGCCCCATTATGGCATTGTGCAGGACCGTGAATACGCTGCGTGGGATTACGGTTACCATCCGGAAATGCTCAGGTTGTTCAAGGAGCAGCATGGTTATGACCCCCGCGAGCAGGAAGACCCTTCCCTCGATGTGAAGTGGCGCCAGTTCCGTTGCGACCAGATAACCGAAGTGGCCAATATGATTGCCGAAGTGGTGCACTCCTACGGCAAGACAATGGCTGCCTCCCCGTTCCCCACCCCGAAGATGGCTTCACGCATGGTGCGCCAGGACTGGGGCAAATGGAATCTCGACATCGTGTTCCCGATGGTTTACCATACCTTCTATACGGGCGATGCCAGCTTCATTTCCGACTGTACGGTTGAGAATGTACGCGACAAGAACGATATGACTACACTGTACTGCGGCATGACCGCCACCGACGGCCCGATGATGTTCGAATGCATGGATGCCGCTCTCAACAACGGCGCCCAGGGAATTGCCGTATTTACCATTCATGGACTGCGTTCTCCGGAGGTGAAGAGGCAGTTCAAGGCTTATACGGACAGTGTCAGAGTCGTGCGTGCCGCCAATGGCGGGGTGATAAAGGCTACCCATCCCGAAGTGGCGGATCCCGACCCCTTCAAGCATGAAGGCATTATGAAGCTGATGCAGGAACGCATGCAGCAAATCATAGCCAAGGCTGCCGGCAAGGAAGAGCCGGCTCCGCTGGCATTGGGCGAGTACAAGGAGGTGGATTCCTATGACGCGACACGCTGCTACCAAGTGGTGGATGAGAATAGCAAGACTACTTTTGACGTGACATTCTATCTTTACGGCGACGTTGTTTCCGGTTGGGATGTAGCAGTAGCAGACAAGGCTTCTACTAATAAGAAATGAAAGGACGTTTTATGATAGTGAGAGATTACGGGAGCAAACTCCTTCTGCTCTTGGTGTTTTCAATGGTAGGCATGGTTTGTTGCAATGCCCAGAGTGGAAAGAGCTTGTCCGTAAAGAAAGTAATGTGTACGGCTTCACCGGAAGGTGAGGCTGTGCCGTCCTTGCTGGACGAGAACGGGATAGAGTTTCAGCCCCTTGATGTGGTCAACTGGAAAGATTATCCCTACAAGCCGGAAGTGAGTTTCCGCATAGCCCATACGGGGCGCGAAATCCTGCTCCACTACAAAGTGAAGGAAGCCAGTGTGCGTGCAGTGGCCTCCGGAGACAATGGCCGGGTATGGGAAGATGCTTGTGTGGAATTCTTCGTATCTCCCGAAGGTGACGACCGCTATTACAATTTCGAATGTAACTGCGCCGGCAGGCTGCTGATTCAGGGAGGTGCAGTCAATGAGCGCCGTCCTACGGCGAGTCAGGAGGTGCTGGGCATGGTGAAACGTTGGAGCTCGTTGGCCGGCGAACCTTTCGAGGAACGTTTGGGCGAGTGCAGCTGGGAACTGGCCATGGTTATTCCCGTTTCCGCTTTCTTCCAGCATTCCGTCGGTTCTCTGGACGGAAAAACAATGAAAGGGAATTTCTACAAGTGTGGTGACAAACTCCAGACTCCCCACTTCCTTTCTTGGAGTCCTATCGGGCTGGAACGCCCCATGTTCCACTGTCCGGCCTTTTTCGGCACCTTGTCTTTTGAATAAATCTTTAGGGTGTTCTGGTGGAATCATTTGCCGTTAGCATTACTTATTGGATTGACAATTGCGGAATTATGTGTTTTTTTATACCTTTGCACTTCCTAAATTGTAAATGCATATATGATTACCGCAGAACAACTGAAAGATATCAAAGAACGTACCGAGGCGTTGAACCGCTATCTGGACATTGAAGGAAAGAAGATACAGGTGGAAGAAGAGCAGCTCCGCACCCAGGCTCCCGGTTTCTGGGACGACCAGAAGGCTGCCGAGGCTCAGATGAAGAAAGTGAAAGGCTTGCAGCAATGGATTTCCGGCTACAATGAGGTAAAGACCTTGACTGACGAGGTACAACTGGCTTTCGACTTTTACAAAGACGAACTGGTGACTGAAGAGGAAGTGGACGATGCCTATGCCAAGGCAATCACTGCTGTCGAGGCCCTCGAACTCAAGAATATGCTTCGCGAGGAAGCCGATCAGATGGACTGTGTGCTGAAAATTAACTCTGGTGCCGGTGGTACGGAGAGCCAGGACTGGGCAAGCATGCTGATGCGTATGTATCTGCGCTATGCCGAGACTCACGGCTATAAGGCCACCATCGCCAACCTGCAGGAAGGAGACGAGGCAGGTATCAAGACTTGTACCATCGAGATTTCCGGCGATTATGCCTACGGCTACCTGAAAGGTGAGAACGGTGTACACCGCTTGGTGCGTGTTTCGCCCTACAATGCCCAGGGCAAGCGTATGACTTCTTTTGCATCCGTGTTTGTCACTCCCTTGGTAGATGATACCATCGAGGTGAACATCGAACCTGCCCGCATGTCATGGGATACCTTCCGAAGTGGTGGCGCCGGTGGACAGAACGTCAATAAGGTAGAGTCCGGTGTCCGTCTGCGCTATCAGTATAAGGATCCATATACGGGCGAAGAGGAAGAAATCCTGATTGAAAATACCGAGACACGAGACCAGCCCAAGAACCGCGAGAACGCTCTCCGCCTTCTCCGTTCCATGCTTTACGACAAGGAACTCCAACACCGCATGGCCGAGCAGGCAAAGGTGGAAGCCGGTAAGAAGAAAATCGAATGGGGTAGCCAGATTCGTAGCTACGTCTTCGACGACCGCCGCGTGAAGGACCACCGTACCAACTTCCAGACCAGTGATGTGAATGGTGTGATGGATGGAAAGATAGACGGCTTTATCAAAGCTTACCTGATGGAGTTTGCAGGAAGTGGCGAATAAATTTTCTCCCTTTCATTTGCATTCTTCCCGAATTTCTTCTTACTTTGTTCATCGTTGAACTTTAAACTATAAAACACACCATGGGAAAAAGTAAAAAGAAAGCAATGCACAGCCAGAAGGAAGAGCAACAAGCCAAGAAAGTGATGATGACGATGGGAGTAATAGCCATTGTATTGGTCATCGCCATGTTTGTGGCTTACTCTTACTGGGGCTGATAAAATCACTGGAAACGACATGCCGCAGGAGATAGAACGGAAATTCCTCGTGACGGGAGAATACAAGCCACAAGCGTATGCACACAGCCGTATCGTACAAGGATACATCAGCAGTGTACGTGGACGGACAGTACGGGTGCGCATCCGCGATGGACGGGGATTTCTCACCATCAAGGGTGCATCCAATGAATCGGGAACCAGCCGCTACGAGTGGGAAAAGGAAATTCCGCTGTGCGAAGCGCGGGAATTGCTGAAGCTGTGCGAACCGGGTATCATCGACAAGACCCGTTACCTGGTGCGCAGCGGACAGCACGTCTTTGAGGTGGATGAATTCTATGGCGAGAATGAGGGACTGACTGTGGCCGAGGTGGAACTCTCCTCGGAAGACGAGCCTTTCGTGAAACCTGCATTCATCGGACGGGAGGTGACGGGAGATGTCCGCTACTATAACTCGCAACTGATGAAACACCCTTTCACCACATGGTAGCAAACCAATTGTATGCCGTACTTGTTTAATCGTCATGGAGAAACTTTACGACTACCTGCCAAGAGAACTGGTCACCTTCCTTTTGGTCACTGTATTCTCTTTACTCATCGGGCTTTCACAGCGTAAAATCAGCTTGAAGCGCGAAGGGGAAACTACGCTTTTCGGTACCGACCGCACCTTCACTTTTATAGGCATTCTGGGCTATCTGCTCTATATCCTCGACCCTACGGGCTATCGTCTGTTCATGGGAGGAGGAGCCATTCTGGGACTGCTGCTCGGACTGAACTATTATGTGAAGCAGTCACAGTACCATGTGTTCGGAGTAACCACCATCATTATTGCACTCATCACCTACTGCATTGCTCCCATTGTGGCCACGCAGCCGTCGTGGTTCTACGTCATGGTCATAGTGACCGTCCTGCTCTTCACCGAGCTGAAACACACCTTCACGGAACTGGCCCAGCGCATGAAGAACGACGAGATGATTACGCTTGCCAAGTTCCTTGCCATCAGCGGCATTATCCTGCCGATGCTGCCCAATGAGAATCTTATTCCCGGCATCAACCTGACGCCATACAGTATTTGGCTGGCCACGGTGGTTGTATCGGGCATTTCCTACCTTTCTTATCTGTTGAAGCGTTACGTTTTCCATGAGTCGGGCATTCTGGTTTCGGGCATCGTGGGAGGCTTGTACAGCAGCACGGCTACCATTTCCGTACTGGCGCGAAAGAGCCGTAAGGCTTCTGTGCAGGATGCTCCCGAATATGTGGCGGCCATGTTGTTGGCGGTCAGTATGATGTTCCTCCGTTTCTTGATATTGATAGGTATTTTCAGCCGGGAGACGCTACTGGCCATTTATCCCTACCTGCTGATAATGTCGGTGGTGACGGCAGCCGTGGCATGGTATCTGCATTCCAAGCGGAAACGGGTGGACGACGGCACGCAGACCACGGAGGACGAGGACAGCAGTAATCCGTTGGAGTTTAAAGTGGCGCTGATTTTTGCCATGCTGTTTGTCGTGTTCACTATCTTGACACACTATACGCTGGTGTATGCCGGTACGGGTGGGCTGAACCTGCTCTCTTTCATTTCGGGCTTCAGTGACATCACTCCTTTCATCCTGAACCTGCTTCAAGGGACGGGCAGCGTGGCGGTGCTGGTAATTACGGCTTGCAGCATGCAGGCTATTGTCAGCAATATAGCGGTAAACATGTGCTACGCGTTATTCTTTGCCGGTGGAAAAAGCCCTTTGCGGCCGTGGATATTGGGGGGATTCGGCTCTGTTATTGCCGCAAATATCTGTCTGTTACTTTTCTTCTATTTTCTCTAAATTGCTTTCTTTTTGCTTTTTTAACTCCGAAAGTCTCGTAAATGCATGAAAAAGGGGCTATTTTTGCCGAATTCATTGTGACAAAACTCGAACGGGAAACGTCTAATACCAAGACAATAAACATGAATAGTCACTAAATATAAGAAACGCAATGAGAACAAAATGGACTGTGCTGCTATGGATGCTGATGATTTCGGGACTGCTTGCAGCGCAAAACACGGCAAACACTTCTTTCCAGGTTAAAGGAATTTTGCTCGACTCGCTCACCCAGGAGGGTGAACCTTATGCTACCATTAAAATCGTGAAGAAAGAGGCCCCTGCAAAGGCGCTGAAAATGCTGGTAACGGATATGAAAGGCCAGTTTCAGGAAAAAGTTCCCGGTACGGGCAACTTCGTAATGACCATCACTTCCGTGGGGCGTACCCCTATCGTGAAGGATTTCTCTGTGAAGGCTGGAGAGAACCTGGTGGACTTCGGCACACTCTACATCGTGGATGCTTCCAATGAGCTGGGACAAGTGGAAATTGTAGCTCAAAAGCCTTTGGTAAAGGCGGACATCGACAAGATAGAATATAATGTGCAGGATGACCCTGATGCCCAGTCGAACTCTGTGCTGGAGATGCTCCGCAAGGTACCGTTGGTGACGGTGGACGGCGAGGACAATATTCAGGTGAACGGGAGCAGCAGCTTCAAGGTGTACGTCAACGGAAAGCCCAACAACATGATGAGCAATAACCCGACCGAGGTACTGAAGAGTATGCCTGCCAACAGCATTAAGCATATCGAGGTGATTACCAATCCCGGCCCCAAGTATGATGCTGAAGGTGTGGGCGGTATTCTGAACATTGTCACCGTGGGTAGCGGACTCGAAGGCTATACGGCTACGTTCAGTGCCAACGTCAGCAACCGCGGTGCAGGCGGTGGAGCATTCGGTACGATAAAGAGCGGCAAGCTGACTGTCAGCGCCCGCTACAACTACAATTATAATGACCAGCCCCGCAACTACAGCAGCGGCAGCCAGCATGTGACGTCGGAAGCTGTTACGGAGAATTCTTCCAATCTGGACTATGACGGCAGTAACAAGGGCCACGGTTCCTTCCAGTCGGGCAGCATGGAGGCCAGCTACGAAATAGATACACTGCGCTTGGTCACTATGTCTTTCGGACTTTGGGGTGGCGGAAACAAGAGCAACGGCTCTACGGACTACATCGCCACCTTTCCGGAGAACATAAACGCCGCTCCCATTTATAGCTATTCGGCTTTCAACCGCAGCAAGTCTTCCTGGTATTCCATCGATGGAGGTGTCGACTACCAGCGTCTGTTCAAGGTGAAGGACCGCATGCTGACATTCTCCTACAAGATAAACACCCGTCCGCAAACGTCGGATTCCTACACGGAATATGAAATAGACAAAGGCTATAATCCCGATTGGGCTGATTATCTGAAACGTCTGAGAAATTTGCATAACGACGGCGAGCAGAACACCACCGAGCATACTTTCCAGGCCGACTATACCACGCCTATCGGCAAGCTGCATACGCTGGAGGCTGGTGCCAAGTACATCCTGCGCAACAACTCTTCGGAGGACGACCGTTTTGATGCAGACGATACCGGAAAGTATGAATACAACAAGGAGCAGAGCTCGCACTACAAGCATCTGAATGATATTATTGCCGCCTATCTGGGATATGGGCTGAAAGTGAAAAGGCTGTCCGGCCGTTTGGGAGTGCGCTACGAGCATACCATCCAGGATGTGAAGTATCTGGTGGGGCGTGGCGAGGACTTCACAAAGAACTTTGACGACGTAGTGCCTTCCGCCTCCATCGGCTACAAGCTGACGGATATGTCCAATCTGCGCTTGGGCTACAACATGCGTATCTATCGTCCGGGAATCTGGTACCTGAATCCGTATCTGAATGATACCGACCCCTCCTACATCAGTCAGGGTAATTCGGAACTGGACAGTGAGAAGAGCCATGCATTCAATTTGAGTTATAGTAATTTCACGCAGAAGTTCAATATTAACCTTTCAGCACGCTATTCATTCACCAACAACAGTATTGAGAATGTAACGAAGCTCATGCCCGATACGGAGATTGAGGGATTGAAGAACCCCACGGGAAAGGATGTGCTCTATTCTACCTACGCCAACATCGGTAAGACCCGCCGTGCCAGTGTGAGTGCTTACGTCAACTGGAACGCTACTCCCCGTACACGTATCTACATGAACATGAGCGGTGATTATTCTTACATGGAGGGCAGTGAGGGCATGCGTAACGACGGCTGGAGCCTCTTTGCCTACGGTGGTGCACAGCAGACGCTGCCCCACGATTGGCGCATCAGTCTGAATGTCTTCGGACAGACGCCGTGGATTATGCTGCAAGGTAAGGGTAGCAGCTTCTTCGATTATGGCTTGAGTGTCAACAAGTCATTCCTGAACAAGCGTCTCACTTTGTCCGCTTTTGCCAGCAACTTCTTCAAGAAGTATATGGACCAGAGCTCTACTACCGAAGGTGCCGGCTTTATACGCGAAAGCAGCTATAAGTATAGCCGCCAACGTTTCGGCATAAGCGTCAGCTACCGCATCGGCGAGCTGAAGGCAAGCGTGAAGAAGGCTGCACGCACCATCAGCAATGACGATGTGAAGAGTGGCGGTAGCGGTTCCGGTGGCGGCGGTGAATAGACTGCTACGAATTCATTTACGGATATATCAGGCAGGTGACTGTTCCGTCCATTGTCATGACGATGAGACGGTGGTCACCTGCCTTCTTCAGTGAGGTGACCGCCGAATGGGATACTTTATGGCTCCAGGCTATCCCGCTTCCGTCTGTCCGCACGGCATGGACCACTCCGAATTCGGTAGGGATGAACACATACTCTTCCGTGGTTTCCATGCGGGTGGGGATGAAATTACCTTCATACGGCATCAATGTATTCCAAAGTGGAGTGTAGTTTCCTTTTGAGACATCTGCTGCCGTAATGTTGTTCTTGATTCCTTTTATGTACATGGTCTTTCCATCCGGAGAGAAACCGAGCGATTCGCGTCCTTTCGCTTCATCCGATGCCCAGAGGATTTTTCCGTCTTCCGGGTTGAAGGCGCGTACAAAGTAGTCGGAACTGACTACTATGACCTGTTCTGATGCTTTTCCATTCTTCCGGTAGGGCAGCACTGTGGGCCAGCAGGCTCCCGGAGAGAAGTATCTTCCGCGTCCGGTGTCGAATTCCCATACTTTTTTCCCGGTTTTCCGGTCGATGGCATAGAACATGGCTCCCCAGGTTCCGATATAGATGCGTTCGTGGTCTACAGCCGGGCGGGACTCGATGTAGCCGTTCAGTCCGTCGGTAACCCAATTGAGCGTGCCGTCTGCCAGGCGGATGGAGTAGAATTTTCCGTTGCTGCTGCCTGTATAGACATTGCCGTTTGCTACTGTAGGGCAGGCTACAATGGGGTAATCCGTGTTGAATTTCCAACGGGCGGAACCTTGTTTTTTGTCCAGTGCATGAATAAACCCGTCGCAGGAAGTGACAACCACCAGTTGGGAAGTGATGAAGGGAGCCGAGAAAATCTTATTTCCTGTGGCATAAGTCCATACCGTTTCTCCGTTGCGGGCATTCAGGGCATGAACCATTCCTGCCGTATTGGTATAGATATACAGTTCTCCGTCAATGCTTCCTTGTGAGGCAACGTCGGTTACGTCTTTCTGCTTCCACACCTCACGAACGGCAGGATAGGTGCTGTTGATGCTGAAATCAGGGCGGTAGTAGACGGTATCTTTCTTTTCACCCGGAATGTTCGATGAAGCAATAGCTGTTGCATTCAGGCGGACAACATTCCATGCGGGACGGGTTTCCGTTTGGATGATGCGTTCGCAGAAGGTGATGGAATCTTCGTTGACTGTGACGAGATTATAGCCACCTATCGGGTCTTCCCTCCGCAGGGAGGAGCGCCCGATGACTGCCGGAATGCCTTCGGCGTCATAAGCGCGGTTGGTGTGCAGGTGTCCGGCAAGAGTCACCAGTACATTGCGTGTTTTGAGAATATCCGTCACTTCGTACCAGTTACTTAAATCCCGGTTCAGTGGGAAATGGTTGACGAAAATGACCGGCAGTTCTTTAGGGGTGGCCCGTACAATGGAGTCCAACCAGAGTATTTCCTCACGTGGAATGTGGGGAGGCCCCATGCGCAGGCTTGGTCCGGCACCACAACCGATGAAGCGTACTCCTTGCCAATCGTAGCAGAAGTGGGATGCTTGGAAAATCTTGTTGAACATGGTGCAGCCGTTTTCGCTCCAGTTCACGTCGTGGTTTCCCGGCAGCAGCAGATAAGGTTTCCTGAAGCCTTCCAGTATTTCCTGCAGCAGCAGGAACTCTTTTGTATCACCGAATTCGGTGACATCTCCACTGAGAATCGTGAAGTCCACGGCAGGATTGGCATTGATGTCTTCAATGGATTGCCGCAGGTCGTCTTCGGCATAAGCGAAGGAATTGAGGTGTACGTCACTGAGCCAGGCGAAAGTGAACGAGACGCGGTTACTTTGTCCGTAAGATAGTGCGGACATTGCCATCATGCAGATGGCCAATAAGATACGTTTCATGATGATGATTGGTTTGAATTTGCCCAAAGATAGTGATAATTCTTTTATTAATAAATAATATGTATTGGTTCTCAGGGGAATATTGTATTTTTGTTGATAAGGAATGAACGGAAAATATAGTAACCGGCATTGTAACATTTTCAAGTTCTTTGTATCTAAAGAGTGAATTAAAAAGTGTACAGTGATGGAAAAGTTATTTCTGACTTTAGTATTGTTTTGGTTTTCTGTCTGTTCTTTTGCAGAAGATTACTCTTTTTCGGTGATAAAATCGGGTATAGGAAAGAAGTCTGTCATTTTTATTCCCGGCTTTGCGAGTTCGGGAGACGTCTGGAAGGAGGCAGTGGCGGAATTGGGAACACATTATACCTGCTACGTGTTGACTATGGCTGGTTTTGCCGGTGTACCGCCGGAAAAAAATCCATCCTTCGAGGGCTGGAAAAACGAGATTGCGACATTCATTAAGGAAGAAAGGATTGACAGCCCCATACTCGTAGGGCACAGTATGGGAGGCGGACTGGCACTTGCTGTTGCAGCAGACTTTCCCACACTCGTTGGAAAGATTGTCATAGTGGATGCTTTGCCTTGTTTGATGGCTTTGACCCACCCAGACTTTAACCCCGTAGCGGATAAAGACTGTTCTGATATGATTACCCGGATAACTGCCATGAACCACGAGCAGTTTGTCCGGATGCAGCGAATGAGTGTGGCTAGTTTGACAACGGACTCTTTGAAGTTTGACGAAATCGTGGAATGGGGTGCAGCCTCTGACAGAAAGACGTATGCCGCGATGTATTGTGACTTTGCGAACACGGATTTGAGGGAGCGAATCAGAAGTATTGCCGTTCCGGTCCTGGTCTTGCTGGAACCGCATTTCAAGAATATAGCATCTATTGTAAATGAACAGTATAGGAATCTGCACGGAGTGCGGTTAAGGTATGCCGAGCAGGGACTGCATTTCATGATGTTTGATGATAAGGAGTGGTTTATGAATGAGCTAACCGGTTTTATAAAAGAGTGACGAGTGGAGTTTGAGGCTATATATAGGGAATATTGGAGTAAGGTGTTCCGTCTGTGTATGGGATATGTGAATGATTATGGTCTGGCCCAGGATATGGCTCAGGAGACATTTGTTGCCGTTTGGCAGAAACTGTCGTCATTCAGAAATGAGGCAGCAGTCGGTACTTGGATTTTTCGTATTGCCACCAATCGCTGTCTTCGTCAGTTGGAACGGCAGAGCCGCATGGTTCCGGTTACTCTCTCGACCGACCTGCCCGAAGAAGAAAGGACGGGTATCGGTCTGCGGCTTCGTCTGTTGTACAAACTCATTGCCGAACTTCCGGAGATGGACCGCATCCTCATTTCACTCGAATTGGAAGATGTCAGGCAGGCAGAGATTGCCCGAATCACTGGTCTGTCTGAAGGTAATGTCCGGGTGAGGATTCATCGAATCAAAGCATTGTTGACAAAGAAAATAAGAGCGTATGAAGAGTGACATAGATATAAAAGAATTGTGGCGGAAACAGGCTGTCCCATTTGCCGACTGTTCCGGATTATTCAAGGAGGTAAATCACTTCAAGAGAAAGAAGGTTCTTGAACTGATAGTGCTTAATGCGGTTTTATGGATGACCATCTGCTTTGTTGCGTTTGTCTGGATATACTTTAAGCCGCAATTGTTGGTTACGAAGATAGGGATTCTTTTGACAATCGTGGCTATGGGCACTGTTGCTGTGTTCACTCATAAGATGATTCCCTTGTATAGGATTGTGGATGAGGAGCAATCCAACCGGGAGTATCTGAATGAGTTACTTGCCGTGAGGCGTAAGGAGAACTTTATGCAAACCAAGCTGATGAACTTTTATTTCATCTCGTTGTCTGTAGGAATAGGACTTTATATGTACGAGCATATTCAGGAGAGTTCACTACAGTTCAGGGTCGTTGCCTATTCGGTTTTCCTTCTGTGGGTTGGTTTGAACTGGTTTGTTTTTCGTCCCCGAATTATCCGGAGGAACAGACAGAGACTTGATAGTTTGATTGTCCGGGTGGAGAGGATCAAGACGCAAATAGATGAACTTTAGGGTATTGAATTGCCCAAAAATCCCTTTTTGAAGCTTGCACTCTCTGCTGAATAGAGAAGTGCGGGTTTCGGGAGAGTGGAAATGGGCAATATTTTTCAGACAGAAGAACAAAAGAACATATTTATTTCCTCTCTTTTGTCTTTTTGTTCTTCTGTCTGAAAAATAAATCTGCATCATCTGCGTCTGAAAAATGGTGTATAGTCTGTTCCAATACACCCGTTTTTAGCATAAGATGTCATTTGGGAATCGTTGAGAATCCCAGTTTCTCCAGTCCTTTCTGCACATCCGGATGACTCATGAAGAGCTTCCACAGCAGCCCCGACCGGTAATTCTCAATCATCACGGCTATCGGGCCCTGGTCGATGGCGAGGTAGCGTCGGGGATACCAGTTGTCCGTCTGGCTGAAGGCATCATAGAAGCCATAGGGTCCGAAGACTTTATCGCCCATCTCGTAGAGATGCCGCATCACCTGCAGCGACTGTTCCGGGGTATAGACGATGGATGACAAGGCGGCAGTTGGAGAGATGACTCCCTGGTCGTCGCGTTCGTTGGGAGCGTGGGCGGCATATCCGTTGACGGAGTAGCTGGCTGTCAGTCCCCAGCAGTCGGGCCCGAAACCTTTGTAGTGCTTGGGGTTGCGGACACAGTAGGCACGGTTCACAAGCGTCAGGTTACGCATCTCGTCGAAGTAGTTGGCGCAGTATTCATCCTTCAGCCCGATGGGGTCGAGGCCGAGGAACGAGTATTGTGCCCAGAAGAGCGGTCCGGCTTCTGTGCCTTGATAGCGCAGATGCAACTCGATATTCTCCACTTTATGAGGGTCTACAATGGCCCCGTTCTGCG
The DNA here is from genome assembly GCF_003602795.1 of Bacteroides sp. AF34-31BH. Classification (NCBI taxonomy): domain Bacteria; kingdom Pseudomonadati; phylum Bacteroidota; class Bacteroidia; order Bacteroidales; family Bacteroidaceae; genus Bacteroides; species Bacteroides sp. AF34-31BH. The sequence goes on from NZ_QTLV01000003.1 coordinate 259,628, forward strand.
CCCAGCCCTCGTGATAGACTGCTGCAGGCACGCCGTGGGTAGGCGAGGCGGCAGCAAGGATATACATGATGAGGCATTCGTTGTAACCGTGTACGGGAAAGTTCATTTCCCAACCGTATTCCGGACTCCAGTGCCAATAGAGCACGTTCTGGCCGTTCTGGCGGTAGAAGTTCCAGTCCACTTCGCGCCACAGCTTGTCGATGCGGGCGGCGAGGGCTTGCTCGGCGGGCGAACCGTCGATGTAGTACTGGTGGACGGAGAGCAGCGCCTGCATGATGAAGGCTGTTTCTACCAGGTCGCCGCCATTGTCTTTCTGCCCGAAGGGTTTCACCTTGCCCGTATCGCCATACCACCAGTGTGGGTAGGCACCGTGGAAACGGTCAGCGGTTTCGAGGAAGGAGACGATTTTCTCCATTCGTTCCAGCCCTTCCTGGCGGGTGACATAGCCGCGGTCTATACCGGCAAGTATAGCCATGATGCCGAAGCCGCTTCCACCGGACGTGATTACGTTCTGGTCGTTCTCCGGATAGACACCGTCCATGTGGATGCGTTCGCGTGCCAGTCCGCTGTTGGGCTCGGCACCTTCCCAGAAGTAGTTGAAGGTACGGCGCTGTACGGTGTCCATCAGGGCATCGTCGCTCAGCCGGTCTTCTTTGGCGGCGGGGCTTTTGCATTGCGTGAAACCGAGCAACAGCAGGAACAATAATAAACAGTATTGTATTTTCATTGTACCAATGCTTACTTGTTTTTTTATCATTTACTTATCTATATTCATTGCACGGTCAATTCAACAAGTATAGGACAGTGGTCGGAAAGGTAGCTGTTCTCCGGTTTGTCTTGGATAACGCGGTAGCGGTCTATCTTTGCGCTTTTAGTCACGAAGACATAGTCCAGCAGTACGCGTTCCTCCACCGGCAGACGGCCGAAGTCATGGAAAGACCAGGACGGACCGTAGGTGACGGCAGCTGTCTTTGCGGCATTTTCCATTCCTCCCTTTTCCAGCGTTTGCAGAGGTTCTTCACCGGGCGTACAGTTAAAGTCACCAGTGATGATGGCGGGCATGTCCGGTGCTATCTCCTTGATTTTGTCGAGAATGAGTTGCACGCCCTCTTTGCGGGCTGTCTTTCCGTCGTTGTCCAGATGGGTGTTGAAATATACAAACTTTTGTCCGTTGTTCTTTTCCTGCAGTATCGCCCAGGTGGTGACACGGTTGTAGGAAGCGTCCCAGCCCTTGATGCCGATAGTTTCGGGTTGCTCGCTGAGGGAGAAATTGCCGTATTCCACCAGTGTAAATCGGTCGGTCCGGAAGAATATCGGGCAGTATTCGCCTGCTTCCTTGCCGTCGTCGCGCCCCACACCGAGTGCTGTGTATTGCGGCAGCCCGCGTTTTAGGTCTTCCATTTGGTTGTGAAGCACTTCCTGCATGCCCAGCAAGTCGGGGCTGTAGTAGGCTATCATACGGCAGGCGTCACCCTTGCGGTAATTCCAGTTGTTTACACTGTCCGAAGGAATATCCAGGCGGACATTGAACGTCATCACTTCCAGCGGCTGTCCGTTCTGTGCGGAGGGCTGGCTCTTGCAGCTGCCAAGGAGCAGAATGCTGCAAAAACAAAGGAGTAAAGTAGTATATCTCATGTTTTCTTGTTTTTAGAGTGCAATATTAAATATTTTATTTTATTTCAGTGTCAGTCGGGCTGTCTTTTCTGCCTGGCTGCTGCCACCTATCATCACATCGAAATCTCCCGGCTCGGCCACGTGGTTGAGGTCGTAGTCGTAGAAGCGGAGCAGCTCAGGGGTAATCTTGAAGGATACGGTCTTACTTTCGCCCGCTTTCAGGAACACCTTTTCAAAGCCTTTCAGCTCGCGTACGGGGCGGGTAATGCTGCCTACGAGGTCGCGGATATAGAGCTGCACGACTTCTGCGCCGTCACGCTTACCGGTATTGGTCACGGTGACTACGGCAGTGGTGGAGCCATTTTGTCCCATGACCGGGGTACTGAGGGCGATGTCGCTGTACTGGAAAGTGGTGTATGAGAGCCCGTAGCCGAAGGGATACAGCGGTTCATTGTCCACATCCAGATAGTTGCTGCGGAACTTCTCGAACCAATTGCCGGCAGCCAGCGGGCGACCGGTATTCTTGTGGTTGTAGAATAAAGGTATCTGCCCTACGTTCTTCGGGAAAGTCATGGTCAGCTTACCGCTTGGGTTCACGTCACCGAACAGTACGTCGCCGATGGCGTATGCCGCTTCACTGCCACCGAACCATACGTTCAAGATAGCGGGCACATGTTCCTGCTCCCAGGTGAGCGTCAGCGGCCGGCCGGTGAAGAGGGTTAGTACAACGGGCTTTCCGGTCTTCAGCAAGGCTTCCAGCAGGGTGCGTTGCACGTCGGGGATATCGAGGTCGGTACGGCTGGAGCTTTCACCGCTCATTTCGGAAGACTCGCCCAGGGCGGCTACAATCACGTCGGCACCGGAGGCCACCTTCAAAGCTTCGTCCAGCAGTTCCTTATCCGTACGGTTGTCCCGGCCCAGCGATCGGCCGAATAGGGTGGCGCGTTCCTCGTAGGCTACATCACCGATGAGGTTGCTGCCTTTGGCGTAGGTGATGTTCACCCGGCCGGCTGTCATTTCTTTCAATCCTTCGTACAGAGAGGGATAGTCGTCCAGGCGTGCGGCAACACTCCAGGTACCGGGCATGTTGCTGCGGGTATTGCCCAGGGGGCCGATGACGGCGACGGTGCCTTGCTTCTCCAAAGGAAGGACGGGACGAGAAGACTTCTTGCCTTGTCCCTCAAAAGGTTCGTTTTTCAGCAGCACAAAGCTTTCGGCGGCAATCCGGCGTGCGGCGTCGCGGTGCTCGCGCGTGAAGATGTCGCGTGCGGGACGGCTGAGGTCGCAGTATTTGTAAGGGTCATCGAACAGCCCTAACTTGTATTTCGCTTCAAGGATGCGGCGGCAGGCTGCATCCAGCGTCTTCATGGTTATTTTGCCTTCGGTGAGCGACTTTTTCAACGTGCCCACGAAACCTTCGCTCACCATATCCATGTCCACACCGGCGTTGAGCGCACGGGCGGAAACGGTCTGCAAGTCACCGATGCCGTGCTCCACCATTTCGGAGATACCGGTAAAGTCGGTCACCACAAAACCGCTGAACCCCCATTGTTTGCGCAGCACGTCTGTCATCAGCCAGCGGTTGGCTGTGGCGGGCACACCGTCCACTTCGTTGAAAGAGGCCATTACACTGCCCACTCCGGCATGGACGGCTGCTTCATAGGGGTACATGTATTCGTTGAACATGCGGTTGCGGCTCATGTCTACGGTGTTGTAGTCGCGTCCGGCTTCTCCGGCACCGTACAGTGCGAAGTGCTTGACGCATGCCATGATTTCGTCGTTCCGTTTCAGTTGGTCGTCCGGGTCTTTTCCCTGATACCCCAACACCATGGCGCGGGCGATGGCGCCTCCGAGGAACGGGTCTTCGCCCGAACCTTCGGATACACGTCCCCAGCGCGGGTCACGGCTGATGTCCACCATCGGGCTGAAGGTCCATGAGATGCCGTCGGCACTGGCTTCTGTAGCGGCTATGCGGGCAGACTGCTTGATGGCTGCCATATTCCACGTGCAGGAGAGGCCGAGGGGGATGGGGAAGATGGTCTCATAGCCATGTATCACATCCATGCCGAACAGCAGGGGGATGCCCAGGCGGGAGTTCTCTACGGCCAGTTTCTGTACGTCGCGTATCTTGGCCACTCCTTTCAGATTGAAAAGCCCTCCCACGAGCCCCTGCTCAATCTTCTTGGCCACGTCGCTGCTCTTTGCCTGACCGGTGGTGATTTCTCCGGTCACGGGCAGGTTGAGCTGGCCGATTTTCTCTTCCACAGTCATCCGGCGCATCAGTGCGTCGATGAAGCGGTCCATGTCCTGCGGAGACTTCTGCGCCTGCACGGTGACGCCTATTAAAGCGGTCGCGAGCAGCAGACTTGTTCTCTTGAAAATTTTCTTCATATTCATATTGAATTAATTGTTTGTAAGTATGTTCCCTTCATTGTTTTTAGATTGCCGTCACTCTATTGCAGTGGCGCTATGACTTCTTTGCAACGGTGCTGCAATTTCTCTGCAGTGATACTGCAAACGATTTGCAGCGCTACTGCAACTGCTTTGCAGCGACACTGCAACTGTTGTGCAGTGCTACTGCAACACTTTTGCAGTGCCACTGCAAAAAGTTTGCAGCTCTTTGCAGTAGCAATGCTTTGATTGAGAGCAAGTTATAAAACAGATCTTTTGCCATTGATTGGGTCGGCTGTTTCCTTTGGCCGGGTATCAATAGTCGGGGTTCTGTACCAGTACTCCGTTCGATTTGTCTATCTCTGTCTGGGGCAGAGGCAGCAGTGCATTCTTGTCTTGGTAATTCTTTCCGGCAGCTTGCAGCACTTCTTTGGCAATGCCCCAGCGTACGAGGTCGTAGAAGCGGTCGGGTTCCAGTGCCAGCTCTACGCGGCGTTCGTGGCGAATGGCGTCACGCAGCACAGACTGGCTGGCAGATTCTACCTTCGGAAGCACGTCTGCCAGTGTGCCGCGGGCATGGGCGCGTACTTGTTCCAGATACCCGGCGGCTTCGCCCGTTAGCCCTTTCTCGTTGGCGGCTTCGGCAGCCATCAGTAACACGTCCGGGTAGCGGATGAGGCGGATGTTTACCCAGAAACCCATGCGGGTGTACTTGCGGCGCAGTGTCGGGTCCGTGTAGGCCTTCTTGTTGAAGTAGGCACCCATGGCGGTGGATACGGGTGACTCGCCATAAGGCTGGTTGGTATTCTCCGGTGTGATGGGCTCGTCCGTGCTGCGGCGGAAGTAGAGCAATGTGGCGTTCCGGCGCGGGTCGCCCGGTTCAAAAGCTTCTCCCATCAGTTTGGTGGCCATGTGCCAGCCCCATCCCAGGTCCCACTCGCCGGCTCCGCGCACCCCTTGCACCTGGCAGAACTGGCTGCCGATGCTGGCGTCCTCTTTCATGGCATCGGTGGCTTCGCATTGCAGTTCGAAGATGCTCTCACCGCAATTCTCCCCTTCTACGGTGAAGACTTTGTCGACCGGTGTATTCAGGTTGTAGATGCCCGATTTTATCACTTCGGTGGAGGCTGTGTACATATTGTCCCAATCGTTTCGCATCATATAGGTGCGTGCGTGCAGGGAGCGTGCGGCGCCCCAGGTCAGCCGTCCCGTGTAGTCGCTGTCCCACCGCAGGGGCAGGCATTCTTCGGCTTCGGTCAGGTCTTTGTCAATCTGTTCGTATATCTTTTCCGCCGTGGTCTTGGGCACGTTGGCATCGGAGGCTTCCACTACCTTGATGGTGACCAGCGGCACTTCGCCAAAGGCGCGTACCAGGTTGAAGTAGCACCAGGCACGGAAGAAGAGCGCTTCGCCGCGGTTGCGGATGGCTTCGGTGTCGTCCTTGTGTCCGCTCTTCTCAATGTCGTCCAGGATTTCGTTGCACTGGTAGATGATTTTGTAGTTCTGTCCCCAATAGGCGCTGAGCGGCCCGTTGGAGGCAGTGTATTCGAAGTCGTCCCACATGGCGGCCTCGTTGCTGCCGTCGCCGGCGTCACTGCCTTTCTCGGAGTCTTCGCTGCGCACCATGTGCACCATAAAAGCTGGAATACCGGCAGTGATGTCGTACGAGCGCATCAAGTAGTAGACGTTGAATATCTTCCCGCCTACAAGGGCGTTGGGAGAGTCATCTTCCGTGAACTGCCCCAGCGGATCGCGGTCCAGGAAGTCGTTGCAGGATGTCAGTGAGAGGGCTGTTGCACCCACCAGCAATGTAAATATGTATTTTATCAGTTTCATAAATTTATATTTTTCATTCCCCGTTCCCTTTGAAGGAGTCGGGGGAGGTTTGAAGTTACTCTTTTTTAGGGGAGAGGCTTTTAGAACGTCAGATTAAATCCGAACGTATAAATCGCCGGCATCGGATAACTGCCGTCGTCCACCCCGAAGGCGATGGCGCTTCCGCCCAGTTCCGGGGTATATCCGGTGTTGTGCTTCCACGTCTTCAGGTTCTGTATGTTCACGTAGAGCTTCAGCGCCTGCATGCCTATCTTCGAAATCAGCGCCTTGTCGAAGTTGTATGCCAGCGACACGTTACGGATGCGGAAGAACGAGCCGTCCTCTATGTAATACTCGGAGTTCAGGTTGTTGATGGTATGCTTGGTGTTCAGCAGCGGCTGGGTGTTGCTGGTCCCTTCACCGTGCCAGCGGTCCATGCGTTGCTCCATAAAGTTGAACTGGCTCCAGTTGTAGTTGTCCCAGGTACGGTAAATCTGATTGCCGCCTTGTCCCATCATGTCAACGGCAAGCTCCCAGTTCTTGTAGCCCAGGCCGAGCGTGAAGCCGTAGGTGACATCGGGTGTAGGATTACCAATCATCGTACGGTCTGCCGTGGTGATTTCACCGTCACCGTTCACGTCGCGGAATTTCAGGTCGCCCGGGGTGACGGTTGCCAGTGTGTTCTTGGGAGAGTGCTCAATCTCCTCCTGGGTCTGGTAGACGCCTTCCACCTTGTAGCCGTAGAAGTAGCCGATGGGGTATCCTGCCATTGTGTAGCTCTGCTGCTTGTCTCCGGCTATGATGGAGTAGCCTTCCTGCACGAGGCTCAGTACCTTGTTCTTGATGGTGGCAAGGTTCATTCCGATGTTGTAGTTCCAGTCGCCTATCCGGTCGCGCCAGCTCAAGGCAAGCTCTACGCCCGAATTCTCGATGGAGCCAAGGTTTCCGATACCCGGTACGGTGCCCGAGATGCCCGGCACTTCGGCCAGCAGGTCTTTGGTTTTCTTCTTGTAGTACACCCCTTCAAAGTGCAGGCGGTTGCGGAGGAAGTTGGCTTCTGCACCGGCTTCCCAGGCTTCCACCTTCTCCCAGCGCAGTTTGGGGTTGGGCAGGTAGGCAAGCTGGTAGCCCGGATAGATGGCAGACGGGGTGCCGAACACGGCGGAGTAGGCATTCGTCAGCAACGGTTCGGCGGGATAGGCGCGGTCCAGGTTCTGGTTGCCCAGTGTGCCCCATGAGCCTTTCAGTTTCAGCATATCCAGCCAGGTGATGTCCTTCATCCATGCTTCCTCGCTCATCAGCCAGCCCAGGCCGACGGAGTAGAAGTTCTGCCACTGGTTGCCGGTGTAGGAGAAGGCGGAAGAACCGTCGCGGCGGTAGGAGCCGTTGAACAGGTACTTGCCCTTGTAGTTGTAGAGCACGCGTGCCAGCACGGACACGGTGGAGCGCTCCCACTGCGTACTGCCGTTGGTGGCGGTGGCTGCGTCGCCGATGCTGATGTACCATTTGTCGGGATTGTCCGGGATGACCAGACCTACTCCCTGGGTACGGGCGCCGTTCAGATTCTCGAGCTTGTTGTAGTAGGTGGTGAAACCGGCTGTGGCCGTCACGCTGTGGTCTCCCCAGGAGTTGGTGTAGGTCAGCAGATAGTCGCTCTGTACCTTCATTTCCGTCTCTTTGGCTTGGGACACTCCGGTCTTTCCGTTGCCCAGCGTGGCTATGTCTCCTTCGACGCTTGCGTCATATACCTGGATAACCGGGGTGTATGTCCGTGTGCTGTTCGAGGCATAGTCCAGGGAGAACATGGCCTTGAACTGGAAGTGTTTTAGGAAATCCCATTGGCCGTACACATTGCCCGAGCCACGGTAGTTCTCGGCTTTCGTGGTATTCGCCTTCAGGTCCACGTCCACCATCGGGTTGTTCATCTGTGCCTTCTGGAATCCGGGCAGTGAAGTGTAGAGGCCGTACTCGGAATTGAATACATGCGCCACCGGAGCTGCGCGCAGGGCCGTAGCCACACTCTTCGTGTCGGCGGGCAGCATGCGTGCCCCGTTGAATTGGAAACCTACCTTGAGGTTGTCCGTCACTTTATAGTCGTTGCTGATGTTCAGCGTGATTTTGCTGTACTTCTCGTGCTTGATGTTGCCTTGCTCGTAAGCATAGCCCGCACCGAGATAGAAGCTGTTCTTGTCCGAGGCACCCGTGATGCTGATGTTGTTGTTGGTGATGAACCCAGTCTGGAAGATTTCATCCTGCCAGTTGGTGTTTCCCGTCCAGTCCGAGAAGTTGTATTCCGGGTTGCCTTCATTCCTCAACTGTTCGTTGTACAGCAGTTTGAAGCCTTCGGCATCCGTCAGTGCAATTTTGTCGGTGACGGACTTGAAACCGAACGAGCCGTTGATATTGACGCGTGTCTGTCCCTCTTTCGCCTTCTTGGTGGTGATGATAATCACGCCGTTGGCACCGCGCACACCGAAGATGGCGAGCGACGACGGGTCTTTCAGTATCTCCATGGATTCGATGTCCTGCGGATTCAGGAAGTTGATGTTGTCGTTGAACAGTCCGTCCACCACATAGAGTGGCTTGTAGCCGTTGATGGAGTTTGTTCCGCGTACACGGATTTCCGGGTCGGAGCCTGCCTTGCCGGAGTTTATCACCTGCACGCCGGCAATCTTTCCTTGCAGTGCGGATACGGGGTTGACCACCGGCTTGTTGGCGATTTCGTCGCCTTTAATGTTGGTGATGGAGCCCGTAAGGTCTCGCTTCTTGGCGCTGCCATAACCGATGACAACGGTTTCGGCCAGCATCTGCGAGTCGTCTTTCATCTGGACGTTGATTACCGACTGGCTGCCTACCTTGACAGCTTGCTTCACCATGCCTACATAGGAAAAATCCAATGTGTTCTCCGGGGTGGCCTGGATGGAGTACCGGCCGTCTATGTCGGTAATCACGCCATTGGAGGTTCCCTGCACCAATACGGTGGCACCAATCAGCGGGTCACCCAGGGCATCGGTCACGGTACCGGTTACTGTTTTCTCCTGCGCCGATGCGGCGACACTTGCCAGCAGGCACACCGTCAGAAATAGGTTTCTTAGTCTTCCGGTTTTCTTCTTGGGAAGGTTTAGGTTCTTCTTCATTACATTCATCTTTTAGTGGATAACTAATTCAGTTTTCTCCTCTGAACAATCAAAATGCAAAAAAGATTTGGTGACGGTGTTAAAAAAGGGCAGCCCGGTTCTTGCGGACTGCCCTCTTACCTAAAAGCAAAACTATACCTATTTCAACTCAAAACTCGTAGTCTTTACATCGCGGCTGTTGGGTCCAATCATTACGTGGAACTCGCCGGGTTCGTATACATACTGTATGTCGTAGTTGTAGAACTTCAGCAATTCGGGGGTAATGGTGAAGGTCACCTGCTTGCTTTCGCCTTTCTTCAGGTGGATGCGCTCGAAGCCTTTCAGCTCTTTCACGGGGCGGGTAATGCTGCCCACCAGGTCGCGGATATAGAGCTGCACGATTTCATCCGCATCGTAGTTGCCCGTATTGGTCACGGTTACGGAAGCAGTCAGTTTGCCGTCTGCATTCAGTTGCTTGGAACTGAGCGTGATGTCACTGTACCGGAAGGTGGTGTAGCTCAAGCCATAGCCGAAGGGATATAGTGGGTCGTTGCTCACATCCAGGTAGTTGCTGCGGAACTTCTCGAACCATTTGCCTTCTTTCAGAGGACGGCCGGTATTCTTGTGGTTGTATGCCATAGGCAACTGGCCCACATTCTGCGGGAAAGTGGTGGTCAGCTTACCGCTGGGGCAAACGTCTCCGAACACTACGTCGGCAATGGCGTCTGCAGCTTCACTACCTCCGAACCATACATTCAAGATGGCGGGAACATTTTCATTCTCCCAAGTCAGCACTACGGGACGTCCGGAGAACAATACCAATACTACGGGTTTGCCCGTTTTCAGCAATGCTTCCAGCAGGTGGCGCTGTGCGTCCGGCATTTCCAGTTCGGAACGGCTACTGCTCTCACCACTCATCTCGGAGGACTCGCCGAGGGCGGCTACAATGACATCGGCTTGTGCGGCTACTTTCAGGGCTTCGTCCAGCAGTTCTTGGTCATTGCCACGGGGCAGTTCACGGCCGAACATCGTGGCGCGTGTCTGGTAGTCGGCATCGTACATCAGGTTGCTGCCTTGTGCATAGAGAATGTTGGCCTTGGAGCCGACAGCATTCTTGAAACCTTCCAATAGGGTGCTGTATCTGTCTGCCGTGGCTGCCACACTCCAAGTACCCGGCATGTTGGCGCGGGTGTTGGCAAGCGGGCCAATCAAGGCGATGTTGCCTTTGCGCTGCAAGGGCAGCAGGTTGTCCTGGTTCTTCAGCAGCACGAATGTCTCTGTGGCAATCTGGCGGGCAATGGAGCGGTGCTCGGGAGTGAACACTTCTTTTTCGGCACGCTTCACGTCACAGTATTTGTACGGATTGGCAAACAATCCCAGCTTGTATTTGGCCTCCAGGATGCGTCGGCAGGCTTTGTCAATGTCGGCTTCGGTCACTTTGCCTTCTTTCAGAGACTTTTCCAGTGTGCCGATAAATCCGTCGGCTACCATGTCCATGTCTGTTCCGGCGGTCAGGGCACGTGCGGATACTTCCTGCAGGTCGCCGATTCCGTGGTCTATCATTTCGGAGATGGCTGTATAGTCTGTCACCACGAAGCCGTCGAAGCCCCATTGGTTGCGTAGTACGTCGGTCAGCAGCCAGTGGTTGGCAGTGGCGGGTACTCCGTCAATTTCATTGAAGGAGGTCATTGCGCTACCCACACCGGCTTCTACGGCAGCCTTGTAGGGAGGGAAGTATTCGTTGAACATACGGTTGCGGCTCATATCCACCGTGTTGTAGTCGCGGCCGGCTTCTCCGGCGCCATACAGTGCGAAGTGCTTTACGCAAGCCATTATCTCGTTGTTGGCACTCATATCCTTGCCCTGATAACCGCGAATCATGGCTTGTGCAATGGCTGAACCCAGGAAGGGGTCTTCACCGTTGCCTTCTGATACACGTCCCCAACGGGCATCGCGGCAGATGTCCACCATCGGGCTGAACGTCCAGCAGATACCGTCTGCACTCGACTCAATGGCGGCGATACGGGCCGATTTCTCTATAGCCTCCATGTCCCAACTGCACGAGAGTGCCAAGGGGATGGGGAATACCGTTTCGTAACCGTGAATCACGTCCATACCGAACAGCAAGGGGATGCCCAGGCGGCTGTTCTCTACGGCAAGTTTCTGCACTTCGCGGATGTTCTTCACGCCTTTCAGGTTGAACAGACCTCCGACTTCACCGTTGCGGATTTTACCGGCAACGTCGCTGCTCTTGGCTTGTCCGGTGACGATGTTTCCCGTTACCGGCAGGTTGAGCTGACCGATTTTCTCGTGCAGCGTCATTTTGCCCATCAGCTCCGTAATGAATTTATCCATCTCCTGCGGATTGCCTTGGGATGTGTTTTCTTTGGGCGTTGCCGTCACGGTGAGGGCAGAGAAAGCCAAGGCTGCTAATAATGTGTATTTCTTCATATGATATAATTTTGATTATCCCCTCCGGCCCCCTGAAGGGGGAGGGGAATAGTGATATAGAAATTCAACTTAAGCTTAGCTGCTCCATCATGTCGCATACTAACTTCAATCGTAAATCCCTAAGCCTTAAATCCCAGCTTCTGCAATCCTTCCTGAACCTCGGGACAGCTCATGAAGAGTTTCCACAACAAGCCGGAACGATAGTTCTCAATCATCGGGGCAATGGTGCATTGGTCGATGGCAAGATAGCGGGGCACCGTCCAGTCACTTCCCTCGGAGAAGGCATCGTAGAATCCGTACTTGCCCCAAATCCAGTCGCCTTTGGAATAGAAATACTTCAGTGCACGCATGGATTCCTCCGGTGTGTAGGGAAAACTGGACAAGGCTGCTGTCGGTGTGATGACACCATGGTCGTTGTCGCCCGGGCAGTGGGCTGCATAGCCTTTGGTAGAGTAGCTGGCGGTCAGTCCCCAGCAGTCCTCGCCGTAACCTTTGTATTGTTTGGGATTCTCCACGCAGTAGCGGTAGTTGGAGAGGGCATGGTTGCGCACCACGTTCCAGTAGTTGGCATAGCGGTCGCTCAGGTTGCGCGGGTCCAGACCGATGTGCGAGTATTGTGCCCAGAACAAGGGACCGCCCAGTTTCTCGGCTCCGTTGTGTTTCAATTCCAAAGGCAGGCCGTAGGGGGCAGAGTCGGACTTGATGCCGCCGCCGCGTGCCCAGCCGTTGTGGTAGGCTGAAGCCGGAACGGGATAAGTGGGGGAGGAGGCTGCGAGCACATACACAATCAATGCTTCGTTGTAGCCTTCCAGCGGGAAGTTCATTTCCCAGTTGTATTCGGGAGACCAGTGCCAGTAGATGACATCCTTGCCATTCTGATACCAGCTGAACTCCATCTCTTTCCACAATTGGTCAATCTTCTCTGCCAGCGCCTTTTCCTGCTCGTTGCCGTCGCGGAAGTATTGGCGTACGCAAAGCAAGCTTTGCATCAGGAAGCAGCTTTCCACCAAGTCTCCGCCGTTATCTTTTTGTCCGAAAGGTTTCACCTTGCCGGTAGGGCCGTACAACCAATGGGGCCATACGCCGTGGAAGCGGTCGGCGCGTTTCAGGTAATCGGCAATCTTGGTCAGGCGCTTCACGCCTTCTTCCCTGGGGATGAAGCCGCGTTCGATGCCTACCAGCAGTCCGGCTATACCAAATCCGCTGCCGCCGGTGGTGACAACATTCTGGTCCTTTTCGGGATAATCCCCATCCAGGTGGATGCGTTCGCGTGCCAGTCCGGAGGTCGGTTCCGCACCGTCCCACATGTAGTTCAAATGTACCTTCTGGATGTAATCAAGCATTTCGTCATCCGAAGCGAATGATTCGGGACGTACTTCCTCTGTGTCGGGCTTTTCCTCTTTTCCGTTCTCTTTCCCGTTTTCCTTCAAGTCGGAAGAGCAGGATGCACAGCCCGCCAATGTGGAAATCAGGAACAAAGCCAGCACATGTATCATTATTGGTTTTTTCATATCTTTATTTCTTGTGTTTAATTTTTTGTCGTCTTGCACAATGGCGAGCGGCCGTTTTCGTTCAGCGCCTCGATAGTGAAGTAATAGTCCGTGTCCGCATCCAGTCCGCGGAAGTCATATTCCGTCTGTCCCAGTACCGTGATGGCATTGTACATCTTGCCTTCGGCGGTGCCGTAGTAGATGTTGTAGCCATAGGCGCTTGCTTCGGGTTGCCAGGAGATAAGGGCATTCCGGCGGTCTTTCCTGTCACGTTTCACAGTCAGTCCTTTCACGGCTTGCGGGACATCGCCGTCACCGTTCCCGAAGACGCGGAAGCCGGACAAGGCGACATTTCCCGTAGGCATGTGCACATTCTCGTATTTCAGATAACGGGCACGCAACGGCTCGTTGAGCTCGATGTAGTCGTGCGGACAATCCTTGTCACTGTCGCTCTTGTCTATGACCAATGTCCATTCTTTTCCGTCTTCGGAAGCAAAAATACGGTATTGGTGATAAATATCCATGGCACGGTTGTATTGAACCGCTTTATGGTCGTAGAAGTTCAACTGCACGGCACGTACATTCTTTGTACTGCCCAGGTCTATCCCGGCCCATTCGCCGGGGTTGCCGGAACGGGCTGCCCAGTAGGTGCGCATACTTTCGTCCGTCAGGTTGGAAGCTGCATGGATGCTATCCGTAGATGATACCTCCACCGGTTTGCCGTAGGACAGAAGCATCCATCCCGTGAAACGCTCTGCAGGGTTCTTTACGTCCATCGGTGCTGCCCAGTTGGGATAATCGCCGAAGGCAGTGGACGAATACATGACACCATCCTTGTCGAAAGCCACCGGATAAAGACCGATGCGGCGTTCGAACTTGTACTTCAGGGAGAGCATGCAGGTGGCCACGTGCCAGTAATTGCCTTTCACGTCGCAGAACGTGCCTCCATGACCGGCACCTTGCACATAACCGCCCGGCTTGTAGCACATCGGGTTATGCTTCTGGTAGACAAACGGGCCCAGCGGGGAATCCGAAACATATACGCCATCGGCATAGACTTTGAATTCAGTGCCCGGAGCACCATATTGGAAATAATATTTGCCATTGTGTTTGGTCATGTAAGCGCCCTCTGTGAATGGGCGGAGTGTCACTTCATCGTCATTGTTCATGCCGAAACGTTCCCAGCCGTGTTCTTCGGGGCGGAGCATCATGACATCGTGAATCTTGCTGATGGGGTAGAAATCATTCCGGTCCAGTTCTACCGCTTTCAAGGGATATTCATTGCTGGAGCCATAGTACAGATACAATCTGCCGTCGTCGTCCAGAAACAGACAAGGATCCCATGAAGGAAGTACGTTCTTTTCGATGGCACGTTTGAAACGTCCCGTTTTGGGATGCGTGCTGTACCACACGGCCAGACCTTCGTAGGTGGAGCCGGTATAGAACAGCGTGTCGCCGCTTACATAGGCGGCCGGCGCACACTGGTCATCGTCCGTAGGCTTGCGCTGGAAGCCGGCAGGAACGAAATCCCAATCCACCAGGTTCTTGGAATAGTGAAAACCGCCCTGGTTGGTGGAGAACAGAAAGTATTCTCCCTTGTATTCCACCGCCATCGGGTCGGCAGAGGAACGGAACGAACCGTTGGGACGCACATTGTTGTTGAAAGGCTCGAAGTTGTAACTGATGTTCATCGGATTGCAGAAGGTGCGCGACAGAGGCGCCTGTGGGTCATACCACCGGGTCGCCTGGGCGGGGCGGCAGATTGCGGTTGCCTTGTGTACCTCTTTTTCCATCACTACCTCAATATCGGTTTCATCCAGTGCCAGGATTCTGTTCACTATCTTTTTCCCGGGATAGTAGACATACAGGTGCACGTCGTTCTTCGCTCCTTTGATGGCAAAGCTGCCGTCGTGGGCAGTGGTATTGTGCATGGGACTTGCGAAGAACATGACTGTGGCGCCTGCGAGTGGCTGGCGGTTGGTGTCCAGTACGTGTCCTTTTACGATACGGTCTTGGGTTACAGTGATGTAATAGTCACTGACTTGCCCCTTCACCACTTTGATGGAATCGTCAGGGGTTGCCTTTGCCGCCAGAGCGGCAAAGGCTATTCCACAACTGATTAGGAATCTTTTTACCATATTGGAACGGATTTATTCGGCAATTCCGTCAATGGGTTCCAGCTTCAAATCAGGAAGGTCGTCCAACTGGTTGGCCGGTATGGGCCAATAAGTCTTTTCTGCTGTCCATCCTTTGGGACCGAGTACGGTGGCGGCATCGCCGGTACGCACCAAGTCCACATAACGGGCACACCATTCGCCGCAAAGTTCCATCCGGCGTTCGTCCATCACGTCTTTCAGGGTAACACCGGTTTTGGTGCTCATGCCTGCACGCCGGCGCACTTCGTTGTAGCCTGCGTCTCCATCCTTGCCCAGTCTGACTTTGGCTTCGGAGTTCATCAGCAGTACTTCGGCATAGCGGATGATACGCACATTATTGTTGGCTCCGTAGGTTGTACGTGGAAGAGTCATCTGATTGTAGGGAAGGTAACCTTTGCCGTTCCAACAGTCGGTCTTGGTGGCCGATGTGGGACCTACCTGCCAACCCTCGCGCGTCTTGCTCAGGGCTTTCAGGAAAGAAGTTTCGGCACGCACACCTTCGCCACGGGCTTCGGCCCATGCCACGAACTCGGGTTCATAGCCTATGAAATTCCAGCCGCCTATGGACTTGGTGCCTTCGGCTTGCTTGTAGCTGATGGTACCGTCTGCGTTCACTACTTCATCATACCTCTCTGCCATGTTCGGACCCTGGAAATTGAACCATTGGTCTACGCCCAGGTAATCGCCAGAACCATTGCCGTAGTCTGTTACCTGGCATTCGAACAAAGATTCGTCACACAACTTTCCGGGAATTTTGAACAGCTGGTAGAAGTCGTCGTAGAGACGGAATCCACCGTTCTTGATGATGTCATCGGTCAGTGTCTCCACTTGTGCATAGTCTCCTTTCAGCAGATAGATGCGGGCGGCCAATGCTTGGGCGGTGAAGGCTGTCACGGCTCCCTTGTGTTCCATCTGGTTGGGACGCATGCGGGGCAGTTTGTCGATGGCGTAGTTCAAATCTTCCAGCATATAATTATATACGGCCTCTACGGTAGAACGGCGAAAATCGGTCTGCAGGTTGTCACGGTAGATGACGGTGGGACCGAAATTGGTCACCAGACAATAGTAAGCCCATGCACGGATGGTACGTACTTCGCCGCAATAGGATTCGTAGGTTTTGTAATCTTCGCTTCCTGCAGCAAGATATTCGGCATAACCGTCGAGGCTTTGCAGGGCGGCATTGGTGATGCGGATGATGTCGTAGAAGTTCATCCATACCTGGTTCAGTGCCCAGAATGAGTTGTTGTAGTTGAACTTGCGTCCGAAGGCCACGGCATCGCCCTGGTCATCGGTACGGCCCGACCACACGTCACCGTCGCGGGTGAACATCAATAGTGCGTTGCACCAGTGCATGCCCTGTGTGCGTACTTTGGAGTAGGCACCCACTACGGGTTGGTACATATTGTTCTTGTTGGTAAAGTCCACGCCTTGTTCGGGAACTTTGTTCTCCGGATCGATTTCTATGAAATCGGTGCAAGCGGTAGCTCCTCCCAGTACCATCATGGCCGGAAGTATATATGCGAATGTTTTCTTTAAGAATTTCATTGTTTTACGTTTTAGGGTTTAGAAATCTATTTGCACTCCGAAAGTATAGGTTGAAGTCAGAGGGTATACTTCGGTATCCCAACCTTCGGCATCCGACACTTCAGGTGTGAAGCTGTTGGCCTTGAAGGTAGTGAAGGGGCGGTCGGCCGTCAATGAGAGGCGGAGTCCCGGCATCACGTAGCTGCCTATCTTCAAGTTCTTGAACGAGTAGCCCAGCGTGATGTTCTGGATGCGGAAGTAATCGGAGCTTTCTACGAAATAGGAAGCGTTGTTACTGTCTGATTTGTTCCAGGTTTTGAGAAGAGCCTTGGCCGACGGATGTTCGTTGGTAGAGCCTGCACCCGTCCAGCGGTTCTCATACTGTGCACGGTCAAAGTTATAGTAGTCGGCTGCATAGCGCAGGGCACGCTTACGGTTCCACAGTTCGCCGCCTGCTTGTCCGTAGGTAGTGAGGCTGAAGTCGAAGTTCTTATAAGAGAATCCGGCATTGAAGCCATAAGTAAAGCTGGGCACGTATGAGCCCAACACCTGCTTGTCGTTTCCGTCTATCACATGGTCGCCGTTCACGTCCTCGTAGATGAAGTCGCCGGGTTCCAGTCCGTTGGCCACGGCGATGGGGTCGGCAGCACATTGTTCAGGAGTCTGGTAGATGCCGATGACCTTGTAGCCATAGAATGAGTTCATCGTCTCGCCCACCATATTCACGGTCTTTCCGCCTTTGATGATTTTCATGTTTCCTTTTAGGCTTTTCACTTCGTTATGCAGATAAGAGAGATTGACGCCGATGTTGTAATTGAAGTCCTGGCCAATCTTGTCGTTCCAGTTCAAGGAGAGGTCGATACCGGTATTCAGAATCTGTCCGTTGTTGCCGGCCAGCAGCTCGCCACTCATCGGGAGCTTGGGTGAAATCACGGCGTTGTCAGTCAGACGGTAGTACCAGTCGATGTCGGCGTTCAAGCGGTTCTTCAGTGTACTGAAGTTGACGCCCACGTTGGTTTCGTTCACTACTTCCCAACCCAGCCAGCTGAAGTTGGTGGTGTTGATGAATCCGTCGATGGCGGTATTGGGACCGAATACGGACTGTACGTTCTGTATGCTTGCGAAGCCTGCACTGGCAGCAATCTTGTCGTTACCCAGCTTACCCCAGCTGGCACGCAGCTTCATGTAGTCGAAGATATTCTGGTTCTTCATAAACGGTTCTTGGGAGATGACCCATGCGGCACCGATGGAGGGGAAGTAGCCCCATTTGTCGTTGTACTTGGACGAGCCGTCGGCACGGAAGGTGAACATCAACATGTACTTGTCGTTGTAGTTGTAATTCAGTCGGGTGAAATAGGAGAGACCGCGGTATTTCCAGCCGTCGTCTTTCACCGTAGCGCCTTCCTTGTTGCCCAGTGCGATGTATTTCCACACGTCCTCACCTTCGGGCACGTTGGTGGCGGTACCTTCGAGCAGGCGGTATTGCTCTTGACGCATGGATGCACCCAGCATACCGGTAAAGGAGTGTTTGCCCCACTTGTCAGTATAAGTGGCCACGTTGTCCCATATATATTTGTAGTAGTTAGTGTTCTTTTTAGTGAGTTCGGTAACCTCTTTCTTCTGGTTGGTGCCTACATAGTAGGTAGGAGTGAACTCAGAACCGCGAATCATTGAGTAGTCGTAGCTGTAGCTACTGCGTATATTCAGCTTGTCGGGGATGAGGTTGAGCTGTGCATAGAAGTTGGTCAGCACTTGGTAGGTCTCGTTCCGGTTGTCGTAATAGTTGGCAGTGGCTACCGGATTGTTGAAGTTGTTGGTCAGGCCCACCTGCTCGGGCGATGTGTACTTCTTAGGGAACACGGCATCGTCGCGGCGGTCATCATACACCGGGATGATAGACGGTGTGTTGTATGCCTGTTGCCATGCGGCATTCTTGGGAAGCTGCTGCTGCGAGTTGCTGAATACGCCGTTGAAGCCTACTTTCAGCCATTTGCGGGCTTCGTAGTCAAGGGCGGCACGGAAGTTCAAGCGGCGGTAGTAGTTTTCCACGTCCATGATACCGTCTTGTGCCAGATAGCTCATGCCGGCAGAGTAGGTCGCTTTTTCCGTACCACCGGAGATATTCAAGCTGTGATTGGTCATCATGGCTGTGCGCAACAGTTCGTCATACCAGTTGGTATCGGCATTGAATTGCAGGTTTTCCATATTGCCTCCGAATTCGGCTACTGACTTTTCGAAAATCGACCGGTAAGCTTCCGGGTTGGCTTCCAACATCATGGTGGCATACTCGTGAGAGTTACACATCTCCAGCAGGTTGGTGGCTTTCTGAATACCTACATAACCGTTATAGGTAATCTTGGCATCCTGGTTGCGGCTTCCTTTCTTGGTGGTGATGATTACAACACCGTTGGCGGCGCGTACACCGTAGATGGCAGATGCGGATGCGTCTTTCAAGATGGTCATGTCCTGAATGTCGGAATTGTTCAGGAAGTTGATGTTGTCGTAGAACATTCCGTCCACTACATAGAGAGGAGAAGTGTCACCGAAGGAACCCATACCACGGATGGTCACTTTAGGACCTTCGCCCGGCGTTCCCGAATTGATGATGTTAACACCCGGTACCTTTCCCTGCAATGCTGCCATCGGGGAGGAGGTAGGAACATTGATAAGTTCTTTCTCTTTGACAACGTCAATCGGGGCCGTCAGGTCTTTCGCCTTGGCCGAACCGTAACCGATGACAACAACTTCTTCCAGTAGTTGTGCATCTTCACGTAGCTTTACATTAATGACGGATTGTCCCGCAGCGCTTATTTCCTGCGGCAACATGCCCAAATAGTTGAATACGAGAGTTGCGTCTTCGGGGACGCCGTTCAGTACATAGTTACCGTCGAGGTCGGTAGCTGCTCCAATAGTAGAGCCTTTTACTACAACCGTGGCTCCAATAATCGGTTCGTTGTTCTGATCAACAACAGTTCCTTTAACTGTCTTTGTTCCTTGTGCCAAAACTGTCAGTGGCAATGAGAACAAAATCATGAATAGAAGAAATAAAGTTTGCCTTCTCATAAACTAAATTTAAGAGTTAATAATTCTGCCGGCAAAGGAAGTAATTACGGTAAGTAAGGCAAAAAAAAACACTACCACGATAATACGTTTAGGGTAAAAATGGGTACCGTTTTACTACGTTTTCGTGTTACTTGTTTCTAATAATCAGTTTGTTATGATTGAATGATTTGTAGCCGCTTTATTTCAAGTCGATGAGAAAATCCACTAATCCCGTTCCGTCGGGGATATCCAGTTTCTTGCGCAAACGGTAGCGTGCTGCCTCTACTCCCCGGATAGTGAGGTTGGTCATTTGCGCAATGTCTTTCGTAGAAAGATTCAGGCGCAGCAGCGCACAAAAACGGAGGTCGGTAGCGGTAAGACTGGGATAACGTTCGCGCAAATTACGGAAGAATTTCTCATGAATCAGGTCGAAATTGTTCTGGAATACATCCCAAAATTCCTGTGTCTCGATGTTTTCGTTGATGAGCTTCAGCAGAGATTCGAGGTTCTTGCGTCCATATTGCCCTTTCACCAGGGACTCTTGTACGACAGTACGAAGTTTCTCCAGGACCTCGTTCTTGGCAAATACACCCAGTGCCATGCTGGCAAGGTCTTTACTCTTTGCCGACAACTCGGCTTCCAGCAATTGCTGTTGCTGCAGAGTTATCAGATGCTCCTGCTCGCGCATCTTGATGTTCTGCTGCACCTGCTCTGCCTCATACTCCTTCCGTTTCTTTTCCATGGCACGGTTGGCGCGCCACTTGGAGAAAAAGTAGACAAGCGCTGTGAGAACTATGAGATAGAGCGCAAAGGCATAATAGGAGAGGTAGAAAGGGCGGGCTATGGCAAAATGATATTCCACCTCACCGATTTTCTGTCCCAAATCATTATAGGCTTCTGCCTGGAATGTGTATTCTCCGTAATCCAGGCTACCGTAGCGGATTTCGGGCTCTTTCAGGTCCGATGTCAGCGCCATGCCTTGTCCTCCTTGCAGGACATAATGGAAATGTACGGACAATTTATTGTAATGCGGCAGGCTTACTGAGAACAGCAAATCCCGGTAATTGCTTTCCAGTTCGACATTTCCAGACAGAGGCAGGCGTTTCTCCTTTTTATCGGAAGAGGAAGCAGTGACCGAGCTCAGTGAGAGGGCGGACTCCAGAGTAGGACTGAGGCTGTCTGTGTTTTTGCTGTAACTGGCGATTCCGTTGTTCAGATTAAAATAGACAACGTCATTGTCGACGAACACATTGTTGTAGTTCTCTATGCATGGAGAATCAAACAGTTCGATGAGGATGCGCTGCTTCACGATGTACTCTCCTTCTGCGTACTCTACCAGTACGTACTCATGTGAACCGGACAGCCAGAAGCGGTCGTTCGTGACGGATACCACAGAATGAGCATTCCTGATATAGGGCAGAATGGCATTCAGCTTTTGGAAGGGGATAATCTGCCGGGTGATGTCGTCATAGGTATAGAAGCCGTTGGGACTGGAAAAGACGATACGTCCTCGCATTTTCATTACTTGGATAGGGCCGATGATATATTCCGAGCCTAAATGGGAGATGTGCCGTACGCTTTTTACAGCCGACAAGTCATCGCTCAAGACTATTTTATAGACTCCCTGATACATGTGTGAAGCCCAGATGACACCGCTTTGGTCCACCTCCAAGTGCATGACCGGTGCAATGAAGCCGTCTATGACATGCGAAAAGGTCCATTGCCCGTTCTTCTTTTTATAGATACGCAAGTCGGCGTAGGATGATTCCAACAGTATCTCTTCGCCATAGAGGGTGCACTTTATCAGACACGTACTGCTGTTGGTATTGCTTATGACGGAAACGTTCCCTTTTTCACCTATTAATAAGGTATGGGCATTGTTGCCTGCAAAGAGTTGCCCGTCAATGTCCTTTACATACCAGTTCTGACCTTCGGTATGGGGAAGCAGGCGCAGATTCCCGGTAATCTGGTGGTATTCGTACAAGCCCTGGTTGGTGGCCAGATAGAAACAGTCATCCCGATGGGCTATGTCGTACACCATACCCAATTTGGTTTCATGGTTGGCAGGGGTTAGCAGCATAACGGGGGAGTTGTGGTGGATGTATGCAATGCCGTCGTCCAATGCTGCCCATACGTTGTTGTCTTTGTCACAGAACAGCCCCAGGACGGTGTTGTTGTCCAGGCGGTTGTCCAGGTTGAAGTGCCAAAGGCAATGTCCTTTGCGGTCGATGGCGTATATACCGTTCAAGACCGTGCCTATCATGAATATAGAGTCATTGGTCATTACAGCACGGTTCACCCGCTGTTTCTTTAGTTCCGTATCAATGTCCGTTTTCCAGGGAGTGATGTCACCGTTGTAGCGGAACAATCCGTTATTCTCTGTGACCATCAAGAAGCTGTCGTCCCCGTCGGGCAGTAATGCCACTACATTGTCATCGTTCACTTGGCTGCGGGGGAAGAGATGATGGAAATCCTTGCCGTCGAATTCATAGAAGTCCTCATCAATCATCTGTGTGTAGATATGTCCGTTTTGGGTGTAGAAGTAGAGCGGCTGTTGCTGTCTGTTGCGGAAAGCGCGTACCATCTTCCCGTCGTAGGAGAACCAGGCGCTGAACGACTGGAAGTAGATGCGATCGTCCAGCTCTACAATGTTCCATATCTCGTTGTTCTCCATGGGGAAATTTTTCAGGAATTTGCTCAAAGAATGGTACCGGAGAGTGCCTGCCTCCGAATACTTGAAATAGCCGAATTCCTCGAATGCCCCCACATAGATACGGTCTTCTTTCACATACACCGAACGGACAATATGGTTCCCCGGCACTTTGTGGAGAGTCCAGCGATAACCGTCATATACCAGGAGCCCCTGGCTGTTGCCGAAATACATTTCGCCGTTGCTGCCTTGCGCACATGCCCAGTTCTGATAACCGGCTTCATAGTCTTTGGCAAGATAGTTGGTGACGGCGGGCATGAAGGAAGAAGCCCTGGCCTGGATGAAGAGGATGAACAATAGAAGGCACACTACCCAATACTTGAAAAGCATCGGTCTTATCGTATTTTGTTTCATTTTTTCAGGTTAATCGAAGTGTTTCTTGGAAGCAAAGATACAATAAGTATTCTAAATATTGTGTTTTGATGAGATAAAAAAGGTACTTGAAGCGGTTAGGGAGGATGCTTCTTAATGAATATCCTCCCCTCTTAGTTGTTTGTCTTTTGAAATTTATTATAGGGATTGTGCGGATGATAGGACTCGAACCTACACGCCTCACGGCACCAGATCCTAAGTCTGGCGCGGCTGCCAATTACGCCACATCCGCGGAATAATTCCGATTAGCGGGAGCAAAGATAGAAAGAATTTTCGTTTTGGCAAATTGTTTTGTAGATAAAGTCGTTTTAGAAAGTCACTTTCAGTATTTTTCTTGCTTCCTCAATGATGGTGTCCAAGTCATTGTTCTCATCTTCTTTGCTCATATCCACTTTCTTGTCCGGGTCGATGCCGAACTCGATATGCTGTTTTTGGGCATCGAGGTGCGGGCTGGCAGAAAAGCGTACCCCCCATCCGTTGGGCAGTTCCGAAGAGAATGGCAGGCCCGACCCGCCGCCGGTTTTATCACCAACCAGGGTGACATTGGGAAAACAGCGCATGGAGTTGACAAAATCATTGGTTGCACTATAGGAATGACGGTTGGTCAGGACAATTACCTTTTTTTGCCAGCGGATACTGTTGGAAGGTTCCACATAAATGGGAGTCGGATCTGAAAAATCGCTATGGCCTTTGCCGGTCTTGTGCTGAATATATCCCGTCAGTACTTTTTCATTCGTGAAGCGTTGTGCCATTCGGGTGGCGTTTGTCAGGTTGCCGCCACCATTGTTGCGCACGTCGATAATTAGGCCGTTACAAGCGGAAAGGTATAACAGAATCTCATCCAGGTTGCCGTTTCCGATGCCGCTGGAGAAATCACCGTAATAGATATATCCTATGTTGTCCTCCAATATGGTATATTTGGCGCCTCCAGCAATGCGGTAGTCTCTTCCCAGGTACTTTTCAATGATACTTTCGTTGAAGTTACGA
The DNA here is from genome assembly GCF_003602795.1 of Bacteroides sp. AF34-31BH. Lineage (NCBI taxonomy): Bacteria > Pseudomonadati > Bacteroidota > Bacteroidia > Bacteroidales > Bacteroidaceae > Bacteroides > Bacteroides sp. AF34-31BH. The sequence continues at coordinate 283,296 of NZ_QTLV01000003.1, forward strand.
GGATAATCCAGATACCAGTCCCAGTAGCGCGCCATGTTGGAAGAAGAGTACAAGTTGACATGTCCGTCTTTTAACTCGGCAAGCATGTTACCTAATATTTCAAATAGACCGTCGTAGCTCATTCCCGGGGTAATGAGTGGCTGGTACTTGTCATGGATGGCATCCCAGTCTATTTGCTTGTAGTCCAGGAAGCAGTACTGTTCGTCTATTATTTTCCACAAGGCTTCGAAATTGCCTTGTGGGGTATTGTCGAACTCTTCCTCACGAATACATCCGTTCAATAGGGGCAATAACGTGAGTAGGATACTCCAAATTATTAAAATATATCTTCTTTTCATGCACATTATCCTTATCATCTTATCGTTTATCACCTTGTCACTTTTTACTTTCTCTTGTTAGGAAACAGATAGAGTTCCTTTACGAACCCCACCATGAATACATGCGAGTAAGTATGTGTCTTTATTTCATTTACTTTGGACTGTTGTGCGTCCCATATGTAAGCGAAACGCATCCGGGCACGTCCCACCGGAAAGTCTGCGGTCAGCATTTGTCTCAGAGAGGGCTGGTTGTGCAGGGAGGTGAAGTTCACTACTCCGTCCCAATGTCCTAACGTAAATATCTCGTAGTAGGACTGTCCATAGTTGGGCATGAACATGATACCTGCCAAGGGAAGATTTACCTGATAGCGTAGTGTGATGGGACGGTTCTTGATGCGCAAGTCCCAAATAGCCATTCCAGATGCGGCAAGGTTGATATAGGCACGTGCTTGGGCGGGGTTGTTTCCGTTGCGCAGATTATAGACAAAGCCACCGTTGAAGTCGCCGACTCCTCCGGCAAGCAGTTTGAAATTGCCCGTGATTGGAAAATTATAATGCAGGCCGTAGTTCCAGTTGGCCAGTCCGGAGAATGTATTGTTATTGTCTACTTTGTTGTGTGTATATCCTAAGTCTGCCTGGAAGAAAGTTTGCAGAGACACGTTGCCGTCCATCAACCGTGTCATCCGCATGCTTTCGCGGGAGATACGGAAATCGATTCCCTTATACTCCTGAGGTGAAAGATAAGTGTCGAACACGTTGGTGAAGCCGACACCATACATGGTGGCACGGGTGATAATACGGTTACGGTTGGTGGAGTCAGCCCGTAGCTCCCGGTCGAAGTCCCTGCATTGTGCTTCTTGTGCTCTCACTCCGATGATGCTGGAGAAGAGCAGGCAGTAGAGGAGGAGTATTGAGTTGCATTTACTTGTTAATATCATTTTACTTTAATAACTAATCGTTGATTATAGACATCTGTGTGCCATCTCGTAATTAAAACAGCTTCATCTGTCCTGTCATCTCGTCCAGTATGTCCCCTTCGCTTTTACCGTGGTCGGGGTCCAGAATTTCCGGTTCTTCATCCGTTTCCTGCTCTTCGGTTTTCTGCGAGGGTTCCGGTTGACGGGTAGGCTCCAGCTCGTTGATGGTTTCTATAGTATAGGTGGTCAGGCGCTTACCTTTTGCTTTGAAGCCTTTCACGGCGATGAATTCGTCGGCTTCCACCACCATCGGCTCTCGGAAATTGTCGTGGCCGCCAAACACCACTTCTAAACGTGGGTAGCACTCGTCTGTCAGCAGAATGAGGCTGCTGTTCTTGTTTTCTCCCAAGTAGTTTTGCTTGCGGGCGGTTGCCTCGAAGCAGAAACGCTTGATGTAAGGATAGTTCTGCTGGTCGGCATCGTAGAGTACGGCGGTCCATACTTTGTTCGGATCGTATTTCTCCAATACGCGTATGCCATCGTCATAGTGATTGTTCAAGTCGAAGTTGGTGGCATAGAACTCTCCGCTGTTCTGTACGACAAGGATGGTGTCTTCGCTCTGGAATTCTCCGAGATATTCTCCGCGCCCGTCGTAGTTGAGACGTAGCACATCACGGTCGAACCAGACTTTCCGTCCGCCCAGCGTGGAGCCTCCACGTTGTTTCAAGGCTATCTTGTGTACGGGGAGTTTCGTGAGTATATTTCCCATGGCCTGCCGTCCCTTGATATTGATGTTGCTGAAATCCTCCTCGAAGATAATACGGCGTACACGGGGATTGGGTTTCAGGGTTACCTTGATGATTTCAGCTTCTCCATTGGGATTGGCGGTGAAGTAGGTGATACGGGAGTCGGGAGTACCTTGTGTCACATCGTATTCGCGGTCACGCACCACGGAAGTGACGGCAAAACGCTTGATATAGCTTGTCCCCTCCTTGCCGTCACGGTAGCAGACATTGTAGATGGTACGTTTGTCGTTCTTCTTAAAAATGTTGGCATAAAGTATATTCTTGCCCACGAACTTCTTGTCGGCCACCGGTGTGATGATATATTTTCCATCGCGGAAGAAGATAATCACGTCATCTATGGGCGAGCAGTTGCCTATGAATTCGTCTTTCTTCAATCCAGTTCCGATGAACCCCTCTTCGCGGTTGATGTACAGCTTTTCGTTGGCTTCGATGACTTTGGTTGCTTCGATGGTGTCGAAGTTACGCAGTTCCGTGCGGCGGGGGAAGGCTTTGCCGTACTTGTCCTTCAACATACGGAACCAGTCGACGGTATATTCCACGATGTTTGCCAGATGGTGGTCTATCTCCTCTATGTCCTTTCGCATGCGTGCTATCAGTTCCTCTGCCTTGTCGGAGTTGAATTTGAGGATACGTGCCATCTTTATCTCCATCAGCCGGAGGATGTCTTCCTTGGTCACTTCGCGGATAAAAGTCGGGTAGTAGGGAGTCAGGCGCTCATCGATATGTTCGCAGGCGGCATCCATGTTTTTGGCTTGTTCAAACTCCTTATCCTTGTAAATACGTTCTTCAATGAATATCTTTTCGAGTGAAGCGAAATGCAGGCTTTCCAGTATCTCTCCCTTACGGATTTCCAGTTCCTGGCGTAGCAGTGCCAATGTGTTGTCGACTGATTTGCGCAATACATCACTCACGGTGAGGAAGTGGGGCTTTTGGTCGTCGATGACACAGCAGTTGGGAGAGATGCTCACTTCACAGTCGGTGAAGGCATAGAGGGCATCGATGGTCTTGTCGGATGATACACCCGGGGCTAGATGCACTAATATTTCCACACTGCCGGATGTTAGGTCCTCTACCTTACGTATCTTGATTTTTCCTTTTTCGCTGGCCTTTACGATGGAGTCGCATACACTGGCCACCGTTTTCCCGTAAGGAATTTCCTTAATGGCAAGTGTCTTGTTGTCTATCTTTTCTATTTTGGAGCGCACGCGTATCGCACCGCCACGTTCACCGTCGTTGTATTTGGATACATCGATACTGCCTCCCGTCTGGAAGTCGGGGTACAGCTTGAATTCTTCGTTGTGCAGATAGCTGATGGAAGCATCGCACAGCTCATTGAAGTTATGTGGTAATATTTTGGATGACAGGCCTACGGCAATACCTTCCACACCTTGTGCAAGCAGCAGTGGGAATTTTACCGGTAGTGTAACCGGTTCTTTGTTTCGCCCGTCATAAGAGAGTTTCCATTCGGTGGTCTTGGGGTTGAATACCACATCCAGTGCGAACTTGGAGAGACGTGCTTCGATATAACGGGGGGCAGCGGCGCTGTCACCCGTCAGAATGTTACCCCAGTTTCCCTGGCAATCCACGAGCAAGTCCTTTTGTCCCAGTTGTACCAGAGCATCGCCGATAGAAGCATCACCGTGCGGATGGAACTGCATGGTATGTCCTACGATGTTCGCCACCTTGTTGTAGCGCCCGTCTTCCATGCGGCGCATGGAGTGGAGGATACGCCGCTGTACGGGTTTCAGACCATCCATGATATGGGGTACGGCACGTTCCAATATAACGTATGAGGCGTAGTCCAGAAACCAATTCTGGTACATGCCGCTCAGTTGGTGCTTTATATTGGCATCCTTTGCGTCCGCAGGTTTGTAATCCGAGTGTTCTTCGCTCCCGGCCGGGAGTTCCTTGTCCAAATCATCTTTCGGTGCTTCAAAATCTTCGCTCATATTTGTTCGGGAATTGTCTATTCTATGATATTACTGATTTTTCAGTCGCAGGCAAAAATACAATTTTTGTTCGATAAATGAGAATTTGCGCGGAACTATTGTGCCAAATCCTTCCCATTTTTTAAAACTTCTGCCCGTTAATGGAACCAATCTGTCTCTTTCCCGTTAGCGGAATTATATTGAGGACGTGCTTCCGCCTCTTTGCGGACAGCGATGTTGCTTTTGTCTTTCTTGCCGACAAGTTGGCAAGGTTTTGCCACCACATTGGCAAAGCTTTGCCAAAGGCATGGCAAAACTTTGCCAATATGGTGGCAAAACGCTGGCAAAGTAACTTGCTAGCTTGTTGTGTGTTGGCTCGAATTGTGCAGCGATATCATCACAAGGGTGAAGAGATACTGGGCAGATTCTGCCGACGGATTCATTATTTTGTGAATTTCCATTCGTCAAATAAGAACTTTCCGTTCCCGAATACGAAGTAAATGTCGTGTTTGCCTTTTATCTGTTTGTCCAACGGCTTTGTCAATGTTTGCCACGTATCGGTATCAAAGGTCAAGGTGGATAGGAGCGGACCGTCTGGACTGTCCATGTGTATTTCGATGGAGCCTTTCCCTTTTATCTTCATCTGTATGGCTTGAGGTGATTGCGGGAATTCCGCACCGCGGACACAGATGGCCTGTCCGCTCTTGTTTCCTACGGCAGACATGTTGCCTGTCTGTCCGGTCGGTTCAAAGGCAACGCCGCGTGTGGCGGCTGTGGTCTCGGCCTGTTGCTGCGCAAACGGGTCGAGAGGCTTGATTTGTGAAACGCCCTTGGCTGTGGCTGTGCCCATGTGGATAGTGAGGTCCTTTTCGTCCACCTCTATTTCTTCCACGCAGATACTGCGGACGCCCACTTTGAGGTCGCGGCTGTCCTGCAAGCCCAGTGAGTGGTAGAAGAGATAGTACTTCCCTTGAAATTTTACCAGATGTGTATGGTTGTTGCTGTCGGACATGCCATAGTCGCCGGGATTTTTGAAGTAGTTGTCCCGATAGGTCCAGCTGTCTGTCTCAAGTGGCGTGCGACTCGTCATGTAGCTCATGCAGCACCGGCTCGGCTTGTCTATATCCTTGTGGGGCCATGCATCCCGGTTCTTCCAGTTGGTGTTGTAGGTGTAAATCCAAGTGCCGTTCAGATAGTTCAGTTCGTTTGCTTCAAAGTGGTATGGCGCTTTTATTTCAACTATTTCGCTGTCCAGCGTCTTCATGTCATTTGCCAGCCGCACGATGCGTGCGTCTCCGGGAATGTAGTCGTCGCTGTCGCCCCCGCCAAAGGAGAGCCAGCCGATGCCCTTGTCGTCGATGACTACTCCCGGATCGAAGGGAGCTTTACACTTGCCGAGTCCTGGAGTATTGCCGTCTACCACACATTTGCCCAATGGGTCTGTCCAGGGCCCCACGGGGGAAGTGGCGGTCAGCATACCTACACCGGAACCGCTGTTGGAGTAGTACAGATAGAAGTGGGTTTTGCCGTCGGCCTCCTTGCGCGAAGCGATGGAAGGTGCCCACGAAGCCATTCCCCAGGGAGCCAGAGCCTTTACATTGATTACTCCGTGATAAGTCCAGTTCACCATGTCGTCAGAAGAGACCATCGTCAGCGAATGGATGTGCTGATAGGTGTTTTTCCCGTTACGGCCCACTACATCATATTGCTGGTGGTCGTTAGTACCGTACACATAAATGCGGCCGTCGTGCACCACTGCTGTGGGGTCGGCCATGTATTGGAAGTCGAGAAGGGGATTGGCATTGCCGGTAGAGAACTTGGGCGAGAATTCAAAAGATTCTTCCAAAGCGCTGTCTGTAGAAACCGGAATGTTTTCAGAAGAGGCAATGCTGTCTGCCCGGAAGGGGGCTAAGGGGATGCCTTCCGTTGAAAAAAGGTTGCCTTGAGCAGCGTCACTGAAGCAGTAGCGAATGGAAACCGGGCTTTCGATTCCTTTTACCGGGACAATCAGCTTTCCCCCGTCTATCCTGGCCCGGGCCTCTTGCCATTCCTGGCCGGCTGCGGCCATCATCAGCCCCTCTATCCTTTTCCCGTGTACGGCCAGTCCGTTCTTTATGTCTTTGAAAGAGATTGTCACATGGTTGCCTTTGCGGTAGGCGCTTTCAAAGACCGGGCTTTTATAGGGGCCTGCATATATATGGTATGTATCGTCCAGTGCAAGATTGGCGAGACGTTTGCCTACGCTTCTTTTGTCACGTGGATGGATGTCCTGCACATTGTCCACCAAATCTGACACGGTAATCATCTTGACCTTGTCCAGCATTTCGGGCAACATGGCCTGCTGCTCGCGTAGCAGTGCCGGTCCGTTGTCTTTGGAGTGGTATTGGAAGGGGGCTATCTGGACCAGATAGAATGGGAATTCCTTGTTAAATCCGGTACGCCACGAGCCTATCAGCCGCTGCATCACCCGGGCGTAGGAGCTGGCACGGCCTTGGTTGGCTTCTCCCTGATACCAGATGCATCCGGCAATGCCGTAGGGCATCACGGGATAAATCATGCTGTTGTACAACGTGCCTGTTTCAGCCGGAAACCAAGGATTGGATTCATACGGATAGTCGCACAAGACCGGGTCGCTCATTACGCATTCGCGGGGCGTCCATGTCTCGGCGGTGGTTCCGCCCCATGCGGCTACGATGATTCCTACCGGCACGTCCAGCTCTTCCTGGATGTTGCGGCCGAAGAAGTAGGCCAGGGCACTCGTGCTGCGCATCGTTTCGGGCGTGCACTGTGTCCATTGCGAGAAACAGTTTTCTTGAGGGAACGGGGCGGCTATTCTGGCCACGTGAAAAATTCGGAGATTGGGACAATGGGCATTTGCCGTTTCCTCGTCTCCGTTCTTTATGCCGTGGTTGGCGCTCCATTCCATATTGGATTGTCCGCTGCACAGCCAAACTTCGCCTAGCATGACATCGGTCAAGGTTACTTCTGACGAGCCGCTGAAACGAATCTCATAAGGTCCGCCGGCTTCGCCGGAAGGTACACGGGCTGACCATTTCCCCGTATTATTGACTTGGGTTTTGATTATTTCTCCTTTCATCCATTCGGGGGCGATGGAAATTGTTTCTCCCGGAATACCCCATCCCCAGAAAGTAAGTTCTGAGTTACGTTGTAGCACCATATGGTTGGAAAATATGGCAGGGAGTTGTATCGCTGCTTGCAATTTCAGGATGCCGAGCAGCATAAATAAACTTAAAAGGGTAAGATAATGATGATATTTTTTCATACGAGTATTTATTTCCATAATGCAAATTAATAGCTGTTTTTAGAAACCATTACATTTTAACCGTTACTTTTTTCCCATTATAAGCCACTGCCTTTTTTGCGCCATCAGCAGTTACTATGTTGAATTTCCGTTCTTTCAACATACCGGAAAACTCTCCTTTCCGATTTTCAATAGTGAGCATGCGAGTACGGTCATTCCATTTCATCGTAATGGTGCTGTACATTCCTTTTTCATAATTGTAGTTGTCATTCTCGTCTTCGTAAAGTGTGAATTCGCCGTTACAACCGGGATACACTTTTATCTCCAAGTTGTCCCATGATTTTTCGGTGCTATACTGCACTTCGGGACCTATTGGCAGGATGGAACCTGCTTTCACATAAAGTGGTAAAATGTCAATAGGGGTATCTTTCACGATATATTGTCCGCCGGAGTGTTTCTGATTGGTCCAAAAATCATACCATTCCGTATTTTTAGGCAGATATATTCGCATAGACTTAACGGTACTGAAATCTTCTACACGGATGGTGTCCGAAACTGTTTGGGTATACATGGGTTGGGTTACAGGGCATACCAATAGGGATTTGCCAAACATATACTGATTGTGGATGTTCCACACGTTGCGATCGTGGGCAAAATCCATTGCCAAGGCACGCATGAAGCTGGACTGATTGGCAGTTACCTCCCAGGCAGTTGTGTAGATGTATGGTAACAAACTGTAGCGTAACCGAATGTATTTCTCAATCGCATCGTATATTGGCTCGCCTTTTTTGCCGAATTGATAGATTTCTCTGGGAGCACCTTCCCCATGTGATCGCATCATGGGACAGAATGTACCGAACTGTATCCAACGGGCATAAAGCTCGCGATAATCCGGGTCATCCAGCATCAAGGGATATTGCCATAGGAAGAATCCGCCGATATCGCTGTTCCAATGGGGAATGCCGCATAGTGAGAAGTTTAATCCCGCAGGTATTTGCTTCTCCAAAACTTCCCATGATGCTGTGATATCTCCTGTCCATGTATTGGCACCATAACGTTGCTGGCCGGCAAAGGCTGAGCGGGTAAGGATAAATACGCGTTTATCCGAAGTTACGGCACGCTGGTGGTCGTACACTCCACCTACACTCATTAAAGGGTAGGCATTGCGTACTTTACGGAATGACCCCAAATAGGTGGGCGTGTCAAAATCTTCAGGAATGGGGTGAAAATGGTCGGGTTCGGTAGAGTCCATCCACCAGCCGTCTATACCCACAGAACGTAGGTTCTCGTTCAGGTACTTCCAATAGATGTCGCGTGCTTGCGGATGGTAGGCATCGTACACGCGGGCACCGGATGGATAGTCCATATTGGGAGGCCACTTCTCGGAACCGGATTCGGGCCATGTGCGGAAGTTGAAGAGCATGTTCCCTTTATCCAACTCGTGATAGGGTTTGGTATGTGGTCCGAAAGCTGACCAAATGGAGATGATAATGTGGGCATTCATTCCGTGTATGTCTTCCATCATTTTTTTTGGGTCGGAGAATTCTTCGTTCAAAAAATCCATTGCGTTCCACAGGTAGTTGCTTCCCCAGTATCTCCAATCCTGGATAATTCCATCGAGGGGCACACCCAGTTCGCGGTATTTTTGCACTACGCCAACAATCTCTTTTTGGCTTTTGTAGCGTTCACGGCTTTGCCAGAATCCATATGTCCATAATGGAAACATGGGCACTTGTCCTGTGAGGTAGCGCATCTGGGCAACTACTCCATCGGCATTTTCGCCGTACATGAAATAGTAGTCAATGCAGTCGCCGACTTCAGAAAGGAAGGATGTCTCTTCTTGATTGTCTTTGAAGATGGTTGGCGAATAGTTGTCCCAAAAGAGACCGTAGCCTTTGACGGACTGGAAGAAGGGAATCACATCCTCAAGATTGTCTTGGATAAGGCGTTTGGTCTGGTTACGTTGCGACATTTTGCCGTTTTGCAATTGTCCCAATCCATAAATAGCTTCGTCTTTCTCTAAGGTGAACGATTGATAAACGCTGAAGGTTTTTGTGCCGGCATCGTTGAAATCATCAAAACGTGCGCCTTTATTTTGTTCCTGCAACAGCGATTTTCCATCGGAAGAGGCAAAAGTTATTTGTCCGGTCTCTTCGTTGAGATGGACTGTAAGCTGATGGCTTTTGATAGTCAATATGCCCCCTTTCGAAGAGACGGATAGTTTTACTTTTTCCGGTTGCCCGATGACCGACAAGCTTTCTTTGGTATACTTCCAGCCGTCAGGCGATTTTAAGATTCTCACTGTGACAGGAGAGAAGAAGCTAATATCTATATTTATACCTTGCACAGTGCTTTTTATGCCTTGTGAGGTGCGTTGGTAGGTTTGTGCTCTGCCTTGTTCTGCTATGAAAGATGTCAGCATCAGCAGGACAAATAGTCTTAAAAAAAATCCCTTTTTCATACAATATCAGCAGTTTAACGGTTAGTGATTTTCAGTACCAAAGAAATAGGATTGGGTGTCTTGTCTTTGGGAAGGTCAATAAGCAAGCCTTTGGAAGTTCTTCTGAACTTTGCCTTTCCACCTCCTAATAATTCTACCTTTTCGATTTCTCCTTTGCAGTAGGGACTGCCGGTAGCCAGTGATTTTATCTGTATTTTTCCGTCTGAGGGCCATTTCATGATATGGGCATACAAGTATTTCCCTTTTTTCACAAACCGGATGTCGGCAGAAGTGTAGGGTGCGTTCTTGCCTTCGTTGAATCCTGCTCCGTCCAAAGGTATTGCTGTTTCTGTGGAGGGACCTTCACCATAAATACACCAGGGACGTGTGTCGAATATTCCTTCTCCGTTCACCTCCATCCAGGCGGCTATGTCTTCCAGAATTTTTTCTTCCTTGTCGTCGATGGTGCCGTTTCCTTTCATTGGTACGCTTAGTAATAGGTTGCCATTTTTACTGACGATGTCAATGAGCATGTGGATGACGGTCTCGGCTGATTTATACCAGTTGTCTTCGTAAGCAGAGCGGTTATAGTGCCAAGTACCGAGGCAACTACAGGTTTGCCACGCCTTGTCCTGGCATTCCGATGGAACCCCTTTTTCTACATCCCATACGATGGCCTCTTTATGTTTAGCTTCCAGCTTCTTTCCGAAGACTACGGCATTGAGATTGCCCTTGTGAAGCTTCATGTTTTGGTTATAGTAGTGCGACACGACTTTCAGCCCCGTATCGTTGATGGGCCAGAAGGGGAGTACGCTGTCGTCGAAATAGACCAGGTCGGGATGATACTTGTTTATCATGTCCACTGTGCGGTCGAAGAAGTTGTCGTAGTAGCTCTGTGGGGGGACAGAGGTTCCTTCGGGCCAGTCCCATGCAGCCCAAGCATGTCCGCTCAGGGCATGATTCTGTACGTATAGCTCTTGCGGGTCGTAGCCTTCCCACCATTTTCCCTTGCCGTCTTCCTTAGTCACTACGCGGGCATCGTAGGAGATTCCTGCGTATGGGCCTTTCTTGTCGGCTCCTTGTGCAGTTTCATACCATGTCCAAGCATGGGAGGAGTGGATGCTGACACCGAAGGGAAGTTTGTTTTTGCGGGCCGCTTTCTCCCATTCGCCCAGTACGTTTCGCTTGGGGCCCATGTTGACGGAGTTCCATGATTGGTATTTACTGTCCCACAAGTCCATGTTGTCGTGATGGTTGCCCATAGCAAAGAAATATCGGGCACCGGTTTTCTTGAAAAGGGCTACCAGCCTCTCCGGATTCCATTTTTCGGCTTTCCATTCGTTGATTACATCCTTGAAGCCGAATTCCGAAGGATGTCCGTAATGCTCCAAGTGCCACTTGTAGGCAGCACCGCCCTCTTCGTACATGCCACGACCGTACCAGTCGCCGGCTTCGGGTTGGCATTGCGGACCCCAGTGTGCCCATATGCCGAATTTGGCGTTGCGGAACCATTCGGGCACTTCGTATTGGGACAATGACTCCCAGGTAGGTGAGAACTTGCCCGGTTCTGCTTTCTCTTGTTGTGCCAATGCACTGCCCCCTTGCAGGATGCAGGCGGATAGGAGAATTGTTTTAAAGATGTTTCTTTTCATACCTTTATTGTTGTTTACAAAATGTTTATTCCCTTTTTGAATGCATTGATGAACGGATTATTCTGTTTTGTCCATATACTCCATGATAAACCCATACCGGTAAGAGCGATTGCCGTCAATGGTGTATGGCTTCATGGTCTGTGCGCCCCATCCGTCGTTTCCACCTACTCCGTGTATGTTGGAGTCGATATTCAGGTTGATGAAGTCGCGTTCGGGCAGTTCGTGCGCATGCTCTTTCCCTTCCAGGTCTTCTTCCCCGTAGGGCCATATACGGAAACATAGGGGTTGCAAGCCTTTGACTTGTATTTTCCATCGCTCACTGTCTCCCAGCATGAACCAGCGTGTATCGCACCGGTTGGCATTGTCTTGCGGTACGATGTAGTTCGTGATAAATTCGTGTATGCCACACTCGTAGACTCCCAGGAAAGCGGCGCTCTTGCGGTCGGGATAGTTCTCGAACTTGCCGCGTCCGTACCAGGCTATCCGGTTCAGCGCCGAGGGCATTCTCATGCGCATACCGAATTTGGGCATCAGCGGAATATCTTCCTTTTCAGGCTGATAGGTTGCTTCTACTTGTATGCGGCCTTTGCCGTCCACAGTGTAGCGGAGATGGTAACCGGCTCCTATCCGGGGGAGGGAGAGACTGGCATCCACTATCACCATACCATCGTTTACGGTTGCTTGGTATGCCTTTACGATACGTTTTTGCTCTGCATTTTTCCAAGCGCTCAAACGTTCATTGTAGCCGTTGCGGACCTGAATGTCATTTGCCGGTTTCCAAAAATAGGGTTCCAAGGCACTGTGCAACAACTCTTCTCCCTTGACTCGCCAACTCACCAAAGCACCGGTACCTTTTTCTATGGTGAACAAGGCATCGGCGGCTATAATTTCCACCGCTTCGGGTGTCTCCTTAAACGTGGCCTTCCCGCCGTCATCCTTCAATTGTGGGAATTCATAGTCATGATACGTAAGTTGTTCCTTGGCAACTTTGAAGCCCTTCTCTGCCCACGTCGTGGATTCCTTCAACGTGGCATATACATTGAGGCAAAGTTCCCCACACTTATCCGGTCTTGAAGGTACCTCCAGCAGATTCCCTTCGGACAAGTGGAGGTCGCCGTTGCGTACAGCCTTTCCGTTGCATATCCACTCATAGCTGTAATCGAATTCATCCAAATCGGAAAACGCATACCCGTTGGTCAATTTGATTTGCTGTGTTCCCTTCTTTTCAAACTTGATGTATTGATATACTTTTTGTACTTCATAGTAATGGGGGTGAGGCACCCGGTCGGGAGATACCAGCCCGTTAATGCCGGTGGGACCGTCGTTGGGATAGTCCCCGAAATCTCCTCCATACGCCCAGAATTCATCGGGCAGTAATGGGAGTGACGAGGGGCTCTCGCCGAAACTTAACGGTGCACCGTTAAGCTTTTTAGGAATGCCTTGGTCTACCCAGCACCAAATGGCAGCTCCGATAATACTTTCGTCCTTTTCAATCACATCCCAATACTCCTTGAGGTTGCCGATGGAATTTCCCATGGCGTAGGCATACTCTCTCATGAATACGGGGCGGTCGGTTATTTTCTCGCCAAGTTCCTTCAAAGCGTTGGGATGCAGATAAGCTTCGTCATAGACATCGGATACGGTGCGGTCTGTATCGTCGTATATCGGTCTGGTGGGGTCTAAGGCACGGATTGTGTCTGCCATAGCTCGCAAATTGGCACCGCTTCCACCCTCGTTGCCCAATGACCAGAATAGGATGCACGGATGGTTCTTGTCCCTTTCCACCACGGCTACTGCCCGGTCCACATGGGCCAGTGTCCATTGAGGGTTGTCTCCTAATACTTTGTTCCCCAAACCGTAGGCATGACTTTCGTGGTTCGCTTCGTCCATTACGTAGATTCCATACTTGTCACATAGCTCGTACAGCAATGGCAGATGTGGATAGTGGGACGTGCGTATCATGTTGATGTTGGCTTGTTTAATCAGCCGGATATCTCTCTCCATCGTCCGGCTGTCGACAAAGAATCCCATACGGGGATGGAAGTCGTGACGGTTCACTCCTTTCAGCTTGACGGCTTTCCCGTTGACTTTGAAGACGTCTCCCGCGATTTCTATTTTCCGTATGCCCCAATGGTATTCGAATGATTCCAAAAGTTCATTCTTCCTGCGAAGCTTGATGTGGATGTCATATAGATGCGGTTTCTCGGCAGACCATAGTTGAGGCTCCCGGAGCATTTCGGACAGCGTGACGCTCGTTTCAGAAAAGGCCTGAATAGTACCTACGGGAGTCACCATTTTTTTGTCGAGTTTATTTCCTCTGTTGTCTTTCCCCACCAGGTTTATTTCTACGGTCAGGTCTTTTACTTTGCGGTCGGTCTGATTTCTTATCCAAATTTCGGTTCCGAATGTAGCTGAACGCATGTCGTCCGACAAGTCGCTGCTGAACCTATAGTCCCGGATATTTGTCCGGGGGCGTATCCATAGCTCTACCGGTCTGAGTATTCCACTAAGCCGCCACATGTCCTGGTCTTCCAGATAACTGCCGTCCGACCACCGATACACTTCCACTGCCAGACGATTGGTTCCATTCTTCACAAATCCGGTTATGTCAAACTCGGCAGGTGACATCGAATTCTGGCTGTAGCCTACCTGCTGTCCGTTTACCCAGACATACATGGCCGATTTTACTCCTTCAAAGTGAAGGTATAGGCACTTGTCTTTCATATCGGGCGTCACCTCGAACGTGGTGACATAAGAGCCTGTCGGATTTCTGTGCCCGTAACTGTAATATTCGGCGGGAGGTTCGCTTGTTACTCTGGGTGCATCCTTCTGGAAAGGATAGTTTACGTTGGAATAGATAGGTTTGCCATAACCTTGCAATTGCCATGCTCCCGGCACTGTGATGGTATCCCATGTGTCGGTATTGAAATCATTCTTGTAGAAGTCGGCCGGGCGCTTTCCCGGGTCGGCAGACCATTGGAATCGCCACTTGCCGTTCAGGGATATGATTTCTTTGCAATCGGCTTTTTGCGAAGGCAATGTCAGTGTGGCATGATACGGCTCTTTGTTGATGCCGACTACAATAGGATTCTCCCAGTCCGGAACTTCTTGGGCGCCGGCATATAGGGCACTTAGCAATAGAAAGGCAAATATCTTTTTTCTCATTTTTTCTCATGTTTTCTGATGGTCAATAAACTTCCATGATGAGAATTCCCCAGGGGGGCAATGTTACATGGTCTCCTTCTTTTACAGTCTTGCCGGAAATCAGCTCTTTGGACGTCGGATAGTTATGAGTGATTTCTTTGCTCTCGCTGCTGTAATTGAAGAAGTAACGGATGGCTTTTCCGGCTTTGTTTATTCCCGAACGCTGTATGATGGGGAACACGTCGCTCTCTGAAGAGATGATACCGGCATGGATGGCTGCCTTTCGCACGATGGCATTCAGCAATTCCTGCGAAGGGTAGGCTCCTATGTAGGTCAGTTTGCCTTTGCCATACTTGTTTTCGGTGACAACGGGCCATTTGCCGAAGAATGGATGCTCTGCATAAGCCAACGGGGTGGCTGTCTCGGGAATCAGGAATTCATACCAGTCGCTTATCTGGTTCTTTCCCTCTAATTGAAAGGGGTTATCCTTTAATGATAAGTCACCGATAGTGGAGAATTCTTGGTAATGGAAGCCGCAGGCTTTGCGTAGCGGCCCGGGAGCCAAGGTGGCCCGAACTGCGGAGTGCTCATTGCAGTAACCGCTTTTGTGCATCATTACCACGTGTCCGCCGGACTGTACGAATTCATCAATGGCTAATAGTAATTGGTCGGTAGCCACATACAAAGGGGGAATGACAAGCATGTCATATCCGCTGAAATCGGTTGTCTTGTCACAAGGGATGATGTCCGTTTCTATGTTTTGGAAATAGAGGGCTTTATGCACCATATCAATGGGATAATTGCTCTTGTAAGTGTAGGGCATGAAGCCGAGAGCATGATAAGAATCATGACTGTAGAGGATAGCTGCTCGGTTTTTCTTTTTCAAGTTCACGATGTGGCTGCCTATTCTTTCCAACTCTTTGGCGGTGGTGGTGAATTCCTTGTATATGCGGTTGGGTTGGATGTCATGGCCCAGCACGCCGCGCCAGTATGTCTCCTGCCCATAGTGCAGGGTAGACCAGTGCCAGTATTCCACCATATTGGCTCCGGAAGCATAATGTGCGTACACATTCTGCCGCAACTGGTTGTCGTATGGAGGAAACTGGGTGCGGGCATCCCAGCCGATGCCTTGTGCGTTGGTTTCCATGACGATGTAATTGTTGTCGGCTACGGTGCGCACGAAGTCACCGGCATAAGCGATGCGCTGGCCGTCTTGTTTATCCTGTACATCGTGATAGACATTGATGGCAGGATATTGCATTTGCCTGAAACTTTCCACTTGGTCTATATTATGGAAGTCGGGCATAAAGCAGTGAGTAACAAATTGGTCTTTACGCTTGTATTCATTTACAAGGTCGCACTGCCAATTCAGGAAATCGGCCACTTCCTTCCGGTTATAGCGCTCCCATTCATTCTTGTACGAAGGGCTTGTCACTCCATCGCGCGGATAGAACTCTTCCCAGGTGTTGATGTTCATTCCCCAGTAGTTCATTCCCCATTCCTTGGCAAGCAGGTTCAGGTCATTGTTGAATTTCTGTTTGATGTAGTTCCTGAATCCGAAGAAATAGTCTCTGTTGTTTACTCCGCGCGCTTCTGTTTCGTTGTCCACTTGATACCCGATGACTGCCGGATGCTGTGCATATCTTTCCAGCATCTTGCGGATAATCCGTTCGCAATAGAATTGGTAGGTCGGGTTTGTAAAATCCATGTTCTGTCTGATTCCATAATAGGCTTTGTTCCCTTTAGCGTGTTCTGCCAGCACTTCCGGGTGTTTGTATGCCAGCCATGCAGGAATGGAATAGGTGGGAGTTCCCAAGATGACTTTGATTCCTGCTGCATGCATCTTGTCCAGAATGCGGTCCATCCATTCAAATTCAAAGGTTCCGTCTTGCGGCTCAAATACTCCCCAGGCAGATTCTCCAACGCGCACTACTGTCAGGCCGGCTCTTTTCATCAGCCGGATATCTTCATCCAGTCGCTCATAGGGCATATACTCATGATAATAGGCTGCGCCATAAAGCACGTTGTCGAATGAATACTGCGCTTTTATTTGTAGAGCGCTTAAAAACAACACTAATAGAATAAAGTAATTTTTGTTTTTCATAATCTTACCAGTCCGATACAATGTTTTTATTTCATCATAGGTTTTATGCTGATGGTTCTCCGATATTCCTGCGGCATCGCTTTGTAAGCACCGAATACACCGCGGGCTGTACAACCGACCCCGGTAGTGGCATAATCGAGATTCAGGGTCATGCCTTTCTGCTTCTGCAATTGGTAGGTATACATCGCTTTCGTCAGGTTATCCGTGCTGTACGGATAAATGTTGAAGTTAAACCATTCGTTCATCTTGAATTGAAGGCCGATGCCTTTGTCCGTAGTCAGTTGCAACCAGCGTACATCTGTCCGCAATCCGTAATCTTGTGGCATTAGATAGGGCTCGTACATAGCTTGTACGGTAGAGGCATATATCCCCGTCGGATAGCCGGTTTTCCGGTCCGGATAGTTCTCTTGCGGTCCTCGGCCGTACCATTTCACTTGGTCGAGCGCATCGCTTACGGTCAGCGTAAGTCCTATACGAGGAAACCAAAGCGGCATTTTCCCTTCAGGCTTCAATACATGGCGTATCTCTATCGTCCCTTCACTATTGATAATATACTCATAGTGGTTGATGATGCCGTTGTTCTGTACTCCTTCGATGTAGAGGTCTTTTTTCTCTTTTTCTCCTTTGCCCATCAATTCCGCATCAATGATGTGTATATGTACGCCTTCGGTGGTTTCGGACACCGAAAAAGAGAGGGGCTGATGTGTCAGGCGGTCAATCCCTGCAGAATACATTTCTGTGGCTACCGTGTATCCGTAACCTTCTTTCCAGTTGGAGGAGCGGGCACTGGAAGCATTCCAGTTGTCCAGCTCATTGGCCAGCGGGGCACGCCAAAGATTCAGCCGGAGCGGTGACTCCAGCAGTTCCATATCTTGAACAACCATCGACGTCAGTTGTCCGTCAGTACGGTTGAAAACATATTTGAAGCCCTCTCCGGAGACAATCAATTCTTTCTCCGAAAGTGAATAGGAAGGTATGCCTTGAACCTTTTCTTCCGAAGAGCATGGCAGGCTCCAAGGCAGTTCAAGTTCTTCCCATGCCACCTCATGTCCGGCTTTTGCCCACAATTCATCTTTTTTCAGGACGGCATGAAGCATCAGGCGGTATTCTTTGCCGGGAATCAGGGCAGGCTTCTTATAAGGTATGTGCACCAGTTCACGACTAAGCGGTGCTGTTGAGAGTGCCAAGTCGCCCGATTGAATAACCTTGTCATCTTCTTTCAATTCCCATCGTATGGCATATCGGGAAGCATTCGTATAGTGATTGCGATTCCATAACTCAACGACTCCCTCTGTCACATCCGACATGGAAAAAGAAAGAGGCTGTCCGGTTTTCTTCATTTGCCACATTTCGGGCTGTACGCTACGGTCGGGCCAGATGCTGCCGTACGTACGTGCACCAATGCCGTAACTGTAGAATGTACCATTTTCCGTCTCTTGCTCAAAGTTCAGCCAAAGGGCGGCTTCTTCCGGGTGAAAAGAAGAAGTCAGTGCCTTGGCGAAAATGCCGACTTCGTCCATTTGGGCATCGCAGATGTAGACCGAAGTCTCTTGGCCGTGTGTTTCTGCGTTCCGACCGATGTTGACGGGGTAGGGTAAGTTCCGGATATTGCCCGATGCTTGTGTGGAGGCCTTTTCTGCTCCGTCTATATAGATGGACATTTTCTGTCCGTCGTAGACACACGTCACTTGATGCCAGTTGTATTCCCAGTCAGTAGGCAAGGAGGCGCATACGGAATGCTTTTTATCAGTATAGATATAAAATTCCAGTTTGTCTTTACCGCGTTGTTGCAGCCCGAACTGATAATTGCCTTTTGTGATGAATGAGCCGCAACTGCTTACCAGTTTCCGGGGGTAGATTCTGCAAGTGAGTGTCAGTTCATTATTGTTCATCTCTACATTGTCTGCACGATAGACCTCTACCCATTGGTCGTGACCGTTCAAGTCCAGCACCGTGTTCTTTCCTTCCTTCACCAAGCGGGCATTTCCCATCAGATGGGCGGGAGTATGGAAGGGCGAAAGGTCGTCCACTTGCCTTATCCGTTCGGTCAGTCCCGGACTGACAAAATCCCAGATGGCCCCTCCCATCAGGCGGGGGTGCCGGTAGATGGCTTCCCAATAATCGTCCAGGGCACCGCCGGCATTGCCTGCAACCGATAAGTATTCATCCATAAACGATGGTCGGGAATCCTCTCCCATTCCTATGCCTACTTGCATTTCCAGTTCCATAGGAGTAGGGTAACGGGGTCCGATAATATCTTCTGCCGGATGGGAGAATGCATTTCCGCCATACATCCAGAAGCGGGTGGGGTCTAGTGATTTCCCTTCTTCAATGGTGTGGGTAATGTTGATACCTTCACCGCTTTCGTTTCCTGCGCTCCAGAACAAGACGCAGGGATGGTTTCTGTCCCGTAACACCATTCTGCGGCATCGCTCGCGATACATCTCTTCGTATTCCGGGAGGTTTGAAATCCATTCCGAGGCATGGGCTTCGTCGCCCACCTCGTCTATGATATAAAGCCCGTATTCATTGGCCAGTTCCAAATACTTATTCACCGGAGGATAGTGGGAGGTGCGTACGGCATTGAAATTAAACTGTTTCAGCAATTCAAAATCCTTGCGTATGGTGGCTTCGTCCATGATATGTCCCTCTTCGGGATGCTGCATGTGCGAATTTTGTGCATTGACTTTCAGTGGGATACCGTTAAGATAAAAAACACCGTCTTTGATTTCTGTCTTTTTGAATCCGATGACCGTTTCTATCTTGTCTTTCAGCAGACCGGTCGGATTGGATAATTCCAGACCGAGCGTATAAAGCTCGGGTGTCTCGGCTGTCCATTTCTGGGGTTCTTGTACTAAGGTATGCAACTGTATTGTCTTTTCCGCAGCGTCCATTTCAAATGGAGTTGCGGAAAAGTTACAGATAATCTTGCCGTTTTTATCCTTTAAGTAAGCTTTCAATCCATAATTCTCGCTTGGCTTCTTTTGGTAGTCCTTGATTTTTACCTGAATACTTAACTGCGAATCGGTATACGTATTATCAAACTCTGTGATTACTTGCCAGTCGAATATCCTGACAGCAGGTGTGGCGTACAACCATACGTCGTC
The DNA here is from genome assembly GCF_003602795.1 of Bacteroides sp. AF34-31BH. NCBI lineage: Bacteria > Pseudomonadati > Bacteroidota > Bacteroidia > Bacteroidales > Bacteroidaceae > Bacteroides > Bacteroides sp. AF34-31BH. Next base: position 302,973 of record NZ_QTLV01000003.1, read on the forward strand.
AAAGATTCCGGCCAGTCGCCAATAATCTTGTCCTTCCAGGTAATAGCCGTCCGAATACTTTAGTACACAGACAGCCAGCGTGTTTTCGCCCGGCTTCAAATAAGGAGTGATGTTGTATTCGGCAGGTTCTTGTGCTCCTTCATTGTAGCCCACTTCATGACCGTTGACCCATACAAAAGAAGCGGATGCCACTTTCTCGAACTTTAAAAATATCTGGTCTTTTGCTGCCCAACTTGCAGGTACCTTGAATGTTCGCCGGTATAGTCCGGTAGGGTTATACTCTTTGGGAGCATGTGGTGGATTCACCCCGAAGGGAGCAGATACATTTCTGAACAGCTTGTCACCATAACCTTGCATTTCCCAGTTTGAGGGAACTTTGATGTCGCCCCATTGCTTATCCGGGAATTCGGGGTTAAAAAAGTGTGCAGGTATCCCTTCCGGTGTATCGCACCAGAAAAACTTCCATGTCCCATTCAGTAGCATGCTCTTTTCGGGCATATGCCAAGCGTGTCCTTCCTCTTGTCCTTTTTCAAATACAGAAGGGTTGTCTATATACCAGAGCATATCCTTAAGGAAGGATTTGTCTTGTGCATAGGATTGCAGGCACAAGGCTACTGAACACAATGGCAGAAACAGTTTTCTCAGATTCATTTTTTTGTAATTCGTGCTGTCCATCCACCGCCGGGTGCCAGTTGTACATTGAGTTTGTCTTTGGCAGTGACGATGCGTACTTCTTTTTTATAGTCGGTAGCTTCACGGTCGGCATTGATGCCGTCGGCAAAGATTTCGGCTTCGTAGTTGCCTTCGCTGAGGAAGGAGAGGTCGATGGTGCAGCTACGCGGAGTCCAGTTGGTCATGCTGCCTACAAACCAAGTGTTTCCTTTGCGGCGTGCTATCGTGATGTATTCGGCTATTTTACCATCAAGAGCAATGGTTTCGTCAAAGGTAGTGGGAACCTTGGCGATGAAGTCGGTGCATTCCTGTTCCTTCATGTATTTGCTGGGACTGTCGGCAAGCATCTGCAAGGGTGCTTCGAAGACGGTGTACATAGCCATCTGGTGTACACGTGTACCTTGACTCATGGGGTGGTCGTTGACGGAGCGGAACAGGGAACGGGTGGCATTTACCATAGCTCCCGGCGTATAGTCCATCGGACCGGCGAGTTGGCGCAGATAGGGGGCGGTAACGTCGTAGCGCGGGAAGTCATGCAAGGGTGCACCGTTCACGATGGGCTCCCACTTGCTGTTTTCCAGTCCTTTCACACCTTCAAAGTTGAGGATGTTGGGATAGGCGCGCTGGATGCCGAAGGGTTTCAGTCCGTGTAGGTCAAGCAACATGTGATGCTTGGCGGCACATGCTGCGAGTTGTTCGGTAGAAGAGATGGCGAGTTGGTCGTCGCGGTCGAAGAAGTCAATTTTGAAACCTTTGATTCCCATTTGTGCGTAGTGGCTGATAACTTGTTCCACGGCAGGGGAGATGTCGCCTCCTCCCGTAAGATTGCGCCAGCTTGCCCAGAGGATGATGCCTATGCCCTTTTGGTTGCCGTATGCCACCAGTTCTTCGAGATTGATTTCGGGACTGATGTCTTCCATTAATGATTCCTTTCCGCTCCAACCTTCGTCGATGATGATATACTCCAGCTGGTTTTCGGCGGCAAAGTCGATGTATTTCTTATAGGTGGGCGTATTCATGCCTGCCTTGAAGTCCACGCCGGTCAGGTTACAAGTATTCCACCAGTCCCATGCCACTTTTCCGGGTTTAATCCAGGATGTGTCAGCGATGCGGCATTCGGGTGCGAGGCGTTGCATCATGTCGTTGTTGGCGAGTTGTGTGTCGTGGGTAACAACAAGCACGGCACGCCAAGGATAGGTCTGTTTCCCTGTGGGACGCCCGTTGGGGCAGAAGTAGGGGGCATTGTTGGGCTTGCTGATAACGTCGGCACGTTTGGTAGGGACGAGGTTCAAGCGGTCATAGCCTCCGATGACTGTTTCCAGTGGATAGGGGGCGAATTCTGCCTTCACTCCGTGGGGCATCTGTGGGTTGGCAGTGAGGAACATGCCGGGATAGTTGGACAATCCGGCTTCCATAATGACGGCTTTCTTTCCGTTCTCCAGTTCTACCATCAGCGGAGTAATGGCAAGCGAGTCTTTGTACATGCGAGAGAGGGGGGCCTCATCGTAGTAGGACTCGAAGGAGTAGCAGTAACGCTCGCCGGCGCGATTGTCGTTAATATAGGGCACGAAAGCGTGGTAATCGCGGTCGAAGTTGAACTCGGCAATCTCGTCCTTCACGCAGAAAGGTTTGCGCAGTTCGGAAACAAAACGATAGGCGGCTCCGTCGTCGTAGGCGCGGAACTGTATGCTATAGCCGTTACGGCATTTCAGCGTGAGTTGGTTATAAGTGTCCTTCACACTCGCCTTTTTGTAGAAAGGAGTGGGGAAGGAAGTGTCGACGGAAGTGCGGGTAGCTTTGGTCACCTTCACATCTTTGCCGAAGGTGAAAGCAATGGGCTTTCCCTCAGATTCAGTGCATTGCATGGCAATGTCTGAAGGCAAAAGAACGGTGGTACCGTCGTGGGCAATCGCCCAGTTGAGGGCTTGTCCGGCTTCGATGTTGACAATTAGTTTTCCGTCCGGTGAATTCAGTTGATATTGCTGTGCTTGTGCCGTCAATGCACAAGAAAGCAATAGGCTGGCGAAACAAGTGCTGATTCTGTTCATTTTTATTTGATTATTGATTATGAATATTTGTTTAATTCCGTGGATATTTAACCGGAATAGCCATCATTTCTTCTAAGAAGAGAGGGTCGTCGAACTGGCAAGTCTGTCGGTTGTATTGTCCCCCCGGAGTGTCCCATAGCATTGGGCACATGCCGCGCGAGTAGATGGCTTCGGTTACGGAAACACAGAAGAGTCTTATCACTTCCTTTGTTCTGTTTCTGGAGTCGGCGCAATATTCGCCTATGATGACGGGGATTTTGTCTACGCAATTCTTCTTCAGTAGGTCCATATTGTCGTTCAGTTCCTTGAAGTCAGCTTCCGTTCCCCAGCTTTCCCGGCCTACACCCCAATCGACAACCTCGCCTCCACCCAGTATGGCAAAGTTTGCGGGAGTATAGTAATGCACTGTAAGAGCAAGTCGGTTTGCGGGATCATTCGGCATCTTGAACAAGGGGTCGTAAGCATACTCCAAGTTGGTGTTGTAGATTTCCACCAACAGATGACGTTTGGCGTTGTTGCCGCCACTGTTTCTTACTATGTCGACAAAGAGCTGGTTGAGGTCGTTCACGTATCCCAGTGCCTTTGCCTTGTCGGCTTCACTACCGCCCCACGGAGTCCAAATCTCATCGTATCCGATTTCATTCATTGGCTCGAACAGTAAGTGGTCACCGTACTTTTCGAAGCGTTCACATATCTGTTTCCAGATGGAAGTGAATTTTTCTTTTGCTTTGCTGTCGGTGGGTACTTGTTTAATCCATTCGTTTTCGTGGTGGATATTGATGATAGCCACCATGCCACAGTCGAGGGTCCAGTTTAGGATTTTCTCTACGCGGTCCATCAGGTCAGGATGCACTTTGAAGTCGTCGGACAGCAGATTGCCCCAGCTGACCGGTATGCGCAGAGATGAGTAGCCCGCTTTGGCATATCCTTCAATGATTTCTTGTGTGATAATAGGGCTTCCCCATGCTTGTTCGTAATTGAGAATGTTGCTTGGGTCTATCCAGTCGCCCACGGCATCCAGCGTGTTGCCTAGGTTGATGCCCAGTCCCATTTCGTTAATCAGTTGGTGGGTTGTGAGATTCTCGCGTACAGTGTATTTTTCCGGTTCATCGCTTTGGATATAGGCCGCCTGCTCCACGTTGATTTCTTGTATATGCTCCTTTACGCTGACGGTGATGATGGCGTTGCGCACGTCGGGCGTAGTGTTGGGTTCTACGGTTATGTTATAGATTGCCTGTACGGGAGTGCTGCTTTCCGAGGTTACTTTGCACCATGCTTCCGAACTTTGGAAAGTGGCTGGTTCATTGGGGGTGATACCGAATTTCTTGCTACCACCCGTTTGTTCAAAATGGAAAGAAGTAGGCTCTACGATGATTTTCAGCTCCTTTTTATCGTCAGAGCAAGCTGTCATCAGAAATAGAACCAGGCTGGTTAATAAGGTTTTCTTGAAGATTTGTGTCATGGTATCGGTAAAATTTCGTTTTAATAATTTCGGTGTATTTATTTTTAGACGCTGATTCAATTGAATCAGCGTCTAAGAGTTTAAAAGAAGGTGTCACTTTGTGTAATCCTGTGCCAGAATTTAATTCAAATTATTGTATCTTGACAACTCGGAAATTATCAAAATACATTTCGATGTTGTATGGACCGTTTTCGCTGGGATTTGTCATCTGGAGTGCCAACTCGTCACCGTCACGTTTTTGGAACTCGCCCCAAGTGGTTTCGTCTACCAGTTCGGAGAGCGGAATGCTGCACTGCATCCATTGGCCTACTTCGGTTTTTCCGGTGAAGTCGCTCACCGGACGATAGTTCGTGTAGTTGTGAGCCTCATTCCCTTTGAGGTAGATGCGGAATACAGGACCTTCGCCATATTCCACTGCCACGAAGCATTCGAACTGCAAAGCCAGTTCGGAAGTCGGTGTATCGGTAGGCAGGAAGGCTGTGTCAATGCCCCATACGGCACCGTTCTGCAATTGGCCCCACCAGTAATTCCATGCTGAAAGTTCCCCTGATATGCTGTAGCATTTACCATCCGAGAAGAAAGGAGCTGCTGTACCGTCGGCAGTGACGGGTACAGCTTGCCCGCCCCAGGAGAACCAACCGATGTTGTCATAGTTCAATACTATATTCTCCAAAGGATAGAAGCCCGGAACTTCGGCAGTACCGCCCATTGTGGTAATGGCGAGTGAGCAAGTGCCTTGCGGTGCACGCGGCATGGTAAAGGTAAGCATATCGTTAGCTTCGCTTACGGTAACAGTAGAGAGATCTACCGAGCGATTGCCCATTGTGATGGAGGCGATATCCATAAAATTCTGTCCCAGTACGGTAACTGTGGTACCCGTGATAGGCATCATGGAGCTTACCTTGCTGATACTTGGTGGGAGGGCTGTGCGACGGAAGGGAGTAAATGCGGATGCGGTATAGCACTCCACTACCAGACTGCCTTCATCAATCAGGCCTGCGGGAGCATTGAATGATATTTCGTCAAAGTTCTTGTTTACCGTGTAGTCCGTTACTTCTACCGAAACAGGTGCATTGGTGATGTCGTCCACGGCAGTGGTGAAATAAACGCGCTGAATTTCGTAGAAGTTACCGCCCACGATGCGCAGAGGCGTGCCCGTCTCCACGGGGAAGGTTGTGGCTACACGGGTGATGTAGGGTGCGGGCGAGAGTACATGCATGGAGTACGTGGCAATGCCGTGCGAGGTCTCGATACGCAGTTCGCCTTTCAGTTCGGGGTTGGCACCCGTCAGTTGCAATTCGCCGGGGATAGTGAGGATGAGACTGGTGGAAGTGCCGTAGTTGCTATTGAACGAAACTTCTTGTTCGTTGATGAACACTTTCCGCACATCATTCAGATTTTCGCCGATGACTACAATCATGGTGCCCGGATTTACATCGGTGAACGTACTGTCGGCCTTCTCTGGGTCGACAAGACGGATGTGGTGGATTACGGGAACACCGCCGCCCTCGTCATCGTTGCAGGCGGTGAAAAGGTTGCATGCCAACAGGATGGTGAGCAACACAAAAGGAAAATGTATATATTTCATATTAAAGTCGTTATTTGAGATAATGAATGTATAACTTGGTTTATTCACTGAATTCGTATGCTACCGGTTCTTCGTTCAGTAGCGGATTCTGGATGACATCGCTTTCCGGATAAGGCATCAGGATGTTGCCGTGGTGGATTTCGATGTTCTCGCCCGGTTCCTGCCAATTTTCTATGCCTTCGAGGAAAGTGTCGCCTTCTTTCTTGCCGAAGTGGAGGTAACCGTCTTCGTCTTTCACGATGAGGTCTACTGTGTAGCCGCGGTGTTGGTTCTGGAAGTAATTCAGCATGTAGTCGGGTTTCCAGTGATACCACGATACCATGTCATACCAGTTACAATACTCCATCGAGAACTCTACGCGGCGTTCGCGAATGATGTCTTCGAAGGTTACGCGTTCCTTGCGGGGGATACGTGCACGGTCGCGCACCTGGTTCAATGCTTCCAGGCCGGGACCACCGGCCAGTTCTTCGCTGTTGCCCAGACAAGCTTCGGCATAGGTCAGGTAAACATCGGCAAGGCGTAGGATGTAGGTGTTGAGCGGAGAGTTCATGGACTGGATATAACCGTCGTTGTCGTCGTCCGGACCGCCCGGTACACCTTTTTTAATGCAAGAGGTGGCGCCGTCGTAAGTATAACCACCGTCGGCAATGCAGATGTATGAATAGTATGTACCCGGTGTGCAAAAGGTGGCGTTGCGGCGGATAGTGTCGCCCAACTCATATTGCTGGAGCATATCTATACTTGCCTGATAGCTGCTCCATACGTTTACACCGCCGGTCATCTTGCTGTTGCCGGCGAGGTCGGCAAGCAGAGTGTTGCATACGCCCCAATCACCCAGTGGCACCCACTGCATGGCAATGAGCGATTCGGGATTGTTGTTGTGCTTATACTTGAAGAGGTCTTCATAGTTTTCGTAAAGGCTGATGCCGCTGTTGTTTATCACGTCGGCGGCCAGTTCCTTGGCTTTCTCCAGGTCGGCGTTGTCGCGTGTGCCTCCTTTCCAGCCTGAGCGGGCGAGGTAGACTTTGGCAAGCATGCCTTTTGCACCCCATGCGTTGACACGTCCTTTGGCGGTTGCCACTTCAGGAAGATTCTCGACTGCATAAGTGAGGTCACGAATAACGAGTTCCAGCACATCTTCTTCGCGGTGGAGCGGTTGCATGGGATTGGCAACCACTTTGTCGTTGTCTTCGATGATGATAACCGGTCCCCAGAGGCGAACCATGTAGAAGTAGGCACAAGCACGCATCAGGCGGGCTTCGGCAATGGCTGTGCGCTTGGCACGTTCGCTTACGCTGTTGCTACATTTGGTCTGCACATCACTGATAACTGCATTGGCCATTGTAATGACCGAGTAGAAACCTGTCCATGCATTGGCAAGGTTTTCGCTCAGGGCTGTCACCTTGAAGTTGGTGAACTCGGGAGCTCCCCAGCGACTGAAGTTATCGTTGGCACGGTTACTGCCCAGCGGCACGATGGCGCGGGAGTTGAGGTCGAACCATGCACGGTTGTAAAGCGGTGCAGTGGCTTGTTCGAGTGCATCGTCGGAAGTGTAGTATGTCACATCTACGTAGTTTCCTTCGGGAGCACGTTCCAAAAATGAGTCGCTGCATGCCGTAAGCAGAAGGAGCGATGATATAAGGGTTAGAAATCTGTGTTTCATAACTATATTGAGATTTTAAATGATAAATGATTTGTCTGGCTCATTAGAAATTGAAGTTAAGGCCAAATGTATAGATACGTTGCGAAGGATAGCGCGCATCGTCCACACCACGTAGCAATACATTGTAGTTCAAAGCGCCTATTTCGGGATCGTAGCCTTTGTAGCCTGTGATGGTACAGAGGTTCTGGATGTTGACGTAGAGGCGCAGATGGTCTATCTGCAAACGGCGCAACCATTTCTGTGGGAAGGTGTACCCCAGCGAGATGTTTTTTATGCGGAGGTAGGAAGCGTCTTCAACAAAGCGGTCGGAGATACGGTTGTTGTCGTTGGCGCTACTGGTAGTGATGCGTTGTACTTTGGCTGCATCGGCGTTGGCCACGTAAACATTGGAAAGTACCTCGTCGCCCACTTCGGGGTCGTGCATGGCGATTTGGGCAATGCCGGTAGCTTCTTTCAGCAGGTTGCTGTTACGCATGGGATCGGTGAAGGTGCGGCGAATCAGGTTGATAGCCTTGTTGCCCACCGAGCCGTTCAGGAAGATGTTGAGGTCAAATCCTTTATAAGAAAGGTAGTTGTTGAAGCCGAACGTGAATTTGGGTGCCGGATTGCCGAGGAACGTGCGGTCTTTCTCATCAATTACACCGTTGTTGTCGCGGTCTTCATAGATGTAGTCACCTACCCAGATGCCCGATTTGCCGATGGTCTGGTCTTTCGGGATGGCTACTTGGATGCGGTTGCCCGTTTCGTCGAGCAGGAAGTTGCCGTCGGCACCTTTCTTGTAGAAATCTCCTTCTTCCTTGAACATACCGATTACTTTATAGCCGTAGAACTGCCCGACCGGTTCGCCCACCATGGTGTAGGTCAGTGTTTCCGAACCGTTGATTCCCGAAATAGCGGATGATTCGGAGTAGAGCTTCGTCACTTCGTTGTGGTTGATGGAGAAGGTGAGTCCTGAGGTCCAGGTGAAATCACGTGTCTGGATGTTGTGCGTGTTCAGGGTAAATTCTACACCTTTGTTGGTCATGGCACCGGCATTGACCCACGGTGCACGAATCAGACCGCTTACGTAGGTAGGAAGAGAAGCTTGCATCAGCAGATTGTCCGTTTTCTTGTAATAAGCATCGGCGATGAACTCTATGCGGTTGTTGAAGAGGGCGAGGTCGAGTCCTACATTGAAGGAGTTTGTTTCTTCCCACTTCAGTTCACGATTAGGATAGTTGCCTGCATAGAAACCAGTACCCCAGATGGAGGCTGCCGAAGCCATGGTGACGCCGTAGGCATAGGAACCCGCCCATTGGTTACCTACTACACCCCAACCCAGGCGGAGTTTCAGTGAGTTGATGGCTTCCACATCTTTGAGGAAAGCTTCGTTGTTGACTTTCCAAGCCAATGCTACCGAAGGGAACCAACCCCAACGACTTTCTTTGGCAAACGAAGACGAACCGTCGGCACGGAGCGTAGCGGTCAGCAAGTAGCGGTCGTCGTAGTTGTAGTTCAGACGGCCGAAGTATGATTCGATGGCGGATGAACCACGGGAACTGTTGGCTTTTGCTGTTGTGGCATCACCCGCATCCAGTTCGTGTACGGAGTTGAAGAGGAAGTTGGTACGGCTGCCGCTCAGCGACTCGTACTTGTTTTCTTGCGCTTCGTGTCCCAGCATGGCAGAGAGGCCGTGTTTGCCGAAGGTATTATTATAAGTAAAGTAAGTTTTCAATGTCCAGTTGCTTCCGTTGCCGGCTCCACGGCTTGCTGACGACTGCTGCTTGAAGTGCTCGTAGTCGTAGGAGGGGGTAAACTTATAGTCGTTGCTGTAATTGAAGTTGGCGGCATATTCCGTGCGGAATACGAGTCCTTTCCACAGCTTGATGTCGGCAAAGGCGTTGACATAGACTTGTGTGTTGCGACTATAGTTTTCATTTTGGATAAGGTCGGAGAGGGGGTTGGAGAAGTAAGTTCCATACATGTTCTCCGTCTGCATGCCGAAACTGCCGTCCGGGTTGCGGGCAGGCACTTCGGGGAGCTGGTTCAGGGCATTGTAGATGGCACCCGAACCGTCTACGTTGTTGGTCTGCTGTGTACGGGCTACGGAGGCGCGCAAGCCGGTGGTGAGCCACTTGTTGATGTCGTTGTCCATGTTGACGCGGAAAGAGAAACGCTCAAAGTCCGAACCGAATACAATACCGTCTTGCTGCATGTAGCCGCCGGAGAGCGAGTATTTCATGCTCTTCGAACCTCCGGAGATGTTTATCTGATGGTTGTGCATCGGGGCAGTGCGGAAGATTTCATTCTGCCAGTCGGTACCGCGGCTGAGGAGTGAGGGGTCTTTGAACTCTTCGCGTGCACCGAAGCCGATGGTGGCGGCGCGGAGGTTCTGGTAAACTGCATATTCGGGGAGTGTCAGTGTTTCCAGTTTCTTGGGAAGCTGTTGCAAGGCATAGTAACCTTCGTAGGAGACCTTCGTTTTGCCCTCTTCGCCCTGACGGGTGGTGATGAGTACTACACCGTTGGAGGCGCGGCTACCATAGATGGCTGTGGCCGATGCATCTTTCAATACTTCCATGGAAACGATGTCTGCAGGGTTGATGGAACTGAGCACGCTGCTGTTGCTGGTGTTGTTGCCTGAGATGGCTACACCGTCGATAACGTAGAGCGGTTCGTTGCCGTTCAAGGAGTTGATACCACGGATGCTGACCGAGATACCGCCACCCGGAGTTCCGGAATTCTGGGTCACCTGCACACCGGCGGCACGTCCTTGCAAAGCTTGGTCGAGCGAGGTGACTACGGACTTTTTCAGTTCGTCACCCGTCACGCTGACTACGGAACCGGTCAGGTCACTGCGTTTCATCGTACCGTATCCCACTACTACTACTTCGTCCAGCATCTCATTGTCTTCTTGCAGCAGTATGTCGATGCGGGTGGTGCGCTCTACTTTCACCTCTTTGGTGCGGTAGCCGATGTAAGAGACTATCAATGTTTGTCCCAGATTTGCCTGGATGGTGTAACGGCCGTCGATGTCGGTAATGCCGCCCGTATTGGTTTCTTTCACTTTGACGGTGGCTCCTACAAGTGGCTCACCGCCCGATTCTGATTTAACGATACCGGATACTGTTTTGGTTTGTCCATACGTGGAAACAATACCCAAACCTAGTAACACGATAACAAGCAATTGTCTCAATTTTGTCCATTCCCATTGAGAGCATACATTTGCGTGTAACTTCATAATACTTTAATTTAAGATTTAAAAATAACTGTTATTAAAAGCTACTGCAAATATGGAAAGTTATCATAATAGCATAGGTCTATCATGTCTCAAATAACATACCTTTATGTTTCAAGTTATCATTTTAGACTGCGGATGTAATCAGATGGTGATATTCCAAATTCATTCTTGAAGTTTACAGTGAACCTTTTTGGAGAACTGAATCCCACCTCATAGGCAATTTCTGCAATTTGTTTCTGGCTTTCCTTTAGAAGTTGCTTACTGCGCTTCAAACGGATAATCCGGATGAATTCTGCCGGACCTTTACCGGTGATACACATCAGCTTTTTGTAGAGATGGCTACGACTCAACCCCAATTCTGCTCCTAACATTTCCACAGAGAAGTCGGAATCACTCATGCGCTCTTCTACTATTTTGATAGCTTTTTCAATAAATTGTTCGTCTAGTGGAGTGATTGTTATTTCATTAGGTGTCACTTCTATTTTCTGACTGAATTTACGATGGCTTTTTTCTGTCCATTCAATAAATTTCCTGATGCGCAGCTTTAGTAATTTGAAGTCAAAAGGCTTTACGATATAGTCATCGGCTCCTTGCTCAAATCCTTCACTTTTGTATTCTTCTGCCATACGGGCTGTAAGCAATATAACGGGAATGTGGGACCATTGCATGTTTGTTTTGATTTGCCGACATAGCTCTGTTCCATTCATCACTGGCATCATGATGTCGCTTATTACAATATTGACACTGTTTTTTTCTAATATCTTCAATGCCTCTGCTCCATTGTAGGCAACCTGTATGGCGTATTCATCGGACAGGTATTCAGACATGAAACTACAGAAATCCTTGTTGTCGTCCACCAACAAGATGGTATACCGCAATTCTTCCGCATTTGGAACGGGAAGCTCATTCGGAGCTTTGTCATTGTTTAGCAGTTCCGGAAGTAATTCCTCCTTTTCACTGGCATATGTGACGATAGGCAATTTAACGGTAAATACGGAACCTTTAGGAAAATTGTCTGTAACGGAGATTGTTCCTTTGTGTAGATGTACATACTCGTTTGCAATATGCAGGCCGATTCCACTGCCGGTTTTTTCCGAAGTTTGTTGCACTTGATAAAAACGTTCGAAGATATGTTTCTTGTCTTTGTCTATGATACCTTGTCCGTTGTCTGCCACACAGATACATACATTGTCATCTTCGCGATAAAGATGTACATTGATTTCTCCTTTATCAGGAGTGTATTTGAAGGCATTGGACAACAAGTTGTTCATTACTTTTTTTATTTTAACCGGATCGAAGGACATGTTCAGGTTTTCTACTTCGCACATGAAACAGAAGTTGATGGTATGGTCAAGAGCATACTCTTGAAAAGTACTGCAAATCTCGCGGATAAAGTTGACAATATCTCCCGATTTGTAATGGGCTGTCTCGGCTCCTACATCCAGTTTCCGGAAATCAAGCAGAGAATTTATTGATGTAAGTAATAGCTGTGCATTTTTATTGATTGTATTTAGTTTTTTGCGTATTCCGTCATCCAGGGTTTCTGATAATAACATTTGTAACGGGCTAATGATAAGCGTCAGTGGTGTACGTAAGTCATGACTTATATTTGTAAAGAACTTTAGCTTCATCTCATTCAGGAGCAACTTTTGTTCTTGCTCCAGTTTTGCTCGTTGTTGCTCCAGTCTTATGTAGTGATGCTTTTTGAATCGGTATATTACATAGGATATCATACCAATGGCAAACAATATGTATAAGATGATAGCAACATTACTTAAATATATTGGAGATGAAACGGTTATATTCAACTCACTAGCTTCGTCATTCCATATACCGTCACTGTTACAAGCTTTAATCAATAGTTTGTAATTGCCAGGAGGAAGGGTGGTGAAAGCCACTTTGTTTTCGTTTGTATAGTACCATTGGGTATTTAATCCTTTCAGTTTATAGGTATATCTTATTTTATCAGCATTCAGCAAATCGCCTGCGGCAAATTCGATGGAGATTAAATAATCGTCATATCTGACAGACAATGATGGGGCTCTGCCAAGTACAGTTGTTAATAGTTTGCGCCCTTCATATATTGAGTCTACTTCTATATGTTGATTGCCAATGGTCAGATTTGTAAAATACACCTTTGCCAGCGGTCGGCTCTTTTCGGTCAGCTTGTTCGGATTTATAGATGTATAGCCACTGGTGCCTCCCAGCAGTAAATCTCCGCTGGACAATTTACAAGCGGAATGGGAGTTGAAATGATTTTCTGGCAATCCGTCTCTGGTAGAAAGATTCTTGAAAGAAAAGTCTAGTCCTTCCTGGGTGTCCGGGGTTACTTCCAATATAGACAATCCATTACTTGTTGCAAGCCACATGTTACCATGATTGTCTTGGGTTATACTGTTAATGAGATTGTCACACAATCCGTTGTTTACGTCGAACCAGTGTAGTGAATCATTTTTTAAGTCCCAGGCAGTCAATCCTTGTTTATGGGCTAACCACAATATATCTCTGTCGTCCTTGAATACAGTGGAAATGAAGAGTTGCTTGAATGGCTGTGTCTCTTTTCGATTGGCATAAATCATTTCGGGTTTTCTCGTCACGATGTCCATTACACAGAGTCCGTATGTAGTCCCGATATACATTTTGTCTCCATAGTCATAACAGATATTGAGTACATTGATATTATTCCCATCAGGCAGCAGATAACTTGTCGCAGTATTTGCGTCCGGATTAAAACAAACCAAAGTTCCCAGTACATAACCTATCCATAAGTTTCCATATCGGTCTTCCTTCATACTCCATACGCCACTGTATGGCAGTTGGCTGTTCTCTGGAGTAAAATGGCGAATACTGTTGTTCTCATAGCAGAACAATCCGTCTTGATAACTTCCTGCCCAAATCCGTCCTTTATGGTCTTCGAGAAGACTGATGATGGCTATGTCGGGGATGGATAGTTTGCGAATGGCAAATCCTTTTTGCTTTTCTTTTACATAAAGTCCGTTCCCGTCTGTTCCCAGCCAAATGTTTCCGGCCTTATCCTCTAAAATGGAGGCTATATCACCGCATTCTTTATGCTGGGTATCAATAAATTCATGGAAGCTTTCGTGATAATAAGAAACTCCTTTTTTGAAATTTCCTAACCAAATGACGCCTGAATCATCACGGTAGATTGTATTTATTCTGTTGGAAGCAAGGGATGTGGAAGACATAGGGGTATTCAGGAGGTTGACAAGGTTATCATTTACGTAGTCATAAATGAATACTCCTTTATGGTCCGTTCCTATCCAGACATGTCCGTTCGAGTCATCCAGTATGCTCCTTACCGCATTACTTTTTGTCTCTATTTTAGAATGGAGCTTGATTTGGTTCCATTCCGATTTTATGTTTTTCTTATAGAATATTTGTTCATCGGTATATGAATATAGCCAGATGCCTCCATGATAATCAGTGTATATGTGCTTTTCGATAATAGAGTTGGAGGGTAAGCTGATGTTATCTACCCGTTTACATTTCTTTGCGTTGTTCTCTAGTTTCAATAAGGTCGAATTCCAAAGAAGATATAGGTTTTCACCATCATCGCTGATACTCAGTTCCGGAGTTTCTTCTGGAAAGTTTTCTATTTTGAATGTTTTAAGGGTTTTATGAGAAAAATTGAAGTAAAAAGCATTTTGGCCTTGCAGTACCCATAAATTGTGTCTTTTGTCAACATGTACTTTGTAGGTACCATTTATCTGGATGCCTATTTTAAGGAGGTATGAGGGAATATCGGTAATGAAGTTGTCTTTGTCTCGGTCGTATATACAATATCTTGCCTCGCTTCCAATCCACAAATTGCCCAAACCGTCTTCCTGTAAGTTCCAGATGTCGTTAGACAATAAAGAATGGATGTCTTTTTCTTTGGGTTGATACACTTTAAAGCTATATCCGTCGTATCGGTTCAATCCATTGGCGGTCCCTATCCATAAAAAGCCTTCACAGTCTTTCAATATGGTTTTTACGTTATTGTTTGAAAGCCCGTTTTCTACTTTCAGATGGCGAAATACATACGGAGTTTGTCCTGCTAACGGCAGATAAGCCAGTAACAGAATAATGAGGGGGAACACTAATTTGTGTAAATAGTTTGTAAAAGACATACTATATAATCTGAAATTGAATTCTCAAAGATAGCAATATCTTATTTAAATAAACGTAAATATGTTGCATTAATAGGTCTGTAATGTTGCATCGCGGTCGTATAAGTCTTAAACATGCCATCCGTTTGTTGTCTTGCGTGTCTTGAAGTGTTTTTCTCATTTATTATTCAACATTTATTTCATACCTTTGCAGGGAAGGACTGGTTCCTGCCAATATGATTAACCTTCTAATACTTTATCGAAAATGAACAGATTCATCATTTTATTTTTATTCTCTTTGGGAATATTGTCAACATGTGTATTTGCCGTAGAGGTGATTCCACTGAATGAAGGATGGAATTTCCACCGGGGTTTTCAGGCACCTGCTTCGGAAATAGTGAAGGTTACTTTGCCTCACACTTGGAATGCGGGCGATGGCATGTTTGGCAATGCCGATTATTATAGGGGATTATGCAATTACAGTCGTAAGTTGTCTGTTCCTGCCCATTATCGGGGCAAACGTTTTTTCTTGAAAGTGATGGCTGCACAGACGGTTGCCGACATTTTTATCGACCATCATTTTGTGATGCAACATAAGGGTGGTTATACGGCATTTGTGGCAGAATTGACTGATTTCCTGGTCCCGGGAACAGAAAGTGTATTGGAAATTCGTGTCAGCAATGCTCAGACTATGGATGTCGCTCCCATTTGCGGCGACTTCAATATGTTTGGTGGGTTGTATCGGGGGGTGGAACTGCTGGTGACGGAGGATGTCTGCATAGAACCTGCTTATTATGCCTCTTCAGGTGTATTCTTCACTCAGTCCGATGTATCGGAGAAAAAGGCCCATTTGAAAATTGAAGCACTGCTTTCGGCAAGGGAAACTACTGTGACCGGTTGCGAGGTGGAGTTTCGACTATATGACAAGGAAAAGTTGCTTTGCCGTGTTGCCAGTGCAGAGGTGGGTGAGGATAAAAAGGTGATGATGGACATAGTGCTTGAAAGGCCTCATTTGTGGGATGGAGTGAAGAATCCCTATTTATATAAAGGAGTGGTGATATTGCGTAAGGATGGAAAAGAGATAGACCGCCGCGAAGAAGAGATAGGTTTCCGCTACTTTCATGCCGATGCGGAGAAAGGTTTCTTCCTGAATGGAAAGCCTTATCGCTTGAATGGCGTGAACCGGCATCAGGATAGGGCAGAACGCGCTTCGGCATTTTATCCGCAAGACCATGATGAAGATTTGGACTTGATGCAGGAAATGGGATGCAATGCCGTGCGTCTTTGTCACTATCCGCAAGCCAAATACATGCATCAACAGATGGACAAGCGGGGACTGGTGGCATGGGCTGAGATTCCTTTTGTCAATGTTTATGTGAATAATCCTGCTTATGATGAAAACTTGCGCCTGCAATTGAAGGAACTGATTTTACAGAACTACAATCACCCCTGCATTTTGTTCTGGGGGCTGTTCAATGAGATAAATTCCGGTTGGCTGGACCGTCCTTCGCGTATGGCGGCAGAGCTTCATGCTTTGGCCCGTCAGTTGGACCCGAGCCGTCCCACTATGGGAGCCAGTAATCAGGATGACGACTTCAACGGATTCACCGACCTGATTGCTTTCAACAAGTATTTCGGCTGGTATGGCGACAACATGGATGACATGGGGCGCTGGATAGACCGCGAGCATGCAGCACATCCGGAGCGGAAGATGGGCATCAGCGAGTATGGTGCCGGGGCATGCGTATTCCAGCAGGAGGACTCGCTGAGGCATCCGGAACCGTGGGGGCAATGGCATCCCGAAAACTGGCAGACTTATTATCATGTGGAGAATTGGAAACAGCTTCAGGAACGCGAATTCTTGTGGTGCAACTTCATCTGGTGCATGTTCGACTTTTCGGCGGCAGGCCGTAGGGAGGGATCCATTATGGGACGCAACGATAAGGGGCTGGTGACTTACGACCGGAAAATAAAGAAAGATGCCTTTTACTTTTATAAGGCAAACTGGAATCAAGAAGATAAGTTTGTATATATCGCAGGAAAACGATTGGTAAACAGAACCCGCAAAACCGTTGATGTGCAAGTATTCAGCAATAGCGGAGCTGCCAAATTGTATATCAATGGCAAAGCATATGGGACTGCAAAACCTGATTCCGTAAATGTACTGGAATGGAAAGGCATTGTATTGGATACCGGTGAAAATAGAATTGAAGTCAGGAACAAATATGGAGCGGATTGTTGTGTATGGATATGTCCTTTTTAATTTTCATCAGGCGCGGAATGTATAGGAGAGCCACGGGGAATAATGAACCGTGAAATGCTGTACAGTCTGCGCCTGATAGCTTTAATATGTGATTTTCTGTAAATCCGTATTCGGTCCGTGGACTACCAGTTTCCCGTCTGGTTGGATGTCTATGAGGTCGATGAATACCATTCGTTCGTCACCGGTGGTTTCGGTGCGTCCATGGTAGACACAGTAGAGCCGATTGTGAATGTCGATGAGCATACAATGCCCGGTTCCGGTCACGATGCCGCCTTGCTCTGTGTTCTTTTGCAGCACCGGATTGTTGGCAGCTTTTGTGAATGGTCCTAAGGGGTTCTGGGAGGTAGCATAACCCACCGCATAATTTTTCCCTCCGAAAAAGTTTGCAGAGTACAGCATATAGTAAAGATTTTTGTGCTTCACGATATACGAACCTTCTGTCCAGCGTCTGTTGACTTCATGTGAAGTCACCGAGCGGTTCTCCCATTCCGCTTGAGGGTCGTCCATTGTCTGGGGCGGGCAAAGCAGTGCTACCGGTTCTCCGATGATACCGGAGAAATCTGGTTTCAGTTCCACGCCGTAAATCCAACTTTCCTCAATCTCGTCAAACCAGCCCTTTTCTTTAGCCCATGCTGAAACTTCGCTTTCAACGGCATGTTTGTAGCAGCAGCGGGAGTAGTAGAGGTAGGTCTTTCCGGAAGCATCGTCAAAGAGTATGTTTGCGTCGATGATAGGATAGCCGGGGTCGAATACCGGTTGGTTGAACAGGTCTTTGAAAGGGCCGGTAGGCTTATCGGCTACGGCTACACCGATACGGAAGTTCTCTTGCTCCTTAGTGGGATTTTCCTTCCAGTTGGCGCTGAACCATAGGTAGTATTTGCCGTCCCGTTCATACACTTCGGGTGCCCAGAAACAGTCGGTGGCCCATGAGTCGGAGGTGCCGCCTTGATAGATGGGACCCTCGTCTGTCCATGTCACCAGGTCATCGGAGGAGTATACTTTAAAACCGTTCGATACTCCGCCCGTTCCGTACATATAGTATTTGCCGTCGGAAGCTTTCAGTAGGAACGGGTCTCCGAAGGCCATGGGCAGGGGATTCTGATATGCTACTTTCTTGTTTCCGCATGATGTTGACAGTAAGGCCAGTAAAAACAGTGTCAATGTGAAAAAAGTGTGTTTCATCTTGTTATAATTTTAATGGTGAAGTAATGAAAAGTGTTTGTATCCGCAAAGTAAACATAATATAGGGAAAGCAGCAAGGAAATTAGATAGAATGCAATCTTTTCATTATTTTTGTGCATCATTCCAAATAATTCTTTGATGGAACAGTCATTTTCGGATATATCGCTATACCACGAGTACCGGTCGGCGAGGGAGACAGAACATTTGGTGTCGCAGAAAACCTGGGATGACCTCAATCTGGATGATTTTTTCGAATGGGCTGACCGTACCTCTTCTTGTGTGGGCCGACAGTACCTCTACGACGTGTTGCATTACAACCGTCTTTCGGAGATTTCGGAACAAGAGGAAGTGATTCGTAAGCTTTCTGCTGACAAGGAGTTGCGTGCAGAAATCCGGTCGGAGTTGCGGAAACTGGATACGCCGGATGCTTATACCATTGCATCGCTATTCTCCATTTCCCATCCCGTGTATTCCCGCCGCTTTTACCGTTTGCTGACTATCTTGCAATTCGCGCCTTTTGTTTTGTTGGGAATAGTTTACATTACGTCTTCGCTTTATGTTTTGGGGATTTTGTGCACATCGGTATTGGTGAACATGGTACTGCACTATCGCAGCAAGGCGCGGATTCAGGGCTATTTCTTTTCCATTCCTCAGTTATGGCAGTTGCTCAGGCAAGCGGAGAAGTTGGCACAGATTCCGTTGTGTGCATCCGTGCATCGGGATATCCAAAAGACTTTGCAGGCATTGCATCCGTTGCGAAAGAAACTTTCCACTTTCCGTTTCAGTATCAGACTGGAGAGCGACATCGCCATTTTCGCTTATTTCTTCACCGAGATAGTGAATGTGTTTTTTCTGCGGGAAGTTATTCCGGTTTCCAAGGCTTTCTTTCTATTGCAGGGTAGACAGGAACAGATTGAAGAGGTTTTCCGCTATTTCGGATTGGTGGATGTGCTTTGCTCTGTTTCCGAACTCCGGAATGGGCTGCCTTATTATGTTTTACCGGAAGCTTGCAGCGAGGGTGAAACGTTTCATGCAGAAGGGCTTTATCATCCGCTTATAGAACGTTGTATCCCTAATGACATTACACTCTGTGGCAAATCTGTCCTTGTTACCGGCTCCAATATGTCCGGTAAGACAACTTTTATCCGTGCCATCGGACTTAACCTGCTTTCCGCACAAGTGCTCCATACTTGTTTTGCTCGCAGTTTCCGTTTTCCTATGGATACTGCGTTATATTCTGCTATCCATCTGGAGGATAGTCTGATGGAGGGAAAAAGTTTCTTTCTGCAGGAGGTGCAAATTGTTCGAGAGATGCTGGAAGCCGGAAAGGAGTGTTGGCGGTTTTTCCTGCTGGACGAGTTGTTCAAGGGGACGAATACGGTGGAACGGATAGCTATAGCCAAAGCTGTGCTGTCTGCTTTGGCGCACAAGAACAGTATTGTGTTTGCTTCCACTCACGATGTCGAACTGGCTTCCTTACTTGAGGACGAATATGAATTGTTTCATTTTTGTGAGTGTGTTGCCGACAATACATTGTCTTTTGATTATAAGTTGAAGCCGGGACCGGTGACGGAACGTAATGCCATCCGGATTATCGAGATGTGCGGCTATCCGCAGGAAGTGGTCAGGGAAGCATATCGGCTTTCAGAGGAGGATGTCCTATAATTTTATTGCTTGTTTTTACGGGGTGGGTGGTTTGCTATACCTCCTTCCTGATACCTTCTGAGAGGGGGTGCAATGACTCAAGGACTGAATGGCATTCAGTCCCTGAGTGAAAGGCTTTCAGTCCCTGACTGAATCCGGTTCGTTCAGTGAGTGAGATGAAAAGGCATGGGAATGCAGGCAGATTGTACTTATATTTGTAATATAATATAAATGGGTACGAGGGCCGGGTCTCTTTTTCCCTTTCAATTATCCAATCAGGAGATTTATGTTTTTCCCCTTCATTTTCTCAATATTCTCTTTCGAGATATGATTGTCTGTGATGAAGGAGTTCACCATAGTTATCGACCCTAAACTTGCGAATGCGCTTATCCCGATTTTGGAAGAATCGGCTACCAGGATGACTTCTTCGGCAGCCTTTATCATGGCCGATTTTACCATCAGGTCGCTGAGGCTTGGATAAGTCAGGCTCATGTCCGGAGATATTCCTGCTGTGGCGAGGAATAATTTGTTGGCATGGAAACCTTTGAGTGAGTCGGCTGCCATCTTTCCGGTCAGTGAAAGGGTAGGCGCTTTGAACTCTCCTCCCGTCACGATGAGGGTGATACCGGGATTTTCGCCCAATATCAACGCTATGTTCAGTGCATTGGTGATGACAGTGAGCTCTTTGTATTGCGTAAGTAGTTTGGCTATTTCTGTAGTGGTGGAACCTGAATCGAGAATGATGCATTCGCCTTCGCGGATAAACGATACCGCTTTTCGGGCTATTTCTCTTTTTTCTTCAATATGGTTTTGGTTGAAGACCTTTCCGGTTTTTGCAAATGAGCCTACGTCTTTTAGGAAAGCTCCACCATGTTCTCTTTGGATATACCCTAATTTTTCAAGGGCTTCCAAGTCTTGTCTGATTGTAACATCCGTAACATTGAAAATCCTGCTTAATTCTTGAACTTTTGCATGTCCGTCTTCGCGGATTAGGTCCAAAATCTTGACTCTTCTTTGGTTTAGTGCCATATCTACTTTATATATTGTTATATCTTGTTGTTCCTGCGATACTCTTGGATATCTTTGATAGCTATAATTTTCAGCTGGAACTTTTCTGCTATTTCAAGTAATTGAGGCAAACGAGCCATTGTTCCATCCTGGTTCAGTATCTCAATGAGGGCGCCACCGGGTGTCAATCCTGCCATTCTTGTCAGGTCTAGCAAGGCTTCTGTATGTCCGTCGCGTCCTAATACTCCATTCTCATGTCCGTAGAGAGGAAAAATATGTCCGGGACGTGCCAATTCCGATGGTTTTATATTGCCAGTAACCAAAGCGCGTATGGTAGCAGAACGGTCATAGGCAGAAACCCCCGTTGTACAGCCGTAGCCCTTCAGGTCGACAGACATGGTGAACGGAGTGCCCAAAAGAGAAGTGTTGTCTTCCGACATCGGGTATAGTTGAAGCTCTTCACAACGGGAACGAGGTAATGGTACACAAAGAAGCCCTCTTCCATGTGTAATCATGAAATTGACAATATCAGGGGTGATTTTTTCGCCGGATACGATAAAATCCCCTTCATTTTCTCTATTTTCATCGTCGACAACTATCACTATTTTTCCTTGCCGAACCGCTTTGATTCCTTCGTCTATAGTATTGAGCATTGTGTAATCATTTAATTTTTTCGCAAAGGTAGTCAAAAAAAGTCAAATGAAAGTTCGTTTTTACTGTTTTTCTTCTTTTTTATTCTAATAATTATCTTTTATTTTATCGTTTGCTTTTGTTTTATATTTTATTTATTTGCTTTTCCCTTCTTATTAGCCATAAAATATGTTAATATGGAATGAAAATCTTTCGTTTTCTTTCGATTTATGCTTTTCTTTTGTTTCCTTTGCAAAGGAAACGAAAGTGTATAAGCTATGAAAACAAAAGAATTAATTCTTCAATCAGAAAGAAATCGAAAAAGATTAATTGAAATTATCTATAAAGCAAAAGCCGGACATATCGGTGGAGACTTGTCTTGCCTCAATGTTCTTACTGCTCTTTACTTTGATGTGATGAATGTAGATGCAGGTAACCCTAAGGATAATTTGCGGGATCGTTTCATTTTGAGTAAGGGACATTGTGTGGAGGCTTTGTATGTGACGCTGGAATCCAGAGGGTTCATGGCTGAAGGCATTTTGGACACCTTGGGGCAATATGGTTCCATTCTTTCGGGGCACCCCACTATCGGAGTTCCGGGTATTGAAGTGAATACTGGAGCCTTGGGACATGGCTTGTCTGTCGGGGTGGGTATAGCCATGGCAGCTAAAATGGATAAGAGGAATTATAAAACCTATGTGCTGATGGGAGACGGTGAGCAGGGTGAAGGTTCCATATACGAGGCTGCAATGGCTGCCCGGCAGTACAAGCTGGATAATCTGGTAGCTGTAATAGATCGTAATCATTTGCAGATTAGTGGAGATACCGAAGATGTGATGGGGATTGATGATATCCGTGACCGTTGGACGGCATTTGGTTGGGAGGTAAAGGATATGAATGGTGACGATATGGAAGACATTATCCGGACTTTCCGTTCCATTGATTATGCAAATCACCATCCTCATTTGCTGGTGGCCCATACAACAAAAGGCAAGGGAGTGTCTTTTATGGAGGGAGTGGCCAAATGGCATCATGGGGTTCCGAACAACGAGCAGTATGAACTGGCCATTCGGGAAATTTCAGAAAGGATAAAAAATTTAGAATATAATTGATATGATAGCTTGCAGAAAAAGTTTCACCGACACTTTGTTGTCATTGGCCCGGATGGACAAAGATATCATTGCTGTGACAACGGATGCACGTGGTTCGGTGACGTTAAATGATTTTGCCAAAGAATTGCCACAGCAATTCGTGGAGTGTGGTATTGCGGAGCAGGATGCTGTGGGTATTTCAGCCGGGTTGGCCCATAGCGGAAAGAAAGTGTTTGTGTGTGGCCCGGCATGTTTTTATGTGGCTCGCAGTCTGGAACAGGTAAAGGTTGACTTGGCTTATAGCCAGAACAATGTAAAGATATTGGGAGTAAGTGGAGGAGTAGCTTACGGAGCTTTGGGGGCTACCCATCATAGCTTGCATGATATTGCCGTGTTACGTACTTTCCCCGGTATGAATATTGTGTTGCCTTGTGATGCCCGACAGACAAAAAAACTGGTTGAGTTTTTGATTGACTATCCTGAACCGGTTTATGTTCGTGTAGGACGTGCAGCAGTTCCTGATGTCTATGAGAACGATGATTTTGATTTTGCCATAGGTAAGGCAAATAGGTTATTGGACGGGACCGACTTGACAATCATTGGAACCGGTGAAACCGTATACCATGCACATCAAGCGGCTTTGGAGTTGCGTAAATATGGTATTTCAGTCCGGGTACTGGATATGTCCTTTATTAAACCTTGTGATGAGGAGGCTGTTTTGAAAGCTGCTTCTGAAACCGGTCGTATTATCACGGTTGAGGAGCATAGTCAGTATGGAGGCCTCGGAGCAATGGTAACTGAAATCATTTCCGAAAATCCCGTACCTGTGAAAATTTTGGGGATTCCTGACGAGAATGTGGTGCATGGGAGTTCTTCCGAAATCTTTGCCCATTATGGGTTGGATGCACCTGGTATCGTGAAAACTGCCCTTGACTTCCTTAAGTAAGAAATAATCAGCCTTTAATAATACCTAAAATGAAAAACTTGATAATTGCAATAGACCAAAGCACCTCGGCCACCAAGGCTATGCTGTTCAATGAGAGGTGTGAAATGCTGAAGCGTGTCAATGTCACTCACGAACAATATTATCCCCGAACTGGATGGGTGGAACATGATGTTGAAGAAATTTATCGGAATGTGCTGAAAAGCATTGCTGAGTTGATTGAAGAGGAAACGGCAGACAATATGTATTCGTTGGCTATCACTAATCAACGCGAGACAGTGGTTGTATGGAATAAACATACGGGTAAACCGCTATACAATGCTGTGGTATGGCAATGTATGCGTGGTGCTGATATCTGTAATGACTTGAAAAATAGAGGATACAGTGAGTTTGTACAAGCAAGAAGTGGCTTGTTGTTAGACCCCTATTTCTCGGCTAGTGGTGTGAAGTGGATACTTGACAATGTGGAGGGAGCCCGTCAGGCTGCTGATAATGGAGACTTATTGATGGGAACCATTGACACGTGGCTGATTTGGAAGTTAACCGATGGTAAACGCCATGTGACAGATTATACGAATGCTTCCAGGACCCTTTTATTGAATATTCATACAATGCAATGGGATAATGACTTGTTGGAATTGTTCACTATACCCAAAATCATGATGCCGGAATTGTTGCCTTGTGATGCTGTTTTTGGAAAAACTACGGTAGGTGGGCTGTTCAAGAGCCCTATTGCCATTGCCGGTGTATTGGGCGATTCGCATGGGGCACTGACTGGGCAGATGTGTTTTGAAGAGGGATTAGGTAAGGTCACTTATGGTACCGGTTCATCAGTAATGGTGAATATTGGCGAAAAGGTTGCTACAGCTCCTCGGGGATTGGTCACTTCCATAGGTTTTGCCGCACTTGGAAAAGTGTTCTATGCTTTTGAGGGGAATATTCATTGTACTGGCGGTACTATCAAGTGGTTGGAACAGAGATTGCAGATGATCGGTTCGCCCGATGAAGCAGAAGAACTGGCTGTTACTGTGGAAGACAATGGAGGGGTGTATGTTGTACCGGCTTTTGCCGGACTGGGTGCTCCTTGGTGGCAAGGGGATATAAAGGCGGCCATTTTAGGGATGACTTTAGGTACCGGGAAGCCACATGTTCTTAGGGCGGCGCTTGAATCCATAGCTTATCAAGTTAATGATTTAGTCAAAGCGATGACCACTCAGGCAGGTATAAAACTGAAAGAAATCAGGGTTGACGGAGGACCTACAAAAAATAAATTTTTAATGCAGTTCCAGGCTGACTGTTTACGTGTACCGATCAATTGTTCGGATGTTGAGGAGGCCTCGGCTTTGGGAGCTGTTGTGATGAATGGAATGGCCCGCAAGATATGGACGAGCTTTGAACAAGTGGCCGTATTACGCCGGAGCCGCTACCGAATAGAACCGCAGGGCAACTTACCACTGATGGAGAAATGGTGTGAAGGCTGGCTGAAAGCAGTAAATCAATTAATCGGATAAATATTTTCTAAGTATAATTTTAACACCAACTATTTACGATGAAAAACAAGGAAAGAATGTGCTTCGGTATAATTATCGGCACTCGTGCTTATTTTAATTCTGAATTGGCCAAAGATGTTCGCAAACAGCTGTTGAGAACACTTGCAGACGAAGGCTATGACTATGTAATTTTACCTGAAGATGCTACTCCTACTGGCAGTAGCAGTATTGAAACCCGTGAAGACGGATTGAAATGTGCCGAACTGTTCCGTCAAAATCGTGACCGTATTGACGGCATTATAGTATCTCTACCCAACTTTGGCTTTGAGATTGGAATAATCAATGCTATCAGTGTGGCTGATTTGAATGTTCCCATTTTGGTACAAGCCTGTGACGACGAGAATGACAAGGTGGACTTGGACAGCCGCCGTGATGCTTTCTGTGGTAAAATTTCTGTTTGCAATAATTTGTATCAATATGGTATTCCTTTTACAGATACCACGCTGCATACCTATTCTATATACTCTGAACTATTGGCTAAGGATATTAATAAGTTCGCCGGTATCTGTCGTGTGGTCAATGGTTTGCGCCATGCACGTGTCGGTGCTATCGGTGCCCGTCCAGCCGGTTTTCAGACGGTACGTGCCAGTGAAAAACTGTTGCAGAAGAGTGGTATTACAGTCGTTCCTGTCGATCTTTCTGAAATACTCGGTGCTGCCCGTAAGATTGAGGATACAGATGTGGAACTGCTGAAGAAACTTGAAGAGATTAAGTGCTACGCAGTAGTTCCTAAAGAATACAATGACAAGCTAGTGCTTCAGGCAAAGTTTGGCGTGGCTGTAGAACGGTGGATTGAAGCCAATCAGATTGATGCTGTGGCTGTGCAGTGCTGGGACTCTTTGGAACAGAACTATGGTTGTGCAGCTTGTGTGACAATGAGTATGCTGGGTGAAAAACTACTACCTGCCGCTTGTGAGGTTGATATTGCCGGTGCTGTATCCATGTATGCTTTGACATTGGCAGCGCAAGGTCAATCGGCATTACTTGACTGGAACAATAATTTTGCGGAAGACCGGAATAAATGTGTGTGTACTCATTGCGGTAATTTCCCGAAATCGTTTGTCAGAAATGACTTAAAGCTTGGTACACTTGGCGTTCTGGGACGTACGCTAGGTAAGGTCAATACATTCGGTGCTGTATATGGCAAAGTGACTAAAGGTGATTTCACATTCTTCCGTATTTCCACTGATGATACTAAAGGCGTTATCAAGGCTTATTTGGGTACTGGTGAAATCACGGATGATCCGTATGGAATGGATGGATGTATAGCTGTTACCAAAGTGGATAACTTACAGATTTTGATGAAACATATTTGCAAGAATGGTTTTGAACATCATGTGGCTATGGTTCGTAATGATGTAAAGGATATTCTGAATGAGGCCATCGAGGGTTATTTGGGGTGGAATCTGTATGTGCATGAATAAATAGGTAAACACACGGTAAACAACAGAAAATAAATTATGATACTTGTTGACAACTATATTGGGGCCATTCTGTGTTGTGTCTATTGTTGCCTCTGTTGGGGCTCTTGGGCGAATACGCAGAAGATGGTGACATCGAAAAGCTGGAGTTTTGAGCTTTTCTACTGGGATTTGACTTTCGGTTTATTTTTCACAGCTCTGTTAGGTGCCCTGACATTGGGTAACTTGGGAAGTGAAGGTCGTACTTTCTTTGAGGATTTGGCAGTAATGGACTGGAATAGTATGAAGTATGCGCTCCTGGGCGGTATTGTATGGAATTTCGGTAATATCTTTCTGACAGCAGCCATTGCTGTAGCTGGGATGTCGGTAGGTTTTCCCATTGGTGGGGGCTTAGCTTGGATAGGCGGTATAATTTTTAATTATCTACTGATATCTTTAGCTGGCGAAGTATACCCTGGAAACCAGACATTGCTTTGGATAGGAGTAGCTGTTATTGTGATAGCCATCTGCATTTGTGGCAAGGCTTATGGAAAGATGTCGGCAAGTCAGGCGTCTACTCCTAAAAAAGGTATCTTATTGGCTATTGTAGCGGGGTTGGCCATTATGTTCTTCTATGGCTTGGTTGTAAAATCACTAAATCCTCAGTATGTAACGGGTGGTACGGGAACACTGACTCCCTATACCGGTGTATTTTGTTTTGCTGCCGGTGTCCTTATCACGACTCCTGTCTTTAATACGTTTGCTATGAGTCATCCGGCTCAGGGAAACAAGGTGACAATGAAGGATTATCTGAAAGGTGACACCCGTACACATCTGATTGGTATGTTGGGAGGTTTTATTTGGATGAGTGGTATGGTAGTCAGCTTTATGGGAGCTGGTTCTGCCAATCCGGCTATAGCCTATGCATTGAGCAATGCCGCACCGGTGGTAGCCATGATTTGGGGATTCTTTGTATGGAAGGAGTTCAAAGGCGCTCCAAAGGGGACTGTACCTATGATTGCAACCATGTTTGTGCTCTTTGTTGTGGGGCTGGTACTGATTACTCTTTCAAACTGATATTTTAAATTCATTGTTAACCCAAAATAATATTAAATGAAAACGATTGTAACACAAATTAGACAGAAAAGGTTAATGGCCTTAGTGCTGTTCCTTTTGGTAGGTATGACATCTGTTTTTGCACAGAAACAAGTAAATGTATCTGGCAGAATTACTGATGAGCTTAATGAACCGATGATTGGTGTAAGTGTATTGGAAAAAGGAACGACAAATGGTGTTATAACTGATTTGGATGGCAATTATACCTTATCAGCGAGCGAGGGTTCCACTATTGTCTTTTCGTATATCGGGTATGTGACCCAGGAAAAGAAAGCCGTTGCAGGTACTATGAATATTATACTGAAGGAAGATAGCAAGACTTTGGATGAAGTGGTTGTTGTAGGATATGGTGTACAGAAGAAAAGTTCCGTAACAGGGGCGATTTCTTCCGTAAAAGCAGAAGATTTTGAAAATCGTACCATAACCAATGCTGAGCAGGCCCTGCAGGGTAAAACAGCCGGTGTGCAAATTATTTCTGCATCTGCGGCTCCTGGTTCGAATCCCGCCATTCGTATCCGTGGATATAGCAGTAATGCCAGTTCAGATCCTTTGTATGTGGTCGATGGTTTGCGTACGAAAGACATCAGTAACCTCGATCCGAATGATATTGAGAGTATGGAGGTGTTGAAGGATGCTGCTTCTGCTGCTATCTATGGTGCCCAGGCCGGTAATGGTGTTGTCTTGATTACCACCCGGAAGGCAAAAAAAGGAGTTCGTCGTATTTCTTATGATTTCCAGTTGTCCTCCCAGTCTTTAGGTCGTACTCCTGATATTCTGAATGCTCAGGAATATGTCAATTATATGACTGAAGGTAATCTTATTCCCAGAGAAACAATAGATAGGTATTGGGATGGAAAGACAAATACCGATTGGATAGAAGAGACATTTGAATCATCCATGATGCAGCGTCACAATGTCAATTTCCAAGGTGCCAATGATAATGGCTCATTATTCGCCTCACTCTCTTATTTAAGTAATAATGGTCCCATTGTTGGCAATAAGGATGTTTTTGACCGCATTACCGGCACTGTCAATGCAGATTATAAAATAAAGGATTGGTTGAAGTTCACGACAAACAATTCATTTTCCCGTTATCATGTACAGTCTGTAAGCGAAGGTTCGGCAACCGGTTCTCTGATGCTGTCTGCCATTCAGCTTGACCCTCTGACGCCGGTCACCTATGCACCGGACAAACTGCCCGACACTATGATTAACTATATGAATCAGGGACATACTCTGCTTCAGAATGCCAATGGTGATTATTATTCCATTTCCCCTTATGGCGACTCCAATAATATCAATCCGTATATCATGCGTGACCGTGGCACAACGAAAAGGGATGGTTTTGTATTCAGCGGTTCCACTTATCTGGATTTTACTCCGATCAAAGAGTTGGTCATCACTTCACGTTTGGGATACCGTTATACTTACAGCAATTCCTACGGCTATGTTATGCCTAACATTACTTGCTCTGACCTTTATCAGGACTATGTATCGGTAAGTGCGACAAGCTCCAACACCACGTACTGGCAATGGGAAAACTTTGCCAACTATACCAAGACATTTGCAGATAAGCACAATGTAAACGTGATGCTTGGTATGTCCTATTCTTCCAATACTTCCTTTGGAGTGACGGGAGGAATCAATGGTAGCCGTTCCGGCGACAAGGTTGATTTGGGTATTACCAAGTTGGATCCCAATTATGCCTATTTTGCTTTTCGGACCGGTACTGCCACTCGTACGGTAAGTGGTGGAGAGAAGCGGAGGTATGCCAATCTTTCTTACTTTGGCCGGGCATCTTATGACTATGCAGGCAAGTATTTTGCCCAATTCACCCTTCGTGCGGATGCAGCCGACTTGTCTATCCTTCCTTTGCAGAAACGTTGGGGCTATTTCCCGGCTGTGTCTGTCGGCTGGGTACTTTCCAACGAGAAATTTATGGAAAACCTCAAGTCAATCTCTCATTTGAAGTTGCGTGCAAGCTGGGGACAGAATGGTAGTATCGCCGGTTTGGCAGACTATATGTATGATGCTACGATTTTGTCTGGAATCAATTATCCGATGTCAGGTGATGTGTCTTATGAAACAGGTTCGTTGCCATCTGCAACCGGTAACTATGATTTGAAGTGGGAAACTTCCGAACAGATAGACTTGGGTATCGACCTCCGGATGCTGAATGACCGTTTGAGCTTCGGATTTGACTATTATGAGAAGAAAACCAAAGACTTGATTGTAACCGGTATTACTCCTTCTTTGATTGTGGGTAACACTACTTCACCTATGAATGCGGGAAATGTCAAGAACAGCGGATTTGAGTTTGAACTCT
The DNA here is from genome assembly GCF_003602795.1 of Bacteroides sp. AF34-31BH. Taxonomy (NCBI): domain Bacteria; kingdom Pseudomonadati; phylum Bacteroidota; class Bacteroidia; order Bacteroidales; family Bacteroidaceae; genus Bacteroides; species Bacteroides sp. AF34-31BH. The sequence goes on from NZ_QTLV01000003.1 coordinate 332,888, forward strand.
CATGGCGTGATCATATCAAAGATTTCAGTTATAGTGTAAAAGCTAACATCGCTACTTTGAAGAATAAAGTAACTTATCTTCATGAAACATTGGAGCGTATTGCCAGTACAACAAGTGCAGGTATCGGCACTATGAATTATTTTGAAGAAGGACATCCCATTTGGTACATGCGCGGTTATGAGTGCACGGGTATTGATCCGCAAACGGGTGACCCAATGTTCAAAGACAAGAATGATGATGACATTATTGGAGATGCCGACCAGACAGAGATCGGTTCTGCCATTCCCGACTTTACTTATGGTATTACTTTGACAGCTGCCTGGAAAGGCCTTGACCTGACAATCTTTGGTTCCGGTTCTCATGGCAATGATGTGTTTGCCGGCTATAACCGTACTTCCCGTATGAAAGCGAATACCTTGAAGGAATTCTATGACGGACGGTGGATTGCTGTGGGAGACAATGCAAAATATGCCCGTTCCAATCCCAACAATTATGATAAGTATTTAAAGAGCTCCAAATTTGTATTCGACGGCTCATATTTTAAAATCAAGCAGATACAGTTGGGCTATAACCTGCCTAAGAATTTGTTGAAGCAGGTGGGTTTGAGTAACCTTCGTTTGTATTGTTCTTTAGACGACTTCTTCACATTTACCAAATATCCCGGATTTGATCCTGAATTTACGAGTACAGGCAATGCGATGGGTTTGGATATGGGCTCTTATCCGTCCAGCAAGAAAGTCGTGCTCGGTCTTAACGTAGTATTTTAATCTTTAATTCAATACGAAATATGAAAGCAAAATATATTTTATCAAGTCTGTTACTTGCCGGCTGCACTTTCTTTTCCTCTTGTGAGGACAATCTGGATATTTCGCAGCATGGGGTAAGCACTTTCGAAAATTTCTATAAAACGGATGCCGATGCGGAAGAAGCCATTATAGCCTGCTATAGCAATTGGAAGGACACCTATGAGCCTGCGTTCTGGCTGAAGAATCTTCTTTCTGACGATTGCTATTCGGCAGGGGAAAGCTGGACGGCTGCCAGTGCGCAGTTGCTGTCGACCTATACGTTCGACTCTGATTTTTCCCATATTAAAACGTTGTATACGAATCTTTATAAAGTGATTTATGCCGCCAACATTGTTTTGCAGTATGTAGGCGATGATTCTGAGGTTAAGCTTCGTGCACGTGCAGAGGCAAAGGTTTTCCGTGCGATGTCCTACATCGAATTGATCAGTCTTTGGGGAACTCCGCCGTTGGTGGACCATCCGTTGAAAGCAAACGAATATTCCCAGGCAAATGGCAATACAGAGGCGCTGTGGGCATTGGTGAACCAAGATTTGACCGAAGCTGTCAACAGTGGCAATTTGGAGGAAAAGACAAGCTTGGACAACTTTACCTATCGTATCACCAAACAATTTGCACAAGCCTTGTTGGGCAAGGCATACGTATTCCAGAAGAATTATGGTGCTGCTGTTACGGTTTTGGATGAGGTAATCAATAGCGGGAAGTACGACCTTTACAGTGATTATGAGAATATCCAGACTACCAAAGGCGAGGCGAATTGTGAAAGTCTGTTTGAAAGTAATTATGTTTACGACGCCAACAATGTTACCGGCATTATGAGTAACATGATTTGGGTATATGTGCATTGGCGTGGAGACATGCTTGCATTCAATGAGCCTACTCAAATCTATTCTCATGGAGGCTGGGGATTTTTTAATCCGACGAAGGAAAGCTACGATGCGTTTGTCGAAATGGGAGATACTTATCGGTTGAATGCCTCTATCAAGACATACCGGCAAATGGAGGATATGGGTATCTCATTGAGCAATGCCATAGCTTATATGCCGGACAATGCCGGTTACTTCAGCTGGAAATACCGTGTTTATGAAGCAGATGTCATTAACTATTGGTGGTTGCGTTGTCCTAACAATACCCGTGCCATGCGTTATGCCGAGGTTCTGCTGCTTGCTGCTGAAGCGAGTCTTCAGTCCGGAAATGCAAGTAAGGCTGCCGGATATGTGAATAAAGTGCGTGACCGTGCCCAGTTGCCTGCATTGGGCAACGTTTCTATGGATGATATCAAGAAGGAGAAGCGTCTGGAGCTTTGGATGGAAGGCTGCCGTTACCAGGATTTGATTCGGTGGGGTGATGCTGCTACGGTACTTGCCAAGAGAGGGCAGGAAAGACCGGCTCTTTACAAAGACGGCCGTGTAAGCTGGGATGAGCAGAAAAATGCTTCTGCCGGCTTCAAGAGTGGTAAGCATGAACTGCTTCCGTTCCCTGCCACTGAAATGAATGTCAATAAGAATATGACCCAGAACCCGGGTTGGTAATTAATCAATAAAACTTAGTTTATGAATAAATTAAAATGCTTATTCCTATCAGGCCTTATGGCTGTGATGCCGGTTTGCATGAGCGGACAGCAGACGCCCGGTGAAAAATCGTCAAAACCGCGTGTCATCATTACTTGTGACCCGGAACTTGATGACCTGAACTCTTTGATACGTTTCCTGCTTTTCAGTACGGATTTCCGTGTGGAAGGCTTGATTTATGCCAGCAGCCAGTTCCATTGGAAAGGTGACGGGCACGGCACGAAGTGGTATGTGCCGGGACGTGAATATTCCCGTAATGGCATAGACTACGGACCGATGGAAAGTTGGCGTTGGGATCCGGATGAACGTTTCATTGACGATGCTGTGGAAGCTTATGAGAAAGTATATCCCAATCTGAAAGTGCACGACTCGTCTTATCCGACTCCCGAATACCTGAAGTCTAAAGTGCGTATCGGTAATATCGAGTTCGACGGTGATATTTCCAAGGACACTCCGGGGTCGGAGCTGATTAAAGCTGTATTGCTCGATGATTGTACGGATCCGGTATTCATCAATGCTTGGGGAGGTGGCAGCACCATCGCCCGTGCCTTGAAGTCCATTCAGGATATTTATGAGCATACCGATGCCTGGAAAGGCATCCGTGAGAAGATAATAGGAAAAGTGGTCCTTTCCCTTTCGGGTGATCAGGATGATACGTATGCACGGTATATCCGACCTTTCTGGCCGGAACTCAGACAAATGGAGATGGGGGGCATGACAGTCGGCCTGGCTTATAATGCACAGTTAAGAGCCTCCAAGGAAAATCAGATTTTCTACTCTCCGGAATGGATGCAGGAGAACATCCGCAGTAAAGGTCCTTTCGGCGAGATGTATCGGGTCTGGGGAGACGGTAAGCAGATGGTGAAAGGTGATAAGTTCGATTTCTTCGGTTTGTCGGGTTATACGGTTGATGAATTGAAAAAGCAAGGCTATGTGGTTTGGACCGGAATCCAGCCGAAAGGGTCCTATCTGGCTGAAGGCGACACTTACTGTTTCCTGAATTTGATAGGTAACGGCCTGCGTGGTCACGAAGACCCCACTTATGGGGGATGGTGCGGTGGAAGAACCGTCCTTCCCGATTCGGTGAAGAATCTTCCGCGCATGGAACAGATAAAGTATAGAGCCGAGCACTATCCTTTGCCCGACTTCACTGCTCCGGTAATGAATGGATTGGCTGCCCGTTTTAAATGGTCGGTCACTCCAAACTATGCCGACGCAAATCATGAACCGGTGATAAAAGGGGCGCTTGCCATGAGTGCCAAGCCGGGTGAGAAGCTGAAACTTAAATACACTGTAACCGATCCGGATAAGGATGCCCTTACCATTAAATGGTGGCAATATGTGTCAGCCGGTACATATCGGGGCAAAGTAGCGGTAGATGACCCTGCTTCTGCAAATACAACTTTTACTGTTCCGGCTGATGCCAACCCCGGTGATACCATCCACTTGATTTTGGAAGCTACGGATAACGGTACGCCACAGATGAACCGCTATCATCGTCTGATTATTACAGTGGCAGAATGAACTTGAATCAATGAACTTTAATTTGAAGAACTGAAATGAAAAAGATTATATTGGCCGCATTTATGGCAGCCTGTGGACTGCAAATGTCTGCCCAGCAGAATTTGTTTGTAGCGCAAGACCTCGAGTCTGCAATTGTGAACAAAGATAACACAGTGACTTTTAACTTTAAGGCTCCTGATGCCCAAAAGGTGCAGATTGCCGGTGACTTTGCCGAAAAGGCGGAGGGACAACACATTGGAGGTATGGTGGGAGCAGGTTTGATAGACATGACAAAGAATTCAGAAGGAATTTGGACCTATACTACCAAGCCGTTGGATTCAGAACTTTATAGCTATGAATTCATGGTAGATGGTGTGCCGACTATAGACCCTAACAATGTTTATGTCTATCGTGACTTTGCTACCACAAGCAATGTGTTTATTGTAGGGAATGGTAAGGCAGATTTATATAAGGTAAATAAAGTTCCTCATGGAACATTGGCCCATCGTTGGTATCACTCTGATGGTATGAAAATGGATCGCCGTATCAATATCTACACGCCGGCAGGTTATGAACAATCCGGTGATAGGAAGTATCCGGTACTCTATTTATTGCATGGTATGGGAGGGGATGAAGATGAGTGGACAACTTTTGGACGTGCTGCACAGATTCTCGATAATTTGATTGCACAAGGCAAGGCTGAACCGATGATTGTTGTGATGCCCAATGGGCATGCTGCCATGGAGGCTGCACCTGGTGAGAGTAGTCTGGGATACTATAAACCTTACCATATGAAGAATGGAACCATGGACGGTGCTTTTGAAGCCTATTTCCCTGAGATTATCACGTTTGTAGAAAGTAATTATCGTGTACAAGCGGACAAAGCTCATCGTGCTATTGCGGGGCTTTCAATGGGTGGTTTTCATTCTGCCAATATTTCTTTGAACTATCCTGATATGTTCGACTATGTAGGTTTATTCTCTGCGGCCCTTAATGTCCAGAGTGCAGGTCAGAAAAATAGTCCGGTTTATCAGGATATGGATAAAAAGTTAGCTGTTCAGTTTGATAAGGCTCCCAAACTTTACTGGTTGGGTATCGGTAAAGACGATTTTCTTTATAGAAACAATGCAGCTTATCGCGCTGATTTGGATAAAAAAGGATATAAATATGAGTTTATGGAAACTCCTGGTGGACATGTATGGACCTGCTGGCGTATTTATCTCTCTGTATTTGCTCCCAAGTTGTTTAAATAAATCTGACTAGGCTATGAAAAAACAACTGTTTTATTTGCTGTTGGCTGCAGGCGTGTTGAGCGCTTGTGGCCCTGCGGCTCCTCAATTGGGTAAAGATTCTGTTGAGGATGTTATTGGTGCCATGACTTTGGAAGAAAAGGCACATTTGGTTATCGGTACCGGAATGGTGGGTACTTCGGGTGACAGTACGGTGATTGGCACTACAAAGAAGTTGGTTCCCGGTGCAGCAGGTACTACTTATCCGATACCCCGTTTGGGAATTCCTGCCATTGTGTTGGCTGATGGACCTGCAGGTTTACGTATAGATCCTATCCGCGAAGGGGATTCTGCTACTTATTATTGTACACATTTTCCTATCGGTACGTTACTTGCTTCTACTTGGAATCAGGATTTGGTAGAGGAAGTTGGAAAATCAATTGGTAATGAAGTGTTGGAATATGGTGCGGATGTTTTACTGGCTCCTGCTTTGAATATCCATCGGAATCCTTTGTGCGGGCGTAATTTTGAATATTATTCCGAAGACCCGTTGGTGTCTGGCAAGATAGCTGCTGCATATGTTAGAGGGATACAGAGCAACGGAGTGGGAACTTCCATCAAACATTTTGCTGTTAACAACCAGGAAACCAATCGGAATGCTAATGATGCTCGTATCACTCCTCGTGCCTTACGGGAAATCTATTTGAAGGGGTTCGAAATTGCAGTGAAGGAATCGGCACCATGGACAGTAATGTCCTCTTACAATCATATTAATGGCACCTATGCTTCTGAGAATACAGACTTGCTGTCCACTTTATTGCGTGATGAGTGGAATTTCGAGGGTATGGTGGTAACTGACTGGTTTGGAGGGAAGGATGCCGTGGCTCAGATGATAGCAGGTAATGATATGCTCCAACCGGGAAGGGCTAACCAGTATGATATGATTATCGAAGGGGTGAAATCCGGAAAATTGGATGAATCCATACTGAATCGTAATGTGAAGCGTGTTCTTGAACTTATTCTCCAAACTCCTCATTTTAAAGAATACAAATATTCCAATAAACCTGATTTGAAGGCGCACGCAGCAGTTACCCGCCAGTCAGCGACTGAAGGAATGGTTTTGTTGAAGAATAATAACGAAACCTTGCCATTTGAAAGGAAGGTCAGAAATATAGCTCTTTTCGGGTGTACTTCCTATGATTTCATAGCAGGAGGTACCGGCTCAGGTAATGTGAATCGTGCCTATACAGTCTCATTATTGGATGGTTTGAAGAATGCTGGATACCAGATAGATGAAGCATTGAAGGCCAATTATGAACAGTATATTGAGGCCGAGAATAAGAAAAATACTCCTGACTCGTCTCAGCCTTTCTCCAGATTTATGCCGGTACCTCGCCCGACAGAACTTATCCCTACTACAAAGGTGTTGTCAGAACAAGTTGCTAAAGCGGATGTTGCATTGGTTACGCTGGGACGTACTTCCGGTGAATTTGTAGACCGTAATGTCAGTGATTTTGAACTGAGTGAGGAAGAATTGCAACTGCTGAAGTCCGTCAGCCAAGCTTTCCATGCTGCTGGGAAGAAAGTGGTGGTGGTATTGAATATCGGAGGTGTAATCGAAACAGCTTCTTGGAAAAAACTACCGGATGCTATTTTGCTGGCTTGGCAGGCAGGACAGGAGGGTGGAAATAGTGTGACGGATGTGTTGAGCGGTAAGGTATCTCCATCGGGTAAGTTGACAATGACTTTCCCGAACAAGTTGATGGACGTTGCTTCTTCGACCAATTTTCCTATGGATGCTAGGGCTAATACAGATGTGAGGAATAAGGAGGACAAAAGCTCTTCAGTGAAGAATGTAGACTATACGGATTATGAAGAAGATATTTTTGTCGGTTATCGCTATTTCGATAGTTTCGGAAAGCAAGTGTCTTATCCTTTCGGCTATGGTCTTTCGTATACAACATTCGAGTATGTCAATCCGTCTGTCAAAGTTGATAATGGTATATATTCTGTTTCTATTGATGTGAAGAATGTTGGTAAGTTTGCAGGGAAAGAGGTTGTTCAGCTTTATGTCTCCGCTCCCAATAGGTTTCAGATGAACAAACCGGAAAAAGAACTTAAAGCTTTTACCAAAACTAAGGAATTGAGGCCAGGTGAGACTGTTACTGCCACTTTGAAACTGAACACTACGGATTTGGCTTCTTATGATGAAGCTTCTTCTTCATGGGTAGTGGATGCTGGAAATTATAAGTTTTTGATTGGAACCTCTTCCAAGGATATTAAGGCTGTACTTGATGTTGATGTGGTATCAGTTGTGGAAAAAACAAATGACATATTGAAACCACAAGAGACTGTTAATACGATAAAACGCTGAAGGTGAGTATAATATTATTCTTGGTTGTGATTAGGTTGATTTGTAGTGCTTAGGTAAATTAATTGTAATTGGGTAAAATTGGGAAAGAAGCTGCCTCGGAGTTATGAGGTAGCTTCTTCTTTTATTTGGTAATAAGATAAATTAATACCCTCCGTGTCCTACTTACGATATAAATCCCTATCTTTGTGGCGCTTTTTAGCTGAAAATAAGATTCAAATTAATTTAGATACAACAGAAAATGGCACAAGAAGACGTTTTTAAGAAACTCGTATCACACTGTAAGGAATATGGTTTTGTGTTCCCTTCCAGCGAGATTTATGATGGACTGGGAGCTGTGTATGACTATGGTCAGATGGGTGTGGAACTGAAAAATAACATCAAGCAATACTGGTGGCAGAGTATGGTGCTGCTGCACGAAAATATTGTCGGTATCGACTCAGCAATCTTTATGCACCCCACCATCTGGAAAGCCAGCGGACACGTAGATGCTTTCAATGACCCTTTGATTGACAACCGCGATTCCAAGAAACGTTATCGTGCCGATGTGTTGATAGAGGACCAGCTTGCTAAGTACGATGACAAGATAAACAAAGAAGTGGCCAAAGCTGCCAAGCGTTTTGGTGAGGCTTTCGATGAGGCTCAGTTCCGCAGTACCAACGGTCGTGTGCTGGAACACCAGGCCAAACGTGATGCCTTGCATGAACGTTTTTCCAAGGCTTTGAACGATAATAATCTGGACGAACTCCGTCAGATTATCCTTGACGAAGAAATCGTTTGCCCTATCAGTGGCACAAAGAACTGGACAGAGGTACGCCAGTTCAATCTGATGTTCTCAACTGAAATGGGCTCTACCGCCGATGGTGCCATGAAGATATACCTTCGCCCGGAAACGGCACAAGGTATCTTCGTAAATTACCTTAATGTACAGAAAACCGGTCGCATGAAGATTCCTTTCGGTATCGCCCAGATTGGTAAGGCTTTCCGTAACGAAATTGTAGCCCGCCAGTTCATCTTCCGTATGCGCGAGTTCGAGCAGATGGAAATGCAGTTCTTTGTGAAGCCGGGTACAGAGCTTGACTGGTTCAAGAGTTGGAAGGCTACTCGCCTGAAATGGCACAAGGCGCTGGGCTTCGGTGATGACCATTACCGTTATCACGACCACGACAAACTGGCCCACTACGCTAATGCTGCTACAGACATTGAGTTCTTGATGCCTTTCGGTTTCAAGGAAGTAGAGGGTATTCACAGCCGTACAAATTTCGACTTGTCCCAGCATGAGAAGTTCTCCGGCAAGAACATCAAGTATTTCGATCCGGAAACCAACGAAAGCTATACCCCGTATGTCATCGAGACTAGTATCGGTGTAGACCGCATGTTCCTTAGCATCATGTCGGCTTCCTACTGTGAAGAGACGTTGGATAGCGGTGAATCCCGTGTTGTCTTGAAGTTGCCTGCTGCACTGGCACCGGTGAAACTGGCCGTAATGCCGTTGGTAAAGAAAGATGGTCTGCCCGAAAAAGCGCGCGAAATCATTGACAATCTGAAGTTCCACTTCCATTGTCAGTATGATGAGAAAGATTCTATTGGTAAGCGTTACCGCCGCCAGGATGCCATTGGTACTCCGTACTGTGTCACCGTGGATCATCAGACTTTGGAAGATAACTGTGTGACACTGCGTAATCGTGACACCATGCAGCAAGAGCGCGTGGCTATCTCTGAACTGAATAATATTATTGCAGACCGTGTAAGCATCACATCGTTGCTGAAAACCTTGCAATAAAGCGGTTATGGAATAGACCGGTGCGTGAACAAACTGAAATAGTAAATAGTAAAATAGTAAAATAGTAAATGAAAAAGTCCCTTTTGTTTTTGCCTTTCTTGCTGTTGCTGGTGGGTGCTTTTATCTCTTGTGAAGAAGTGGAAGAGGCTGGAAAGTATGATAATTGGAGAGAACGCGGCGAGGCTTTTGTTGACTCGATAAAAAGGCTGACTGGCGAGAATTATGTCGCCACAGCAGAGCAGGCCGATGCTATGGAACTCGGGAAACTGTATGCCATACAGACGACTGCAAGCACTTCTGAAGGTGCTCAGTATGTCTATTGCAAGAAGCTTGTGAAGAATGAGACGGGTGAACGCCCGTTGTATACGGGTTATCATTCAAAGGTGAATGCTTATTATTATGGGACTTATGTGAATGGCGAAGAATTCGACGGTTGCTTTGACGGTTATAGTGCTATTGACCGCGATATACCTATTCCTCCGGTAAAAGAACCTACGGTTTTTGATTCATTCGTGGATTTTGAAGTTTCGGGTGTCGTTGCCGGTTGGGCAGCTGCCTTGCAGCTTATGCGGATGGGTGAGCGGTGGATGTTGTATATCCCTTATCAAAGCGGATATGGTATAAATGATTATACTGCTCCTTATTCTACAAATACAATCCCCGGAGGCTCTCTGTTGACGTTTGACTTGCAACTGGTTAGCTTTGCCGAATGAGATAAAAGAGGGTGTGTGCCGAAACGCCCCGAATATAAGAATTCCCCCTGCTATAGATGTCTATGGCAGGGGGAATCTAGTTAATGGAGAGATGTCTTCTTTAGCCTGTTGGTAGTGTGGCAGACGTTCGGAGACTGGTTCGTTTTATATTTTCTTCTTAATGGCCTTTACCCAGATTTTGTATCCATCCTCATTCAAATGCAGTCCGTCGCCGGTCAACTCACTGCGTAGTACATTTGTTCCCTTCTCTGTAAATAGTGGAAAAAGATTGATATAGGCAATGCCTTCCTCTTTGGCAAACGCCTCCAGACGGGAGTTGATTTCAGGAACCATATCTGTCTTTCCAGTCAGTTTTTTGTATCGGCCGAAACTTTCATTGAAAGGGAGTAGGCTTTGTAGGTAGAGTTTTGTGTCGGGAGATTCTTTCCGGATGCGTTCCACCGTCATGCGAATCATGTCTACAATACTGTCTGGTGCCAAGTCATGGGAAATGTCATTGACTCCGATAAGCAGGAACAGCTTGGCGGGATGTCCGGGAAGTATCTGATGCAGGCGGTCATAGATACCCATCACTTCATCACCGATGATGCCGCGATTACGTACATTCTTCTTACCAAGACGGGCAGACCAGTCACCGCCACCTTCAGTCAGGCTATTGCCAAGCATGACGATGTCCTTGCTTGTAATGGCAGGCTCATCCATAAACTGTAGGAAACGTTTGTAGTAATGGTCTGTATAAATACGCGGAATGGGGTAGATGGAAGCCGCCACAGCGTTGGCAACCAATGAACGCAGGCGAACTACGCTGTGTCCGTCTTCCGGATGTACGGCGTTGATAAGGAGTATGACGGAAGTGTCATTGTCCGGATCGATAATGATGGAGGTACCCGTGTAGCCGGTATGCCCATAGGTATTAGGACCAAACAAATCTCCATTGTTGGAGGCATAGGCTGTAAAATTATCCCAACCGAGAGTGCGTCCCAGACTGGCGGTAGTGCGTGGCACAGTACGCATGGCTTTTACACCCAGCGGACTCAGGATGCGGCGTCCGTTCCATTCACCTCCGTTTTGCAGGGCTGCGCAGAGTATGGCAATATCATCAGCACAAGAGAATACTCCTGCATTACCGCTGATACCTCCGTTCATGACACGTGCCAGCGGGTCATGAACTTGTCCGCAGAGAACTTGTCCATTAGGTTGCTTTTCAGTGGGGGCAATGTTATTCAATTGAGAATTGCGAATTGAAAATTGAGAATTGGCTACGTTGTTTTCCTTGTGTCCTTGTTTTCTCGTTCCTTTGTCAACTATCGTAATCCAGTTACCATCCTTATCACGTTGGCAAGGCAGATAGTCGGTATGCTCCATGCCGAGTACATCAAATAGGTTTTCACGTGCAAAGTCACGCAGGCTCTGTCCGCTTATAGTCTCGATAATGTGCTGCAAAGTGATGAAGTTGAGGCAACTGTATTGAAAATCAGTCTGCGGCTTGAAGTCGCGTTTACAAGTAGCAATATATTCCATAAGCCCATCAGGATTGGGAGAACCGTACTGCTTTTCTAGCTCGGCTACCGGTGCATAGGGAGGAAGACCGGAAGTGTGTGTCATCAAATCGGCAATGCGGATTACCTTTTTCTCTTTGCCGTCTTCGCTTTCCCAATTCTTGAAATGGGGTATGTAGAGGCTGACGGGGTCCAGCATACGGAGCTTGCCGCGTTCTGCCAGTATCATCGTACATACGGCGGTCGACATGGATTTGCTGCAAGATGCCATATCAAAGATAGTATTGGCAGTCATAGGCTCCACATTGGGATAAATACGCTTGTTGCCGTAAGCTTTCAGATAGGCCATCTTGCCGTTACGTACTACAGCAAGTACGGCACCGGGAATATCCTTGTTGGAGATGGCTGTTTCAATCGCTTCGTCAGCATACATCAACTTGCGTGAGTCCATTCCCACTTGTTCAGGGGCTACGCGTTGCAAGGGTTGCGCGGTGGCAGCTTGCAGACAAAGAGAAAAGAGAAAAAAATATATTGCTTTCATAATAAAGGAATTTAAGAGTGAGTAATAGCTAAATCCGGTACGCATCCACTGCCTTTTTCACCGAACCGTGCATCAACAGCAGCGCCTTGGCTTTGCCATAGTCCAGTCCGAGTTCCTCTACAATCATACGGGTACCACGGTCCACAAGCTTTTTGTTACTGAGCTGCATATTCACCATTTTGTTGCCTTTCACGCGTCCCAACTGTATCATGACGGAAGTAGTAATCATATTCAGTATCATTTTCTGTCCTGTTCCCGATTTCATGCGTGAGCTTCCCGTCACATATTCAGGCCCTACAATCATTTCGATGGCTACATCTGCCTCTGCTGCCATTGGAGAGTCCGGGTTGCTGGTGATACAGCCGGTCAGTATGCCGTGTTCGCGTGCCTCGTGCATGGCACCAATCACGTAGGGGGTGGTACCGGATGCAGCAATACCGATGACCGTATCCTTATCTGTAATATTGCGTTCCGTCAACTCTTCCCAACCGCGGTGAATGTCATCTTCGGCATTCTCTACCGGATTTCTCAATGCAGTGTCACCACCGGCAATCAAGCCGATAACCAGCGTGGGGGGCATACCGAAAGTCGGTGGAATTTCCGAAGCGTCGAGTACGCCCAGACGTCCACTGGTACCCGCACCCATGTAGAAGATGCGTCCGCCTTGTTTCATGCGGGGCACAATCTGGGTTACCAACTTTTCTATTTGAGGGATTGCCCTCTGTACGGCAAGCGCCACTTTCTGGTCTTCGGTATTGATGTCTTCCAGAATTTCACGGACTGATTTCTTTTCCAAGTCATTGTAGAGCGATGGTTGCTCTGAGATTTTTACGAACATAAGGCTATTTACTATTTGACGATTTACTATTTACGATTTGTCACTTTCAGTTGTGATATTTGATGAGTCCTTCCATGGGGCTCTTGATGATTGCACCCAGTTGGATACCCATTTCTTTGGCAGCTTCTGCCAGAACTTCCTTGTAATAGAAGGCTACGGAACCGATGAAATGTACTTTTTGATGCTGATAGTCTTCATATTGCATGACATTGCGTTTAAGGAATGCCTTAAAGCTGTTCAGTACCAGAGCGCGTACACAAGGTTCACCCAGATTCTGTGCAAGAAATGGTGACAAGCTTGCCAGGAAACGGTTGGGGAAAGGTTTACGGTAGACACGGTCGATGATATCAGCAGGTGTCAGGTCGAACTGTTTGAGGAATTTCTCTTTCAGCTCGGGTGTCATCTGATTTTTCAAGATATCGCCTACCAACAGTTTGCCCAAGCAGGCTCCGCTGCCTTCGTCTCCCAAGATGAATCCCAGAGGAGATACATTGGTGACAATGCTTTTTCCGTCATAATAACATGAGTTGGAGCCGGTCCCCATGATGCAGGCAATGCCTGAGTCATGTCCGCAGAGGCCACGTGCGGCAGCCAGCATATCGGTATTGACTTCCACTTCATTTTTCACACTGAGGTGTTTGGTTATGGCACGGTGCACCATACTTATCTTGTCGGGAAATCCGCATCCTGCACCATAAAAGTATACGGCATCCAGCTCACTTGTCTTCAGCTGAGGTAATAGCGCTGTTGCTATTTCATTACTGATTTCCTCTTCCGACTGAAAGAAAGGGTTCGTCCCTTTCGTGAATATCTGTTGGAGAAGTACTCCATTCTCTACAACACACCAATCGGTCTTTGTAGAGCCACTGTCTGCTATTAGAATCATATAAATAATGTTTAATGATTAGGGATTAGGGGTTAGTGATTAAGGATTAGTGATTAAGGATTAGTGATTAATGGTAGGTGATACTGTTTCTTAATTATAGGCAACGTATTAATCACTAATCCTTAATCACTAACCCCTAATCCTTATATTTTGATATATATTTTTCGTTTGTACAACTGGTAGCCGATACACCAGTTAATGGCGATAAACAGCAGGGCAAAGGCAAGGGAACCGGCGGTTTCACCGAAAACGGGCATGAGGACTATATTGTATAAGAATCCGTGTATGCTGATGCTGCTGTTTCCCCACGGGAAACTGATACTACCGAAAAGTATGCTAAGTACGCCGCCCAATACATACATGAACAGCGGATTCACACCGAATGCCTCGAAAAACATGCTCCACTTCTTATAGCCTTTCACATCAATAATCCAGATAAGCAATGCCAGAAAACTGGATGCCAGTCCGCAAGTGACGAGTACGTAGGTAGGAGACCATATTTTCTTGTTGATGGGGCAACCGTAGCTTAGCAGGAAACCGGAGAAAGTAAGGATAACACCTACCAGAAACAGTGTGATAAGCTGCGAATTGAGAAATGAGGCACGGTCTTCCGACTTGTTGCCATCCAGCATCAGCCGCCCTACACAGAAGCCCAGCAACACATGTGCAATGGCAGGAATGGTGCTTAACAAACCTTCGGGATCTATGCCGTTATCCTTGTACATGTGTGCAGGGGTCAGGATGGCACGGTCTACCACGGAAAGAATGTTTGTTTCATTATAGGCGAAACCGTTGCCGCACATCAACAGTATGAAGTAGCCTGTCAATAGGCCGGCTATCAGATAAGGTATATGTTTATGCTTCATGGTTAGTGCAATGATGGAGGCTGCTCCGTAGCAAAGGGCCAGCCGTTGCATGACACCCAGAATACGGATACGGTCGAATGTCCAGACGGAAGCCCATAGCTTCTCTCCGAAACTGAGGTCGTCCGGAGCGGAGGCCCAGTAATAGCAGAAACGCGAGAACCAGCCGATAGCCATGCCTATAAGGAAAATGACGATGGTGCGTTTCAGTATCTTCATGCCGGCGGCGTGGCTGAACTCGAAGTTGTATTTCTTCAGGGAAATGTATGTGGAAATTCCCATGATAAACATGAAGAAGGGAAAGACGAGGTCGGTGGGGGTCAGACCGTTCCACTCTGCATGCCGCAAGGGGGCATAGATATGTCCCCACGAACCGGGGTTGTTTACCATAATCATACCTGCGATGGTGACACCACGGAGAATGTCGAGTGCAAGGATGCGTTTACTTACTTTTGTACTGTTCATTGTAATATTTGTGTGTTAAGTTAATTATCAATCCTAATTATCAGCTGCCTTTGTACATTCGTCTACCAGATAGGCGATGGATACGTAGGGGATACCTGAGTTTGTTGTCAATCCGATTTCACAAGTACGGCTGTTAGAGTAGCCTATATTCACTCCGGACGCTTCTATTTGCGGGCGGAGTTTGCGTAGGGCGTACGAGTTCAGCTCAGGATAGGTGAATCCCCGGTCTCCGGCAAAACCGCAGCAACCTACTTCTTCCGGCACGATGACTTTACTGGAGCAAAGGCGTGCAAGGGCTATAATGGTATCTGCCAGTCCCATTTTCCGCATGGAGCAGGTGATGTGGATTGCTACGGGGCGGTTAATAGGTGTGAAAATCAGCTTCTCACGTAAGAATGTATAGATGAATTCTGCAGGTTCATACAGTTTCATCTTCTTGATACATTCGCGCATGCGGTGCAGACAAGGGCTTTGGTCACAGAGGACGGGGTATTTGCCTTGTTCGCTGGCTTCCCAAAGTGCGGCCTCCAGTTCGGCTGTCTTGCGATCGGCAATGTCCAGCATCCCTTTACTTTCCCAAATGGTGCCACAGCAAAGCTTGTCCATATCTTTCGGGAAGATGATTTCGTAACCGGCTTTTTGCAACAAGGACACCATTTTATTTACCAATGGCTGCTCTACGGGAGACTTCTTTGCCAGACCCATAGTCTGGTTGATGCAGCTGGGGAAGTAGACGACTTTGTAGTTACGAGTTACAGAGCTACGAGCTACAAGTGCTGCGCTATTATGCTGCATAGTGCTTGTAGCTTGTAACTCCGTAGCTTGTAACTGATAACTTTTCGGCATAGCCGGCGTCCATAGAGGTATGCCTAATGCATTGTGCAGCCCCTTGGTAATGCCGCTCATCGCCTTTGTCCCTAATAGTGAATGTCCGAAGTTGGCTAAGGACAATACGGGACGCAGTGCACTCTTGACACCAGCGAAATGATTGGCGACAAAGTCTCCGGCTTTGTATCCCAGACTGCCTTTGGGTAATGCTTCCTGGCGGATTATATGGGTAAGGTCGCCCGTATTGATACCCATCGGGCACGACATGGAGCAGAGGCCGTCTCCGGCACAAGTCTGGTTGCCGGGATAGCGGTATTGTTTTTCGAGCAGTGCAAGGCGTGTCGGGTCCTCGCCGCTTTGTTTCAGCCGGGATATTTCGCGCTGCAACACGATACGCTGGCGCGAGGAAAGGGTAAAGCCGCAGGAGAGACAGTTGACTTCGCAGAAACCGCACTCGATGCATTTGTCAGCTACGAGTGACGTAGCTTGTCTCTTGTCACTCATCACTAATAAAGGCAGCGGCTTGAAGTTCTTGATATGGCATTGCGGGTCATCATTGAAAATGACACCGGGGTTTAGCAATCCTTGTGGGTCAAACAGCTCTTTGACGGCTTTCATGGCTTTGTAGGCGTCATCTCCCCATTCATGGCGGACAAAGGGAGCCATATTCCGGCCCGTGCCATGCTCGGCTTTTAGGGAACCGTCATATTTATCTACTACCAAGGTCTTAATGTCATTCATCAAGTCTTCGTAGCGTTTCACTTCCGCTTGGGTACTGAAGGACTGGTTGATGATGAAGTGGTAGTTGCCTTCGAGAGCATGGCCGTAGATGCAGGCGTCATTATATCCGTGGCGGGCTATGAGCTGTTGCAGTTCTGCCGTTGCCTCCGGAAGGTCTTCAATGTGGAAGGCGATGTCTTCGATGAGGCAAGTGGTTCCCGGCTGGCGCGTACCTCCCACAGAGGGGAAGATGCCGGAACGGATGGCCCAGTATTTGGAATATTCCTCCGGACGGTCGGTGAAGCGTACCGGAATATAGGTGGTGAAGGCTTGCAGGCAAGCTTCAATGGCAGATATGTTCTGTTGCAGTTCTTCCGGGGTACGGGCTTTGGTTTCGGTCAGCACTGCTGTCAACCCGGTTTCGTCGCCGGGCTCCACGCCGGGGAGGGCAGAGGAGGCAACTTCGCCTTTGTATTTTAGGAATACGGGGTCGTTGACGGAAGAAAGGCTCTTATAGTCTAGCATTTCAGCCCCTTTTACTGTCCATTCGCCGGTTTCGTCGACCAGCTTCTTCATGGCTACCACAGCGCGGCTCGCTTCTTTGATGGTCTTGAAGTAGAGCATAGCGCTGGCCTTGTAGGGATAATCATATTCAGTCTTCATCGTCACTTCCGAAAGGAACGCCAGTGTACCTTCGGAACCTACCATGAGGTGGGCAATGATTTCGAATGGGTCGTCGAAACGGACGAAGGGCAACAGATTGAGCCCGGTTACATTTTTGATGGAATATTTGTAACGGATGCGTTCGGCCAGTTTTTCGTTGGTACGTATTTCATCGCGCAGTTCGCAGATGCGGCGAATGAAGTCACGGTGACTCACTTCGAAGGAGGCGCGGCTGACGGGATTTCCGGTATCCAGCAGGGTACCATCCATCAGGATAATACGGGCGGAAATAAGCACCTTGTCGCTATTGGCGTGCGTACCGCAGTTCATGCCGGAAGCATTGTTCATGACAATACCGCCTACCATGGCGCTTTTCACCGAGGCGGGATCCGGTGCAAACTTACGGCCGTAGGGAGCCAACAGTTCGTTCACACGTTGTCCGATGATGCCCGGTTGGAGGGTTATCTGTTCGTAGTCGGCGGATATGCTGTATTTTTCCCAATTCTTGCCGGCTACGATGAGGATGGAGTCGCTAATGGCTTGACCCGACAAACTGGTCCCTGCCGCTCGGAAGGTGACGGGCAGCCCGTGGCGGCTCGCCAGTTTCAACAGTTGTGAAACTTCATCTTCGTCTTTCGAACGGATTACAATCTGGGGAATCAGTCGGTAAAAACCGGCATCCGTACCCCAAGCCAGCCGGCGAAGTTCGTCGGTGTAAATCCTTTCCTGCGGAATGAATTGTTTTGCTTCCTGCAGGAAAGCCATGTAACTATGCTCTTTCATGTTCACTTTTTTTTATTGCATCACTTCGCTTCAAAGTGCTCTGTAAACGTGTCTTACGAGGGGGTACATTCAGTCGTATACTGAATATATTTAAGTATACGACTGAATGTGGTTCTGTATACGACTGAAATAGTCTCCGTATCAGGCTCTTTTCCCTTCCTTATTTATCTGTAAATTTATTTATATAAATAATACTTTTTCGACAGCTTACGGAAGTCTTCGGCATCTTTATACCAGTAGTCGCGTATGTCCTCCCAACGGTTCCGTTTCGAGAAGCGCTCGCGTATCTGCCGCGAACCGCTTACTTTGTCGAACATGTTGAAACGTCCCTTGTCGGCATGGTCAAACACGGCACGGTCAGGATAGAGGGCGGCGACTTCCTGCATGACCAGGAATTGCAGGTCGCTCAACGGTGCTTTGCCGAAATCCATGATGTGCACTTGCACACCTTGCAGCAACTCGCCTTTGCCTACGCTATAGAACGGCTTCAGGTACATCGGTCTGAAGATGACCCCCGGTACGTTCAGACGGTTCAGGTTTCCGGCCAGCTTTTCCGCTTCCATCCATGGTGCGGCAAACATCTGGAACGGAATGGTATACCCCACGCCGATAGACATATATCCTAGTTCACCCAGAATGCCGCTGACGGGGTAGAAGAATGCAGAATGAGGATGTGGAATGTGTGGAGAGGAGGGAACCCATTGCAGTCCGGTTTGGGTATAATCCATCTTGCGTTTCCAGCCTTTCATCTTCACTATGTGGAGATTACATTGTTCCCCATCCTTCAACATCTTCTCGCCATTGAGCATCAGTGCCAGCTCACCGCAAGTGAGGGCGTAAAGGTACGGAATTTTAAACTGGCTTACAAAAGAAATGCAATCATCTTCAACCAAGTTGCCTTCAATCTTCAATCCGCCTACGGGATTGGGCCGGTCCAGCACAATGAATTCCTTGCCGTTTTCGGCAGCGGCTTCCATGGCCAGTCCCATGGTGCTGATGTAGGTAAAGGAACGGCAACCGATGTCTTGGATATCATACACTAATACATCCACATCTTTCAGCATGTCCGGCGTGGCCTTGCGGGTCTTTCCGTAAAGCGAATAGACGGGCAGTCCGGTAGTCGCGTCTTTGATGTCCGTCACATGGTCGCCTGCGTGCACATCGCCGCGCACACCGTGTTCGGGGCCGTAGAGTGCCACAAGGTTCACGTTGGGCGCCTCGTGCAGGATGTCAATGGTGGACCTCATCCGGTTGTCCACCCCCGTCGGGTTGGTAATCAATCCTACACGCTTACCTTCCAGGCATCGGAAATTCTGTTCTTTCAGTACCTCGATACCGGTCTTTATTCTGATCTTCTGTGCTTGCATCGCACCTCCGCAAAGGAGGCAGAGCAAGGATATAATAATAGTCCTCTTCATAACCAATCACTAAATATTACTCACAAAACATTAATCATTAACCATTAATCATTTTTTTCCATATTCCGGGTCTATCTTTCTGTCTGCAAAAATGGTGACAACAACCGTGGCGAAACAGCATATCATTACCAACCAGAAGAAGTCCGTATATCCGATAGCCTCCTGGATATATCCCGCAAACATACCTGGTATCATCATGCTTAGTGCCATGAATGCGGTACAGATGGCATAGTGGGATGTTTTGAATTCACCTTCGGAGAAGTACATCATGTAGAGCATGTAGGCCGTGAAACCGAAGCCGTAGCCGAATTGCTCGATGGCGATGGCGGTTGAGATAGCAAACAGATTGTCGGGCTGGGCAATGGCAAGATAGACAAACGTCAGGCATGGCAGAGTCATGCATCCTGCCATCCACCAGATGGATTTTTTCAAGCCAATGCGTGATGCGAACAATCCTCCGAGGATACCGCCCAGGGTGAGGAATATGACTCCGATGGTGCCGTATACGATACCTACTTCTGCTGTCGATAGTTCCAGACCTCCCGATTCTTTGGAGGCAACCAGGAAAGGCATACACATTTTGATGAGGAATGCTTCAGGCAGGCGGTACAGCAACATGAACACGATGGCCAGCAATGCGCCCGGTTTGGTAAAATAGGTGGCGAATGTTCGTCCGAATTCTCTGAATATAGCTCCTGCAGTGGCGGCATCGGCAGCCAGTGTTGACTTATCTGAGGTGGGTTTGGGGACTGCAAAGAGGTGATAGAACGTCACCAGGCTGAACAGAACGGCTGTAACCAGCATCGTGATGGTCCATGACAGCGGAATGTTTTCGGTTCTCAGTTCGATGGCGCCGGCAATGGCTACGAGCACGCCTTGTCCGAAGATAGAGGCGAGCCGGTAAAACGTGCTTCGGATGCCAACGAAGGCTGCCTGGTCACTCTGTTTCAGTGCCAGCATGTAGAAGCCGTCGGCGGCAATGTCGTGTGTGGCAGAGGCAAAAGCCGTGATGATGAACAGCATCAGCGTGATGCTGAACATGCTGATGGGGGTTGTTCCGGCCGCCATAGTCGCCTCGTCCGGCCGTGGAATGGACAGCGTCAGCAGGATGAATGCCACAGACATCAGAATCTGCATGGAAAGGGTCCACCATCTTTTGGTCTTGATGATGTCGACAAACGGGCTCCAGAAGGGTTTGATAGTCCATGGCAGATAGAGCAGGCTTGTGAACAAGGCCATTTCTCCGTTCGGTACGCCCATTTTGGTAAACATCATCACGGAGATGTTGTTTACGATAAAATATGGAATGCCTTGTGCAAAGTACAAGGTGGGTACCCATGCCCATGGCGATATGTTTTTTGTATGGTTCATGATATTGATTTATTGTGTTCTATTCGATTATTCATACAGCTTGTCAATGCTGGCACCTATATAGTAGTGCAGCAGTATTGCATCATACTTATACCCTTGCTCGCCCATCACGGCTGCACCTATTTGGCAAAGTCCCACACCATGCCCCCAACCGGCGCCGGTGAGGATGAAGCGTCCGGGAATGCCTTCGGCGGACAACTCCTCTTTGTCTACCACGAAGGCAGAGCTGTAGAGGTGTGAAGTGGAGAGCGTGCGGCGGATTTCCAGTTCCTTGCCGATGGTGAGTGTGCGTTTGGTTCCCACAATCTTCAGTTTCCAGAGGCGTCCGCTGGTTCCGCGGGCTATGGGGATAAGGTCGATGATTTGTCCGTAGTCAATGCCTGAACGTTTCAGAATGAGGGCTGAAAGCTCTTCCTGGGTATATTCCACTTTCCAGCGATAGAAGTCCGTAGTCTCCTGGTCATAGTTATTGAGTACCTGCGAGAGGATTTTCTTGTCGGTGGTGTTGCAGAATGCTTCGGGGGAGGTACGAATCCAGCGGTCCGCTTCGACTTCCTGCGTCAAATCGGGCAGTGTGGCGTGCGTTTTGCTGTCTCGCTGTTGGGCAAGATAGGGGTATTTGATGTCTTCCCAGCAGTATTGGAACTCCTCGAAAGCACCGCCGCAGCATTTGGAGAAACGGGCGTCGCAAATCTTACCATCAGATGTCAGTACCTGGCCGCGGGTAGCGGAGATGGCTTGTTTCACAATATCGGTAGAGGCACGTGTAATGCCCTGGTAGCGTTGACAATGGTCGTCGGCGCATACATCGAAACGTGTGTGGTCTTCTCGGTCGTACCAGCGAATCAGCTCTTCGTCGGTCTGCGTAAAGGCCGAGTAGTTAGCTTGGGCTTCGGTGATTTCCTTATTCTTTTGTATTTGTGCCAGTAGCCAGCTTCGGGAGATGACAGCGTGTGCCTTGAGCAGCTCCAGAGAAGCGGTGGCACTCATCTCGGAGGAGATGACGCTGGTCAGATAATCTTCTACATGGATGACGTTGATGCCGGTGAGCTTTCCATTCTCAACGATGATTTTGAGAGCACCCAGAAAACGCTGGTCTTCCTTGCGCTCCCAATGGAAATTGATGCCGATGGTAACGTCCAATAGTTCGAAGGCATCGGTCTGCTCGTGTTGCGGTTCAAACAGCAGTTCGTCATACCGGCGTCCATTCCAGAGAATCTTGCCTTCGTCGTAGGTCACTACCTGCTTGCCGCTGACTTCCGTTCCGTCCATGCGATACGGATTCAGCAAAACGAATTCTATCTGCGGTTCAAACAGAATGCCTACTTGTACTTTGGGCTCTTTCATAATGGTATTTCTTTAAAATTAGAGTTCTTGGATTTCAGAAGTCATATTTTTTCCCTGATACGCTGCCGTACCTTGTGGAAATCTGTGGCAGAGAGGCATACTTCACTTAATATCTGCGCCACGTCTTCCGCAGTGATTTTCAAGAAATCCTTTTCTACGGGGGTGATAAAGACACCTCCCAAGTCGACGGATGCCGGGCTGCTCAACAGATTGGCTTCTCCTTCGGCAGTATAGCAGGCGGGGCGGTGTTTCTCGCGCGGGAAGACAAAGACTACCCAGCGGTCGCCCTCGTACATGGCAAGCACGTTCATCATCGGTTCGTCTTCTCCGGTTTTCACGTCTAAGGAATGGTAGATGATGTCGAACAAGTCTGCCGCGTCCTTTTGGGAGGCGGATTCAATGACAAGTGTGGCACGGGGAGCGTCGTTGAGATACCACAGTGCAGCTTTCCCGTAATCGGCTATCTTTCCGGCAATCTGTCCGCGCCAGTCCTTCTCGATGGGCATGAATCCCTTGTTTCCTGCCTGGAAATGGGCATGGTCGGGGGCAGAGGCACCACACTTGGGACCGTTGTAGAAGATGGTATATTCCGTCAGCGCCCCGGCCAGCTCCAGCATGTCGGTGAAGCGGGAAGCGATGCGTTGGGGCGTATGCGCCAGTTCCGGTATTGTCAGGTGGCGGGGGAAGATGGGGAACGGATTCACCAGGATGTTGTAATGTCCGCTGAACGGGATGCCTTTCTGTACCGGCGGCAGGTTTGCCGGGCACAGAAAACATTTCCGTTCCTGGATGGACTTGGCATCCACCCTGGCACCGGAGGAAACGATGCGTGCCGGGTTGAACTGCACCTTATAGGGTATGCCGTTTACGTTCAGCTCTTTCACCCGCACGCCGGAGAGGGCGGCATAGTTGTTGCGTGCCGTCTCCCAGGATGCCAGTTGTTCGGTTAGAAGATTGTGTATCGTTTGATTCATGAGGTTGTCTGTTATTTGATGATTTACGGTGTACAATCACTTTTTCCTGTTCATCGCTATGCGTGCCTGGAGTTCCCAAGTACGGATGCGGTCTTTGTAAAGGTTGTGTCCGTTCATCTTCACGATGTCCAGTGAGGCGTCGGAATTGTCGTCCCAACGGCGGCAGAGGTAGACCACGTCGTACACACGTCCTATCTGGTATTGGCGGGAGAAGTTCAGTCCCAGTGCATAGTCTTCGCCATAGCTGGTATTGGGTACTTTCACTTCGCGCAGCACCGGGGTATAGAAGGCGCGCGGGGCACCCAGACCGTTGATGCGGAGGGCGTTGTTGCGTCCGTTTGCCGGAGTCCATTCCTTGTGGTCGATGATGCCCGGAGCAATCATGTTCATATTGAAGTCCGTCATCATATAGGTGCCTACTACCATGGCGCAGTTCTGCTCGTAGAAGGCGCGGACCATGATGGCGAGTGTATTTTCGTCTTTGTATACGTCATCGCTGTCCAGCTGCACGGCAAACTTGCCACACTTGGGGTGGTGTACACCTACATTCCAGCAACCGCCGATACCGAGGTCGTTGCGTTCGGGGACGATATGGATGAGGCGTTCGTCGTCCTTGAATTCGTCGATGGCCTCCGTAGTGCCGTCTGTGGAATGGTTGTCGATGATGATAAGATTATATTTAAAGTCTGTCTTCTGCATCAATACAGATTTGATGGCGTCACGGATGGTACGGATACGGTTGCGTACCGGAATGATGACGGAGGCCTCATATTCGAAGTTACCGGCAGAGAACTCAATCTTCTTGAACTCCGGTGCCAGATACCCCCCGATTTCTTTCAGATGTTCGGTACATGCCTGCTCCATCTCAATCTGGCGGTCACGGTTTTTGGGGTCTACATAGTCGAAAATCTTTTCGCCGCTCTTGCGGGTATCGTTTTCCACCTCGCTGTATAAGTATTCGTTGATATGTACCAAGTCTGAATGTTGGCTCAATTTCAGGCGCAGGTCGTAAAGTCCGGCGAAGTTGTAGTCAGACTTCATGTGCCCGGCGGCTTCCTTTAGTTTTTCGGTGTTGAAAAGGAGCAGGGAGCCAAAGTTGAAGTCATCCCTCAAGGAACCGAATTGGTAGTCGATTACCGGAGCGTTGCTCTGCTTGCCGTCTGCTATTTGGTAGTGGTCGGCATATACCATACCGGCGCTTGAATCTTCAAGGATGTGTATCATACGTTCCAGTGCAAACATACCCATTTCGAGCGTAGTCTCTTTGGTATAAAGCAATGTGTATTCTCCCTTGGCTGCATTAGCAATAGCTTTGAGAGTTGCACTGCTGTAGGGCATGTCAACAAACAATATTTCGCAGTCCGGGAGCGATTCCAGAGTGGCATCGGTCGTGATTAACCGGATTTCTTCTATAAGTCCTGTCGCCTGTAGGCTATTCACTGTTTTTTCTACTTGTTCTTTTCCTGCGTAGGGAAGAAAGCAACTGATTTTATTCATGATATATCTTTTAATTTTTAATTCTCAATTTTTAATTCTCAGAAGTCCCACTTCCCCGCTGGTTGCCGTGAATAGAACTTCGTGGCCGTTCAACGGAACTACGGTACTGATAAGTGAATTTCCTATTTTATGTTTCCACAGTACTTTGCCTGTTTTTCCTTCCAGTGCGAAGATAAGTCCTTCTTTGGTACTGCCAAACATTACCCCCTCTTTTTCCACTTGCATGGAGGGGGCATGCTCATAACCGAAACCTATATTGGTTGCCCACAACTCCCGCGGAGTATCTCCTTGAGCTGCATAGCAAACAATGCTGTCGTTCATCGTTTTGCTATAGATACGTTCACCGTCTTCGGAAAGTCCGATGGTCTCGCGCACCATGGACTGAAAGGTGCGCCACACGGTATTGCCCGTGTGGATGTCTATGGCGGTCATGGCGCGTTGCGGGTCGGTAATGAATACTTTACCGTCGGCAGCTACCGGCCATACGGCGGCAGGAGAGAAGTGCATGCGGGTCAGTCCGCCCGTCCATTTCCACAACTCACGTCCGTCAGTCTTGTTCAAGGCATACAGTGTATTGTCCCATGCGCCGAAGATGACCTTGTCTTCCGTCACCAACGGCTTGGTTTCGATGTAGCCCTTTACGCCGGTGTAGGTCCAGATTACTTTTCCCGTATGGATGTCTATGGCGCGGAAAGTGGCATCACTGGCACCGATGTAGGCGGTACCGTCTGCGATGGTCACGGCTCCGAGCACCGGTTCGGCGGCTTCTACCGTCCAGAGCAGGCTGCCGTCTTTGGCGTTCAATCCGTAGATGCGGCGGTCGGCAGACCCGAATACAACGATACCCTCGCTTACGGCCGGAGTACCGACAATGCGCTTGCCGGCTTCAAAGCTCCATAGCTTTTTGCCGTTTTTCAGGGTGTAGGCTGTCAGCCTTCCCATATCGTCTCCTACGAACACTTTATCTTTTTCTACGGCGGGAGAGCAGTAAATGCCTGCGCCCGTCTGTACCATCCATTGCTCCTTTACTTGCGGATATTCCTTGTTGACCGAGAAGTCGGGATATTTCTCTGCCTTTCCGTTGCGGTCGTAATACTGCTTGGTCAGCGAGAATGCTGTCCACTGCTTCTTGGGTTCGCCGATACGTTGCGTGTATACCCGGATGGAATCCCCGGTTACTTCATAGATGCCGTAACCCGGTTTCCTTTCTTTGTCGCGCAGGTTGCTGCGCATCAGTACGCCCGGAATGCCGTCGTAACGTAAATCCCGGTTGCTGTGGTAGTGTCCGCCGATAAACAAGCGCACGTTGTAGGGGCGGACGGCATCCGTCACCTCATACCAATTGTCCACATCACCTTCCATTAGTGGGTAGTGGGTGACAAGTATCACCGGTTTGTCTTTGCCGTTTTTATCCATTTCTTCCGTCATCCAACGGATATCTTGCGGCACTACATGCCCGTAGGCCATACGCATCAGCGGACCGGAGTTGAAGCCGAGGAAAAGGAATCCCTTATGCTCGAACTCGAAGCGTTCTCCGCCAAAGATTTCTCCGAAAGCGGTACAGCCGGAGTCGCTCCATTTCGTTTCATGGTTGCCTAGGACTACGTGGTAGGGGACCTTCAGCAAGTCAAGGCACGATTTCACTTTTTCCATGGTAGTACGGTCGCCTTCTTCGGTCAGGTCGCCCGTCACCAGGACAAAGTCGATACTGTCGGTGGCATTAATCTGTGCCACGGAACGCAGCAGGTCCTCTGTGGGATTCGGATTGTTCGGGGTCAGATGAATGTCCGTCAGTTGGGCAAAACGGAATGTCCCTTGCTGTGCCTGCATCCCCAGGGGGAGCAGGCAAGCCATCAGGACGATTATTAACAGTCTTCTGTTCATAGATGATGATTGGTTGATATTACTTGTTGTCGTTGAAGAATGTCAGTACAGCATTCATGAGTGCCTCTCTTTCAGAATCAGAACGTATGGCCTCAAAGGGAAATCCCAAGACACAAGTCTTGTAATTGCCTTGATAAGCCACACCGGCACTCAGGTTATTCTCAGCATACCGCATCACAGTGTGCGCATCTTTGGTTGCCGGTTCAATGGCGTCCGGTGATTCCACCACATACGAACCGGCATTCGGTTCATTATAATAGGTATAGTTCCCAGAAAGGGCGGGGAACGGAGAAGCTACGCTTTTCACCTTACCCATTGTAGCCGCTTGTCCCACACGCCACTTATATTTCAGTACTTCCATCGCAAATTTCTTGTCGGCTTCGTCGGCGGTTGCAAGGCGGTTGTCCCACAAGTCCGTTCCTACAAAAGCGCCCGACACAAAGATATTTCCGCCTTGCTCGCAATAAGCGGCAATAGCCTCCTGCATCGGTTTGCTGAAAGTCTTGAACTCCAACGGTTTTACGCCTCCCCGTCCCATCTTGGTCTGGCATTGCTTCCCAAGTATCAAGTCCACATACCTATACTCTTTCATATCCACCGGAGTATTTTTATCTCCCCTCCCTACGGGAGAGGGGTCGGGGGAGAGGCTTTCGTTACTACACGATACAAACGAATACCCTGCTTTCAGGATAGCTGCACCATGTACAGCAGGATAATCGAACGTATTTCCTGCAATCACTTGAGTTTCGTAGTTCCCATAGCTGTCGCCAAAACCGGAGGCATCGTCGTCCATCCAGGGAATGGAACGGCGGTATTCCTTCATCTTGCCAATGTAGCTGATGTCACGGATATAGGGGACTCCGTGGTCCTGCTCATCCAGGAATCCGGCAAGGAGGGTGTCGGCAGGGGCGGAAGCGACAAAGTCGGCAGGGGCACTGATACGGTCGAATCCGTTTATCACCAATACGGTACCTTTGGAATTGAACGCCCGTCCGGCAGAAAGAATTTCGGAAGGAAAACTCTCGCCGCCCTTGTTGACAGCGGTTACCTTGTAGCTGCATACCATGCCGGTGGGGAGTGTGGTGCGGTAACTGTTGCCGTCCACCAATACTCCGTTGTCGAAATCTCCGTCGCCGATGCGGGTATAGACAATATATTTTTCTGCCACGGCAGTCGGTTCCAACGCATCCGCTACGGGTCGCCAGGTCAGTTCCACTTCATTTTCACCGGTCATGCGCAGGGCCATGTGGTCTACCGGTAGCGGTTGCACTACATAATCCATGTGGTACTGTGAGCAGAGAAACTGAAGCATGCCTTTGTAGATGGCGCGGCTTACGGTGAAACGGAAACGTGGGTCCAGTCCGTAGCGCATGTCTGCAAAGTTCTGATGGGAAAGCAGTTCGAGCAGCATGGTCGGTACGCGGGGTACACGGGCCTCGTAGTAAGATTGGTTCCATTTGCCACGGCGTGTCCATTGAGGTTCGTAGAGGGTACGCACGTCACGCACGATGTTGGACTGAATCAAATCTGTCAGGTCGTGGCTCAGGTAGCGTGATGCTCCGTTGGCGAACTTCTCATTGTAGGCGTTGGTATAGTAGATGCCGAGTGTCCCGATGATGGAATCGTTCAGGGTAGTTCCTGCATCGGAGTGGAAGGCGAAGGCCATGTTGACGGGGATGTTCAGCCCTCTCTCCGTCGGGTTCACGGCAGAACCTCCGGAAAGGTAGTTCACCCAGATGCCACGGCATTTGTAGTCGTCGGTATAGTCATTCTTGCCGTTGCTTTCTGAATATACGCTGTCCGGTATTCCGGCCCATTGCAGCCAGTAGCGGGCGGCTTCGCAGAAACGGGGATAGTTGGATAGTTGATAATGGATAGTTGATAATGGAGAATGGGTTGCACGTTTTGGGGTATCGCCTGCATGGGTGTTTTGCAGGTTGCGGGTGTCGGAGCTTTTCAGGTTTTCCGTAGCGCCCTCATTGGAGATGCAGCGAGCTATGTTTCCCATACCGCCGCCAATCTTCACGGCGTCGGCAGTGATGATTCTTCCTACTTTGGAGGAAAGGTTGCTCAGAACGACTTTGCATTCATTGTTCCGACCGGCATTGAAGCCGAAGGTGCCGAGGTAAATCCAGGTGCCGCCTCCCATTTGCTGGTTTACCTTGAACTGCGTGGTGCCGCCTTTGTGATAGACGGTGTAAAGGGCATCGTCCGCGCTGTTTGGCAAGGTTTGGTAAGAGACGTATACGGCGTATTGTCCGGTCGAAGGGATTTCGGGAATCCATTCGGCGGTGCTTGCGTTTCCTTTCTTGATGGTTTCTATGGCGCGGTAGGTGCCTTCCTTGAAAGGATTCTCAAAGTCTATGTATTGGGGGCGCAGGTGGGCGAAGCCTTGTCCTGCTCCCTGGCTCCAGAGCTTGTCACCGGAATTTTCTGTATAGACGGAACGGCCGGTCAGGCAACCGTCATTGTCTACGATGACTTCTGCCGTCTGGCAATCGCGTTCGCGGGGAAGCAGCACGTTGGCACCGGCATTTTCCAGCATCGGCACGAGGAAAGGCAATACGTAGCTTTGGGTGTAGAGGTCTTCCACGGTCTGGAAGATACGTGCACGCTGCCATTCCCAACGGTCGAGTTTCGGCTCGTAGTACCAGCCGTGGCTTTGCCATAGGGCGATGTGCCGGTTCTGCAAGCCGTTGGTAGGGGTGTAGGGGGCGGAAATGTCGGTAACTAAAGGCTTGGAAGCGACGGGATTGAATGTCTTCGTCTTTTTGTCTTTTTTACTACGCAGGACTTGGGGAACCAGTTCTTCGATGCTGCGCTTGTTGGTACGGATTTGCAGCTTGTATTTGGTAAACTCCGCCGGTAGCAGGGCACTTACGCCCTGGTATATTTCGGCTACATTGTCCTCGCGGAAAGGAATATAGGCACAGTTCATGTTGGCAAACAGTTGCAGCGTATTTCCTTCCACGGCCACTGAGTCGATGCTGATACGTCCTACGGAAACTTCTTTCCGTGCGGTGGTATCCAGGAATTTCCCGATTTCCTGGCGGACATCCGTCGGAAGTTCTTGCGCACCTCCCCATTGGGGGAAGAGGGAGGCGGCAAGCAAACTTAGTAAAAACTGACGTCTTACGTTCATAGATGATGTATTAAGTTAATTGTTCTTTTTATCTTTCCTAATCAACAGACAGAGACCGATGAAAGTGAACAGTGCATTGAAAATCAGCAACTCGTAGCTGAATTGATAACCTCCGAACCAGGCTTCGGAATTTTTCTGCAGAATGAAGCAGAGAACCGGGGAGGCGATGGCAACCAGCGGGATGTACTTGTCACGCACTTGTTGTTTCATGAAGATGCCGAAAGCAAACAGACCCAAGATAGGACCGTAGGTATAGCTTGCCAGGATATATACAGCATCGATGACACTGGTGTTGTTCAGAAGATTGAATACGAAAATGGTGATTCCCATGACAACCGCCATGCCGATGTGCACTTTCTTGCGCATCTTTACAACCGTCTCTTCCGACTTGCCTTTCGTTCCCAGAATGTCTACGGTGAAGGAAGTGGTCAGCGCGGTGAGTGCCGAGCCTGCGGCTGAATAGGCAGAAGAAATTAGGCCGATGATGAACAGTATGCCCACAATGGCAGGGAAGTAGTTGCCGGTGGCAATCAGCGGGAATAGTTCGTCACTCTTCTCCACCGTAATCTGCTGGTTGGCGGCAAAGATGTAGAGCAACACACCCAGCATCAGGAAAAGCAGGATGACGAAGAACTGCGAAATGACGCTGGTAATCATGTTCTTCTGTGAGTCCTTGAAGTTCTTGCAGCTCAGGTTGCGCTGCATCATGTCCTGGTCCAGCCCGGTCATGGCAATCATGGTGAAAGCGCCGGCGAGGAACTGCTTGAAAAAGTACTGCTTGCTGTTCACATCGTCGAAGAAGAAGATGCGGGACATGTCACTGTCGGCAATGGTGCTTACCATACCGGTAAATGACAGATTGAGGTCGGAAGCGATATACCAGATGCAGAGTACGACCGACACCACCAAGCAGAATGTCTTCAGAGAGTCTGTCCAGATAAGAGACTTTACGCCACCCTGGAAAGTGTACAACCAGACCAGTGCCACCGTGATGGCCACGTTCAGCAGGAAAGGCAGTCCGAAAGGTTCGAATACCAGCAGTTGCAGCGTCAGGCATACGAGGAACAGACGGACAGCGGCACCGAGCATTTTGGAGATGAAGAAGAACCAGGCACCCGTGCGGTAGGAAGACATGCCGAAACGGTTCTCCAGATATTCGTAGATGGATACCAGGTTCATTTTGTAGAACAGCGGTACCAGCAGATAGGCTATGATGAGCTGTCCGGCAATGAAGCCCAACACCATTTGCAGATAGCCGAAGTTACTGGCGGCAACCATGCCGGGTACGGATACATAGGTCACACCCGAAATGGCGGAACCAACCATCGCGAAGGCCACGACATACCAGGATGACTTACGGTTACCGACAAAGAATCCTGCGTTGTCAGCCTTTCTTCCTGCAATATAAGATACCGTGAACAATATCACGAAGTAGGCAGCGATGGTAATGATTACGGAAAGTGGAGTCATGAGGTTATTTACGATTTTATGATTTACGATTTACGATTGAAATTACTTCTTTTGATGATATGTACGACTTTGATTATCCTATGTACGCTCTGACGTTCTCTTCCAATTCACGTTCATTTTTTAATCGTAAATCGTAAATCGTCAAATCGTACATCCCTTTATTCTTCGTAGAGCAGATAGGGCTTGCGCTGTACCTTGAATTTCTCCACGTCGTCTTTCCATCTTGCCTTGATTTCTTCGGCGCTCTTTCCTTCCTTTATCATTTTGCGCACGTAGTCGGTGCCTATCAACAGCTCGAAGAAGGAACGGAAGAAGTGGTCGTCCATGTTCAGATTCCGGTAAGCGTCTATCACGTAACTCAAGTCAATGCCGCGTTTCCAGATTTCCTCGTCGCTCATGTTGCTCAGGTTCACGCCGTGGCAAAGCTTGCCCAGCTGGGGCGGATTCTTGGCTCCGGGAACACTGCGCGGGGTGAAGCTGTAGCTGTAGCCCGTCATGTTGGGATGCCCGTAGACCTGGAAGGGGAGGTCGGTTCCTCTTCCCAGGCTGACCGGAGTGGCCTCGAAGTAGCAGGTCGAGGGGTACAGATAGATGGACTTCATGTTCGGCAGATTGGGGGACGGGGGAATCGGCAGCTTGTATAGGGTCTGGTGCGTATAGTTCTTGCAGGGAATGACGGTCAGGTCGCAAGTGCGTGACGCCGGCAACCAGCGTTCGCCGTTTACCATCAGGCCCAGTTCGCCCAGCGTCATGCCGTGCACCACGGGAATCGGCAGCCAACCTACACCGGATTTATATTTCATGTCCAGTATCGGGCCGTCCACGTAGTGTCCGTTCGGATTGGGGCGGTCCAGTATCAGCACCTTTCGGTTGTATTCTGCACAAGCGTCCATCAGCCGGCACATAGAGGCATAATAAGTATAGAATCTCAGGCCTACATCCTGGATGTCTACCACAAGGATATCGAACTTGCGCATGGATGCTTCGCTTGGTTTCCCGGATTTCCCGTCGTACAGCGAGAGGATAGGTACTCCGGTCTTCTTGTCTACCGAGCTGGACACATGTTCGCCTGCGTCGGCATCTCCTCTGAAACCGTGTTCAGGGGAGAAAATGGCTACTACATTGAACTTGTTTTCCAGCAGAATATCCAACAGATGCTTGTCTCCTATCATTCCTGTATGATTGGAGAATATGGCAATTCGTTTATCTTTTAGGATTGGAAAATACTCGGAAGTCTGTTCATCACCTAAAATAACTCGTTCTTCTTGTGCCCGGCACAGTAAAGAACTACATAGCACAAAGGCTAAAAGCAGCAGTTTCTTCATAATAGTATTATTAAGGAGGACGTTGTTTGCAACAAAGATACGTTTTATTTTAATATCAAAAACACTTATTTGGGTATTTTTAGTATTATCAATCATAATTTGCAAATAGTCAACTGTTCACCTTATTAAATAATGGTTGAACTGCATCAGCTGCGTACGGAAATACTTTTTATAAAAAGAGTGAGGGCCAAGTTTGCCCTCACTTTGGTACAATCGGTGGGAGTGCCGGTTCATTCTTCTATTCTTACCAGATGATAAAGTGTTCCCCGGTTCGATTTCTTGTTGAGGATGTCCAGCTTGCGGAGCGTGCGCCCGAAAGCTGCTATCCGGTTGATGGCCAACTTATCCCTCGTTTTCTGTTGCAGGTCGTTGAAAATCTGCATGGCTGTGAGCCATTCGCCTTCTTCGCTCTCCTCCGCGCCACGGAAATGGCAAAGGAAAAGTTCTTCCAATGGGTCTGCCCGCTCGAATTCCCGGTTGTACTCCTTTACGATTGCTTCGTCAGTGTCGTCCAGCCAGTAGCGTTCACCCTTCATGATGTCGTGCATGGCTTGGGCATAGAGCTGGCGATAATTGATAGTGACGTTTGTCTGGATAGGGCCGGTCACTTCGATGCAAATGAAACGGCGGCTTCCCGACGGGTCGGTCAGCAGGTCTTTCAGATTGCTGGTCCCGATGAAGGAGGCATAGCGGCGCATTTCTTGAATAGTACTACCGTAGGGCTTTCGCAGGTTGGCAACCGGTTTTTGCAGGAGGTGCTTCAAGAAGCCTTGCTGATTGGCGTTTATCTGGTCGAATTCGTCGATGTTAATCAGAAAAAAGCGGCCAAGGCTGCGCTCCGCTTCCTGCTTGCTCTTGAAGTCGATACTGTCGGTGTAGCCGAAACGCAGTTCCGGTGGCAATAGGATACGGCAGAAAGTACTTTTGCGGTAACCTTGCGGACCTACGAGCAGGGGCGAGGTATTGTTGCCGTGCTGTTTGTCGATTCCCCGCCAATGTGCCACCATGCCAAGAAACCACCGGTAGAACAGTTCCCTCCAGTGGGGATTGTGGCAGGGCACGAGGTCGGCCAATGCGCGGATGCGGTCTTTGCCGTCCCAGCGTCCGGTGTTATAGAGATATTCTTCGATGGGGTTGTATAGCGGCACGTAGTCCGAAGACAGGAAGCGGGTGATGTCGCGGTCCCACACACGTACTCCCTCTTTCAGTGCCTTCATGGCGATGCTGCTGCGTACGCGCTGGTCGGCAGGTTGGAAGTAGAAGTGGATGGAGTCGCGCTGCCGGTATTCCAAGTCGCCAAGCACGGTGTTGTAGCGGAATTCGTAGCGGCGTTTCATGAACTCCTCCAGCCGGAAAGCTGTTTCCTGGTCTTTGTTCAGGCTGCTGCGGGTGCCGAAGCCTTTCAATTCCCCGTAAAGGTTATGCAGCGTCAGGCGTACAAGGGGTTCGTCTGCCTCCCGGTAGTAGTGCATCAGTGTCTGGCGCACCGCTTCTTCTTCAGGAATGCCGGCTTTGAAGCAATGTTCGGCAAGGCGGGACAGCAGCGGGCGCAGGTCGTCGCCCCGTCGCCAGTTGTCCAAATCGCGGAAGGCGCGGTCGAGGGCGGCCTCGAAGAGCAGGTTGCATGTGTCCGCCACTTCGTAGCCGGGAGTCATTCTCAGCAACGGATTGCTTTCCTGCTGTTTCCGTTGGCGGTAGTTGTCTTCCGAGGGCAGGGCGCAGGGCTGTTCCAGGCAGAAGGCCACGGCGGTGGGGCTATAATAGGGCTGTTCGTCCACGGTCATCCGGCAGCTTTGTAGGAGTGAAGGAGCCTGGAGGGTGATGGGGAAAGGGAGAAGGGGTTGGTAGCACTTCACTGCCAGGCGGTAGGCGTGGGCGTGGAATAAGGCGATATCGTCTTCATTCTTTGGAAGCCCTCCGTCGGGCAGGGTGAAGCGTACCCATATTTTGGCACTTCGTCCGCTGGAGCCACAGAAGGCGGCAAAGGTTTGCGGCAGCAGGGCGGCTTGTTGTTTCACCAGTTCGGCTTCGGCCACCCCGGCCAGATTGTTTACTTCCAGTAGTACCAGCCCGTTGTAGGTCTTTATCCGGTGTTCTCCTGCTTTGGTGCGGGTCATTTCTACGGCGGGATAGAGACGCGGCAGTCTGTCGATATGCTCATATCGGGCGTTGGTCCCTTTCAAATGCGGGATGATGCTACGCAGCTCCGTAATGTATCCGGTCTTGTTCTCTGTTTTCAGCTTTTCCATCAACATGTCCGTTTTTTGTGTGCTGACGGCCTCTTTTCCGCTTTCGCGTTCCTCTCTGATCAGTGTGATTTTCATTCTTTATCGTGTATGTAATATTCTTGTAAAGATACGCCGGGAAAGGGGTGAATACAAGCTTTTCAAGGATTATTTTCCGATTGGCTTCTTTTTTGGGGTGGAATGTCTATATGTTTCTTTTATAAAAGGTGTTCGTTTCTTTGCTTATCCCCATAGTTTTGTCTACTTTTACACCAGAGTTTATGAACAGTCCACTAAAGTGGTCTTTCTTGTTCATATTAGTGAACGGAGCAGCTCACTACAGTGAACGGTTCTGCTCACGGGCTGGGCTGTGATATAACCTTTGTACTTCAACAGACTGCGTACGTACTTCGCACGTGTTCCGTGCAGTGCTTTATCGTATAATGTAACCCTTTAACGCAGTTTGAACTATGGCTATTTTGTTTGATTGGTACGAGAATCCGGACTCGTACGACAAATCTCCGGAAGATAAAATCCTTCATCCCCGTCTCCGCCTGAATGGGAGCAGGTCTACCGATGAATTGCGGCGGGACATCCAGGCACGTTGCTCATTGACAGAAACCGATGTGACGGCTGTGCTCGATGCTGTGTCGCACGTCATGGGCAGGGAACTTGCCGAAGGAAGGCAGGTGCATCTCGACGGCATCGGCTACTTTCGCGTGTCGCTCACCACGACCGAACCGGTAGTGGCTGCTACCAAGCGTAAGTTGACGAAGGTGAAGATGGCGGGTGTGAAATTTCGTGCCGACCAGAAACTGAAAAATGAAATTGGTACCATCAAGGCAAAGGCTTTGAAGGCAAACGAGCATTCGGCTAAACTGACGGATAAAGAGATAGACCGTCGGCTGACCAACTATTTCGCCACTCGCCCTTTTATGACACGGAATGACTTTCAAAGCGTTTGCGGCATGATGCGTACTACTGCCATGCGGCATATCCGTCGGCTGCGCACCGAAGGAAAGTTGAAGAATGAGGGAACAATGCTGCAACCGATTTATGTACCCGTTTCAGGATATTACGGTAAGAATGAGTGACTTATAACTTTGAACGAAGAAATCTTGTGGTGAGGGCAAATTTTGCCCTCACTTTTTAAATTTGCTCTCACCCACCTCTTGAATGCCGATGAATAGGGCGATGCGTGCGAAAGGTGAGGGTGGTGAGGGTGGATGTGTGAAATTTAGTTTAGTTTGATGGGCGGCTGAATATGGGTATTCCCATACGGTGTATATGTTCCAAAAGGTCGGCATTCTTTAATTTGCCATAGATGGAAAGGTCTACGCTGTAAGGCAAAAGCAGGTCGTCTATTTCATCGGAAAGGCTGCTTAAAGTATTATACGTAAGTCTGTCTCCCATCAGCGTGATGTCTATGTCGGAAAAAGGCTTGAAATTTCCTTTGGCTCGTGAGCCGTACAAAACAGCCTGCTCTATTTCTTCATGTTTCCGGAAGAGATTGCATAGCTTTTCCAGTTCATTGTCGGTCAATCCGTACATAGCTCAATCGAATAAGGATGGTGTATTCAAGGATTGCATTTTCTCTTCAAATCTGCAGAATAGGGGGAAATAGAAGTTTGTGATGTTTTCACAGATTTCAGAGACTACATCGTTGTCATAATTGTGCGATGTCAGATTTCGGGCTTCTATAGTCTCCATCCATTGCTTGTCATCAATCAATCCCATTTCAAGGGCTTTGCGTATGGCATCACGGGAGCCGCGGATGTCGGTATACCCCTGATACTCGGCATAGTCCTTCATCACTTTCCAAGCCAGTTCGTGGGTATATTCAAAACGCTGTATCATGCCTTCCTGCAATAATTCGTCCACTCCATCGTTGAACGCTAATTGTTCGGACATGATTGCCATGGCTTGGCTTAATTTGGCTAAAGCCTTGCGGTAGTTGGAAAAACGCTGTATCCATCGTATGTCTTGCTGTACCATGATAGCTGTTTGTTTTTTAGGTAAGCAAATATAAGCTTCTTTTGTGTAACGAGCAAATGGACGGGTGCTTTTTCGCTTGTGAGGGCGATATGTTATAGTATTATCATTAATGAACGATTGGGAACATTTCACTGACTTCATACCAGTCCCCACAAGGTGATTGATATGCAACTTTAATCTCTACTTCATTATCCCATACTTCAAAAGAGTTGTAAGAAATACATGTCCATGATTGCCCTTGTATGCAAATTTCAGAGACGTTTGTCGAGGACCAAGTAAAATTAGTAGCCCAATTTGGATATCCCATTAAACTTACAGTGATATTTGCATTGACAGCATCGATTTGGTCTGGAACTAAATTCCCTTTTTCAAAAGAGGCATTTGGATTGAAAAGTCTGAGATAGCTTTCTTTTTCTATTGTGAATCCAGAGGGTAAGACTATAGTTGCGTATAATCTAGGCATTGTTATAGTAGAACTAATATTTTTGCAAGTATAAACATCTCCTATGTAGTTTTGTGGGTTTGTCCCTCCGGTAGTACTCCATTGTACACTCGAACCGGGAGGTTGGTCTTTTATGCTGAAACTTTTACTGTTGTTGTAGCAGATGTTTTTGTCGCCTATAATATCAGGGAATACAGCGTCTATCGTTATAGGCATTGAACTGTAATATCGTTCAGTACTGTTTTTATAGTTGTATGATACGTAAACTTGGCCATTCCCTGCTTTTATAGGGTTTAATTTAACTGAGTATCCATTTTTATTTTGTATACATTTTATGTATTCATTGTCTGTCCATTGTATGTTTGAAAGATTGGAAGAGAGACTAAGCGTATAAGTATATGTGTTGTACTGTTTCAGTAATGTGCTTCCGGAGATTTGTGGAGCAATCATGTCGCTCAATTTACTACTTCCCCTCCTAACTACGAAATACGTTCTGGCACCTATTGCATTTATAAAGAAATCGGAGATTTCTACCCCAATATTACTCTCTTTAGATGACTGGATCGATTTTAAATCTATTTGGAATTTACTTTGTGTTACAGATGCACTTTGAGATACTTCGGAAAATAACTCTTTATCGTAAGTCCACTTTATGTATGTATCTTTATTTAGTGGGTAATTACACCATAATGTGATTGTATCTCCTAATTCAAATGTTGAGGGGGCATTGATTGACATAGGTTTCATTCTAACATTAATGTCTCTTAAATCTACAGTGAGTTCGATGGTGCTGTTGTTTGGACGTATCATTAGTACTGCGCTACTTTCTGGCTGAGTCCATAATACGTCAAATGAGTACTGACTGGTCCCTTTGGGGATACTTTTAGTGTATTCGTTTCCATATCTATTCGTCGATGGGTCTTTAATTTTGGCTCCTCCTCCAACCGCGGATATCTTTATTCCGATAGGATTGCTTTGTTTATTGAAACTTAATGTATATCTATATGTTCCGTCGCCTACATATGGACTCTTTTCGCCGGAAATGGTTCCTCCAATGTAACTTGTGCGAGTCGTTACTTCAGAATTTATGTCTTCATTTGATAATATGCATTGGTCTTCCTTATTGCAACTATTGCAAATAATGAACACTATTATAAGGGATATATGTTTATTAATCATGGTGTTGTATGTAGAATTAGATTGTTGATAATGTAATAACAAAGTACATGTCTTCAAATCATAGGAGAACAAATCTCCCCCCCGCAAATATATTAATCATTTGAGCGGGAAACTATTTTTTTCGGTAAAAAACAACGTCTGCCCAATCGAGGCAGACGTTGCACTCTTTTTCAAATCCAAATAAAAAGAGCTTTCCGATTCGCTTATCGGAATTATTATGGGAATAGCATTACCAACCCGGATTCTGCTTCATGTTTTTATTCAGAGTCAACTGTGTTGTTGGAATCGGGTAGAGATACTGTCTGGCTTCATAGGTGCGAATTTGGGCGTCAGAAGCATCGATGTAGCCATTTTTTGTAGCTTCTTCACAGTTTGGAACATTGCTTACATTAGCTCCCAGCATGATGTTCGGGTACTTTGTAGAGTCCAACTTGTCGAGCTGGTGCCAGCGGATTAAATCCCAATATCGGTACCAGTTATCCATAATCAGTTCGCAACGGCGGCAGCGGCGTATCTCCCAAATCAGATTGCTTACTCCCATATTGTTGGCGGGATCGGCATCTGGTGTGGTTGTCATAGCTGGCAGGCCAGCCCGTTTTTGCAGCAGATTTATGGTATTGTCGAGGTCACTTTGCGTCAAGGAACCCATTTCGGCTTTAGCTTCTGCAAAATTCAAATAAATGACTGAAATCCAATAGAGCGGGCAGTCTGTATATTGGTAGCCGATGTTATTTCGGTCGCTGACACTTAATTCTTCGGGGTTATCATATTTGGCGATGCCATAACCGGTTGATGTGGTGAAGGCTGCTACACCGGCACGGCTGTAGGCATGCCCTCTGAAAGAAAGCACTGGGTCTAGAATTTCAGACAGACGTTTGTCTCGTACGGACAGAAGTTCTCTTATAGAGTAATTTCCGTCTGTATCCAATACGGCTGCATCATTTGTGTTCTCTGAAGTTGTTGCCAAAGGCTTGCCGTCAAGGAAAAGGAAGCTGTCGAATGCATCCTTTGAAATTCCGTGCGTGCCACTTGTATTGACTGTGAAGTCAATAGTGGAGTGTCTTAACGAGCTTTGTGCGTAAGGCTTGTAGAAAATCATTTCCGGATTGCTTGCCAGACTGACGGAATTGTAGTTGGCTTTGTAGCTGTCACTTAGAGAGTAATTCTTTGCCATAAGATATTCGCAGGCTGATACGCACTCTTTCAAGTATTTGTTGGCACGGCTCTCATCAGCGGCTTTGCCGTTTTCGGCTTGAGTCCGATATTTGCAGTACGTACCTTCATATAATGTGATGTCTGCCTTCATGGCGTATGCCATGTCGCTACTGAAACGTTGGCGATTGCTGTTGGCCGTAATGTGCTGGCATGCATAATCAAGGTCGGCCAGTACATTGTCCATTACTTCGTCCCGGTCGGTGCGTGCTCCGTAGAGGGCTTCACTATCAGATGGGTCGATGACTTTGTCAATCCACTGTACATCACCGTACATGCGGACCAGTTGATAGTATTCCCACGCGCGGTTCATTCGTGCAAGACCTTCATAGTGACCCTTTGTTGCTTCATCGAGGGAGGAGGACTGTACACCGGCAATGATGTAGTTGGCACGCCGGATTTCTGTAAAAGGGTCTGACCATTCCGGAGCAGAGGCGACTACGTTGGTGTTAGTCCAATTATGGCTTTCTGCATCCACCTGGTCATCGCTTAAGGTTTTGAAGTAGAACCATCCTCCAGTACTTCCGTGACCGTAACCAGAGAAGTTGTTATAGAAAGTATTACACTGATTATCCAGATTGTCAGTGTTGCTCCAGTAGGTCGGAGTATTTGTGAAAGTATCCAAGGGGGATTTGTCCAGCAAATCGTTGCAACTAGTTAGCATTGCCAACGCTGTGACCCCATATATAAATAATTTCTTCATTGTTCTTAAGTTTTTGAGGTTGTTATAATGTTACCTGAACGCCAAATGAGAATGTACGTGTAATAGGAGCGATGCGTCCCCATCCACCGGCTGTAAGCCCGTTACCCGTACTGATTTCGGGATCTACCGGCAAATCATTTCCTTTATGGAGCAGGAAGAGGTTGCTGCCGCTGAAGTAGATACGTGCTTTCTCGATATAGGCTTTGC
Source organism: Bacteroides sp. AF34-31BH (assembly GCF_003602795.1). Lineage (NCBI taxonomy): Bacteria > Pseudomonadati > Bacteroidota > Bacteroidia > Bacteroidales > Bacteroidaceae > Bacteroides > Bacteroides sp. AF34-31BH. Next base: position 373,338 of record NZ_QTLV01000003.1, read on the forward strand.
GTGTCCATTCTTTCGGGAATGTATATCCTATGGTTACGTTCTTTAAGCGGAGATAAGACATGTCCGTCAAATAACGGGATTGAGGATAATAGTTATTGCGGCCTTTAGCTATACCGGATACAGTGCCTGATTCATTGTTTGTACCGCGGAAGAGGCGTGGGTAACGGTTGCCTTGGTTTATCTCGTAGCCGGTTATAGCGGTATAATCAGAATTCCACAGTGTCTTGTTGTAACTTGTTTGGTGGGAGTAGACGGCCACGTCGGCGTGTACCATGGCAGGAAGATTTAGGGAAGAAGTTGTCCAGTCCTCACGTTTGCCTACACCCTGGAAGTAGAGGTCGAGGTCAATGCCTTTCCATGCTCCACCTAAATGGAAGCTATATTCATAGCGTGGCATGGAGTTTCCTATGACTTTCAAGTCGCCGTGGTCGTCTGCAGTGCCTTTCCCACCGTCAATCTTGCCATTGCCGTCCAAATCCTTGAACTTGATGTCGCCCGGGCCGTAATGGAAGTTACCCAATTCCAGCCCTGACTGGTCTGCAATGCCGTTTGTATAGTTCCATGAGCCGTCTGCATTTTGGCTGGTGAAGTCTTTTTCCTCGAAGTAACGGTCGGTTTCAAAACCGAAGATGTCACCGTAAGTCTTGCCGGTATAATAGGAACTGAGCAGTTTGGAGTCATTGTCCCACTTCGTTACTTTTGTTTTGGAATCGCCGATGTTGAAGTTGGCATACACATCGAAGTCGCCGAAGGTGTGACGCCAATTCAGGTTTAGTTCCCATCCCCGGGTACGCAAGGTGCCGGCGTTTTCGTATGGAGCGGTAGCACCCAGTGTGTTTGGCAATACTTGTGCTGGTGCCAACATGTCGCGGTTCTCGCGTTGGAACCAGTCGAAGCCTATGGTCAGTTCGTCATTCAGGAGGCCCAGGTCGAGACCTATATTGAGAGTACGGATACGTTCCCAAGTTAAGGTGCTTGATACCAGGTCTGGCATGTTATACATGGTTAGGAGATTAGCGTTGGCATTATTGTTTTCAATCCAATAGATATAACCGGTATCTTTATCGTTTAACCGTTGGCTTATTAGCTGTTCGAACATGTAGTCGCCTACAGCCTCGTTGCCGATTTCGCCAAAAGAAGCACGCAACTTACCATTGCTGACAATATGTTTCAGTGGGGCGAAGTAGGCTTCTTCGGAGAAACGGTAGCCGATGGATGCAGAAGGGAAGAAGGCCCACTGGTCGGTATGGGGGAAACGGGAAGAGCCGTCGTAACGTCCGTTCAGTTCCAACAGATAGATACCCTTGTAGTCATAATTAATACGGCCGAAATAACCGGCGGAAGCGCGGGAAGTATGATTCCAACTCAAATCTTGTCCGTCTTTGCCGGCCATATTCAGTTCGGGATATCCTTCCTGGTCGTACATTACTTTACGTATCCCATATAGGTATTTGTATTCATCTTCTTCCGCATTGACTCCTACCATTACGTTCAGATTGTGTTTTTTTGCAAATGTTTTGGCGTAGTTTGCATATGCATTAACTGTCCATGTGTTTTTCTTAGAAAAGTCTCTCCAGATATCACTACTGTTTTTACTAACGATGTAAGAGGGTACTGGTTTCCCACTCCAGTTGATACCATAGATGGAATTGTCCTGTGAGCCACTGTTCATGTTCTGAATAGTGTATGTGAAGTCTGCATTGAGGGTCAGCCCTTTTATGATTTCAGCTTTCAAGAAAGCGTTCATACGAGTCAAGTCAGTTGTTACTTCACGGTCGGCTGCTTGTTTCTGCATCGCCATGACGCGTGTGTCATAACCGTCGATAGTGCCTGAAGGAATGAAGTAAGAGCCCCAACGCCACAAATATTGGTAGGTGTTGGCATATGTGTCTGGGCGTTTATAGTTTCTGCGGCTATAGTTGAAGCGCGTGCCGACTTGCAGCCAGTCGTAGACGTTGGTCGTGATATTGACTGAGGCATTGTATTTTTTCAGCTCGTCGGGATGAATTTTCATCTGTCCTTGCTTTTCATTGTAGCCGAAAGACAGATAGTAATTGGTTTTGCCGGATGTTCCCTGGATTGATATATTGTGACTCATGGAAGGAGCGGCCTTGTTGAAATAGATGTCTTGTACATCCCAATCTGCATAATAGAAAGGGGTGCCATCCAATACAATGTAGTCACCTACGTTGCTGTCGCTCTGGTAGAGGTTCATGGGGCGATAACCTGTCTTGCCACCGTTCTGTTGCTGCCACTTTTCGGCATAAGGCAGCAGTTTATCGAAATACATACCAAAGAGCTCGGGCATACCGGCACCACCGTTCATACTAGCTTCAATGCCCATCTTCAATTGTGTAGGAACATCGGGATAGTCAGGCAAGTAGGTGGCTTGGTCCCATGCGAAGTTGTTGTTGTAATTAATAGTAACTTTTTCGGTAGGCTTTGCGCTCTTGGTATTAATCAAAATCACTCCGAAAGCGGCACGTGTACCATAAATGGAGGAAGCGGAAGCGTCCTTCAGTACGGAAATACTTTCGATGTCTTGCGTATCGAGGAAAGAAATGTCATCCATCGGAACGCCGTCCACTACAATGAGTGGATTGCTGACTTCTCCATTACTCAATGTCCCCAAACCACGTATACGCATGGAGGCTGTCTCGTCGATGGCACCACTTGTGGTGAGAATGCTTAGCCCCGGAACAGCCCCTTGCAATGCTTTGGCTACATCTTGTTGTGGACGACCTGCCATTGTCTTGTTTAAGTCCACTGTAGAAACTGCTCCTGTCAAGTTAGCCTTCTTTTGTACACCGTAGCCTACTACTACTACTTCATCCAGCATCTCGGTATCTTCTTTCAGAGTTATTCTCATCGTTTTGGCTGCCTTCACTTCTTGTGTCTGATAGCCCACAAATGATATTTTTAGTGTTGCTCCCGGTGTTACGGTCAATGTAAACTTACCGTCTAGGTCGGTAATTCCGCCGTTGGTAGTCCCTTTTTCTACTACGCTGGCACCGATAATCGGTTCGCCGGCTGCATCGACAACTAAACCGCTGATGGTGATAGCTTGTAATTGTTCTGTTACGCCAAGCGATTTATCAGGATTGGCTTGTGCAGCCATCACGTTGCCGCTACTTAATAACAGTGAGCTGATTGCCACTGCTGTGAGGAGTTTGCTATGTGTTAGTCCTCGTTTTTTGTGATCTTCATTCATAAATGATTGATGATTTGTTGTTAATTAAATACTTCTTAAATTTAGGGTAAGGGTAATAAGGGCCGAATAGTGAGACTATTCAACTTGCAGGATTGTTTCTTTTTCCATAGGCATTTTCTCTTTTTAAAGGTTTATAACTTTATATTATCTCTTGTTTTCCTATTTGTTTGCCAAGTCCAGACGGAACTTGGAATTCAGCCAGATAGTATCTTATTGTTAGTCTGTTATCGTCTTGTTTTGACTAAAACACGGTTGCGTTGGAAAAGTGGGAATACTTTGTCGGATGATTGAAGACATGAGCAAAAGGGAGATGTATGGCCAGCAAAATGATTTTTTCTTGAAATAGCCTTGGAAAGATTAAAAAAAGCTATATATTTGTATTCAATTCTAAAACTAACTACCTATGAAACTAATTGCAGAAAGTGGTTCTACGAGAACAGAATGGGCGCTGGTTGAAGATAATCGTCTGATACAGCAAGCCTTCACAGAGGGCTTAAATCCTTTCTTTCAAACGAGAAGAGAGATTAGCCGAAGTGTGCGGTTAGGATTACCCGAGCATTTTTTCAAAAGGAAATTGGAACAAGTCTATTATTATGGTGCCGGATGTACTTCTTATGAAAAGAAAAATGTATTGGGAGCTTCATTGGTAGCACAATTCAAAACTCCAATTCAGGTAGAGAGTGATTTGCTGGCAGCTGCACGTGGCTTGTTCAAATGCGAGGCCGGCATTGCTTGTATTTTGGGAACCGGCTCAAACTCATGTTTTTATGATGGGAAAATCGTTGTAAAGAATGTCCGGGCAGGAGGTTACATCCTGGGGGATGAGGGTAGTGGTGCTGTATTGGGCAAAATGTTTTTGTCTGATGTACTGAAAGGTTTGGCTCCTAAAGATGTAACGGCGGATTTCTTTGAGAAGTTCCGTATAAGCCCGAATGAGGTTATGGAATCTGTGTATAACCGCCCGTTCCCCAATCGCTTTTTGTCTACTATATCTTATTTTTTGGCAGATTATACCAATGATGACTATGTATTTGAGCTGATTACCGGTAATCTGAGAAATTTCTTTACTCGTAATGTCTGCCAATATGACTACAAAAATTATCCTATTCGTTTTGTGGGTTCATTGGCTTACAGCTACGCGACCATTTTGCGGGAAGTTGCCCGTGAATTTGGCATCGAACTGGAAATCATTGAAGAAACACCAATGAATGGCCTGATTGAATTCCATTCTTTAAATATAGAAGAACCTTAAATTCTTTATATAATAAGGTGTATAACCTCCTTTTTGCAAATGTATAAATATAAAGTTAAATAAATGCAAAGGAATGTTCTTGATATTAAATAATAATGTATCTTTGTTAGGACGAAATGAATGAATCATTTCTCACCTTTGTTAATAACGAGTTTTTTATCTCTTAAAACAACCAATAGAGTTAAGTAATTAACAAGATTTTAACCTTGTATAATATATAACTAAGTTCCGTCTGGACTTGGTAAATAAATAGAAAAAAAGAGAGATAATATAAAAGTTATGAACCTTTAAATAAAGAAAATGCCTATGAGAAATTAAAGAAATCTTCGGAAATGGTCTGACAATTCCGAACTATATGATTCCCTTACCCTAATTTTGAAAAACTGGTTTAATTAACAAAATCATCAATCACTTATGAATGAAGATCGCAAAAAACGAGGACTTGCCAATGGTAAGTTCTTTACGGCGGTGGCAATCTGTGCTCTGTTTTTAGGCAGTGGCAACGTGATGGCTGCCCAAACAGCATCCAACGACTCGCAAGGAGTACAAGAACAGATGCAATCTATCTCTGTGACTGTAACAGTGGTAGATACAAAAGGTGAACCTATTATTGGTGCCAATGTCATTGAGAAAGGCACGACCAATGGTGGTATTACGGATTTGGATGGAGTTTCCAAACTAAATGTAAAGCCCGGTGCTATTCTGCAAGTATCTTTTGTGGGATATACTACTCAAGAAGTCAAGGCAACTTCGGTAATGAAAGTTGTTTTGAAAGATGATACGGAATTGTTGGATGAAGTTGTCGTGGTAGGTTATGGTGCACAGAAAAAGGTGAACCTGACCGGTGCGGTGGCTTCCGTGGATGTGAACAAAACAATTGATAGCCGTCCTATCACGGATATAGGCCGTGCCTTGCAGGGAGCTGTGCCGGGATTGACCATCACTACTAACTCCGGTGAGATAGGTGGTGCGCCTACTATCAAGATTCGTGGTAGTATCGGTTCTCCAAACGGCGACTCCAAACCCTTGATTCTGGTAGATAATGTGGAAGTAACGGATATTTCTATGGTGAATCCGGACGATATTGAAAGTATTTCTGTATTGAAGGATGCCGCTTCTGCTTCTATTTACGGTGCCCGTGGTGCATTTGGTGTATTGCTGATTACCACAAAATCAAGAAGTAAACATGAACGTCTCTCTGTAAAATATACCAATAACTTTGCATGGCGTACGCCGACCAAGACACCCGAACAACTTCCGGGATGGCAGCAGGCTGATATTAACTTGCAAGGTGTAATCAATCAGACTAAGGGGTCTACCGCATTTTATAACGTAGTGGGTAATATGCGTGTGGATGCTACACATGTACAGAAAATGAAGGATTACTGGGACAAATATGGTTATGGTGACCAGTTTGGCCGTGAGATGGAATTGGGTCGTGACTTTGAGTTCCGCGATGGCGGTATGTTCTTTATCCGTACTTGGGACTGGTATGATGAATACATCAAGGACTGGGCTCCGCAACAGAACCATAGCCTTTCTATCAACGGTGGCAACGGAAAGACTAATTACAATATCGCTTTGGGTTATCTGAGCCAGGATGGTATGATGAAAGTCAATTCAGACAACTATAAACGTTACAATGCCAATATCTCTTTGAACTCTGAATTGAACAAATATGTGTCTATCCGTACAGGTGTCATGTTCACCCGTTCTGACTACGATAAGCCATTCAATTATAACGCTGATCTTTACGACCCGATGTACTATCTGTATCGTTGGCAACCGATGATGCCTTACGGTACTTTTGAAGGCAAGGAGTTCCGTAACGCCTTGACTGAACAGAAAAGTGCTCCTACTACAACCAAAGAACGTGAATATCTCCGTTTGACGGGTGGCGCAACTATCAAGCCTATCAAAGATTTAACACTGGATATAGATGTTGCTTATAGCAGCGTGGAAAATCGCTATAAGAAGTATGGTACACCGAGCTTGACCAGTGGCTATGAAATCTTCACTGCCCGTCCGTCTGTTGAGGCATTACGTGATTCTTATGGCAGTTATCTATCTGCTGCTACTTATGATTATGTATATCAGGAAACCGGACGCACGGAGAATCTGACAGCCAACTTCGTGGCAACTTATGCCAAACGCTGGGGAGATCATGATTTTAAGGCGATGGCAGGTTCCAGCCTTGAAAAGAGCGAATATGAATATTACTGGGCACAACGCAAAGGTCTGCTCGATCCCGCAAAACCGGAATTGAATCTGGCTACAGGTGACCAGACTACAAGCTCCTCGCATACCTGGTGGTCTGTAGCAGGCTTCTTCGGACGTCTTAATTATTCTTACAAAGACCGATATATGTTGGAGTTGAACGGCCGTTATGACGGCTCCTCCCGTTTTCCTTCGGGCAACCGCTTCGGTTTCTTCCCCTCTATGTCTGCAGGCTACCGGGTTTCAGAGGAACCTTTCATGCAGTCGTTGAAACCTTATTTGAGCACTTTGAAGGTTCGTGGCTCTTGGGGTATGATCGGTAACCAGGATGTAGGTACCGACCGTTATATCTCCACTCTGTCCACTTCTGTTGACAGTTGGATTATCGATGGAAAGAAAGTACAGTCAACACAAAAACCGACTATTGTGTCTTCAACCCTTACTTGGGAGAAGGTTACTACACTTGACCTTGGCTTGGATGCCCGTTTCTTCAATGATGCTTTGGGAGTAACGTTTGATTGGTATAACCGTACTACCAGTGATATTTTGACTACTGCCAACCTGCCTGCTACATTGGGTGCTGACGCTCCATATGAAAATATGGGTACTATCCAGACCAAAGGGTGGGAACTTGCCATTGACTATCGCCACACCTTCAAGAATGGTCTGCACTTTGGCGTGACGGCTTCTGTAGCCGATGACAGAACTGAAGTAACCAAGTGGACGTATAATACAAAGATTCCTTCTTATGGAGCTACCGGCTGGTGGGATAAGGGTGCTTATAAAGAAGGTATGGTTTTGGGTGATATCTGGGGCTTGCAGTTCGACCGTTTTCTGACGGAAGATGACTTTAATGCTGACGGTTCTTTGAAAGCCGGTTTGCCCGACCAGACCAAGGTATTCCCTGCCGGTTATCAATTTGCTCCCGGTGATGTACTTTATAAAGACCTCGACAACAACGGTGAAATCGTAAAACAGACAAATACAAATGAAGTGGGCGACCTTAGTGTTATTGGTAACGCCCTGCCGCGTTTGCAGTTTGGTCTGAATCTGGATGCTGCTTGGAAAGGCTTTGATATAAGCATGTTCTTCCAGGGGGTAGCCAAGAGGAAACTTTGGGCAGCAGGTAACCAGGTATTGCCGGGCTTTACTACCGGTGAACCCTTCTACAAAGGAGCTGAAGATTATTGGACTCCCGAAAACACAGATGCTTTCTATCCCCGTCCGATGGATTACAGGCAGTCTGCTTCGGGTAACTATAGCGTGAATGACCGCTATTTGCTGAATATGGCTTATCTGCGTCTGAAGACATTTACTGTGGGCTATTCTCTTCCTAAGGTTTGGTTAAGTAAATTCAAGGTGCAAGGCTTGCGTGTTTATTTCACCGGTGAAAACCTTTTCACCATCGACGGTGTGAAGCCTGCTATCGATCCGGAAATCGGTATACGTACTGCTGGTACAAGGAGCGACCAGCGTAACTTTGGCCGTAGCTATCCATATCAGAAGACAGTGTCGTTCGGTATTCAGCTTAGTTTATAATCTAATAGTAATTGCAGTTATGAAAAAGAAAAATTTATTATACATCGTTTGTGCGTTGGCAATGAGCTCGCTCTGCGGTTGCGACGATTTTTTGGATAAAGACCCGCAGGACAAGCAGACCAATGACACTTATTGGCAGACTGAAACTTCTTTGCGTACTTATGCGCAAGACTTCTATTCTTCCTACTTTGCAGGATATGGTACCGACTATACTGTTTTTGCCGGTTATTTCTCTGGAGATGACTATACGGATGATTTTATCAATCTGAATAATGCAAATACAAACGGTTCAGGATATATTTATTTCTCCACTTCTGCCACTACAGACTGGAATAGCCGGACGGGAACTTGGTCGGACAATTATAGTGTTATTTATAAAGCCAATGTCATGCTTAAGAAGATTCCCGGAATGAATATTTCGGACGAAGCCAAGAAACACTGGGAAGGTGTTGCACGCTATTTCCGTGCAATGGCCTATAGTACGCTGGCAAAGTATTATGGCGGTGTTCCTTACTACGATAAGGTGACAGACCCGGCAGACCCGGCTCTTTATAAAGACCGTGATTCTTATTTGTATGTAGCGCAGAAGATACAAGAGGATTTTCAATATGCATTGGATAATGTACGTACGAATGACACAAAGCGCCAAGTCAACAAATATGTGGTTGGTGCGTATATGTCACGCGAAATGCTGTATCATGCCACATGGCTGAAATATCACGGTACTACTGTAGGTCCTACTTCAGAGAAAGTGGTGGATGGTGATATTAAGAACTTGCTGCAAGGTGCCATTAATGGTGCGGAGGCAGTAATGAACTCCGGTATCTATTCAATAGGCAATACTTATAATGCTTTGTTTACTACGGACGATTTGGCTAACAATCCGGAAGTCATCTGGTATCGTGAATATACAAGCGGTTTGCAGTGTAATGCTTTGATGTCCTACAATGGTCCGGAAGATCAGACTCAGGGTGGTGTTACGCAAGATGTAATCAACACTTATCTTTGCAGTGACGGTTTGCCGATAGGTCAGTCTCCGCTGTATCAAGGTAAGGAAGACCCGAGTATTCAGAAGTCATTTCAAGACCGTGACCCGCGTTTGTATCAAACAGTTGCCGACAGTCTTCGTATCATGAGCGCCATGGGGACAAATTATACCGAAGGTACATCACCAACGGGATATCCTACCAAAAAGTTCTTGAACGACGAGTGGTGGGTGGCTGGTCTGGATTATTGTACCGGTAGATTAAGTCCGGCTGATGCGCCGTGCATCCGCTATGCGGAAGTGCTGCTGAATTATGTAGAGGCGCGTTATGAGATTGCCCAAGTGGGGGGTAACGCTTTCTCGCAGAGCGACCTTGACAAGTCTATCAATGAACTCCGTGACCGTCAGCTGACGAAGTGGGGAGATACTGAAGCCAAGACTATGCCGAAAGTTCAACTGAATGGCAGCAACTTGAGTGTGAATGGGGTTGTTATTAATGACCCTGCCCGTGACCCTGATGTCAATCCGGTTTTGTGGGAAATCCGTCGTGAGCGTCGTATTGAGTTGATTATGGAAGGCCGTCGTGGTGAAGACCTCCGTCGTTGGGCCAAGTTTGAATACTTAAACTCAGAAGATGCAAATGGTTATCCTACCATGTCTTTCCTAGGTGCTTATGTCAATATGGCCGATTATCCGGAAATATCTTCAAAAGATGATTCCGGCAAGAGAGTGCTCTATCTGTTCGACCCAGAGAATCCGGGTAATGAGGATACTGAAAAAGGGTATATTTATTATCTTCGTGAAAAGGAACTTCGTATATTCAAGGCTGGTGAATTGAATTCGGAACGCTACTATTTGCGTGCCATACCGGCTGCACAGTTGACTATTTATGAGAATAAAGGTCAGGTATTGACTCAGAATCCAGGCTGGTAATACCATAAAGTGGATTATAAAAATAAGGGATGTCATTTCTAGGACATCCCTTATTTTTTATTCATTGTTCTCTTACAGTGCCTTTTCCTTAATCAGGTATTCTGCAATCTGCACCGCATTCAGTGCAGCGCCTTTCTTAATCTGGTCGCCCACAATCCAGAACGTCAATCCGTTTTCGTTGCTGAGGTCCTTGCGGATACGACCTACGTAAACCGGGTCTTTGCCCGCGAGGAACAACGGCATGGGGTATTCCTTTTCTGCCGGGTTGTCCATCAACACCAGTCCGTCGCCTTTGGCAAATGCTTCGCGGGCTTCTTCTATGGAGATGGGACGCTCGGTCTCTACCCAGATACTTTCGGAGTGGGAGCGGAGAGCGGGAACACGTACGCAAGTAGCACTGACCTTTACGTCAGAGTGCATAATCTTACGGGTCTCGTTGAACATCTTCATCTCCTCTTTGGTATAGCCGTTTTCGGTGAATACGTCGATTTGCGGAATGAGGTTGAATGCCAGCTGGTAAGCGAATTTTTCAACGGTTACGGGTTCGCCTGCCAATACCTGGCGGTACTGCTCGTACAACTCATCCATGGCAGCGGCGCCGGCACCACTGGCAGCCTGATAGGTAGAAACGTGTACGGTCTTTATATGGGAAAGCTGTTCGATGGCTTTCAGTGCCACTACCATTTGGATAGTCGTACAGTTAGGGTTGGCAATGATACCGAGAGGACGTTCTTTGGCGTCGGCGGCATTCACTTCGGGCACTACCAAAGGTACATTGTCGTCCATACGGTAAGCGCTGGAATTGTCAATCATCACTGCTCCGTACTTGGTAATGGTTTCGGCAAATTCTTTGGAGGTGCCTGCGCCTGCGGAAGTGAAAGCGATATCAACCCCTTTAAAGTCATCATTGTGTTGCAAGAGTTTCACCTCGATCTGTTTACCGCGGAAGGTATATTTGGTTCCGGCACTGCGTTTAGAACCGAACAATACTAACTCGTCCAACGGGAAATTTCTTTCATCGAGCACTCGCAGGAACTCTTGTCCCACGGCTCCGCTTGCTCCAACAATAGCTACTTTCATTTTTCTTTTGTTTTAAATTAAGTTTATAAAAAAGTGAAATACTATCTCTAAAAAGATAGAATTGGTCGCAAATTTATAACAAAATGCTGTATAACACCGCATAAAGTGAAAAGTTTTTCGTTATTTTGCATTCAAAACCTAAAACTTACAGCCTATGGATTGGTTTGACTTCAGCTTGAAACTTCCCATCACCGACCCTACATGGATATTCCTCCTTGTACTCCTCATTATATTGTTTGCTCCCATATTGTTGAATAAGCTTCGTATTCCGCACATTATCGGAATGATACTGGCGGGGCTTGTCATTGGGGAGCATGGTTTCAATATCTTGGTGCGTGATAGCAGTTTTGAGCTTTTCGGCAAAGTAGGCTTGTATTACATCATGTTCCTTGCCGGTCTGGAAATGAATATGGGGGACTTCAAACAGAACCGGGGCAAAGCGCTTGTTCTGGGGCTCTTGGCTTTTATTGTGCCCATAGGCATAGGCTTGGTAACGAATATAGCTTTGTTGAAGTACGGGGTACTGACCTCTGTCCTACTGGCAAGTATGTATGCATCGCATACACTGGTGGCCTATCCCATCGTGATTCGTTACGGTGTGTCGCGGCATCGCAGTGTGAGTATTGCAGTGGGAGGAACGGCGGTTACGGATACACTCACTTTGCTGGTTCTGGCCGTTGTGGGTGGTATGTTCAAGGGGGAGTCGGACGGCTTCTTCTGGGTATGGCTTGTCATAAAGGTTATCTTCCTGGGTATTTTGATTGTATATCTGTTTCCACGCATAGGCCGTTGGTTCTTCCGGAGGTACGATGACAATGTGATGCAGTTCATATTTGTGCTTGCCATGGTTTTCCTCGGAGCCGGATTGATGGAGTTTGTGGGGATGGAAGGCATCCTGGGTGCTTTCCTTGCAGGTTTGGTATTGAACCGGCTGATTCCGCATGTCTCTCCGCTGATGAACCATCTGGAGTTTGTGGGCAACGCCTTGTTTATTCCTTATTTCCTGATAGGCGTGGGTATGTTGATTGATGTGCATGTGATTTTCGGTCATGGCGATGCTCTGAAAGTAGCGGCTGTAATGATTGTGGTGGCATTGGCAGGTAAATGGATTGCCTGCTGGCTGACGCAGAAAATATATAAGATGGGAGGGATTGAACGGGAGCTGATGTACGGATTGAGCAATGCACAAGCAGCGGCAACGCTGGCGGCTGTGTTGGTGGGGTACAACATCATTCTGCCCGATGGGGAACGCTTGCTGAACGATGATGTTTTGAATGGTACCGTCCTGCTGATTCTTGTAACTTGCATTGTGAGCTCGTTCATTACGGAGCGTGCCGCACGGAAGATTGCCATGGAGGAGGTGCATCTGGAAGAAAACCGCTCCGTGGAAGCGGAGAAGATATTGATTCCGATAGCCAACCCCGATACGATTGAAGACTTGATAAATCTTTCTTTGGTGATACGCGACCCGAAGCAACGGGATAATCTGTTGGCACTGAATGTCATCAACGACGATAGCAGTTCTGAAAGTGCCGAATTGCGTGGGAAACGCTATCTGGAAAAGGCTGCCATGATAACGGCCTCGGCAGATGTGCCGTTGAGGCAAATCACGCGTTACGACTTGAATATCGCTTCGGGCATTATCCATACAGCAAAAGAATATGCGGCAACGGATGTCATTATAGGTCTGCACCGTAAAGTCAATATTGTGGATTCATTCTTCGGTATGCTGACGGAGAATCTGCTGAAGGGCTTGCATCGCGAGGTGATGGTTTCCAAGTTCCTGATGCCCATTAACACAATTAGGCGGGTGATTGTGGCGGTACCTCCGAAAGCCGAGTATGAGGCGGGATTCCTGAAGTGGGTGGAACATTTCTGCCGGTTGGGGAGTACTTTGGGCTGTCGGGTGCATTTTTATGCCAATGAAGAGACTACCGCCCATCTTCAAGGGCTGGTGAAAGCCAAATATGGACAGACATTGACAGACTTTTCCCGCCTGGACGATTGGGGGGACTTACTGATATTGACCGGACAAGTGAACTTTGACCATCTGTTAGTGATTATCAGTGCCCGCCGGGGCTCCATCTCCTATGACAGCTCCTTCGAGAAGTTGCCAGCACAAATCAGTAAATATTTTGCAAACAATAGTCTGATTGTGTTGTATCCAGACCAACTGGGTGAACCGCAGGATGCGGTATCCTTCTCAAATCCGCGTGGCAACAATGAGTCGCAGCATTACGAGAAGGTAGGCAAATGGTTCTATAAGTGGTTTAAGAAAAGCTAGAATGGAAGATTGGAAACAGCGAACGCAACTCCTACTGGGAGATGAAAAGATGGAACGGTTATGCAAGGCGCATGTACTTATAGTAGGACTGGGTGGTGTAGGTGCTTATGCGGCCGAGATGATATGCCGTGCCGGAGTGGGGCGGATGACGATAGTCGATGCCGATACCGTGCAGCCTACGAATATAAATCGCCAGTTGCCGGCTCTGCATTCTACCCTGGGGCAAAAGAAGGCGGAGATATTGGCATCACGTTTCAGGGACATTAATCCGGCTCTGGAACTGAGAGTGTTGCCCGTATTCTTGAAAGATGAGAACATACCGGAACTGCTGGATGATGCGGCTTATGACTTTGTGGTGGATGCCATCGATACGCTTGCTCCAAAATGCCACTTGATAGCGGAAAGCATGAAGCGGCATATCAAGATAGTGTCCAGCATGGGGGCAGGAGCAAAGAGTGACATTTCGCAAGTGCGCTTTGCCGATATCTGGGATACCTATCATTGCGGGTTGAGCAAGGCTGTGCGTAAGCGTCTGCAAAAAATGGGCATAAAGCGGAAACTTCCAGTTGTTTTCAGCACCGAACAGGCTGATCCGAATGCCGTTTTGCTGACGGACGACGAGATGAACAAGAAGTCCACCTGTGGAACAGTGAGCTACATGCCTGCAGTTTTTGGCTGCTATTTGGCCGAATATGTAATTAAAAGACTATAGTAATAGCACTTGAAAGAAAACTATCAAATAGTAAATAGTAAATTGTCAAATTGTAAATAGCCTAGTGATTCATTTAGAGAATATAACGAAGAGTTTCGGTAACCTGCAAGTGTTGCGGGGTATTGACCTGGAGATAGAGAAAGGGGAGATTGTCAGCATTGTAGGCCCCAGTGGAGCGGGTAAAACTACCTTGCTGCAAATCATGGGTACGTTGGATATGCCGGATGGCGGTTCGGTGGTTATTGACGGTACACAAGTCAACCGTATGAGGGAGAAGGAACTTTCCGCATTCCGCAACCGCCATATCGGCTTTGTGTTCCAGTTCCATCAACTGCTGCCGGAGTTTACGGCTTTGGAGAATGTAATGATACCAGCCTTCATTGCCGGAAGAGGACAGCAGGAAGCCAAGGAGGCGGCTACGGAAATTCTTGAATTCATGGGGCTTGCCGAACGGGCCTCCCACAAGCCGAATGAGTTGTCGGGAGGTGAGAAGCAGCGTGTGGCGGTGGCCCGTGCTCTCATCAATCATCCAGCAGTGGTGCTGGCAGATGAACCTTCCGGCAGCTTGGATACCCATAATAAGGAAGAACTGCACCAGCTCTTTTTTGATTTACGTAACCGTTTCGGACAAACGTTTGTTATCGTAACCCATGATGAAGGACTGGCGCAGCTCACCGACCGGACGATACATCTGATTGACGGGGAAATTAATAAAATGGTCTGAGCCTATTTCCCCGTGCCCATTACTCCCGAGTCATTGTCACTGTTGTTTACCTTCCGCTGTGCTGTCTTGAAACTGCGGCCGAACGAGAAGTTGTAGGAAAAGTTCACCAGGAACATGCGGGAGCTTTCTTTTATATAATTATTTGTCTTGTAGGATGCGAATTTATTCCAGTTTTCGCTTTGTACTTTATAGTTGTCGGTGAAAGGATTGAATGCACCGACTCCTACCCGAAGATTCTTATGCTTGTAATATACAGCTAACATTTGAATGTTTTCTCCTCCCGAGAGGGTTTCTCCCCAGAAATTGTTCCAATTGGTGTTTATCTGCCAGAACAGAGAGAACTGTTTGTAGTTTAATGAGGCTTCTGCCTCACAAAACCAGTTGGTGTAGGTATGCGAGTAGTGATTGCCATGGCTCATGTAATGGTTGACACCGCCCGTAAAAGAAAATTGCAGAATGTCGCGGATGGGTCCTACGCGGAGCATGGCACGTCCGGAGAGTTTCTGCCAATCCTTCTGATTGTCCCAAGTCTGCACTATTTTGTTGCCTTCTTGAATCTTCTCGTCCATAATGGCATTGGGACGATAGTCATAGGCTCCCCATAAGTTGGTGTAAAAGATGCCTTTTTTCCACTCGTAAGTCAGCTCCGTATGATAGCACATGTACGACTTCAGATTCGGGTTACCACGACGTATCTGGAATGAATCCACTGCTTGTTCCACATCGCTGAGGTCGCCCAATGAAGGAGAAGCGTTATAGATGTTTCCCTTCCAGCGGAGGTAGGAGTTGTCTGACATGGCATAGTGCAGAACGATACTCGGGTTGAAACTGTAGCTCTCGGTAGATTTGTTCTTGCCGCTCTGATTATAGTAGAAACGAGTCATGGCCACTCCCAGCCGGTAGTTTAGTTTGTCTATCTTTCCACGGTATTCTCCGAATATGTATGTGTTTCCTTGGTGCATATTGGTTTCATAATAATGCCCGTTTCTGTATTCATTGTTGGAGTAGGACTGTGTATGGTTCAATCCAAAGCTCAATGCGTTCCCCTTGGAATATTGCTTCTCGTAAATGACCTCGGCAATCAGGGAGTATTTGTTTCCTCGGATATTGTTGTCAATATCGGTCAATATGTTTCCCAGGGTGCTTTCTTGGTAGAGCCGCTGCGATTTTTCCCGATTGTAGGTTCCTACTACATTGAATACCAGGGTTTGTTTGTTTTTCAGGTCTTGTTGGTAGTACAAATCGAGTGAGGGACGTGTCCAGCTCTGGTCGGTACGGTCGGTCATGTCTACCACGTCCGCTTCGTCATTGGCGTTATAGAGAGTTCCTTTATAATCCCAGTGCGGCTGATTGTTTCCTCGAAGGCGGAAGGTGGCGCTGAAAAGGGAATTTTCAGAAGCCTGCAAACTGTAATTTACGTTTAGGTTGTGCTGGTACATGGTTGCCTTGCTGGGCTCTCCTTTCTCCAGGCGTCTGAGTGTGGTGCCGTCTGCCAGGTGGAATTCTTCTTCATTGTCGCGGTACATGCCGTTAAAATCCCGCGGTCCCATGTAATAGGAGAAGCCGAATTCTGATTTTTTGTGGTTTACTTTGCCGTACAGATTATAGTTTCCCCACATCGTGTTCAACCCTTGGGAAATGTCGGCACCGAAGTTTCCGCCCGTTTCAGGTCGGCGCACTATGTAGTCCAAAACGACTTCGGCATTACCGTAGCGCAGTCCCGGATTGTCATGGTACTCTATACGTATAATGTCGGCAGGGCGAATGGCTTTTATCTCGTCTATTTCGGCTTTGACTCCATTGATGCGTAATTGCAGTTCTCCACCGCCGGACAATCCAATCTCATTGTTCATGGGGTTGACCAGAATACGTGGCAGCATCAGTTCCTGCAACAGATTCACTCCGTTTGTGGAAGTTTTCATTTGTCTTTCGGATGGGAAAACCAGTTTGCGGTCTGCACGGCTGATTTGGCTGGAGCCGGTGATAGTCACTCCTTCCAGTGCGATAGAAGCACTGTCTAATACGATTGGTCCAAGGTCGGTATGGCGCTTTACTCCATTGAGGGTGATGTATCCGGTATTATACCCGATGCTGGAAAGAACAAGTCTGTAATCTCCGGTAGCCGTGTTCTTGAAGATGAATTCTCCTTCTGGACTTGTGGTCACACCGGCGACAAAAGTAGAGTCGATGGTCTGTAATACCACATTGACATACTCTATACTCTTGTCGGAAGCATCGCGGACGGTTCCTTTTATTTCTATTTTTTGAGCAAAAGCATTCTGTGCCATACTGCCCAGCAGCATGGTTATAATCATTAATTTTTTCATATTGATACGATGGTTCTAATCCTTATTGCAGTAGGCCTTCCTGTTTTTAGGGTGTTTCTGCTTGTTAGACGAAATGACTGGTGAAAAGGTTGCATCAGACATTGAAAAATGTTGCATGATGCTGTTATTCAAAGCAAACGTAGTGACTGATTTTCTCCAAATCGGTATCGGAGAATTCCTCGTAAAGTGCAAAAGGTTTCAGACTATGAAGGTCGCCTTTCTTCTTCCGGTATTCTACAAAGGCCTTTGCCTGGTAGAAGTTGATGTAAGGATGGTGGCGCAGCCTCTCTATGCTACTACGGTTCAGGTTGATGAGGTGGATGGCCCGGGTGTCGATGGAAAACCAGGACTGCAATTGGGTGGTGTCCAAATGGATTTCTTGTAATTGCGTGATGTTGTAGAATCCTCCCAAGCGTTGCCGATAACCGATGATTAGACGGGCAATGCCACTACCGATGCCTGGTATTTTCTTCAGTTCTGTGGTGTCGGCGCGGTTCAGGTCGACAAGGGTCCCAGACGGATATTTTTCCGGTGCAATTCGGGAAGTAGCAGTGCTGTCATTGCTTGCAGGAGAGCTGTATAACTGGACGGTTCTTGTTTCTGTGTCTTCCGGAGTGATGTGGATATAGGGTAGGAGTGCTTGATATTGTTTTTCTGTCATTCCATATATTTTCCGGAAATCTTCTGCCTCACGGAACTTCCCCCCTTTGCTACGGTAGCGGAGTATGTTCCGCGCCATCCATCCGGGCAGTCCCAGTCGGCAAAAAATGACGGAGTCGGCGATATTGGGATTGAAACGGGCCAAGGAGACGGTTGTCGGTTGTTTTTGGGAGGAAGGTTTAAGTCTGTTGTCCCATTTTTGTTCCTTTTCTTGTATGGATGCGATGAACGATTCGTATTCTGCCATGGCAGTGGCCTGCCGCCGGATTACTTCATCGGAGAGGGGGCGGTTCTCTCTTTGGTATATATAAATATACCCGGAGAGAAAGACGAGAATAATGCCGGTAATCAAAACCAGTATTCCGCGCCTTTCTCCCCGGGAGAAATAAAGGAATTCTTTAAAGGGGTTCTGCATGATGGCCTATTTCAGAAAACCCAGTTCATTGATAAAAATCAGTGCAATTCCTATCGGAGCAATATATTTCAGGATGAATATCAATAGCTTGTAGACGGATACTTTCAGAGTGCCATTGTTGCTGACTTCTTCCCATACGATTTTCTTGTCTAGATACCAGCCTATGAAGATGGAAATGAAGAAACCGCCTAACGGTAGCATTAGCTTGGCCGTTACAAAGTCGAACAAATCGAATAGGTTTAGCCCGAATACGGTATAGCTTTTGCCGATACCGAGAGACAGTGAGCAGAATACTCCTAAGAAAATACAGCCCGCTGTCACGTATCTGGCTGCCTTGCTGCGTGAGAACTTGAACTCTTCATGCAGATAGGCGGTTACCACTTCGTGCAGGGAAATGGTGGAAGTAAGTGCTGCCAATGCCAGTAGGATATAGAACATCAGAGACAGCAGTATCGCCAGCCAGGGAATATTGCCGAATGCTTGCTGAAAGACATTAGGTAGGGTGATGAATAGCAGACTGGGACCTGCATCCGGTTGGATACCCACAGAGAAGGCGGCAGGGAAGATGATGAATCCTGCCAAAATAGCTACCATAGTGTCGATAGCGGCCACGTTGAGTGCCGTTTTGGGCAGGTTCGTATCATTGCGGAAGTAAGAAGCGTATGTACAGAGACATCCCATCCCCAAGCTCAAGGAGAAAAATGCCTGGCCCATGGCTCCAAGGAACACATTGCCGTCCACTTTGCTGAAGTCCGGTTTCAACAGGAATTCAATGCCTGCTCCTGCTCCGGGCAGGGATATGGAGCAGATGGCAAGGATTATCAATAGGACAAACAGCATCGGCATCATGATTTTGGCTGATTTTTCAATACCTTTTTCCACTCCTTTGACAATGATGAGATGAGTGGCAAGTAGGAACAGCACCAGCCAGATGGCCGGACGCCAGGGGTTGCTGACAAAGCTGTTGAAGGATGCGATGAAATCGGCTGCCGACTTCCCGGCAAAACTGTTGGTAGCCGCTTCGCCGATGAACTCAAGCGTCCATCCTGCCACAACGGAGTAATATCCCAGAATAAGGAATCCGGCCAGTACGCCCATACGTCCTACCCAGCGCCAATGCGTGCCGGGTGCCAATTTCTGATAAGCCCTTGCCGTATTGGCACGCGAGCGCCTGCCGATAAGGAATTCTGCAATCATGATGGGGATGCCGAGAATGAGCACGCAAACCAGGTATATAAGGATAAATGCCGCACCTCCGTGATTCCCGGTCTCAAACGGGAAACGCCAGATGTTACCTAAACCGACTGCGGAGCCTGCCGAGGCAAGTATGACACCTAATTTGCTTCCGAAGTTGGCTCTGTCACTTTTTGTCATAAAACGTAGATTTTTCTTTCAATTCGTTATTAATACCAGCTAAAACATGCAAATATAGAAAATGTTCTGTACTTTTGCGCACAGTTCGTTGATAATTTGGTATATGCTATATTATATTAAGAAATATCCGGTGTCGCTTTTTATTATTCTGACGGTGATTTATCTTTCATTCTTTAAACCGCCTTCTACAGAAATAAGCAAGATTCCCAATATAGACAAGGTGGTGCATATCTGTATGTATTTCGGCATGTCAGGAATGCTGTGGCTGGAGTTTCTTCGCGCTCACCGGAGAGACAACGCCCCTTTATGGCATGCATGGGCAGGGGCGTTTGTCTGTCCCGTTTTGTTCAGCGGAATGGTGGAGTTGCTGCAAGAATACTGCACGACATACCGTGGTGGAGACTGGCTGGATTTTGCGGCCAATACCACGGGAGCGGTGCTTGCATCAATGGTCGGCTATTTCATTTTAAGGCCAAGGATGAAATAGGATTATAAGTATTCAACTACGGAACTTAGCTTGATGCCGTTCGACCCTTTTATCAGAATTGTTTTCCCGCAAGGTTTCTCTCTTTGCAGCTCTGCGATGAGTGCGGTTACATCGGGATAACTCTGATAAGAGTGGCGTGTGGCGGCAAACAATTCCCCTACAAGAACTACATCCTTGAATCCGCATTCTTCCAGATAGTCTGCAATCTTCTGGTGCTCGTCGGCACTGTCTTTACCCAACTCCCGCATATCTCCCAATATCAACATTTTGTTTTCGGCCTGCATGTTCCGGAAGTTACTAATGGAAGCCATCATGCTTGTGGGATTGGCATTATAGGCATCGATAATCAGAGTGTTGTCCGCTGTTTTTTTCAGTTGTGAACGGTTGTTTTGCGGGGTATATCCGGCCAGTGCCTTGTCTATTTTCTCCGGTTCCACACCAAAAAAATGTCCGATGGTGACAGCTGCCAGAGCATTGGGGAAGTTATATTCACCGATAAGCCGGGTTTGTACTTCGTGATATTTGCTTTCGTTGTCCGTTTTCCACTCGAAGGTGAGGTAAGGAGAATTGCCGGTGACGTGTCCGTTGATGTACAGCCCGTCCTCACTGCCGTAGGCAATCTGGTGGAGTCCGTAGGCTATCTTTTTCAAGTAGGGGTTGTCGTTATGGATAAAGATGGTAGCTTCTTTCCGCGTCCGCAGATAGTCGTACATCTCTCCTTTGGTCTTGATGATTCCTTCAAAAGAGCCGAATCCCTCCAGATGGGCTTTTCCTACGTTGGTAATGATCCCGTAGTCAGGTTCGGCTATCTCTACCAGCTCCTTGATGTCTCCCGGGTGGCTGGCACCCATTTCCACCACGGCAAGGTCGTGTTCAGGGCGCAGGCGGAGCAAGGTGAGGGGAACACCGATGTGATTGTTCAAATTTCCCAAGGTATAGAGCACGTTGTGAGTTTGCGAAAGTACGGTGGACATCAGTTCCTTGGTAGTAGTCTTTCCGTTTGTACCCGTAATGCCGATGATGGGTGTACGCATCTGCCGACGGTGGTAATTGGCAAGTTGTTGCAAGGTTTTCAAGCTGTTTTCCACCACGATGTATCGTGTATCGCCTTCAGGGGCATAGGCTTCTTCGTCCACTATGGCATAAGCACTTCCGCTTTCCAGCGCCCGGGCGGCAAAGGCATTTCCGTTGAACGACTCGCCTTTCAGCGCAATGAATAAAGAGCCTTGGGGGCAGTTACGGCTGTCAGTAGTGACACTGGTGCATGTTAGGAATATCTGATGTATAGCTGTTATATCCATGACTTTATAATTAAATCAATCTGTGTGAATCTGTGTAATCTGTGGTAAACCATCGTGCAAAGATATAGTTTTAATCCTCTCCCTTCCCGGGTACAGGCAAAAAACTTATCAGTTTTATGAGTTTATGTATTTTGAAACCACTTTTTTGTTTACATTTGCAGGTACTATATAGAACAGACTGCCTATGGAAATTACAACTGCCCGATATATAAATGTCAACGGTTCGCTGCTCGACCTCTCTCAACCCCGTGTCATGGGCATACTGAACGTTACTCCCGATTCCTTTTATGCCGGTAGCCGTACACAGACAGAGGCGGAAATAGCACGCCGGGTGAAACAGATAGTTTCGGAGGGAGCGGCCATTATTGACATAGGCGCTTACTCTTCCCGTCCCAATGCCGACAATGTCTCTGCCAGGGAGGAGATGGAACGGTTGCGTATGGGCCTGAAAATACTTTTTGAGATACAGCCGGATGCTGTGGTGTCGGTAGACACTTTTAGGGCGGATGTGGCAAGAATGTGTGTGGAAGAGTATGGTGTTGCCATCATCAATGATATTGCGGCCGGTGAGATGGATGCGAATATGTTCCATACCGTTGCGGCATTGAACGTACCTTATATTATGATGCACATGCAAGGCACTCCGCAAAGTATGCAGCAGCATCCTCATTACGACAATCTTCTGAAAGAGGTCTTCTTGTATTTTGCGCGCAAGGTGCAGCAATTACGTGATTTAGGTGTGAAAGACATCATTCTGGACCCCGGTTTCGGCTTTGGAAAGACAATGGAGCATAACTATGAATTGCTGTCCCATCTGGAAGAGTTCCGTATTTTTGAGTTGCCTTTGCTGGTAGGCGTTTCACGTAAATCGATGATATACCGCTTGTTGGACATTACTCCTCAGGAGGCGCTGAATGGTACTACGGTGCTCGATACCATCTGTTTGCTGAAAGGTGCTGACATCCTCCGCGTACACGACGTGAAAGAAGCCGTGGAAACCGTACGGATTGTGCAAGCCATGCGAAATAATTCCTAGTCCCTAACCCCTAATCATTCAATATCGTGTTTTTTGAATTTGGAATAAAAGATTTTATAGATATTCTGTTAGTGGCTTTTTTGCTGTACTATACGTATAAGCTGATGAAAGCCTCCGGCTCTATCAATGTGTTTACGGGTATCCTGGTGTTTATCTTGATATGGCTGGTGGTGTCGCAGGTGCTGGAGATGAAATTGCTCGGCTCCATCTTCGACAAGCTGGTCAGTGTGGGCGTGTTGGCGCTTATCATTTTGTTTCAGGACGAGATACGGCGCTTCTTGCTGACACTCGGTTCGCATCAGCATGCCAGTGCGCTGGTACGCTTCTTCACCGGCAATAAGAAAGAGAAGTTGGAACATGACGACATCATGCCGGTGGTAATGGCATGTATCAGCATGGGGAAGCAGAAGGTTGGTGCCTTGATTGTCATTGAACATAATTTGCCTTTGGATGACGTGGTGCGTACGGGAGAGATTATCAATGCCGATATAAACCAGCGTCTGATTGAGAATATTTTCTTTAAGAACAGTCCGTTGCACGATGGAGCGATGGTTATCAGTAAGAAACGTATCAAAGCGGCGGGATGTATCCTGCCTGTTTCCCATAATCTGGACATTCCTAAGGAACTGGGGCTGAGGCATCGTGCTGCCATGGGGATTTCCCAGGTGTCTGATGCGCATGCCATCATTGTATCGGAGGAGACCGGAGGTATTTCAGTGGCTTACAAAGGACAATTCTATCTGCGTCTGAATGCAGAGGAATTGGAAAGTTTGTTAACAAAGGAAAGCTAAGGTGTGACAAAATCTCCTATTTTTACGTCATATAACTATGATATAAAAAACAATATCTTATAACTAATAACTGAAAAGGATGGATAGACGAAATTTCTTACGGACGGGAAGTCTGGCGATGTTAGGTTCGCTGGCAGTACCCTCGTTGGCTATGCCTGCGTCAGTACGCGGAGCTTTAGGAGGAGCAGATAATCAGTCTGCCGTAGCTTCGGCAATGGTTCACTTCGGTGTGACGGAGGCTGACTTGAAGAAAGTGATGGCTGCCGCTCTGGAAAAAGGCGGCGATTATGCCGACCTTTATTTTGAACACACATTCAACAACAGTGTGGTTCTGATGGACGGCAAAGTAAACAACTGTGGAGCTAACATTGACTTCGGTATGGGCGTACGCGTATTGGCAGGCGACCAGACGGGGTATGCTTATGTGGAAGGGGTAACTATGGAAGAAATGCTGCGTGCTGCACGTACTGCTGCCCGTATCGCCTCTTCGGGCAAGGCCGGAAAATCTGTAGGACTGACGGAAAAGACAATTACCAAAAGCCGCTATGCCGTCACTGAACCTTGGGAGGACGTGAGTGTCAAGGCAAAAATACCTTATTTAGAAAAGCTGAACGAAAAGATTTTCTCTTTGGACAATCGTGTACGTAAGGTGCAGGCTTCTCTTTCTGACAGTACATCGCACGTGCTGTTCTGTAATTCCGAGGGCGTGA
This sequence comes from Bacteroides sp. AF34-31BH, assembly GCF_003602795.1. Taxonomy (NCBI): domain Bacteria; kingdom Pseudomonadati; phylum Bacteroidota; class Bacteroidia; order Bacteroidales; family Bacteroidaceae; genus Bacteroides; species Bacteroides sp. AF34-31BH. The sequence goes on from NZ_QTLV01000003.1 coordinate 397,376, forward strand.
GCTACTACGACTACCGTCCGATGGTTTCTTTTATGGCAGTCTGTATCATGGAAGAGAATGGAAAGATGGAGAACGGTTATGCCGGTCGTTCTTACCGCAAGGGTTTTGAATTCATGACGGATGACATCGTGGATATTATTGCACGTGAGGCGGTGGATAAGACTGCTATCTTGTTCAAGGCTGTGAAACCCAAAGGTGGCGAAATGCCCGTCGTGATGGGGGCTGGCGGTTCGGGTATCTTGTTGCACGAAGCCATAGGACATGCTTTTGAGGCTGACTTCAACCGTAAACGTACTTCCATTTTCTGCGACCTTTTGGGAAAGAAGGTGTGCGATGAGCATATCAACGTGGTGGATGACGGTACCATCGCTTTCAATCGTGGAGCCGTGAATTTCGACGATGAGGGTGTGGAAGGCCAGAAAACCTATATCGTGAAGGAAGGTATCCTGACCAGTTATCTGCACGACCGCATCAGTGCCAAGCATTATGGGGTGGCTCCTACTGGAAACGGACGTCGCGATACTTTCCGTAATACTCCTATCCCCCGTATGCGTGCCACTTATATGGAAGCCGGCAATATGAAGGAAGCGGACATTATCTCCACCGTGAAGAAAGGTATCTATTGTGACCAGTTTACCAATGGCCAGGTGCAAATCGGTGCCGGAGACTTTACCTTCTTTGTGAAGTCGGGTTACTTGATTGAGGATGGCAAGTTGACGCAGCCCGTCAAGGATATAAATATCATCGGTAATGGTCCGAAAGCATTGGCTGACATCACGATGGTGGCAAATAACGATAAGATTGACAACGGTACTTGGACCTGTGGTAAAGACGGTCAGTCTTGTCCCGTTACCTGCGGTATGCCATCGGCACTAGTCAGCAAGCTGACTGTAGGAGGAGAAAGTTAATTATCAACTATCAATTAAAGACATGATTACAGACGACAATAAGAAATTGGCACAATGGGCAATGGAATATGCCTTGAAGAACGGTTGCCAGGCAGCCAAACTGGTGCTATATACAAATTCTAATTCTTCTTTTGAACTGCGTGACGGCAAAATGGACCGTTTGCAGCAGTCTACGGAGAATGGTTTGGGATTGAATCTTTATGTGGACGGACGTTTCGGCTCTTTTTCCACCAATCGGCTGGATAAGAAAGAATTGGAAACTCTTATCACGAATGGTATAGAGTCTACCCGCTATCTGGCGGTGGATGAGTCGCGTATGCTGGCCGACCCTGCACGCTACTATAAAGGAGGCAAGCCTGACTTGCAGCTTTTTGACAAGAAACTCTATGAAGTCAACCCGGATGATAAAGTGGCGATTGCACGTGCTGCTGCAGAGGAGGTATTGGGCAAGGATGAGCGTATCATTTCGGTTGATTCTTCTTATAGTGATGGCGAGGGTTCTTCCTATCGTTTGATAAGCAACGGATTTGAAGGCGAGTCGAAGAGTACCTGGTTCTCTGTCTCAGCCAGTGTATCCATTAAGGGAGAGGGCGAAGCTCGCCCTCAGGATTACTGGTACGACTCGGCTCTGTTCTATGATAAATTGACGAAGACGGGAATCGGTGCCAAGGCATTGGAACGCGTATTGCGCAAGCTGGGACAGAAGAAAGCAAAGTCGGGTAAATATACAATGGTGGTTGACCCTATGAATGTGGGAAACCTGCTCAGTCCGATGCTAAGTGCATTGTATGGCAGTGCTTTGCAACAAAAGAACTCCTTCCTGATGGATAAGCTGGATACGAAAGTGGCTTCCGACCTCTTCACGTTGCGTGACGAGCCGCATGCTATCGGTGCAAACGGTTCACGCTATTTCGATAATGAGGGTGTGGCTACCGAACCCCGCACTGTTTTTGACAAAGGCGTGCTGAAAACTTATTTCATCGATACCTACAATGGTAAGAAGATGGATATAGCTCCTACTATCAGTGCACCTTCACGTCTAATTCTGACACCGGGCGATAAGGACCTGAACGGATTGGTTGCAGATATTAAACAAGGCATCTTGGTTACGGGCTTCAATGGCGGTAACAGCAATAGCAGTACCGGTGACTTCTCTTATGGTATAGAGGGTTTCCTTATTGAAGACGGCAAGCTGACACAGCCCGTCAACGAAATGAATGTGACGGGTAACATGGTTACTTTATGGAATTCCTTGGTTGCTGTGGGCAATGACCCTCAACCGAACCGTTCATGGCAGATTCCTTCGCTGGTATTTGAGGGAGTCGACTTCAGCGGATTATAATGCTAGTTCAACATCAGGCTCATATATGGGCTTGATGTTGCAAATATTTTTTCGGTGAGCTCACCGATTGTAAGTGCCAAGTGGCTGCCCGGCAGACGCTTGGCACTAGTCATATATTTACCATTGTTCAGGTAGTAGTAGCCGTTATTGGCACTGACCTGCTCATCGGTAAGATGAATGCTGAGTTCCAGTTCCGGATGGGCCGTAGCATAGAGTTGCAGCATGGTTTTGGCATTGATGATGCGTGCCATGCCCAAAAGTTGGCTTTCACCGGTAGCGGGAGGAGTGAGAACCCGGATGGACGGGAGATTCAAGCTTTGGCAGATATGTTGAAGCAGTAAAGTTTTTGTTGCGGGAGTATCCGACACGATTTCTCCAATGCGCCAGTTGGCTTTCCCTATCGGATAGGTAATGGCCAAAGCCGTGATTTCCTCCCCATTGCTCAATGTGCAAACGAAGCCCTGTCCCAGTTGTAAATCGGCAATAATAACCTGGAAATCCTCTTCCGTATGCTGGATGCAGCAAGGGCGCTCCCGCAATTTCCGGTCGAGATATTCATATCTTTTTTCAGTATATTCGGCAGACATTTCCAAAGTAAGGCCCGTATCGGCTGTCGGTGTACCGGAAGCGATAAAGGTCTCTTCGGCATAGCGGAATACGGGGGCATAACCGCTGCGGCCATAGTAGTCGAACAGCCACGGTTCTGCCGGTATCAGGGTGGATAAGGCGACATTATTGTGTAGCATCCGTGCAAAGGCTTGTGATAACAGCTCGTGCATTACGCCCCGGTTACGGTAATCAGGGTGTGTGCAGGCACCGGATATATAGGCCGTATGAATATCTTCTCCTTCGAACGTCATAGGATAAGGCAACATCTGTAGGGCGGCAATCACTTCTTCGCCGCTTTGGATGGCAATATTGATATCATTGTTGTAGCGGAGCCGAAAATACAGTTCAGTAAATTCCTCGCTATCATTGAAACAGAGCTTCCATAAGTTCTTTACCTTTTCCCGTATCATCAATCCCTTATCCTTTTAATCCTTAATCTCTAATCCTTACTCTCACCATTTGATAGCTTCCACCGGTTCATCTTTCAGGCATGCCACGTATTTTTCCAGAATAATGGCAGGCTGGTACGAAAGTTTGGCCTTGCGCAATCCTTCAATACCCAAATCCTCTTCACGGTTGAGGTAGACATATTGTTCGGGGATATGGTTGGCAAATTCATAGTTAATCATTGCGTACGCTCCGTCTATGCTGGTGTCGGCCTTTTCCACATGTACTCCGAAGGTATCTTGGTTGATGGGCATTCCGAAAGTGAAGGCGGCAATTTTGCCGTCTACATGCAGGATGCCTCCGGTCAATCCCAGTTCTTCAAAATTGTGGAGGGCGTAGACCAGTGCGCGACGTTCGTTGCCCGTTCCTTCATGCTGGTCGCAATTGTTGGCCTTACACCATTCGGCTTCCAGGTCCAGACATTCCTGGATGCGGTCGGGAGTGATGGGAGTATATTCGTAATTATAGGTGCGTTTGAATTTGTTGACATGATTCCGTTTGGACTGGAATTTCTTTCCGGCAAGCGTGGCGAGGTCTGTACGCAGATAGAGGTAATCGGCATAGTCCCGGTCTGCTGTGAACTGGAATTTTCCGGGCATGAAGGCTTCCAGTTCCGAACACATGCCCGAACATATTCCCAGCAGGCAGAAAGGTTCCCCTTCCCGGTGTGCGTCTTCGACCAGTGCGTCCAGTACTTTTGTCAAATCTCCGTTACCTATCGGCATCATGTACACCAGTTCGTCGTTTGCCCAGAATTTCAGCAGGAGGAAGCCGTCCATGATGGCAAACTTTGTATTGTATAGAAAACGCCAGCTGCATAGGTTGGAGAATGAGAGGTCACAATTCCGTCGCGGACTGTTCTGTGTATAGGAAGTAATCAGTTCTTTGTCTTGTAATTCGATATCTTTAAATGAAATCATACGTTGTTTTTAGTTGGTTATGATTATAGATAACAAAAATAAGAAGATTTTGTTAGAGTAGCCCTAATAATCGCAGAATAGTTGGGGTCAGCAATGCAGTGAAAATACCGTTCAGGGTCAGGCCGAGGCTGGCGAATGCGCCGTATTTGCGGCTGATATCCATGGCTGTGGAAGTTCCTACCGCGTGGGCGGCGGCTCCCAAGGAAAGGCCTTGTGCCATAGGACTGCCGATGTGGGTCAGTTTCATGGTCTTGAAGCCCAGTATTCCTCCCAGCAAGCCTACACAGACCACTACGGCGGCGGTAAGTGAGGGAATGCCGCCCAGCGACTTGGTTACTTCCATGGCTATCGGCGTAGTGACCGACTTGGGCGCCAGGGAGTAGATAATCTCGTCGGAAGCCCCCATCAATTTAGCTATCAGCACGACAGAGATAACTCCCACAATGCAGCCGGCAAGTTGTGACAGCATGATGGGGAGCAGCTGTTTCTTAATCGTTTCCAATTGGAGGTATAGGGGGACTCCCAGGGCCACAACAGCGGGTTTCAGCCAGAATTCTATCAGATGTCCTCCTTCATTGTAGGTCTCATAACTGATATGTGTCATCTTCAGGAAGACAATGAGGATGGCAATTGTCAGCAGGATGGGGTTCAGCAACATGATGCCGGTCTTTTTCTGCAGGAGTTTGGCCAGAAAGAAAATCCCGAAGGTGACAGCCAATAGGAAAAATTCGTTTTCTAAAAAGTTCATTTGATTTTACGTGTTAGTTGATGAACCCATCCGGTGACTACAATCACCAGCAGGGTGCTGATTATGGAAGCGGTCACTATCGGCCAGAACTCGGAGGCGATGACATCGAAGTAAAGCATGAGAGCTACACCGGGCGGTACGAAGAAGAAGCCCAGGTTGGCAACCAGGAAGTCGGACATACCCTGCACCCAGTGCAGTTTAATCCAACCCAATTTCAAGAATAGGGTGAGCAACAGCATACCGATGATGCTGGAAGGTAACTTGATACCCGTAAAGAAAACAATCAGTTCACCCAAAGCTAAGCATCCGAAAAGGATGGCGCATTGACGAATCATATTATTATAATACCTATTGTTATACGTTGAAAACGCTGCAAAGGTAGGTATTCTATGTATTGCTTGTTATCGTTGTATCCTGATTTTTTTTATGTCGTTTGTAGAGTCGGGCGGGTTGTTCCTGCCGGACGGGTAATTGTTTGTTGCAGAGGGGCACGTGTGCGTACACATGAATGCTGGGAATACCTAATGTTAAATATTATAATAATTATGGTCTGAACGGTAAAAAGACCGATGTTTGCAATGTAGATATTGCAAAATTGTGTACTTTTGCGGCGTGAATAACACATACTGCCGATTCTTAATAGACAATTAAAATATCATGCAAAGATTAATTAACGAAATTGTTGAGCGTGCCAAAGCAAACCGCCAACGAATTGTTCTTCCCGAGGGTACGGAAGAGCGTACACTGAAAGCTGCCAATCAAATCTTGACTGACGGAGTAGCCGACTTGATTATCCTTGGAAAACCTGCCGAGATAGAGGCTTGTGCCAAAGAGTGGGGGCTGGGAAATATAAACAAGGCTACCATTATCGACCCGGAAGACCATCCTAAGAAAGAAGAATATGCCCAACTGCTTTGCGAGCTCCGCAAAAAGAAAGGCATGACCATCGAAGAGGCTCGCAAGTTGGTTGTCGATCCGCTTTATCTGGGCTGCCTGATTATAAAGAACGGCGACGCTGACGGCCAGTTGGCAGGTGCACGCAACACTACGGGTAATGTACTTCGCCCTGCTTTGCAGATTATCAAGACTTCCCCGGGCATCACTTGCGTTTCGGGTGCCATGCTGCTGCTGACACATGCTCCTGAATATGGAAAGAACGGTATCCTGGTGATGGGTGACGTGGCTGTGACTCCGGTGCCCGATGCAGAACAATTGGCACAGATTGCCGTATGTACGGCGCGTACAGCCCAGGCAGTTGCCGGTCTCGACCCGAAAGTTGCCATGCTGAGCTTCTCTACCAAGGGCTCTGCCAAGCACGAAGTGGTGGATAAAGTGGTTGAGGCATTGAAGATTGCCAAGGAGATGGCTCCCGATATTGCCATCGACGGTGAGTTGCAGGCCGATGCAGCTTTGGTGCCGGAAGTAGGTGCAAGCAAGGCTCCGGGTTCTTCTATCGCCGGACATGCTAACGTATTGGTTGTCCCCAGCCTCGAAGTGGGCAACATCTCCTACAAACTGGTGCAACGTCTGGGACATGCTGATGCCGTAGGACCTATCCTGCAAGGTATCGCCCGTCCGGTGAACGACCTTTCACGCGGTTGCTCCATCGAGGATGTGTACCGCATGATTGCCATCACTGCCAACCAGGCCATTGCTGCCAAAAAGAATGCTGAATAACTTTTAAATCTGATATATAGTATGAAAATCTTAGTATTGAACTGCGGTAGCTCGTCCATCAAATACAAATTGTTTGATATGGACCGGAAAGAAGTTATCGCCCAGGGTGGTATCGAAAAAATTGGTTTGAAGGACTCTTTCCTGAAGTTCACCTTGCCCAGTGGCGAGAAGAAAGTTCTTGAGAGGGACATTCCAGAGCATACCGTAGGTGTGGAATTTATCCTGAACACTTTGACAAGCCCTGAATATGGAGCCATCAAGTCTTTGGACGAAATCAATGCCGTAGGTCACCGTATGGTGCATGGAGGCGAAAAGTTCAGCGAGTCTGTACGGCTGACGCCGGAAGTGCTTGCCGCCTTCACTGCCTGCAACGACCTGGCTCCGCTCCACAATCCTGCTAACCTGAAGGGGGTAAATGCAATATCTGCCATTCTGCCTAATGTTCCGCAGATTGGTGTGTTCGATACGGCTTTCCATCAGACCATGCCGAAGCATGCCTATCTGTATGCCGTGCCTTACGAACTTTATGAAAAGTACGGCGTACGCCGTTATGGTTTCCACGGAACCTCACACCGCTACGTATCGCAGCGCGTCTGCGAGTTCCTGGGTGTAGAGCCGGAAGGAAAGAAAATCATCACTTGCCACATTGGCAACGGTGGTTCCATTACTGCCATCAAGGACGGTAAGTGTGTAGACACCAGCATGGGCTTGACCCCGCTGGAAGGTCTGATGATGGGTACCCGCAGTGGTGATATTGATGCCGGTGCCGTTTCCTTCATCATGGAGAAAGAGGGTCTGGATGCCAACGGCATCTCCAACCTGTTGAACAAGAAGAGCGGTGTGCTGGGTATCTTCGGTGAATCCAGTGACATGCGCGACCTGGAAAATGCCGTAGCTGCCGGCAATCCGAAGGCTGTTCTGGCTGAAGAAATGTACTTCTACCGCATCAAGAAATATATCGGTGCCTATGCTGCTGCTTTGGGTGGTGTGGATATCGTGGTATTTACCGGTGGTGTCGGCGAGAATCAGGCAAGTGCCCGCTGGGGTGCATGTGAAGGCCTGGAATTCATGGGCATAAAGCTGGATGCCGAGAAGAACAAAGTACGCGGTGAAGAAATGGTTATCTCTACCGAAGATTCTCAGGTGAAGGTGGTGGTAATCCCCACTGACGAGGAACTGATGATTGCTTCGGACACGATGGATATTCTGAAGAAGTAATATCGCTGTAATATTTCCCGGTTCCGGCTTCCCGGAGTCCGGATGTGGTTTCGCCCCTGCAAATATGTAATGTATTTGTAGGGGCGAAATGTTTTCCGAATCCTTTAAAATACCTATCTTTGTTACTCGGTTAAAAACAATAAAGGCAATTTTCCGAATAACTTTAAATAAGAACTGCTTATGAAACGATTAATGTATGTGTTGTTCTTTGTACTGCTGACCAGCGGCATGGCCTATGCCCAGCAGGCGAAGTACGTGTTTTATTTCATCGGTGATGGAATGGGTGTGAACCAGGTGAACGGTACGGAGATGTATCTGGCCGAACAAGAAGGGCGCATCGGTGTAAAGCCTTTGCTGTTCACTTCTTTCCCGGTTGCCAGCATGGCAACTACCTTTTCTGCCACCAACTCGGTGACTGACTCTTCTGCTGCCGGAACGGCCCTGGCTACCGGTGCAAAGACCTATAACGGCGCCATCGGTATGGACGATAACAAGAGTGTGCTCCAGAGTGTGGCCGAGAGAGCCAAAAAGTCCGGTAAGAAAGTTGGGGTAACTACCAGCGTCAGCGTAGACCATGCTACTCCCGCTGCATTCTATGCCCACCAGCCGGACCGTGGTATGTATTACGAGATAGCCCTCGACCTGCCGAAAGCCGGTTTCGACTTCTATGCAGGCGGTGGTTTCTTGAAACCGACTACTACTGCCGACAAGAAAGAGGCTCCGAGCATCTTCCCTATCTTTGAAGAAGCCGGCTATACCGTTGCAAGAGGCCTTGACGAATACAAGTCGAAGTCTGCCCAGGCGGACAAGATGATTCTTATCCAGAAAGAAGGGGCAGAGCCTTCTTGTCTGCCCTATGCCATCGACCGCCAGGAAGGCGACCTGACACTGGCCGAAATTACCGAAAGCGCCATCTCTTTCTTGACCAAAGGCAGTAACAAGGGTTTCTTCCTGATGGTTGAAGGTGGAAAGATTGACTGGGCCTGCCACGGAAACGACCCCGCCACAGTCTTTGAGGAAGTGGTGGATATGGACAACGCCATCAAGGTGGCTTACGACTTCTATAAGAAGCATCCCAAAGAAACGCTGATTGTGGTAACTGCCGACCATGAAACCGGCGGTCTGGGGCTGGGTACCGGTAAGTACGAGCTTCAACTGAAAGCCCTTGCCAAGCAGAAGCAGTCTCAGGATATCCTTTCACGTTCCATCACGGATTTACGCAAGATGCGCAAGGTTATCAACTGGCCGGAAATGAAGGAATTCCTGGCAGAAAAGATGGGTTTCTGGAAAGAGCTGCCGGTGAGCTGGGAGCAGGAGAAGATGCTGCGTGATGCTTACGAAGAATCATTTGTGAACAAGCATGTAGTGTTTGAGGAAAGTCTTTATGCCAAGACTGAGCCCCTGGCCGTTGCCGCCAAGAAGGTAATGAGCCAGATTGCCATGGTAGGCTGGACCAGCGGTGGCCATACAGCCGGATATGTGCCGGTATTCGCAGTAGGTGCAGGCTCCAAGCTGTTCGTGGGTAAGATGGACAACACGGAAATCCCGAAACGCATAGCCAAGGCTGGCGGATACAAATAATAGACAGTCACCACAGATTACACGGATTCTCACAGATTGGAAGCTCTGAAATCAAGTATAAGAGACTAATCTGTGAGAATCTGTGCTATCTGTGGTGATTATTCCTTAAGGTCCTTCTTTATAATTTCATCCATCTCCCGGATACGTTTCTCCCGTTCCTTGGCGGATTTTACTTTCTGGTCCTTGTATCCGGTATCTGTCCGTTCGGAGACCTCTTCGCTCCATTCCTCGAATTCATCCGTTGCCGGACGTCCGTGCGGGTCTATGTTCTCTTCGGCAATCGGGTCGTTTCTGTAAATCATATCATCCATAACGCTAATGTTTTTAATGTTATGATGTTACTACAACCATGCCGGGAAAAAGTTCCGGTAACCTTCACTTTTTCGTAATCATTTATAAGAATAAACGTTTTATAGCGCGGGCAGCAGGTACTTCCATATTAGATTCAGCTCTGCCTGCATGTCGGGGATGTTGGCGGTGACGGCAATGACGGCATCCTTGTCCGGCAACACCAGTATGTATTGTCCGTTGGCACCATCGGCACGGTAGGCGTTGTGGCGGCAGCGCCACATCTGGTAGCCGTAGCCCTGCAGCCAGTCGCTTGTCTTGGCGCTCATCTTCGCTTTCTTCAGCATCTCCGGTTTCATGCCGGCGGGCAGTGAGGGCACTTGGCAGGCAGATGCCTCCTTTACCCATTCTTCGGGCAGAATCTGCTGTCCGTTCCAGTTTCCTTTCTGCAGGAACAGTTGTCCCATCTTGGCAAGGTCTTCCGTTTTGAGGTACAATCCCCAGCCTCCGGTATTGATGCCTTGCGGGCTTTCCTGCCACCGGGCGTTGACGATGCCAAGCGGGCGGAACAGACGGGGATAGAGATAATCCACCACTTTCTCGCCCGTCACTTTCTGTACGATGGCTGAGAGCATGTAGGTTCCCAGGCTGTTGTAGGTGTAGAAGGTACCGGGCTTGTGCTCCACGGGGAAGGCAAGGAACTCCTGCACCCAATCGGCGTCCGCCTTTTTGCGTACCGTTCCGGTGGGGTCGGTGTCGTGCCCGCAGTTCATGGTCAGCAGGTCGCGTACGGTCATGGCTGCCAGATTTTCGCTGACGGTTGCCGGAAGCTTGTCGGGGAAGAAGGAGATGACCTTGTCCGTCAGCTTCAGCCTGCCTTCGGAGGCGGCAAGTCCCACGGCGGTGGCGGTGAATGTCTTGCTGACGGAGTTCAGGATGTGAGGCTCATCCTCTTTCCCTTCGCCCATCCATTCTTCGGCAATGACATTGCCGTGTTGCACAATCATGATACTGTGCAGGTCTTGTCCGGCTTTCTTTACGGCATCCAGATATCTGTTCATGGCCTTGTCCAGCTTCGGAGTAGCGGCGGCGCGGGGCAGGCCCTTGGTCAGTTGGTTGATGGAAATCAGCTTTATGCCTTTGTCCTCAATGGCTTTCCGGACGCGGGGGCTTGTCAGCAGGTCGGTCACTCCCTGGCGGTCCAGCGCCACGTCCTCATATCCGATGTGGAAGACGGTTTTCATTTCATCGTTGTCCAGTGCCGGGTGGTCTAAGAAAAGGTAGCGCTGGCCCGGTTGCAACTTGTCCAATGCCTTGATGAAGCTGGCCTCTTTTTCTTCGGCGGTTCTTTTGGGGCCGTCGTACCCGATGTAGGTAAACCGGTAGTCCTTGGAGGAGTCCATGCGGTCGATGGACGGCAGGTTGTATTCTTTGGCGAGCCGTTGTACCAGCTCGTTCACTTCTTTGCTGAAACCGGTGGAGAGCATGTGTCCGGACAGATGGCTGAGTTGCGGAATGCTTTTCAGCGTCGTCTCTATCTGTGCGCGGAACTCCTGCTCTATCTCCTTGATGTCCCATTTCTGCTCCATGATGGACTGTCCCGGATAGGCGGGGTTAGGGAACATCATCGGGTAGAAATAGCCGTTCTCGTCCGTCAGGCTGGGGCAGTGGGTCAGCGGACGCCACTTCACGTTCTCCCACTCGCTGGTGATGACGAGGTGCAGGCCGACGTCCAGTCCCGGATTTTCTTTCAGCATCTTGATGGCTTCCGGATACCAGGCTGCTACGGGCATCACTTCCACGCTGCGGGCAATACCCGAGCGGTAGGTCTGGATGCAGGCTTCGTTGACGGAATGCAGGGCACCGAGATCGTCAATGCGGATGACAAGTGTCGGGGCGCCGGATTGTCCCCATACCGGCAATGCTCCTGCTGCGAGCAGGCATCCGGCAATCATGTTTTTCAGTCTTAAAGGTTTCATGGGTGGTAATGGTATGATGGTTAACAGTTTGGCAATGCGGGTTATAGCTTCGTCTCTCCCTCCACAAAATTCTCAAGGAAGAGGTTCTCGCCGTCAAAGACGGCGTACGAGAAGTAGTTTATCCAGTCGCCGAGGATGAGGATGCGGGCGGTACTGCTCAGCATCAGGTCCAGTTCGATGTGGCGGTGACCGTAGATGAAGTAGTTGATGTTGGGATGGCTTTTCAGGTATTCCTTGGTGTAGAGCACCAGGTATTCGTTGTTTTCTCCCATGTATGCGGGCTCTTTCCCGTCTATGCGTTTCAAGCGGCTGTGCTTGGCCCAGTTCAGTCCCAGCTCCATGCTCCAGCGGGGGTGCAGGGCAGAGAACAGCGTCTGTAGGGTACGGCTGCGGAACATGGCGCGCAGCATCTTGAACTTCTTGTCCGGGTCGCCCAGCCCGTCACCGTGGGCAAGGTAGAACTCTTTTCCGAAGATTTCGGTGGTCAGCGGTTCGCGGTGTATCATGACGCCGCACTCCTTGGTCAGATAGTCGCCGCACCAAAGGTCATGGTTTCCCGTGAAAAAGTGGACTTCTACTCCCAGGTCGGTCAGTTCGGACAGCTTGCCCAGAAAGCGGGTGTATCCTTTGGGCACTACGGTACGGAATTCGTACCAGAAGTCGAACATGTCTCCCAGCAGGTATACGGCCGATGCCTTGTGCTTGATGCTGTCCAAGAAGTTGACCAGCCTCCGTTCTTGGGTTCGTCCGTGTTCGATGGCTCGTGAGCCCAGGTGAGCATCCGAGAGGAAATATACATTCTTCATTTTCAACTTTCCATTTTCAACTTTGAACTTTCAACTGATTTAAAGGAATCCCAGCTCCAGTTTCGCTTCTTCGCTCATCATGTCCTTGTCCCACTCGGGTTCGAAAACGAGATTGATGGTGGCGGAGGTTACGCCGTCGATGGATTCCACCTTCTGGCGCACATCTTCCATGATGAAGTCGGCTGCCGGACAGTTGGGGGCAGTCAGCGTCATGTCGATGGAGGCTTCTCCCTGGTCGGAGACGTCTATTTTGTAAATCAGTCCCAGGTCGTATACATTTACCGGTATTTCCGGGTCGAATACGGTCTTGAGCATGGAGACTATTTTCTCTTCTATTTCAAATTTGGTCATATTCGTAGGGTTTTATATATAGGTTTTCAAAGAACAAAGCTATGGAATTTAATTGAAAATGCAAAGGAACGCCCTCCTTTTCATTACTTCAGAAAGGGTTTGACGGTGGGGAAACACGCTTCACCCGCTGGGGGAACTCCCTTTACCCCTGGGGAAACTCCTTTTACAATAGGCGGTAAAGGTCTTTACAATATGGGGTAAAGGGCGTTACAATATAGGGTAACGGCTTTTACATACCGCGGTAACGGCTTTTACATTGGCTGGTAAATAGCAGGTAAATACAATGTGCTGATAGTTAGTGTTATGACCGCTTTTGTCTTTCGTATAGTATGTCCGTAACTTGGATTATTTATAGCAATCCTTCGTCGTTGAAGCTGTAATGGCTTCCGTCCGTGACGATGACGTGGTCGGTCAGGTGTATGTTCATGGTTTGGGCGGCTTTCCTCACGAGTTCCGTCAGCCGCTGGTCGTCGTTACTGGGGTGCGGGTTGCCGGAGGGATGGTTGTGGATAAGGGCTATCTGTGTGGCGCGTTGCAGCAGGGCTTCGCGCAGGATGCTGCGCACGTCGGCGGTGGTCTGGTCGATGCCGCCGCGGCTGATGCGTACCTTGTCTATCACTTTGGCGGCGTGGTTCATAAGCAGTACCCAGAATTCTTCTGTGGCAAGGTCGCAGAGCAGGGGATGGAACAGCTCGTAGATGTCGGCGGAAGAGCGGATGGCGGTACGTCCGGAGCGTTCCTGCAGCTTGCGGCGTTTGCCCAGTTCCAGGGATGCCATGACGGTGATGCTTTTGGCGGGGCCCATGCCTTTGAATCGGGAGAAATCCCGCACCTCCCATTTGCCCAGGCGGTTGAGGTCGTTGCCGCAGGCGGCGAGTATGCGCTGCATCAGTGTCACGGCGGTTTCTTCCGTATTGCCGGAGCCGATGAGGATGGCTAGCAGTTCGGCATCGCTCAAGGCTTCCGCTCCTTTCTGCATCATCTTTTCCCGCGGGCGGTCCTCTGCAGCCCACTGGTTGATATTCAGTTTCTCCATATCATCCCTAATCCTTAACCCCTAATCCTCCTTATTTGTAAAAGTTCTTTTTGAACGCCTCGAACTCGTCCTTGCCAAGTATGCAGCGGTTCCACCAGGCGCGCAGGAACCCCGTCCCGTATCCGATGAGCTGGATGAAGGAGGCGGCAACGGAGTAGAGCCCGATGCTGAGGCTACGGTTCCGGATAGTGGAATCGATGCATACCAGAAGCGCATAAAGAGCGATGGGCAGCAGGCTGTACGGACAGAAGAGCGTTCCCAGCAGGAATATGGCCACTCCCAGGGTAAATGCGGCCGGCAGCAGGTGGACGAGCTTCAGTGATTCCGGATACTTCTTGTACAGATTGATGCGGGCAATCCCGGAATTGTGTACCTGCTTGAAGAATTTTCGGAAGTCTGTCCGTCGCTTGTGGTATACCCAGGCACCGGGGAACAGCCGGCATGTATATCCTCCCTTGAAGATTCGGATGCTGAAGTCGATGTCCTCCCCGAAGCGCATCCGCGAGAATCCGCCCAGGGCTTGGTACACTTCCCGCCGCACACCCATGTTGAAGCTGCGCGGATAGAACTTGTCCATCTTCTTCTTCCCCCCACGGATACCGCCGGTGGTGAAGAAGGAGGTCATGGAGTAGTTGATGGCTTTCTGTATGTTTGTGAATGATTCGTGCGCGCGGTCGGGGCCTCCGAAGGCATCGGCGGCTTCGTGCTGCAGCTCTTCTTCCACAGCAAGGAAATAACCTTCGGGCAGGATGCAGTCCGAATCCAGTATTATCAGGTATTCGCCCTTGCTTCGTTCCACCCCGTAGTTACGGGTCTGCCCGGGGCCGGAGTTGGGCTTGTCATAGTAATGCACGTCCAATAGTTCCTGATACTTCTCTGTGACCGGCTTGCAGGGGATGGAGGAGCCGTCCTCCACCACAATCACTTCAAAATCCTTGAAACTTTGCCGCGTCAGGCTTTGCAGCAGTTCGTCTACCTCATCGGGGCGGTTGTATACGGGGATGATGACGGAGTATCTCATGGGTATGGCTCTATGTTTTGGTTATCTCCGCAAAGATATATCATTTAAGCTTTGCAGATGAATAAATGGAAAGAAAAATCCCCGGATGCCAAGTGGAGCACCGGGGATGATATGAAAAGGGCATTTGCCTGATTTCCAAAAGGGCTTATGCTTTTACGCGGCTTACGTAAGAACCGTCGCGCGTATCGATTTCGATAGTCTCGCCTTCGTTGATGAACAAGGGGACGCGGACTGTGGCGCCGGATTCTACTGTGGCGGGCTTCAGCGTGTTGGTGGCTGTGTCGCCTTTCAGTCCCGGTTCCGTATAGGTAATCTTCTGCTGAACCTTGATGGGCACGTCGGCATAGAGCACGGTTTCTGTGGAAGCGTCTGATACCACGTCTACTATCATTCCTTCGAGCAAGAAGTCAACACCGTTGATGAGGTCGTGGGCGATGGGAATTTGGTCAAAAGTCTCCTGGTTCATGAATTGGTAGTTGTCACCGTCATGATAGAGGTATTGGTGGGGACGACGTTCTACACGTACGTCTTCCAGTTTCTCACCGATGTTGAAACGGCGTTCCAGAACGTAACCGTTCACCACGTCTTTCAGCTTGGTGCGCATGAAAGTATTACCTTTTCCCGGCTTTACATGCAGGAAGTCGATACAGAAATACAGCTTGCCGTCCATACGGATGCAAGTTCCGATTTTAATGTCTTGGGCATTAATCATACTTATAGTCTTTAATATTATTATATTGGTATTTACTTCGTTAGTGCTGGTTTGCGGGTGCAAAAGTAATGGAATTCGGTAAAAAACACAAAAACTTTTGAGAGAAAATGAGTTATCTCTTGGTTTATTTGAAAAAAGTATCTATTTTTGCAGCCCGAATTCGTGAGAATAATAACATAAAACAAGATACAGTAATGAAAAGAACATTTCAACCCTCGAACAGAAAGAGAAAGAACAAACACGGTTTCCGTGAGAGAATGGCTACAGCAAACGGCCGCAGAGTATTGGCAGCACGTCGTGCTAAAGGCAGAAAGAAACTGACTGTTTCTGACGAATACAACGGAGTAAAGGCATAATAGTCGTTCTCGTTCGTATTAAAGAAATAAGGGAGCTGCAAAAGACTGATTCTGGTCTTTTGCAGCTTTTCTTATGTATTGTGCCCGCTTCTCCGGAAAAAACTATTGCCAACTCCGTGTACTATGTGGTGAAAATTGTATCTTTGTCCCAAATAATGCATTATCGATTATGACAATAAAAGATTTTTTCTCTTTCCGGCAGAACCGGTTCTTCTGGGCGAACATACTTGCGATGGCCGTTGTGGTAGTGGGATTGCTGTTCGGAGTGCTGAAAGGACTGGATATATATACCCGCCACGGCGAGGCTGTGATAGTGCCCGATGTGAAGGGCATGGGAGTGGAGGAAGCCGAGAAAATGTTCCGTAACCGCGGCTTGGTCTGCATCGTTTCGGATTCCAGTTATGTCAAGACTCTTCCTGCCGGCTGCATCCTCGAATATAATCCGGCAGCCGGACAAAAGGTAAAGGAAGGACGTACCATCTATCTTACAATCAATACGATTGAAGTCCCTCTGCACATAGTACCCGATGTGGCGGACAACAGTTCGCTGCGGCAGGCGGAAGCGCGTATTCTGGCTTCGGGCTTCAAGCTGGCCGAGATACAGTATATTCCGGGAGAGAAGGACTGGGTGTATGGCGTGAAGTATAAGGGCCGTCAGCTTTCCATCGGCGAGAAAGTGCCCGCCGGTGCAGTGCTGACGCTGATGGTGGGAGATGGAGGCGCCTTGCAGGCAGACTCCCTGGGAGTGGATTCTGTGGGAGGTACCGTTGAACCCGTGTTGTCCGAAGACTCCGCGGCAGATGAGTCCTGGTTCTGATAAACATCTGACTCCAATCGTAAATTGTAAATAGTCAAATTGTAAATGCCGTGATGATAGAAGAATTGCCGGATGATATAGATAATGATGAGCTGGACGACGTAGAGCCGGTGGGTGACGAGGCGCAACTCTATGAACACTTCCGTGTGGTGGTGGACAAGGGGCAGGAGATGATGCGGGTGGACAAGTATCTGTTCGACCGCTTGACGAACTCCTCGCGTAATCGCATCCAGAAGGCTGCCGATGCAGGCTTCGTGATGGCGAACGGCAAGGCTGTGAAAAGCAGCTATAAGGTGAAGCCGATGGATGTAATCACTGTGATGATGGACCGTCCACGCTATGAGAATGAAGTCATCCCCGAAGACATCCCCCTTGATATAGTATATGAGGACAAGTATCTGATGGTAGTGAACAAACCTGCCGGTCTGGTGGTGCACCCCGGTCATGGCAACTATCACGGTACGCTTGTCAACGCCATAGCCTGGCATATGAAGGATAATCCCGATTATGATGCCAATGACCCGCATGTGGGACTGGTGCACCGCATCGACAAGGACACCTCCGGCCTGCTGGTGATAGCCAAGACTCCGGATGCCAAGACGAATCTCGGCAACCAGTTCTTCAACAAGACGACAAAACGCCGTTACCAGGCGCTGGTCTGGGGAAATGTGGAACAGGATGAAGGGACCGTTGTCGGCAATATCGGTCGTAATCCCAGAGACCGCATGCAGATGACCGTCCTCCCCGACGACCAGGGAAAGCATGCCGTCACCCATTACCGGGTGCTCGAACGTTTGGGATACGTCACACTCGTGGAATGTATCCTTGAAACGGGACGCACCCATCAAATCCGTGTGCACATGAAGCACATCGGACACATACTTTTCAACGACGAACGTTACGGCGGACACGAAATCCTGAAAGGAACCCATTTTGCCAAATACAAACAATTTGTAAACAACTGCTTCGACACTTGTCCGCGGCAGGCATTGCATGCCATGACGCTGGGGTTTGTGCATCCCGTCACCGGAGAAGAAATGTACTTCACTTCGGAATTGCCCGATGACATGACCCGGCTGATAGACAAATGGAGAGGCTATATCAGTAACAGAGAATTAGAATGAAACGCACGATTGCTATTGTAGCCGGAGGAGATACCTCCGAATTCCACGTCTCCCTGCGTAGTGCACAGGGGATTTACTCCTTCATCGACAAGGAGAAGTATACCTTATATATTGTAGAAATGCACGGACTGGACTGGCATGTACAGCTGCCCGACGGCGCTAAGGCTCCGGTAGACCGCAATGACTTCAGCTTCGTGCTGGATGGCGAGAAAGTGACATTCGACTTTGCCTATATCACCATCCACGGAACTCCGGGTGAGGACGGCCGTCTGCAGGGCTATTTTGATATGCTCCACATCCCTTATTCGTGTTGCGGAGTACTGGCAGCGTCGCTCACGTACGATAAGTTTGCCTGCAACCAGTATCTGAAAGGTTTCGGTGTGCGCATTGCCGAATCGTTGTTGCTGCGCGGCGGACAGTCGGTAACGGATGAAGATGTGATGGAGAAAATCGGCCTGCCTTGTTTCATTAAGCCCAGCTTGGGAGGTTCCAGCTTCGGCGTGACCAAGGTGACGGCGAAAGAGCAGATACAGCCTGCCATAACCAAGGCATTTGCGGAAGCGCAGGAAGTAGTGGTGGAGGCCTTTATGGACGGAACCGAGATTACCTGCGGCTGTTACAAAACAAAAGACAAGTCCGTAGTGTTCCCCATTACGGAGGTGGTGAGCTACAACGAGTACTTCGATTATGAAGCTAAGTATAATGGTGCGTCTGACGAGATTACTCCCGCCCGTATCTCGGACGATTTGACCCGCCGGGTGCAGACGCTGACTTCTGCCATTTATGATATACTCGGGGCCTACGGCATTATCCGTGTGGACTATATCATTACCGAAGGGGAAAAAATCAATCTGCTGGAGGTGAATACCACCCCCGGAATGACTGCCACCAGCTTTATTCCCCAGCAGGTTCGTGCTGCCGGAATGGAGATGAAGGATGTAATGACAGATATTATAGAAAACAAGTTTAAGGATTAATCATTATTCATTATGAATGCGAACGTGGAATTTGATGAAATCCGTCCTTATCATGATGAGGAACTTCCTCAAGTCTATGAGGAACTGATTGCCGATGCGGCGTTCCGGCAGGCAGTGGATACTGTGATGCCTGGTGTACCTTTTGAAGTCTGGTCGCAGAAAATGCGCGCGTGTAAAACCAAGCTGGAATTTCAGAAGACCTTCTGCTATGGGCTTCTGTGGAAATTGGCGAAGGAGGCTACGGATGGATTGACTTTGGACCATACCGCGTTGCCGGCAGACAAGTCGGCGGCGTATACCTATATCTCCAATCATCGCGACATTATTCTCGATTCCGGTTTCTTGTCCATTCTTTTGGTAGACCAGGGTATGGATACGGTAGAGATAGCCATTGGCGACAACCTGCTTGTCTATCCGTGGATTAAGAAATTCGTGCGTGTCAACAAGTCCTTCATCGTGCTGCGTGCGTTGACCATGCGCCAGATGCTGGAGGCTTCCGCACGCATGTCCCGCTATATGCATTATACCATCAGTGAGAAGAAACAGTCTATCTGGATTGCACAACGTGAAGGGCGTGCCAAGGATTCCAACGACCGCACGCAGGACAGTGTGCTGAAGATGCTGGCAATAGGCGGTGAAGGCGACGTCATTGACCGCTTAATGGAAATGAATATAGCTCCGCTTGCCATTTCCTATGAATACGACCCTTGCGACTTCCTGAAAGCGCAGGAGTTCCAACTGAAACGGGACATTGAAGGCTATAAGAAAACGACGGCTGACGACTTGCTGAATATGCAGACCGGACTGTTCGGCTATAAAGGGCGGGTACATTTCCAGACGGGTGCCTGCATGAATGATGAATTGGCGAAGATGGACCGTTCACTTCCGAAGCCCGAACTCTTTGCACGCATGTCTGCACTGATAGACAAACGCATTCATGCCAGCTACCGGATGTATCCCAATAATTATGTGGCACACGACCTTCTCGAGGGGAAGGAGGATTTTTCCGACCATTACACTGCCGAGGATAAGCAGCGCTTCACGGCCTATATAGAACAACAGTTGGAGCGTATCTCCATTCCTAATAAGGACGTGGACTTTCTGCGCGGAAAAATGCTGCTGATGTATGCCAACCCGTTGAAGAATTATCTGGCGGCTATAAAAGAATGAATACATGAAGAAGTACTGTGATTGGTGGCTTTTGCCTTTGTTGGCCTGTCTGTTGGCTGGTTGTGGCGATGATGATTATCATTATCCTTCCGTGAAGTTGGAATTCTTGACTGCCTTTTCGGGGGCTGACGGCTATCTGCGGTCTGTTGTGACGGATGAAGGGGAAACCTTGCCGGTAGTGGAGGACAAGACAAAGACGAACATAGAGGCAAACGCCTCGGTACGTGTCATCAGTAATTATGCTTCGGAGGTAACTGCCGATGGAACTGCCGGTGCGGTGCTGTATGCCTTGAGCGGTGTTCTTTCTGTCGTTCCCCAAACGGTCGACAAGTTCGAGGAGGGCGTCAAGACAGACCCTACTGATGTACTGGGTATCTGGATGGGACTCGACTATCTCAATATGACACTGATAGTCAAGGAGAATGGTGAACATAAGTTCCATTTTATTGAGGATGAAGTGATTGTGGATACTGCTACCGGGTGTAGTGAAGTATATCTGACGCTGTATCATGACGCAAAGGAGGAGGTGGTGTCTTATACCAGGCGTGCCTACGCTTCCGTACCTTTGCGGCAGTATGCGGCAGAGGGTATACAGAAGGTTATGGTTCATTTCAGTGTGCACACTTATTCCGGTGACATCAAGACTTACGATTTTGTTTATAACCCTGACTAAAATGAAATATTCGATGAAGACATTGTTCGCGGGCCTTTGCCTCGTTTTTACCACCCTCTTTTCCTGCCAGCAGAAGGAGGGACAGTTCAAGTCTGTTTCGGTAGATGACTTTTCCACATTGATAGCCAATCCGGAGGTGCAGCTTCTGGATGTGCGTACTGTTGCCGAATACTCGGAAGGACACGTGCCCCATAGTATCAATATCAATGTGCTGGATGAGTCGTTTGAAACGATGGCCGACTCCACTTTGCAGAAGGACAAACCGGTTGCTGTATATTGTCGTAGTGGTAAGCGTAGTAAAAAGGCCGCTGCCATACTGAGCAAAAAAGGATATATAATCTATGACCTTGACAAAGGTTTCATCGGTTGGGAAGAAGCGGGCAAGGAAGTGGAAAAGTAATAGCGGTGCAGCTGAAATGCATTTGCTATAACTTCTTTTTAGGCGCGGATTACGCGGATTTCACGGAAAAATTTAAGAAAAGAATCCGCGTTTTCCGCGTAATCCGCGCCTAAAAAGAATAAAGTAGTCTTGTTCTCTGGTTAGAGGCTTTCAAGCAGTCTCTTCAGCACCACTGTTGCTGAAATCTCCCGGTTGGCCGCTTCGGGGATTACGATGGACTGCGAGCTTTCTATCACATCATCCGTCACAATCATGTTGCGTCGAACCGGCAGGCAGTGCATGAAGTAGGCATTGTTGGTAACGGCCATCTGGCGCTCGCCTACTGTCCAGGTGCGGTCTTTGCTCAATATTTGTCCGTAGTTGTCGCCCGTATAGGCCGCCCAGTTCTTGGCATAGACAAAATCGGCTCCTTCAAAAGCTTTCATCTGGTCATATTCTACGCGGGCATTTCCTACGAACTTGGGGTCGAGTTCATAACCTTCAGGATGTGTAATCACAAAGTCATAATCAGTTGCATTCATCCATTCGGCAAAGGAGTTGGGGACAGCCTGGGGCAATGGACGCGGATGTGGAGCCCATGTCATCACTACTTTGGGGCGTGCCGTCTTCTTATATTCCTCAATGGTTATCAGGTCGGCAAAACTCTGCAGCGGATGGCGTGTGGCAGCCTCCATGGAGAATACCGGCCGGCCGGAATGCTTGATGAACTGCTCCAGTATCACTTCGTTGTAATCGTCTTCCTTATTTTCGAAGCGTGCAAAAGAACGTACGCCGATGACGTCGCAATAGCAGCCCATCACGGGAATGGCTTCCAGTAAGTGTTCCGGTTTGTCACCGTCCATGATGACACCACGCTCTGTCTCCAGTTTCCAGGCTCCCTGGTTGATGTCCAGTACAATTACGTTCATGCCCAGATTCAATGCAGCCTTCTGTGTACTGAGGCGGGTACGCAGGCTGGAGTTGAAGAAAATCATCATCAGCGTTTTGTTACGTCCCAGTTCCACATATTTGAAACGGTCTTTTTTAATCTCGAATGCTTCGTCCAGTGCAGACTTCAGGTTACCGATGTCCTGCACGCAAGTAAAGTTCTTCATATTTACAGTCTTTTTAGTGTATCTATATCTTTGTTATTCGGCTGTCAAGGTCTGGTCTGTCCGGAACCTTCGACAATCCATTTGTATGTGGTGATTTCTTCCAGAGCCATCGGACCGCGGGCGTGCAGCTTCTGTGTGCTGATGCCGATCTCGGCACCGAGTCCGAATTGTGCGCCGTCGGTGAAAGAGGTCGGTGCATTGACGTATACGCAAGCGGCGTCCACTTCCCGGCAGAACCATTCGGCACGTGTCTTGTCGTCCGTAATGATGCATTCGCTATGTTTGGAACCGTACTTCCGGATATGTGCCAATGCTTCCTGGAAAGAATTCACGGTTTTAATGGCCATCTTGTAGTCCAGGAACTCTCTGCCGTAGCAGTCTTCAGTGGCAAGTCTCAACAGCTCGACGGGATATTTGTCACGCAGACTGTGGTAGGCGGGTTCATCGGCAAATATCTCTACATTGCTTGATTGCAGCGGCAGGCATAGGTCGGGCAAATTAGCCAGGCTGTCGGCTTCGATAATTAGGCAATCCAAAGCGTTGCATACACTGACCCGGCGTGTCTTTGCATTGGCAATGATAGATGGAGCTATGCTTATATCGCCATAGCGGTCGAAGAACGTATGGCATACGCCGGCACCTGTCTCTATAACCGGTACTGTGGCATTCTGGCGTACGAAGTTTATCAGGCTGCTGCTGCCGCGCGGAATTATCAAATCTACATAATCGTTGGCATGCAGTAGTTCGGCAGTCGCCTCTCTGTCGGCAGGAAGCAGTTCCACGATATGTGTATCTACGTTGAAATGCTCCAGTACCTCGTGTATCACGCTGATTATGGCACGGTTGGAATAGTCTGCATCGCTTCCGCCTTTCAGAATACAGGCATTGCCGCTTTTAAGGCAGAGTGAGAATACATCGAAACTGACGTTGGGACGGGCTTCGTAGATAATGCCTATGACACCGAAAGGTACACTGACCCTTTTTATCTTCAATCCGTTGGGTAATACGTTCTCTTTAAGGACTTTTCCCAAAGGAGAAGGGAGGGCGGCTACGTTGCGGATGTCCGCAGCGATGTCCTGCAAACGGCTTTTTGTCAGTTTCAGGCGGTCGTATTTAGGGTCGGTAGAAGGCATACGTTCCAAATCCTTCTGGTTTTCACTCAGAATGAAGGCTGTTTTGTTTATGGCAGCGTCTGCAACAGCCAGTAATATTTGGTTGATTTCTTTGTCGCTCAACGCTAGCATGTTACGGCTGGCATCTTGTACGGCGACAAAAGTTTTGTTTAAGTTCATTTTCTTACTGAGTATAGAGTGATAAATATGCAAGTATGAATATCGTGGATAGTATCCGTCTGTGGCCTATTCTATATATAGGTAGTCGTAGTGCACTACGGGTTTCTTTCCATGTTTTCCCATTGTTTCCCGTGCCTGGCTGGAGTCACAGTTGGCTTTTCCCACACCGATGGGTTTACCGCCGAAGTCGATAATCCGTACGATGTCGTCCTTCTCGAACTCGCCTATAACGTCAGTGATGCCTACCGGTAGGATGCTTACTGCTTTGTCCGAGAAGAGCAGTTCGGTGGCACAATGATTGATGTGCAGTTCGCCTTTGGCAAACCCTTCGCTGTGCGCAATCCATTTCTTGATGCTCGATACCGGTTCCGGAGACGGAATGAAACGGGTATAGTTTAATTCTTCATTATTCATTATTTTCACGAGGATGTTGTCCCGCTTCCCGTTGGCTATGATTACTGTGATGCCCTCATCCGCCACTTTGCGGGCAATGTTGGTTTTTGTCAGCATGCCGCCGCGTCCGAAGCTGGACTTGGAAGTTTGTATGTAGGAGGAGAGGTCTTTGCCTTGTTCTATTTCACGGATGACTTGAGACTCCGGGTCGGCGGGTGAACCGTTGTAGATGCCGTCTATATTGCTGAGAATGATTAGTGCCTGGGCATCCATCATGGAGGCTATCAGGCCGGACAGCTCATCGTTGTCGGTGAACATCAGTTCGCTCACGGAGATGGTGTCGTTCTCATTGACAATAGGAATGACGCCGTTCTCCAGCATTACGGTCATACAGTTTTTCTGGTTGAGGTAATGGCGGCGGGTGGAAAAGTTCTCTTTCATTGTGAGCACTTGTCCCACGGGGATGCCATGCTCCCGGAACAGCTCGTAGTAGCGGTTGATGAGTTTGGCCTGCCCTACAGCGGAAAAGAGCTGGCGCTGGTCTACGCTGTCCAACTTCTTGGTGGGGCGCACTTCACTACGTCCCGAAGCAACGGCTCCGGAAGAAACAAGTATTATTTCTATGCCGGCCTTGTGCAGCTCGGCTATCTGGTCCACCAAAGCGGACATGCGGGTGACGTCGAGAGTGCCGTCACGACGTGTCAAAACATTGCTGCCTACCTTGACAGCAATTCTATTGAAATCAATCTCCATTTTCTCTCTTTTCGTATTCACGGACTACTTCCATGGCGGCTTCGTAGTCCTTCTCATTGACGAGAACGGAAACATCTACCGCAGTGGCAGGCAGTACAACGTTTACTACCATTCCGTCTTTTGTTACAGCTTCAATATCACTATTTCCCAGCAGGCTCTTTACGAGTTCTGCTTCCCACGGTGAACCGGTGAACACCTCAACGAGTTTGCTTTTGTCTTCTTCTTTCATGATGGTATGAATTTAGAGGTTTCTGTCTTACAAATATAACAAATGTTTTTGTTTTAATGTTTAATGCTGACGAATTTATAGTTCAATCCTCTCAACTCTTATCGATTCATTCAGGAAAGTAGAAGCCGATTCTGTGAATTTCTCCTCCGATTCCGTGGTGCGGTAGACGCATCTTCCACCTTTGGTACATTTTTTGTCCATTTCCGGATGGCGGTGAAGATAGTCTTTCAGGCTGTCTGCCACCAGTTCCCCTTGGGTGACGGTCGTGATGCCGTCGGGCATGTATTGCTGTATCTTGGGCAGCAGCAACGGGAAGTGCGTGCAGCCCAGAATGACGGTGTCTATCTGCGTGTCTTTGGCCAGCAGGTTGCCGATGTTTTTGCGTATGAAGTAGTCAGTACCCTCACCTTGTGCCTCATTGTTTTCTACGAGGGATACCCATAGAGGGCAGGCTTCACCGCTCACTTTGATGTCGGGGAAGAGTTTATGCACTTCCAGCGGATAGGATTCAGACTTGATGGTTCCTGCCGTGGCAAGCACTCCCACATGGCGGCTTTGGGTAATGTTCCCTATGCATTCTACGGTTGGGCGAATTACTCCCAACACACGGCGCATAGGGTCGAGGCGAGGCAAATCATTCATTTGTATGTTGCGCAGAGCTTTTGCCGAAGCTGTATTGCATGCCAGAATGACGAGGTGACAACCCATCTCGAACAGTTTGGTGACTGCCTGCAAGGTGAACTCATAGACAATCTCGAACGAGCGGGTTCCGTAAGGCGCGCGCGCGTTGTCGCCCAGATAAATGTAATCATATTGGGGAAGGGCTTCCCGTATCTTGCTCAGGATGGTCAGTCCGCCATATCCGGAATCGAATATTCCGATGGGACCGGCTGCAGAAGGTAATGTCTGTTTCATGCTTTCTAAAGACTATGTACCATGCAAAGATAATGCAAATTTCTCAGTAATGTATAAAAAATAAGCGCGGATAAAACTATCCGCGCTTGCTCTATCATAGATAATTCTATTATTTAATGCCCAATTGCGTTTTAACTTTGGCAGTTACATCAACGCTCTGTGCTCCTACGAATGGTATCGGGGTACGGGCCAAGTCGAAGATATAGACCACGCCTTCAGCCTTGCCGACAGCCTGGATGGCTTCGTCCAGTTTCTGATAGATGGGAGCCATAGCATCTTGCTGTGCTTTCTGCATACTTTGATAAGCTTCTTGTTGGAACTGCTCTTGGCGTTGAGCCATATCCTGCAGCTCTTTCTGACGTCTTTCTGCAATGTTTTTCGGCAGAGAGTCGGCTTGTGCCAGGAATTCCTGATACTTCTTCTGGAATTCTTCGTTGGTACGCTGCATTTCATCCTGGTATTTTTTAGACATGGCGTCCAAGTCAGCTTGGGCTTTGGTAAATTCAGGCATAACAGCGATTACATCTTGAGAATTCATGTGAGCGAATTTAGCTTGCGCCATAGCTCCCAGTGGGAGGGCGAACATAACTACGAGTAGTGCGATTTTTTTAAGCATAATGTTTATTATTTATTTGAATGATTATTCGTCGGGGGCAAATATAGCGCAAACTGAACGCAATACAAAATAAGCAAGCTTATTTTTAATCTTGAATGCAGTCTATATTCTGAAACAAATGTATGAAATTAATTTGAATATCCCAGTTTTGCAAGTACTTCATTGCTGACGTCAATACTCGGCGAGGCAAAAATGATACTTGATGCGGAAGCACGGTCTACAACTACCGCATATCCGTTCTGTGTCGCAATTTCCTTTACAGCATTGTATATTTCATCTTGAATGGGTTGCATCAGACTTTCACGTTTTTTATACAGTTCGCCTTCCGGACCGAAGTATTTGCGGCGCAGTTCGGCTGCTGATTTCTCTTTAGCGACAATCTCTTCTTCCTTTTTACCTCTCTGTGTTTCAGAAAGGGAAGCAATCTGAGACTGATAGTTCTTGTACAGAGTCTTGGCTTCTTCGGAAATCTTTTCGACTTCACTCTGCCATTGTCTGGAGGCTTGCTCCAGTTGTTCATTGGCACGTTCGTAGGCAGGAATATTTTCCAGGATATATTCCATGTCAATCAAGGCGAACTTCTGTGCATTGGCTGTTATACTTACTGCAAACAGCGTAAAAAGGATCAATAAACTCTTCTTCATAACGATACTGCATTAATTGTCAATTATCAATTGTCCATTGCTTAGAATTCCTGTCCCAGGATGAAGTGGAACTGGCTACCGCCATATTGCGAGGAACCCATTATTTTGTCGAAACCGTAAGCCCAGTCGATACCCATCATACCAATCATCGGGAGGAAGATGCGGACACCGACACCGGCTGAACGTTTCAATTCGAACGGGTTGAACTTATTGACATCATGCCATGCATTACCGGCTTCCACAAACGTTAACGCATAAATACTGGTACTTGTTTCGAGCATCAAAGGATATCTTAATTCCAGTCCGAGACGTGTATAGGCATAACCTTCAGAACCGTATGGAGTCAATGAGCTGTTCTCATAACCACGGAGGGCGATACTTTCTGTAGCATAGCTGGAGTAGCCGGTCATACCGTCACCACCCACGTCAAACGTTTCGAACGGAGACTTTTTGTATTTGTTGTAGTGTCCCAGCAAACCGAATTCTACACGTCCCATCAGCACCGGAGTACGTTTGACGGTAATCGGGTCCATCAACGGGATGTAGACTTTGGATTTGAATTTCCACTTGTGGTATTCAATCCACTTGTGCATCTTGTTCATGTCTTCCTGGCTGCTGGTGCTGTACTTGCTGTAATCGGTACCGTCGAACAGAGAGAAAGGCGGTGTGATTTGTGCAGACAACGAGAACTCGGAACCTTGGCGCGGATAAATCGGGTTGTCGATAGAGCTACGGGACAAGGTCAGGTTGAGGCTGAGGTTATTACACTTACCGTTGGTAACCGGGAAGTACTGCCAGTCACTCAGAACATAACGTTGGTAAGACAACTCGGCTGTGAACTGGAAGTAGTCATCCGGCCACTTCAAGCGCTTACCGAACATCACAGCAAGACCATACATCTGGATAGATTTGTCCGGGTCGTAATAATTCTCGTAGTTGTTGTAATTGCCGTAGTTGTACATACCGTAGCCATACATACCACTATAATAGCTGTTGTAATAGCTGTTCATGTAGGCCGAATTGTAATAACGGCTACTGATGTCGGTCTGGCGGGAATAGAAAGCCGATACGGAGAACGCATTCGGGCGTTTACCGCCAAACCACGGGTCGTAGAATGAAACGCTGTATGACTGATAGTATTTGGCATTGGTCTGTCCGCTGATGGTCAATGTCTGACCGTCACCTTGCGGGAGGATACCGCGGTAGTTCTCACCCGGATGCAGCAGGTTGGACAGAGAGAAATTGGTGAACTTCAGACTTAACTTACCGATAATACCCGTTTGTCCCCAACCGGCGGAGAACTCTACCTGGTCGTTGGCTTTGGATACAAGGTCATAACCGATGTCTACCGTGCCGTCTTCCGGTCTCGGCTGGATGTCGGGCTGGATTTGTTCGGGGTCGAAGTGTCCCATCTGCTGGATTTCACGCATGGAACGCATCAGGTCTTCACGGCTGAAGAGTTCGCCCGGACGGGTACGGAGTTCACGGCGTACTACGTTTTCATACAAACGGTCGTTACCGTTGATGCTGACTTTATTGATGGTAGCCTGGCGGCCTTCGTAGATACGCATTTCCAGGTCGATGGAGTCGCCCACGATGTTTACTTCCACCGGTTCGAGGCTGTAGAACAGATAACCGTTGTTGTAGTAAAGGTTACCGATGGCATCGTCATCGGTCATTGTACGCTCTTCAAGTAACTTTTGGTTGTAGACATCACCCTTCTTCATCTGGAGGAGGAAGTTCAGTTGTTCGGAAGGATACAGTGTGTTACCTACCCAGGTTACATTGCGGAGATAGTATTTCTGTCCTTCCTCAATCTGCATGAAGATGTCTACCGTGCGGTCATCGTAGGGCTTGATACTGTCTGTCACGATGATGGCGTCACGATAACCCAGTTCGTTGTATTTGTCGATAATCAGCTGTTTGTCCGCTTCGTAGTTGTCCTCAATGAATTTCTTGGTGCGGAACAGATTGAGCAACTTGCCCTTTTCGTTTGTTTTCTTCATCACACGCTTCAGCTTCTTGGTCGTGAGGGCCTCGTTGCCTACAATGGTGATTTGATGTACTTTCACTTTCTCCTTCTTGTCGATGTCGATGTTGACAATCACTTCATTCTTCTTTTCCGGATCATCACGTTGGGTGATGATTACATCTGCATTCTTGAAGCCCTTGTCGTCAAAATAGCGCTTTATCAAGGTCTTGGCGCGGTCCACCAGATTAGGTGTAATCTGACCGCCCTTTATCATGCCGATTCTGCTTTCCAGGTCTTCACGCTCTGACTTCTTCACACCGTTGTAGCGTATGTCGGAAACACGCGGACGCATGGTCAGATGAATGGTCAGCCAAATTTGGTCGCCTTCAATCTTGTCTGCTGTAATTTCCACGTCAGAGAACAGACCGTGGCGCCAGTAGCGCTTACAAGCTTGTGTAATCTCGTCACCCGGCACGGTGATAGTCTGCCCTTTGGATAGTCCGGACAATCCGACAATTACATAATCCTCATAGTTCTGGGCTCCTTCGACCTTAATGTCGGCTATTTCATACTTCTTGGGTGTTCCCGAATAGAGTATAACCGGCTTTTCGGTTTCATCGGTGTTGTTTACGTCCTGTGCTGCTGTTGTCAGTGCGCAGCCGAAAAGGCAGACAAACGTTACGAGTATGGAGAAAATACGATAGTGCATCTTTTTATTTACTATTTTACAATTTACTATTTACTATTTGTGTGTCCGGTGATTAATTGATTTGCTCGCTGGTCTTGCCGAACCTGCGTTCGCGTTTCTGATAGTCACATATGGCTTTGCGTAGCTCCTCTTCACGGAAGTCGGGCCAATAGGTATCACAGAAATAAAGTTCCGAATAGGCGCATTGCCAGAGCATGTAGTTACTGAGGCGGAGCTCTCCTCCGGTACGTATCAGCAGGTCGGGGTCGGGCATGAAGTGGGTTGTCAGATGACGGGATATGAGCTCACTGTCGATTTGTTCGGGTTTCAGCTCACCTTTCTGTACCAGGTCGGCTATTTGCCGGGCAGCTTCCGTTATTTCCCAGCGGGAAGAGTAGCTCAATGCCAGTACCAGGCACATTCCCGTGTTGTGGGAGGTGTGTGCCACGCAAGTGTTGAGCCGTTGCTGTACGTTGGCAGGCAGTTTTTCAATATCTCCTATTACCCGGAAACTGATATTGTTCTTCATGAACGTCTCTTCCTCTATGGAGTCGAAGAGCAGTCCCATCAAGGCGGCTACCTCGTCCGACGGACGATTCCAGTTCTCGGTAGAGAACGTATATAAAGTAAGGTATCTGACTCCTAATTTAGCGGCTTCCTCTGCAATGACGTGCACAGTCTCTGCGCCGGCCTGATGTCCATAGCTGCGTTCGTGTCCACGCTGCTTGGCCCACCGTCCGTTACCGTCCATGATAATCGCCACGTGCTGGGGTATCCGGTTTAGATCGATTTCTTCCTTATATGACATCATTATTATTGTATTTCGAAGCCCAATCTGTTAAGACGTCCGCGCCATACTTCATTTTTGGTGCCGTTGCCGCCGAATATCACCCAAATGAAGTCCCGTTTGTCTGCCGGGGCCACAGTTTTGTCTTTCGTCGGTTCCACTATAATGGAGTACGCGCCTTTCCCTTTGAATTCCTGGGGTAGCAGGAACTTGGTTTCTGTCTTGCTCCACGCAATGCCTGTGATGGAGTTGTAGATGGCGTCAAGTTCTCCTCCAAAGCAATAGAACATGTCGCCATAGTACATAATGGCAGGGTTGACCATGCCGGGACAAGATGTGTCGTACACCGTGTTAGCCAGGCTTGCCCAGCCTTTGCCGTCCAATGAGAACCAGGGTATTGTCTCTTGTTCGTTGGCCAGCGGCATTCCTGCCAGAACCACCTTCTCTACACCATTGCCGGTGTTGGTCTGGGTGGTGGATATGTTTTCGGTAGGGAATCCTGCCGGGACTTCCTCAAGGGTAAGGTTGTCAGCCGTGTTTTCCGCTTCCCAATTCTTTCCGTCTTTACAGATGTTGAAATATTGCTTTCCGTTGATTTCCACAATACCCGAGAGCCGGTCGGAGAAACCATTGATGAGGACTATGACATTGTCTCCCAATGTAGTGACTTCTGTCCAGGCGCCGCCGTTGGTAGAGCTGAATACTCTTTTGCTTTCTGTAACCATATAGAGCGCATTGTTATACTCTACGGCAGATGTCAGCTTTACGTCTGAGGGGAGGTTGCTGACATTGACTTTACTCCAGTTGTATTTATCGGGCGCAGTCGATGTCTTGTAAGCAGTACTGTTGGAAGTGTAGACAAATAGTTCGTCTCCCAGTACAACCGCTTTTTGCTGACCTAAATTGATGGTATTGGAGAATATATTCCCCCTTTTCTGCATGTCTGTCCATACGAGTGAGTCCGGGTCTTGCAGGTGTACATTAACTTTCAATTTATATTCGCGGACTGTAACACCGTCGGCGGCATGTGCTTTGAACAGCATGCCGGCATCGTTGTTCATGGCGGGTCTCAAATCCACGGAGTCCGACATGACGAATACCGTGTCGGTAGGCGAGCCTGAAGTTATCCAACCGGTAACGGTCATAGTATCAATCAGAATACGGTCAATGATGGTATCTGAACCTACGGGCAATGAATCTCTGTTATAGATGAGCCTATTGAGCTGGTCAATTGTAAATTTGTAATGTTTGCCATGTATGGTATCGATACCAAAAGCATGTATAGTAGCATCGGAGCTGAATTCATAATTGTCGTCAGAGTCAAGGCATGAACTTAGAGCAAATGACACAATAAGAAAACTCACAATTACTGATAGAAACTTTATTCTCATTTTGAAAGTTAGTGTTTATTTACAAGTTGCAAAAATAGGAACATTTTTTTCTATAAACAGCTTTACGGGGAAGTTTTATATAAAATTATAGATAATATCCCCCTTTTTCTCGATAAAAAAGCCCTGAAATGAGGCTATTGACTGTTTCTTGAGGCCGTATAATGGCGAAAACTCCTGCCGAAAGAATACTCTGTTGCAAATGGATATCCGTCACTGATTTCGGGTGCTTTGACGCCGGAATGAAGAAGGTGCGGAGCTTCTTCCACAAAGATTTCGTCCCACAATCCGGCATCAATGAAGGATTGGAGCGTTTGGCTGCCACCCTCTACCAAAAGGGATTGTAATCCGCGTGTATACAGCATTTCCATGATTTCGGGGAGTATATTCTGCCGGTAGTCGCTGACTGGCAGATATTCTACATTCGGTAGCGGAGCGTGCGGGATTTCTGTAAAAACGAGGGTCGGCACGCTACCGTCAAATAGGTGAAGGCTGGGGGATAGCTTTTGTTGCCGGTCCAGCACGATACGTACCGGTGAACGACCATACCAATGGCGGACATTCAGGCCGGGATTGTCCAGTTCAGCCGTACGGGTACCTACTAATATGGCACTGTGCTCTGCCCGTTTCTTGTGTACCAGCATCGAAGTCAGCGGGCTGGAGAGGATAACCGGTTTACCGTCCGTGCGGGAGTAATCGATATATCTGTCAGAAGATTCCGCCCATTTTAGGGTGATGTAGGGGCGTCGCAAAGTATGGAAAGTGATGAACCTGCGGATGAGCTGCCGACATTCTGTTTCCAGCACTCCGACAATAACTTCACGTCCGGCATCCTTCAGTTTCTGTATGCCTCGGCCCGCAACCTTAGAAAAAGGGTCCCGGCACCCGATGACGATGCGTGGAATCTGCTTCTCGATGATGAGGTCTGCACAAGGAGGAGTTTTGCCATAGTGCGAACACGGTTCCAGGCTGACATAGATGGTGGAACGTTCCAGCAGGGACGTGTCTTTCACGGAACGGATGGCGTTGACCTCGGCGTGGGCTTCTCCACAGCGCACATGGTATCCCTCGCCTATGATTTTCCCGTCACATACTATTACCGCTCCCACCATCGGGTTGGGTGCTGTATTGCATAGCCCGTTTTGTGCCAGTTGGATACATCGCAGCATATATTTCTCTTCTTCTGAATTCATATCCTTGCTTGTCTTTTGGTTGAATAATCAAAATTAATGATTACTTTTGCAGCCCGAATAAAACCGGACTCCGAATGAATGTAACCGTTTCACATATCCGCAGTGCTTTGCAGGAGTGCTATCCTCCCCGGGAGGCAGCCAATCTTTCCCGTATTGTCTGCTGTGAAATGTTAGGTCAGAGTCATATTGACTATTACCTGGGCAAAGATATGATTTTATCTCCAAAGGATGAAAAGGAATTGGAAAGCATTCTTTTCCGTCTGTGCAATTTTGAGCCCATACAGTATGTGCAGGGTACTGCCCGTTTCCTGGGACGTACTTTTCGGGTGGCTCCGGGGGTGCTTATTCCCCGTCCCGAAACGGAAGAACTGGTGGAGAGGATGCTGGAGGAAGTCGCTCCGGCTTCCCGTATTCTCGACATTGGCACTGGAAGTGGGTGTATTGCCGTCACTTTGTCTAAAGAGTTGCCGGAAGCGGAAGTAACTGCTTGGGACATTTCCGGAGAAGCTCTTGCCATAGCCGGCGACAATAACCGCCTTTTGCAGACCTCCGTACAATTTGTACAGCGTGATGTCCTGACGTATCAACCGACTGAGGATGAGTACTTTGATGTAATCGTCAGTAATCCGCCTTATGTTACGGAAACAGAAAAGAAGGACATGGAGCCAAATGTCTTGAACTGGGAACCTTCGGGAGCTTTGTTTGTTCCAGACAGCGACCCGCTCCGTTTCTATCGGCGCATAGGTGAACTGGGACGGAGCATGCTGACGGCCGGCGGCCGACTCTATTTTGAAATCAACCGGGCATTTGGAGAGGCTGTCGCTTCGATGCTTCGCAAGCAAGGCTATACGAATGTCCGTATCCGAAAAGATATTTCCGGCAACGACCGGTACGTAATTGCAGAACGATGATAGAAATAACTGAAACTGAAGCTTTGAACAGAGTGGCGGCATATTGCTCCACTGCCGAGCATTGCCGGGCGGAGATTGCGGAGAAACTGCAACGCTGGGGCATTGCCTATGATGCCATAGACCGTATCATCAACCGTCTGGAACAAGAGAAGTACATTGATGAAGAGCGCTTCTGCCGTGCTTTCATCAACGACAAATACCGTTTTGCCAAATGGGGCAAGATGAAGATAGGGCAGGCGCTCCAGTTGAAAAAGATATCTTCATCTGTCTATTGGCCCTATTTGAACGAGATTGATGAGGAGGAATACCACGCCGTCTTGCAGAAACTGCTGGCGGCAAAGCGTAAAAGCGTCCGTGCCGAAAGTGAGTATGAGTTGAATGGCAAACTGGTGCGTTTTGCCTTGAGCAGGGGGTTCGAAATGAAGGATATATGTCGTTGCATAGAGGTTTCTGAGGAAAATGACTACTCCGAATGAAAATTATCGGCTTTCTCTTTTTTATTCTCATTCTGTTTCCGTATTTTTGTGCCATATTTATCATATATAGATTAGTTTTGCTATGAAAACTTTAGAAAGATTGTTTGCAGAGAAGTTGCTGAAGATAAAAGCGATTAAACTACAACCGGCTAACCCGTTCACTTGGGCATCCGGATGGAAGTCTCCGTTTTATTGTGATAACCGCAAAACCCTTTCTTATCCTTCTCTCCGTAATTTCGTAAAGATTGAAATTACGCGTCTGATTTTGGAACGTTTCGGACAGGTGGATGCCATTGCCGGTGTGGCAACGGGAGCTATCCCGCAAGGTGCCTTGGTGGCCGATGCATTGAACTTGCCGTTTGTATATGTACGCTCCACTCCGAAAGACCATGGACTGGAGAATTTGATTGAAGGTGAACTTCGTCCCGGTATGAAGGTGGTAGTCGTGGAAGATTTGATTTCTACGGGTGGAAGCAGTTTAAAGGCTGTAGAAGCTATCCGCCGTGACGGATGTGAGGTCATCGGTATGGTGGCTGCCTATACTTATGGTTTCCCGGTTGCCGAAAAGGCTTTCAAGGATGCCAAGGTGCCTTTGGTGACGCTGACCAATTACGAGGCTGTGATGGAAGTGGCACTGCGTACGGGCTATATCGAGGAAGAAGATGTGGAGACTCTGAATGAATGGCGTAAAGACCCTGCACATTGGGAATCTGGAAAATAAGAACTTATTTGTAAAAATGTTAATATGGATAAAAGAGCCATTCGGATAGATTCTGTCCGGATAGTTCTTTTTTCTTTTTGAATACGATTGATTATGACGAAATTTGAGAGTGGAGTGAAAGTTGTACCGGCTTCACAAGAAGCTGTTTATGAAAAGCTTTCCGACCTGAGCAATCTGGAGAAGGTGAAAGACCGTTTGCCTGAAGACAAAGTGAAGAACTTGAGTTTTGATGCGGAGAGCATGACGATAGAGGTGGCTCCCGTAGGAAAGATTACGTTGCAGATTGTGGAGAAGGAACCTTGCAAGTGTATCAAGTTTGCAACAACCACTTCACCGCTGCCCTTCAATCTGTGGATACAGATTGTACCCGTCACCGAAACCGAATGTAAAATGAAACTGACCATCGGCATGGATATAAATCCGTTTATGAAGGCCATGGTGCAGAAACCCTTGCAGGAAGGATTGGAGAAGATGGCAGATATGTTGGCGATGATACAATATTAATCACTAACCATTAATCATTAGAAACAACGTGGCTCAGAAACTTTGGGAAAAATCCGTTCAGGTAAATAAGGATATCGAACGCTTCACGGTAGGCCGTGACCGTGAAATGGACCTTTATTTAGCAAAGCACGATGTGCTGGGTTCCATGGCGCACATCACGATGCTCGAAAGCATTGGCTTGTTGACGAAGGAAGAACTGCGGCAATTGCTGGCCGAATTGAAGGAAATCTATGCGATGGCCGAGCGTGGAGAATTTGTGATAGAAGAGGGAGTGGAAGACGTTCACTCACAAGTGGAACTTATGCTGACGCGCAACTTGGGTGATATAGGTAAGAAAATACACAGCGGACGTTCGCGCAACGACCAGGTGTTGCTCGATTTGAAGCTCTTTACCCGTGCAGAGATAAAGGAAGTGGCGGAGGCTGTGGAACAATTGTTCCATGTGCTGGTTATGCAGAGCGAACGCTACAAGGATGTACTGATGCCGGGTTATACACACTTGCAGATAGCCATGCCGTCTTCTTTCGGACTTTGGTTTGGGGCATACGCCGAGAGCCTGGTGGACGATATGATGTTCCTTCAGGCAGCTTTCAAGATGTGCAACCGCAATCCTTTGGGTTCTGCTGCGGGATACGGTTCCTCGTTCCCGCTGAACCGTACGATGACTACCCGTCTTTTGGGATTTGATTCCCTCAACTACAACGTAGTGTATGCCCAGATGGGGCGTGGCAAGATGGAGCGTAATGTAGCTTTCGCCCTTGCCAGTGTGGCCGGAACCATATCGAAATTGGCTTTTGACGCATGTATGTTCAACAGTCAGAACTTCGGTTTTGTGAAGCTGCCGGACGATTGCACTACCGGCTCCAGCATCATGCCTCACAAGAAGAACCCGGACGTCTTTGAACTGACGCGTGCCAAGTGCAACAAACTGCAATCCCTTCCCCAGCAGATTATGATGATAGCCAACAATCTTCCTTCCGGCTATTTCCGTGACTTGCAGATTATCAAAGAGGTCTTCCTGCCTGCTTTTCAGGAACTGAAAGACTGTCTGCAGATGACGACTTACATTATGAACGAAATCAAGGTGAACGAACATATTCTTGATGATGACAAGTATCTGCTTATTTTCAGTGTGGAGGAAGTCAACCGCTTGGCACGTGAAGGGATGCCTTTCCGCGATGCCTACAAGAAGGTGGGACTGGATATTGAAGCCGGAAACTTCTCGCACAGCAAAGAGGTACATCATACCCATGAAGGCAGTATCGGAAACCTTTGTAACGATGAAGTCTCTGCCCTGATGCAGAAAGTGGTAGATGGTTTCAATTTTGAGACCATGCAAGCTGCAGAGAAAGAGTTGCTGGGCAGGTAAAAGGTTCTGCGGGTTCAAGTCCCGCTGCGAGTACTGTACTTTTATAAAAAAAAATTTGGCAGAAACGGGAAAACTGTTTATCTTTGCACCCGTTCTCCAAATGCGGAAATAGCTCAGTTGGTAGAGCATAACCTTGCCAAGGTTAGGGTCGCGAGTTCGAGTCTCGTTTTCCGCTCTCTTTTCCCTTTTTAGGATGCTCGAATGGTGGAATGGTAGACACGAAGGACTTAAAATCCTTTGGCCATTGCGGCTGTGCGGGTTCAAGTCCCGCTTAGAGTACTCGATTAAGCTCTGTGAATCATTGATTTGCAGAGCTTTTTCTTTATAGGAATTATTCTGGTTTATGCTTGCATTAATACGGATTTAAACGGGAATTATACTATTGAGTTAAACCAAGAGTTAAACCAAGAGTTAAACCAAGAGTTAAACCGAAATTGTAATGAAAGCTACAGCTAACGTATTGTGTTACAAGTCTAAAGTTCTTAGTAATGGTGAGCATCCTCTCATGCTTCGTGTTTGTATGAGTGGTAAGAAGAAGTATGTAAGCCTTGGCATCTCTGTAAAATCTCAGTATTGGGACTTTGAGAAGAACAAACCTAAGCGTAATTGCCCTAATCGTGAGCGGATATTAAAGGTTATTAATGAGCAGGAACAGAGGTATTCAGAACAGATACTTGAATTTAGTACAGAGCAGCGAGAGTATTCGCTTGCTACACTAATTGAGGCTACTACTACCACTCAGAAAGTTAAGACTGTTGGTGATTTGTTTAATGAGTATATAGCACAATTGAAGCTGGAAGGCAGGTTGGGGTATGCACTTTCTGTACAGCAGGTATATAATTCACTATACAAGTATAAGGGGCATCTGGATATTTACTTCTCTGAGATAGATGTGAATTGGCTAAAATCGTATGAAGTATGGTTGAGATGTTCTAAGTTGGCAGATAATACCATTGGTATTCGTTTCAGAACGCTACGAGCGGTTTATAATTTGGCTTTGACTGAGGGATTGGTAAAGCCAGACTGCTATCCGTTTAAGAAGTATAAGGTGTCTAAATTGCATAAAGAGACGGCTAAACGGGCGATAACCAAAGAACAGATGAAGCAGGTAATAGAATATGATACATCAGGGGGACGTTTCTATAAAAGATTGGCAGTTGATATGTTTACGTTCTCTTACCTAATGGGTGGTATAAACTTTACTGATATGGCATGTTTAACAGGTAAGAATATTGAAGGGGAACGTTTGGTTTATGTCCGTCAGAAGACAAAGAAGTTGATAATGTTACCATTGCAAGAGAAAGCTATAGAAATAATGAACCGTTATCGTTCCCCACAGCGTAGATATATATTCCCTATATTGGATAATAGAGAGCGTTCTCCACGTCAGATAAGGAATCGAATTTATGATGTGTTGGCCAATGTGAATGGGTATTTAGAGGATATTGGGAAGGAGTTGGGTATTGAGTTGAAGATTTCCAGTTACGTCGCTCGTCATTCTTATGCTACTGTATTGAAGCGTGCAGGAGTATCAACGTCTGTTATCTGTGAGTCTTTAGGGCATAGTTCAGAACGAGTGACACAGATATATCTTGATAGTTTTGAGAATGCTCAATTAGATGATGCAATGAAGCATTTACTCTAATTTATAATGCCGCTCTGTTGCATAATGGAGTGGCATTGTTTATCTTTACGGCGTTAAATGGATATAATATGAAGGAGAAGATAACAAGATATAGTAATGTTGATGCCCACAATGCAATTAAGCAACTGATGCTTAGAGGTGAAAGGTTGGTTGTGAGGTTCTTCAGCGAGAATACCCAATATCTCCCATGTGCATTGGTTGGAACGGATAATGTCAAGGCATTCAAGTATGTAATATACCAAAACAGTTTTGATTGGTTGATGGGCTATCTTATGTGCGGCAAGTCCTATATGGAGGATATAGACGCAAAGCCCATAATGACAGTTGAGGAAGCCGAACATATACAAGACTTCCAATTTCATGTATTGGAGATGTTCATACGGAGTGAGATTTCACTTCAATTCACACCTCTGTTCCTTGATAGAAGTAGTTATATTACCGGTATTGCTCCATTTGATTATGGTAAGGTACTCTTCAAGTTCTATAGGAAGCAGGAACTTATAGACTATTTAAGAGAACATGGTATAACGATATGATGGAAAGCCTGCCTCCTATTCAAGTCAGTTCTCCCGACCAGTATCTTACCGATGTGTTGGAACAGATACCCACTGATATTATCCTATATAAGACCATAACCGGACTTGGTGCGACCTATAGTGAGTTGAAGGCTGCCAGACATTCCATCGTCATAGAGCCGAATGTCCCGGTAATTAAGGGTAAGTGCAAATCGCCCAAACATAAGAACGATAATTTATTTGGAATATATGAAGGGATAACTCTGGAGAATGTCATTAAGTACATCCAATCCAGTAAAGGGAAATGGCTTAAGATACTCACAACTCCCGAAAGTTTCCCTAAGGTCAAGGACGCATTTCTGGAAGTAGGTATAAGCATGTACGATACATGCTTTTGTCTAATAGATGAAGCGCACAAGGCAGTTAAGGATGTGGATTACAGAACTAATATAGTTCTGCCTATGGATGACTTCTTCCAGTTCAAAGGCAAGGCACTGGTATCTGCCACTCCCCTAAAGTTCAGTGACCCACGTTTTGAAGAGTACGGTTTCAAGACCTTGAAGATAGAGCCGACATACGATTGCTCCAAACT
This sequence comes from Bacteroides sp. AF34-31BH, assembly GCF_003602795.1. Taxonomy (NCBI): domain Bacteria; kingdom Pseudomonadati; phylum Bacteroidota; class Bacteroidia; order Bacteroidales; family Bacteroidaceae; genus Bacteroides; species Bacteroides sp. AF34-31BH. The sequence goes on from NZ_QTLV01000003.1 coordinate 437,233, forward strand.
GGTGAATATAAAGCCATGCAATAACGTGATAATGGAATTAAGGGATGTGATTAGTCTGTTCCCAGCACTGACTGATTGGAGCGAGGACAAATCCTATTTCATATTTACAAACTCCATAGACCTTATCTATTCTATAATGACCCGGCTGAAAGTATTGGATAGGTCTTCCGTCTTCTGTGCTCCCAAGAGTATGGATAAATTGAGGCAGAACAAGTTTATCCGGTGTTATGACGAATGGGATAAGGACAATATGAGGCAATACAACTTCTTCACGAGCCGCTTCTTCAATGCCTTTGATATAGAATTGGATGTTAAGCCCTATCTTATGATGGTTACTGATGTGTATTTTGCAGAGCAGACCGCACTTGACCCTTTCTCCGATGTAATCCAGATTATAGGTCGGTTCAGAAATGGGGTCACTTCAATCGAGCATATCACCAATGTGAACTATGACCTGCCCCAACGGAGTGAGGAAGAGCTTTGCAGCTTTATGGATACGAGTGAGAATGTGTATGAGACACTGCGTAAGTTCTATGATGCAGCCCCCAATAAAGGGGCAAGGGAAGCCTATAGGGCTGCAATGGAAAGTCTACCGTTTAATAGGATGCTTGATAGGAACGGACATAAGAACTGGTTCGCCATTGATAATTATGTAAATGATGCGCTCGTTATCGGATATTACCATGATAACAAGTCTCTGCATGCAGCCTATCTCCAACATGATGATATACTGAATGCCCTCATGTGGGTTACTAATTATCACTTCGTGGATGATGAAAGCTTTAAAGTCCGACGGGAATTGAAGGCTATGAGCGTCAAGGACAAGAGGAAGGCTATCGTAAAGGAGTTGCAACTTTTAGGAAATTGTTACTCTGAGCAGGAGCGTGAGTTCAAAGCTGAACTGAGGAAGGCAGACCCCTTCATAGTGAAAGCTTATGAAATGTTGGGTGCGGACGGAATTGAGGAGCTTGACTATTCCTATACCAAAATTAAGGAACGTATGGTTATTGTGCAATATCTTGCAGAGGCTAAAGGTACGGAAGTCATCCAGTTGATTAAGAACTCTTTCAAGGTTGGAAGGAAGTATAGGCTTGATTATATAAAGAAGGAACTTATACGTATCTTTGATTTGTTAAGAGTAACCCCACCCAATAAGATTACGGCACAGACTATCAATCAATACTTCAATACCCAGAACGCCTGGATTAAGAAAGAGAAAGCCCTATTGCTTGTAAGTGAGAAGATATAGCTGGACCATTCAACCTTTTTAGGCTGGATATTTGTATTATATGCCCGGAATGCTAAAAGGTTGAATATACGCCATTGCCCGATAATCCAGATACCGACGTTTGGAATATTGGGCTTTATTCTACATTGTAAACAGTTCTTTCAATGTGCGGCATTATGGTTAGTTACTATCTGAATAGTTTACTACCTTTGTGCTACTTCAATGGAAATATATCCAGATACCCCTACACCAATCCAGATTACTTAATAAAATCAATCTATCCAAATTCCAATAATTACAATGGAAGAATTCACGTATGAAGAAATCAGAGCTAAGGCTTTGAAGCAAGGAGTTAAAGATAATATATTCCAAGTCGGCATGTGGGCGCAATTCAACGGTTACATGAAATGTAAGCGTAGAAGGAAGGGCAAGGTTTACACCATATATGTGGCGTTGCGGAGGTTGGCTTACTGAACACTACAGAATTATAACAAGGACATTGACCAACCAGAATTTAATTGCCGACCTATATCTGCGGTAAACTGGAGGTATAAAGTTGTGGGAAACTGGAGGGATGACTTGCGGTAAACTGGAGACCTATTCACTACCTAACTCACTACCTTAATTACACTACTTATGTTAGTACGCAACGCTTCGCATTGCTTTACAAATGATGGAATGGCGATAGCGAGTAATAGGGCTGCTGACAAGTCGTGTTATCCTATGCAGGCAAGCAGATACAACCATTACTAATTAATAAATCCAAATAACGGTATGATAATACATGTACCAACAAAGACAGCTTTTAATAACAGACGTGAAGCAAAGGAGTTCTTTGGAGCGGCATACTTCTGTAAGATGCTGAGAGAAGGTAAAGATATTCTATTCATTAATGACGCACACATTGCTTTCAATGGAACAATATACAGTACTGACAAAGGGAATAACGGAGATAGACGGTAATAATAAATTTACGGCTACATTAGTATATGCCTATATAAAATCAAGAGAGAACTATGAATTAAATGTTACCAGCAGGCTCACTTATCCTAATATTGCCAAGAATATAAAGGTGGCAGAAGGAACAGTCGAGAATATTGTACCTGCATTAATCTCCAAGGGGGCGCTATTCACTAAAGTAGATGGGAGGACTATGCCAGATGAGAAAGGAGAGATACATACGCATAATACATACTACTTTGCCTCAAGCTATCCCAATTACTTCTACATCAATAATGCCTTTTTTAGTGAAGACATAAGCAGTGGCATTGCAAGCATCAAGGAAGCCAACAAGGTCAAAGGTCTGTTACTCCAATTAAAAGCCGTATGTATAAATGAGACCAATAAATATATCAGCAGACAACCTTATAAAGGTGGAGTAAATATCAGTGAACTGTCAAGACTGCTTAAAACCGACAGAGATACTCTGACCAGGTTACTGAAACTTGCTGTAGAACTTAAACAAGTGAAGTATATACCCAAAGGCATACTGATTACCAACAGGCATATCATACCGGATTATATAGTGGCACATAATAATAGGCAAGGCAAGCCTCTATTGACATCGGTATATCATACAATCTATAACTGGTGTCTTGATAATGGGATTATTCCTCCGGATAGGAATGACACAATACATAAAGTGGGCAATAAAGTGAAAAGGAGCAATGAGATACTATCCAGAATAGCCGCCAAATTTAATGTGACCAATGAGGATATTGTAAAGTTGGCAGATGCCAATCATGTAAGTGTCAATGTGTATCTACAGAATGCAATAGAGACCGAACAGCCCCTCATTCATTGTTACCTCCCTTATGTGCTAAGCCGGAGACTTGTTACCAAACCGGAATACATGACGTTGGAATATATAGCAAGTACATTGAATATACCGCCAGTTGACAGTGAGGATGAAGATAACCCCATAATCATGTTATAAGTATTGTCACAATACGACCTTTTAATAGGATATATTTCCATTATATACCCCAACTCAAATTAGGTAGTTTCCAAACAACACCCCCTCCCTTCCAGATACGGGAAGTGTTTCCATATAAGGTACAGAGCCATATAGAGTGGAATTACTGGCAGTAGAGAAAAATGGCTGGCATGTATATCCATATCTGGTGTATGTCTCAAGCGCTTCTTTACTGTTACTCCTAACTACCCTCACCGTATCTTTAGGGGAAATGAACACCAGATGCGAAATCACCTTCCAGCCCCGAACGCTTGAAATTCTGTAACAGCCATTACGGGCAAATACAGATTTATTACAGAAATACACATGCGTGCAAGGCTGGGAGGCTTTTTGTTTCTGGCTATCATTCCCTTTCAATTCAATCATTACTAACCAATAAATTATCGCTTATGGAAGATTTAAAGGCAATTCTGACGGTTGGTGCAATACTCGTTGTACCGTTCATTGCAGCACCGCAGGCAATGTTTGCCATAGTGCTGTACATTATCGTTTATATGGCGTTCAGATGGAGGAATTTCTAATTATCAACTTAATAATTTACAGATTATGGAAGCATTACAGATTATGCCAGTCATGGCACAGAGAAGGAACAGCAATTTAGGCGAATTTGCAGAGGATGCAACGGTTGTAACGGACGATACAAAGGGGAAACGACCTCTGTTCATAGAGGCTAATACAGTTGAAGCGACCTTACAGCATTTGAGGGACGACTGTATAATTCCAGTATTCGCCAAAGACAACGAGGCTACACTGTCGCACGTCTCGTTCATTGAAACGGTGCAGGATGCAGCTAATACATTCTTTAACGGTGAACGGATAGGGCAGCCGGATATAAGGGTGTCACACGTTATCAAAGGTCGTATTCCAGAAGCAATACATAAGCCTGCCAATCAATTATTAGAGAGTGACAAGACCATTTATTACGAGCGTTGCGCTTTCGTGATTGAAATACCTACCATCTACGAGACGGTGAACGGTAATAGGCTGACCCTTACTGTAGGTGGGGTTAGGGCTTATAACCATACCAATCTGTACAGTAAAAAGGGTGCAGAACGGTTTAAGGTATTCATAGGCTTCATTTGTAATGTCTGCACCAATTTATGTGTATCAACAGACGGTTATCTTACTTGTTTGGAAGTAACCAATACCAACGAATTATATCGTGCCGTATTGGAAATGTTCAACAAGTACGACCCTGCCAAGCACATACATCTGATGCAGACACTTGGCAATACCAGTATGACAGAACATCAATTCTGCCAGTTACTTGGGAGAATGAGGCTTTACCCACTGTTACCGCAAGGCTATCAGAAAGCTATCCCCAGAATGCTGCTTACTGACACACAGATAAACAGTGTAGCCAAAGCATATATCAATGACGATAACTTTGGCAGTTTTGGCAGTGACCTATCCATGTGGAAGTTCTACAACCTGCTTACTGGCAGCAACAAGAGCAGCTACATAGACAGCTTTCTGGATAGAGCCTACAACGCTACAGAACTTGCAACGGGTATTGCATCCGCTCTGCATGGTGATGAAAGATACAGTTGGTTTCTTTCTTAGCTGTATCTGGAATTATACTCTATTACTGATTTCTCAAAACTGGAGATTATGCTACGGAATTTATTCTACGTGTTACTGGCGACTTTGGTATTCTTCATTGCAATGACATTATTCCCACTTATAGCAGTGGGATATATCCTGCTGCTGGGCTACGCCATTACTAAGGGGTAATATGATGAAATGGGCATCCTATAGTTGGGGTGTCCATTTTTTATTCCACAGCTCCCTTATACAAGGAGTTGAAATCTCCGAAACACTGGACAGCCGCAGGAACTCATAAGACGGGAATCATTCAATTGTGCAATCCGGTCCTTGTCTTATTATATTCACTTTGATAATAAGTGAATGTTCCTTTGGTTATCAGTAAGTTGGATATTCCAACTTAAAAATGATATTCACTTTTATTCATTTCATTATAAGACTGAACGTTATGAGTTTAAAATATTCAAGCACTACAGCAGATTATCTGCAATGGAGCGAAGCAATGAACTTGATAAGAAAACTGGCTAAAGATGGAAATTACAGAATTTCCCTTCTTGTAGCTCTGGGCTGTTTTACTGGCTTAAGAATATCTGACATTCTGGCTTTACGCTGGAAGCAGATATTAAATGCGGAGGAATTTACCGTTATCGAAATCAAGACGGGAAAGCAAAGGACTGTGAGAATTAACATGCAGCTACAGAAGCATATCTGTGACTGCTACAAGCATATCAGTCCTATAGGCATAGACGCGCCTATATTGGTAAGCCGGAAAGGTACGGTCTATTCCATACAGAGGATAAATGTAATCCTCAAAGAGGTTAAAAGGAAGTATAGGCTGCATATAGGCAACTTCTCATGCCACAGCCTTAGAAAGACTTTCGGCAGGCAGGTCTATAACATGAACAGCGAGAGTTCGGAGTTGGCATTAGTAAAACTTATGGAACTGTTCAATCACAGTTCTGTAGCCATTACTAAGAGATACTTGGGATTAAGGCAGGAAGAACTACTTAATACCTATGACTGCCTTAGCTTTTGATTACTGGCGGTTGCGCTCACCAATTATTAAGAATGGAGCGGAACTGCCTTTTAAGCCTACAATTCAAGTTGGGAGTAAATTTATAAAATTCTACTTATATAGACCTTTTACAAATTTGCTCCTAACCTTGATTTATGGAGTAGGAATGCCTTTCTGCATTTAATAAACAATAAGTTCTTGCCAATCAAACGTAAATTCGTAACTTTGCAGCAATTCTAACAGCCTAATGCGTTGGGAAGTTGGAAGGACATATTAGTTAACGAAGAGCGTTTAAGATATTATCTTACTGTGAAATCTGGACAATTTCAAAAGGTGAAGATAATAGGCAAGGACGCTCACGTCAGTGTTATATATTCACCTCTGTAGGGTGAACTATATACATATCTGGCGTGGGCATTGTTTATTATTCACCTTAGGCAGTCCAGAGCCTCACAGTAGTAATATTCAATGTTCCCACGCTTCTTTATTGTATAACGGTCAGTTAGGGAACACTGGCAACGATACAGATATTCACAAAACAGACAGTTCTATTTCTAACGTGGCAATCAATCAAATTGCGTGCAGCTTTATGCTGTGTACTCTGTGCACTTATTCAAGCCACTTCATCCATATATCCATATAAAAGAAGGCAAGAGTGTATAGAGTGGTAATAATTAATCTGATTAACTTATTTAAATCTGGTAGTAATGAATAGAAAGGACTTGGGGAAGATTTCCGTAATAGTCTCTACTTACAACCGTTGCGATGCTCTGCAAGTATGTTTACTCAGCTTGTTCAAGCAGACAGTCCTGCCCGATGAGGTCATTATAGGAGACGATGGCTCTACGGAAGAGACCGCCTCGTTGATAGCAAGGCTGCAAGAGCAGGCACCGTTTCCAATCATACATGTGTGGCATGAGGATAAAGGTTTCCGATTGGCTATGATGCGCAACAAGTGTGTAGCCCGTAGTACGGGAAACTATATCATAGAGATAGACGGTGATGTGTTCCTGCATCCAAAGCTGATAGCCGACCATCTCCGTGAAGCCGGCCGTGGCATTTACGTGAAAGGTGGAAGGGTAAACTTGGGCAAAGAGCTGACAGAGGAAATATGTAAGTCCGGTATGGTACGCCCGATTCATGTCTGGACGAAAGGAATTGAAAGCAAGCCGGAGAATGCAATCCATTGTATATGGCTGGCTCGCTTCTTGGCTCCGAGATACCGTAGAAAGCGTTCGGCTGCATTGGGCTGTAACATGTCCTTCTTCCGTGAGGATTTTATCAAGGTAAACGGTTATGATGAATTCTATGAGGGTTGGGGAAGTGAGGATATTGATTTGGGCAAGCGTCTGCTGAACAGTGGTTGCCGGAAACGGTATTTGAAGTTCGCAGGTATTGTTTACCACCTTTGGCATGAGGATAAGTTCATGTACAATAAGACAAAGAACTTGCAGTACATGAGAATGCTGGATGAACGGAAGGCGGTACGCTGTACAAATGGAGTGGATAAATATTTATAAACTATATTACTAACTTAATTTATTAATTAAAATGAGAACATTAAGATTTATTGGAATGGCTATCGTAGCCGTAATTATGAGTGTTAACTTCGCAGCATGTAGTGATGATGACGAAGAAGAAAGTACACCTACTACAGAGAACATTGTAGGTCAATGGGTACTAACTTACGAAGAAGGGTATGAAATAGAGCCAGAATATCCTGAAGAAAACAGAGAATGGAGTCATGCACCTAAAGATGAATGCGAATATTTTGGTAATCTTACATTCAGAGCTGACGGTACATATACTGAATGTGATTTGGATAATTCGGAATTAGATGAAGGGAAATGGGCATTGAGTAATAAGCTGCTGACACTTAGACCTATTGATGCCACTTATGCTCTTGATTTGAATGTTCTTGAAATATCCAACAGCAAGTTAGTTCTTGAATATATGGAGAAAGAGGATGATGGAGGGGTAGAATATGCTAAAATGACTTATAAAAGGAAATAAGTATTGAAGTATAAAGGCAGCATGGAATTAACTCCCTTGCTGCCTTGACTGTTTCCGCTTCTTGACTAATTTAGGCTTTCGCTTACTTGCTGCATCTTTAAAGAACTGTTCCAGTCTCTCTCTGGTAATAGGCAGGTAACTGACCTCTGTAACCATAGTTTCTTTAATCTCTTGTGGTAGGTAGTAGATAGTGTAACTCTTAGGAGAGTTCTTCTTGGTAAGTCTCATAATTGTATTAATTTGATAATTGATAATTGAATTAATCTGATACGAAGTTAACCATATTACAGAGGGGAAACTAATGTTAATATCTCATTATTAAATACTGGAATGGAGAGATGGCTGTATTTCAACTATACACTACTTAGCCATTATAAAAGATAAAGAGATTAATGGAGAGACCCATTTAACTCCATGTATGGACTAATACAACCTTTTAGAGAGGATATTTCAATTATAAGCCCCCTATTACAGAAATGTTGAATTAAACTTTACTGTTATTTCCGTTATAATGACAGCTTGTCTGCTGATATATTTTGGAGCATGGTTATTAATCATTTACCAAAGTTGAGAAGTGAAGTGATAATATTATTAAATACATAATGAGATTGTAAACTTATTTATTAACTAATCTTGATTTAATACTTTAGTTAAACCAATAGTTAAACCAAATATTAAGTATTAGTAAGTAGTATTAGATAAATTGTTGATTTATAGATTAATATAAGCTCGAATGGTGGCCCGGCGAGAAGGACTTAAAATCCTTTGGCCATTGCGGCTGTGCGGGTTCAAGTCCCGCTTCGAGTACTCGATTAAGCTCTGTGAATCATTGATTTGCAGAGCTTTTTCTTTATAAGCTCTTGATATGAAAGACCGTTTCTCTATAGCGAACAAAGTGTTTCCCTTAATAGAACAAGTTGTTTCATTATGGTGAACACTTTGTTTCCCTTAACAAAACATTTCGTTTCATCATATGAAGACAAACTGTTTTTCCTTATTGGAACAAACTGTTTCTCTATACTTGAACAAAGTGTTCATCGCTGTGAACTAACAAACTAACTATAATACTATAGTAGATGATATGCGCGTGGCACTTACTAATATGTGCTTGCAGATGAAATAAAAGAATCTATATAAATAGCCTCCTCTTTATTGTTCAGAACAGCTTGGGGCGTTTGTTATTGAACCGATAGCCGATACCCAACATCAGATAATTGGGCTCATGAAATTCCCGGAGGTTATATCCTATATGGAGATACGAATTGCGTGTTACGTCTATTTTCAGGGCAAGAATCTGATAGAAAGACTTCATGTCACCGCCGCCGTGCAGAACATTGGCTCCCAGACCGATACCTACCGTGAAGTAAGGCATGACAAATTCTCCGCGGGCGGATAAGCCCAATGCCATCTGCTTCTTGGCGGGCGGAGTATAGAAGCCGTTCTCTTCCTCGTACGATTCTTTCATGTTCGCACTGTGGTCGTATACGCCGTCCAACGCCACACCGGCGCGGAATTTATAGCCGAAGTTGTACATGGGTGCAAAGCTGAAACCGAACACGTTGTAAGTGCCGGGTGCGGGTACCTGGCCACTACTGCCCTCATGGGCCACTGCTTTCTTTCGCCAGGAGCCGAACAAAGTCAAGTCGTAGCTGACGTGGCGGGGGAATGGAGGAACAATAGGGCGTTGCCATGATTGGGCGAGTTCATCCGCTCTGCGGTTAAAGTTATATACCAGTCCCACTTTGCAGTCCACCGTGTTCAGACCGGAGTTGGGATATTGGGTGTTTCCGTTGGAAAAGTGGCTTCCGGTAGCTCCTATCATCAAGTCGAACTTGGGGGAGAGTGCCCACTTTAAGTAGAGGTTCACATTGAGATAGGCATTCACTTTCGAGCCGATAATCTGGTTCTCCGGGTTGTCATATTCATCGTAGGGTTTCCAGCCGAACGATGCGCCGAAGTTCCATTCATAGTTCAAGGATATGCGGGGGCTGAATTGGGCGATGCGTCCCCCTTGAAACAGATAGACCGCCAGCGGGTTGCCCAGCTCTTCCGGATTGCCGAAGTTGAAATAGCCGACTCCAATCCCTTGATAGGCTCCTATATAAGCCTGGTCGGCAACGGTGTGGGGACGGAGCTGGAAGGAGTATTTCAGATGGCCGGCATAGGCATTTTTCATGGCCTTGTATTGGTGGTTGGAGTACTCCAGAAAAGGGTTGGTCTGAAAAATATAGCCAGCACGCCCTTCTACGCCTAATCTGTGGATGAAGCGCTGTGAGAAAGGGAGTGTATCCCGTTTGTATTCCGAATGACTATCGGATGTCCATTGTTGGGCGTATATTGTATCAGACAAGAAAAGTACCGCTCCTAAGAAAGCCAGTATTTTCCATATCTGCATTCTATTTTTCATATGCCGTGTCGGTCTTTCTTGTTTATAAATGTTCCAAGTGAAGTTTAATTTCGTGCAAATATAGTTTTTTTCTCCTTTTGGTATTCACAATGAGACAACTATTTGTAAAAAGAGGGGGTAAAACTGAAATCGTCAATAGAATGGCAGACTTCGGTTTTACCCCTTCCTTATTCATTTACCCGGATGTTGTCTTATGATTCAGATGCTGGGTGGCGAGTGTTATTTCCGGTCGTTCTCCCGGATTTCCACACGGCGGATTTTCCCGCTGATGGTTTTGGGGAGCTCATCAACAAATTCGATGACACGCGGGTATTTGTAGGGAGCCGTCACTTTCTTCACATGGTTCTGCAACTCCTTGACAAGCTCTTCTCCGGCGCGTGCCTTGTACTCTTTTGCCAACACAATCGTAGCTTTTACCACTTGGCCGCGGATTTCATCAGGCACACCGGTAATGGCACATTCCACTACGGCTGGGTGGGTCATCAATGCACTTTCCACTTCGAACGGGCCGATGCGGTAGCCGCTACTTTTGATGACGTCGTCGGCGCGGCCCACGAACCAGAGGTAGCCGTCTTCGTCCTTCCAGGCTACATCTCCCGTGTAGTAAATGCCGTTGTTCCATGCCTCGTGGGTACGGTTGGCATCGCGGTAGTATTCCTTGAACAATCCCAGCGGTTTGCCTTTGTCGGTACGGATTACAATCTGTCCCTGTTCACCGGCTTCCACGGAACGTCCTTCGTGGTCTATCAGGTCTACATCGTATTGCGGATTGGGCAATCCCATGCTGCCGGGTTTCGGTTCCATCCACGGCATGGTGGCAACGGTAAGGGTCGTTTCGGTCTGTCCGAAGCCCTCCATCAGCTTGATGCCCGTTAACTTCTTGAAGGTCTCGAATACAGCGGGGTTCAATGCTTCTCCGGCGATGGTGCAGTATTCCAGACTGGATAGGTCGTACTTCGTGAGGTCTTCGTGAATGAGGAATCGGAAGATGGTGGGCGGTGCACAAAGCGACGTGACGTGATAATCCTGTATCTTCTCCAGTATGGCTGCGGGAGTGAACTTCTCGTGGTCGTATACAAATACGTTGGCACCGGCAATCCATTGTCCGTAGAGCTTGCCCCACACGGCTTTTCCCCAACCGGTGTCGGCAATGGTGAGGTGTAGGCTGCTCTCTTTCAGGTTGTGCCAGAAGCTGCCGGTGACGATGTGTCCCAACGGATAGGTGAAGTCGTGGGCCACCATTTTGGGCTCTCCGGTAGTGCCGCTGGTGAAGTACATCAGGGAGATGTCATCGTTCGTATTCGGATGTTCAGGTTTCACGAAAGGAGCGGCAGCCTCGATACCTTTGTGAAAGTCTTCGAATCCTTCGGGAACTTCCGGCCCGACGCTTACGAGGCGTTTCACAGAAGGAGACTCCGGCATGGCTGCCGTGATATGGTCGGTGATGACGCTTTCGCCGGCGCAGACTATCATCTTGATGTCTGCGGCGTTGCAACGGTATACGATGTCTTTCTTCGTCAGCAGGTGGGTGGCGGGAATCACCACTGCACCGAGTTTGTGTAGTGCCACAATGCTGAACCAGAATTCGTAACGGCGCTTCAGTATCAGCATCACCATGTCTCCGTGGCCGATGCCGAGGCTTTGGAAATAGGAAGCCGTCATGTCTGTGTACCGTTTCATGTCGGCAAAGGTAAACTGCCGGCATTCGCCCTGGTCATTGGTCCACAACAGTGCGGGTTTGTCGGGTTGCTCGGCGGCCCAGGCATCCACTACGTCGTAGCCGAAGTTGAAATTCTCCGGTACGTTTATCTTCAGGTTCTTGATGAAGTCCTCCTGTGAGGTGAAGGATGTTTGAGATAAAAATCTTTCTACCATAACTTTATTACATAATTACTGCCAGGAATTTTACAGTCTTTCCGTCAAGCGCCTTCATGCCGTGCGGCAGTTTGGAGTTGAAGTATAGACTGTCTCCTTCGTTTAAGATTAAGTCTTTGCCGTCGATGCTGACCATCATACGGCCTTCCAGTACGAGGTTGAACTCCTGACCGGCATGGCTGTTGTAATGTATCGGCTCGCTGTCCGGTTTCGGTTCTACGGTCACAATGAACGGGTCTGCCGTGCGGTTGATGAAACCGGCTGCCAGTGATTGGTATTTATATGCCTTGGTACGTTCTATACTGGTTCCTTTTCCGGCACGTGTCAGGAAGTAGGAGCTCATTTTGGGCTCTTGCCCAAACATCAGTGCGTCCAGTGATATGCCGTAGTGCCGTGCTATCTTCTGCAGCATGCTGACCGAGATGTCGAATTCTCCGGTTTCGGCCAGGCGGTACTCTTCTGCAGAAATGTCGCAGTCACGGGCGATATCGTCGGCAGTCAGTTCCAATACGTCACGCAGTCCGCGCAGGCGTTCGGCTATTTGTCTGATTTGTTCGTCCATAATTATATTTTTTAATGGGTTGTTATTAAAGTGTGGCAATGTGCCAATAGGCTGCACAATGTTTAATTATACCGTAGCTCATAGGCATATCGGGACATCGTTACATTAGCACATTAAATATCATTTACTCGCTTTGATGGCTTTAATCACAGTGGAGGTGAATCCTTCATGTTCCAGCTCGTTGATTCCCTTGATGGTAATTCCTCCGGGGGTACACACCTTGTCAATCTCAACACTGGGGTGCGTGTCGTTGTTCAGAATCAGCTCGGCTGCCCCTTTCACGGATTGTGCCACCATGCGCATGCCGTCTTTGGGATAGATACCCATTTCAACGCCGGCCTGCATGGCTGCCTGGATATACTTAAGCACGTAGGCGATGCCGCAGGAAGTCATGGCAGTGGTTGCCGCAATCTTTTCTTCGGGAATGAGCATGGCGAGTCCCATCTGGTTGAAAATGTCCAGCATCAGTTGCTCCTGCTCCTTGGTGGCATTGCGGCTGGCGATGAGTGTCATGCTTTCCATCTCGCTGATGGCGGTATTGGGAATAAGACGGAACATGGTCATTTCTTTGTCTGCTACATAGTGTGTCAGCTTTTCAAAAGGAATGCCGGCTGCAACGGATATAAGAATCTCTGTGCCTTTTAGTTCCAGTTCCTTTATCACTGGCTCCATCAGCCATGGCTTCACGGCAAAGATTATCATATCTGCACCGGCTGCCGCTTCCTGGTTGTCATTGGTCACTTGCAATGCGGGGAATTCTGCCTTCAGCTTGTCCAGCTTGCCCTGGGTGGGGTTGGAGACAATGATGTTACCGGCAGGGATGATTGTTCCTTTTGCCAGCCCTCGGGCAATGGCTCCCCCCATATTTCCTGCACCGATAATTGCTGCTTTCATATCTTTTTGTTGTTAAAAGAGTTGTTTTGCTGGCAAAGGTAGATAAATTTTCTACAAAAAACGACCGAGAGAGAAAGGTATTCTGCTTTTCGGTCGTTTCTTTTGCTGGCTGATTATTTGTGTCAAATATTAAAGTACTTTCTTGAAGCGTTCCAAGAATTCCTTTGCTTCATCCATGCCGAGGCACAGAGGCGGCAGCAGGCGAAGTACATTCGTACCGCTTACACCGGTGAATACATGCTGCTCTTTCAGTAGTCTTAGGCGCAGTTCCTTGATGGGTTCTTCAAATTCCAGCCCTATCATGAGTCCGCGTCCGCGAACGTCCTTGATTTGAGGGAATTTCTTTAGTTCCGTTATCAGGAAGTTGCCGACTTGGGCTGCATTCTCTATCAGGTTTTCCTGCTCTATCACATCCAGCACGGCAAGGGCGGCACTGCAAGCTAGGTGGTTTCCACCGAAAGTGGTTCCAAGTTGCCCGTATACTGGTGTAAACATTGGGCTGATGAGTACGCCTGCCATCGGGAAACCATTGCCGATGCCTTTTGCCACGGTGATGATGTCGGCTTTGATGCCGTTGTACTGATGGGCGAAGAACTTGCCGCTGCGTCCGTAGCCGCTTTGGATTTCATCGAGAATCAAGACCGTGTTGTATTCCGTACAAGTCTGGCGGAGAGCCTGCATGAATTCGTCTGTCGGCAGTTGGATGCCGCCTACACCTTGTATGCCTTCGATAATCACTGCGCAGACATCTCCTTTGGACAATTCGGCCTTCATGGCTTCGATGTCGTTCAACGGGAGGTAGGTGACGTGCCCGCAGTTGTTGATGGGAGCGATGATTTTAGGATTGTTCGTTACTTCCACCGCCAGTGAGGTACGTCCGTGGAATGCTTTTGAGAAGGATATCACACGGGTACGGCCATTGTAGAAGGAGGCGAGTTTCAAGGCGTTTTCATTGGCTTCGGCACCGCTGTTGATGAGGAAGAATGAGTAGTCGTCATAGCCACAGACTTTTCCCAAGCGTTCTGCCACTTGCTGTTGCAGCTTGTTAATTACTGAGTTTGAGTAGAATCCTAACGTAGCAACTTGGTTACTCACCATCTCTACATAATGTGGATGTGCATGTCCGATTGAGATGACTGCATGGCCACCGTAGAGGTCGAGGTATTCGGTACCGTTCTCGTCCCATACATGGCAGCCTTTTCCTTTGACGATGTTGATGTCAAAGAGAGGGTATACGTCGAATAAATTCATTTTTTTTAGAATGCAGAAGGTTTCAACCGTAATCCTACGGTCTCTTCCAGGTTAAACATTAAATTCATGTTGTGGACTGCTTGTCCGCTGGCACCTTTCAGGAGGTTGTCGATGCAGGAAATGATAAGCAGCTTGTCACCGTGCTTCTCCAGGTGGATGAGGCATTTATTGGTATTCACCACTTGTTTCAGGTCAATGTTCTTTTCCACGACAAATGTAAAGGAATCTTTGGCGTAGTATTCTTCGTACATACGGATGATTTCTTCCAGAGCCACTTTGGTCTTTACTACGATGGTAGTGAAGATACCGCGCGGGAAGTCACCCCGGTAGGGGATAAAATCTATTTCTGCATCGAAACTGTTTTGCAGCTGGCGGAGTGATTGCTTGATTTCGGGCACGTGCTGGTGCTCGAAAGCTTTGTAAACACTCATGTTGTTGTTGCGCCAGCTGAAGTGGCTCGTGGCACCCGGTTTCACTCCGGCACCCGTACTTCCGGTGATGGCATTCACCATGATGTCATCATTCAGCATCAGGTGCTTGGCGAGCGGCAGCAGCCCCAATTGTATGCAGGTGGCAAAGCAGCCCGGATTGGCTACATGCTTTGCCTTGCAGGTGGCGCGGCGGTTCAGTTCCGGCAAGCCGTAAATGAAGTCGTGGTCAGGAGAGGCTATGCGGTAGTCCATGGAGAGGTCGATGATTCTCAACTCCTCGGGCACGTTGTGGCTTTCGAGGAATTTTCTCGTGTCGCCATGTGCCGTACAGAAAAACAGCACGTCGATTTCTTCCAACGGAAGCTGGTCGGTAAATACCAAATCTGTTTCACCGTACAGTCCTTCGTGTACATCAGTAATTTTGTTGCCGGCGTTGCTTGAACTGTTTATGAATACGATTTCCGCTTCCGGATGGTTGAGCAGTAAACGTATCAGTTCGCCTGCCGTGTATCCGGCTCCGCCGATGATTCCTACTTTAATCATTTCTATAATATCTATTGGATTCTTCTGGTATGATAATCAATAATATAATGTATATAATTACACCTGCAAAAGCAGTAAAGACGGTAGCGAACGTATAAACGATGCGTACTAAAGATACGTCAAGTCCGAAAAAAATTGCCAGTCCTGCACATACACCGGAAAGTATTCTTCCGGTTCGGGGACGTGTCAGTTTCCGTTTCTTGTCCGTCATTTAGATTTTCTCGTCTTTGTGATTTGAATAATATGCACGCAGTGCCGTGGAGGTTACTTTGATGAATCCCTTGGCATCTTCTGCCGTCCAGCCTTTCTGCATTTCGCCGTATTCGCCGAACTTGTTTTTCACAAGGTCGTCCTTGCTTTCTACACCTACGGTAGAGAAGCAGAGTGGGTGAAGCTCGAGGATAGCCGTACCGTTTACGTTGCGTTGCGAGGATTCCAGCATGGCTTCGATGTCGCGCATTACCGGTTCCAGATATTGGCTTTCGTGCAGGAACATGCCGTACCAGTTGGCTACCTGGTCCTTCCAGTATTGCTGCCATTTGCTCAAGGTATATTTCTCCAGGAACTTGTGTGCGCCGATAATCAGCATGGGTGCGGCAGCTTCGAAGCCTACACGGCCTTTGATACCGATAATCGTGTCGCCTACGTGCATGTCGCGGCCGATGCCGTATGCTGCACCGATCTCTTCCACTTTCTGGATGGCTTTGATGGGATCGTCGAATGTCTCGTCGTTCACGGCTTTTAGTTCCCCCTTCTCAAAAGTGAGGCGCAACTGCTCGCTGCCCTCTTTGGTGCAGTGTTTCAGGTAGGCGCTTTCGGGCAATCCTTGTGCAGAATCTAGAATCTCACCACCACAGATGGAGGTGCCCCACAGACCCACGTTATAGGAGTATTTCAGTTTGGTGAAGTCGGCGGCAAAACCGTGTTGGTTCAGGTAGTCAATCTCTTCCTGACGGCTCAGTGCCATGTCGCGTGTCAGCGTAATGATTTCCACGCCCGGAGCCATGACGAGGAAAGTCATGTCGAAGCGAATCTGGTCGTTACCCGCACCCGTAGAACCATGAGCGATGGCATCGGCGCCGATTTCGTTGGCATAGCGTGCAATGGCCAGTGCCTGGAAGATACGTTCGGAACTTACGGAGATGGGGTAGGTGCCGTTACGCAGTACGTTTCCGAATACCATGTATCTTAGGCTTTTTTCGTAGTACTCTTGCGTCACGTCAATGGTGACGTATTCTTTGGCACCCAGCTTGTAGGCATTCTCCTCGTTAGTCTTCAACTGTTCGGGGCTGAAACCGCCAGTATTGGCACAAGCTGCATATACTTCGTATCCTTTTTCTTTGGCAAGATACATGACCGTGAATGAGGTATCCAAACCGCCGCTGAATGCGACTACCACTTTTTTCTTCTTTTCCATATCCTTATATTTTTATATTTTATCTTCTTCGTGCAGCTTCGGGTCGTAAAGCATTGCTGTGCAGATGCAGAATTTACGGTTCTTGGCTACCAATATATCATGGTTGATACAGCCTTCGCAACCTTTCCAGAAGGATTCGTCATCGGTTAGTTCGTTGAAGGTGACGGGCACATATCCTAGCTCGGTATTCATTTTCATGACGGCAGCTCCACTGGTGAGACTGAAAACTTTGGCATTGGGCCAACGTAGGCGTGCCAGGCGGAAAGAGGCGGTCTTGATACGTTTTGCCAGTCCCAGTCCCCGGTATTTGGGGTGTACTATCAGACCGGAGGTCGCTACATATTGCTTGTTGCCCCAGCTCTCTATGTAGGTGAAACCGGCAAAATCGTCTCCACACAAGGCTATGATGGCCTTTCCTTCTTTCATCTTAGTAGCTACGTATTCGTGTGTGCGTTCTGCGATGCCCGTTCCGCGTACCTTGGCAGCTTCCCGGATGGTATCCAAAATCTTGTCTACGTAAACTTCATGTGAGGCGTCAGCCACCATCACATCAATTTGTTTCGAATCCATTTCTTATTTAATTTCTTGTTTTTTGTTGTTATCTATCATTTAATGTTCGGGATGATTTGCGATAGGAAGCTGCGTACCTCGTCATGTGACGCCGCTTCGTGCACCACCAGCATGATGGTGTCATCTCCGGCAATGGTACCCAGAATGGCGGGACACTCCCGGTTGTCGATGTCGTAGGCCATGCTGCTGGCATATCCGGGCCGGGTACGGATGACGGCAATATTGCCCGAAAATTGAAGTGAAACGAATCCGCTTGTCATCAACATCTCACTTGCACTCTGGTCGTTCGAACGTTTATACATGATGTTGTTGGGCAGCACATATACGTATTTACCGTTCATGTTCGCTGCTTTCGCTACTTTCAGCTGTTTCAAGTCGCGTGACAAGGTGGCTTGTGTCAGTTCAAAGCCTTCCTTGCTCAAAGCTTGCAACAGTTCTTCCTGAGAACTGACGTCTTTGCTTGAGATAATCATCTTGATGGCGTCTAACCGATTGGCTTTTTTCTTCATTTTCTGTATAATTATTCTAAGGGTGGCGCAAAATTAGGGATTATTTTGGAAATAATATGCAAAAAGGAGAGTTTTTTTATTCTTTTTATACATAGGTATATTATATATGTTGTTCTTCTTCTCTTTGTAGCAGCCTTGTTTATCTGTTCTTTCACGTTATTGGGGATTGTTTCTGTATGCATTTGATAAATGTTGATATAATATAGAATAGATATGCAATTGCCAAATCTGACACCCTTTCAATCAAAAACTGTACAAAAAGTAGGGGGATAATCTCCTATTTTTGTATCGTTGAATAGCAACTAAAACTAATTACCATGAAACAATGCTTTTTTGCGGTCGACTTGGGGGCTACCAGTGGTCGCACAATTCTGGGAACTTTTACTTCGAATGGTTTGGAAATGGAAGAAGTAAACCGTTTCCCAAATCATCTGATTGAAGCTGGCAGACATTTTTACTGGGATATTTATGAACTTTACCGTCATATTATTGAAGGGCTGAGGATTGCCGCCCGTAAAGGTGTAGAAATAACTTCCATCGGTATCGACACTTGGGGAGTAGATTTTGTCTGTGTAGGTAAGGATGGGGGATTTCTTCGCCAGCCGTATTCCTATCGTGACCCTCATACGGTGGGTGCTCCGGAAGCGTTCTTCACACGTATACCTCGTAGCCATGTGTATGGATGGACGGGGATTCAGGTGATGAATTTCAACTCCTTGTTCCAACTTGATACATTACGCCGTAATCATGACAGTGCATTGGCAGCTGCAGATAAATTGCTGTTTATGCCTGATGCTTTGAGCTATATGTTGACCGGTCAGATGGTAACGGAGTATACTATTGCCAGTACGGCACAGTTGGTAAATGCCAATACCCGCAGGCTGGAGGATGCCTTGCTGCTGGAGATTGGACTGACACAAGCTCATTTCGGGCGTTTTGTCTATTCTGGTGAAAAAATAGGGGGCTTGACGGAGGAAGTACAACGAATAACCGGACTTGGCGCTGTCCCCGTGATAGCTGTTGCCGGGCATGATACGGCTTCTGCTGTTGCTGCCGTACCTGCCATGGACCGTAATTTTGCTTATCTAAGTAGTGGTACTTGGTCTCTGATGGGAGTGGAGACGGATGCTCCAGTCATTACTGCTGAAACAGAATCCTTGAATTTTACGAATGAAGGCGGTGTGGAAGGAACCATTCGTTTGTTAAAAAATATTTGTGGTATGTGGCTGCTTGAACGTTGCCGTACCGAATGGGGGGAAATCCCTTATTCCGAACTCATCGTTGAGGCTGGTACTTGTGAACCATTCCGTAGTCTAATTAATCCGGATGATGCTTTGTTTACCAATCCGGCGAATATGGAGCAAGCCATCAAGACCTATTGTTCCGATTATCGTCAGCCTATTCCCATGACACATGGACAGATAGTACGCTGTATCTTTGAGAGTCTTGCTTTGAGATACCGTCAGGTGCTGGATAGCCTGCGAAATCTTTCACCACGTCCGGTGGAGGCTTTACATGTTATCGGTGGCGGTAGCCGTAACGAACTGCTTAACCAGTGGACAGCCAATGCTGTCGGTATTCCCGTGATTGCCGGACCTTCCGAAGCTACTGCTATCGGTAACGTTATGGTTCAGGCATTGGCTGCCGGAGCAGCTAGAGACATTGCTTCCATGAGACAGCTTATCAACCGTTCCATATCATTAAAGACTTTCTATCCTCAGGATATGGAGGATTGGAATACCGCTTACCTGCACTTCAAGCAATTGACGATGACTAATTATAATGGATAATGATTACCAATAACTTATAACTCATAATCAAATCACGTATCATGAAAGAAGAATTGATAAACAAAGCGTATGAAGTTGCTAAAGAGCGTTACGCAGCTCTCGGATTGGATGTAGAAAAAGTAATGGAGCAACTTCAGAAAGTGTCTATCTCCATGCATTGTTGGCAGGCCGATGATGTTCAGGGATTCGAATCTGCCGGCTCATTGACCGGTGGTATCCAGACAACAGGAAACTATCCCGGTAAAGCCCGTAATATGGAAGAACTGCGTTCCGATATTTTGAAAGCTGCTTCTTATATCCCCGGTAAGCACCGTTTGAATTTGCATGAGATTTACGGTGACTTTGGCGGTACCTTCGTAGATCGCGATCAGGTAGAGGTGAAACATTTCGAAAGCTGGATGCAATGGGCAGCCGAGAATGGTATAAAATTGGATTTTAATTCCACTTCTTTCTCTCATCCGAAGAGCGGTAATCTTTCTCTGGCTCATCCGGACCAAGGTATCCGTGACTTTTGGGTCGAACATACTAAACGTTGTCGTGCCATTGCCGAAGAAATGGGGCGCCGCCAGGGAGATCCCTGCATCATGAATCTTTGGGTGCATGATGGTAGCAAGGATATCACTGTAAACCGTATGAAGTATCGTGTGCTTTTCAAAGATTCTCTCGACCGTATTTTTGCTACGGAATACAAGCATATGAAGGACTGCCTTGAATCGAAGGTGTTTGGCATAGGTTTAGAGAGTTATACAGTAGGCTCCAATGAATTCTGTATGGGCTATAGTGTACAGCATCAGAAACTTATTACCATTGATACCGGGCACTTCCATCCTACGGAAAGTGCTGCAGACAAGGTGTCTTCCATGTTGCTCTTTGTCCCTGAGCTGATGCTCCACGTAAGCCGTCCGGTACGTTGGGATTCTGACCATGTAACTATCATGGATGACCCCACTCTTGAACTTTTCCAAGAAATTGTCCGTTGCGATGCACTGGACCGTGTACACATTGGTCTTGATTATTTTGATGCTTCCATCAACCGTATCGGTGCTTATGTAATCGGTACCCGTGCGGCGCAGAAATGCATGTTGCGTGCGTTACTAGAACCATTGGCAAAGCTTCGCGAATATGAGGCCACCGGTCAAGGTTTCCAGCGCCTTGCTCTGCTCGAAGAGGCTAAGGCTTTGCCTTGGAACGCTGTTTGGGACATGTTCTGTCTGAAAAACAATGTTCCGGTAGGTGAGGAGTTCATCGCTGAAATAGAGAAGTATGAAGCTAATGTAACCTCTAAAAGAGGATAGGAAACCCTTGTAACTGACAGAAATGGAAATAATATTAGGGTTATTGATTATTGCCATCGGAGCATTCTGCCAATCCAGTTGCTATGTACCCATTAACCGCATCAAGGAGTGGAACTGGGAGTCGTATTGGATTGTACAAGGTGTTTTCGCTTGGCTGGTTTTTCCGTTCTTGGGCGCGTTGCTGGCAGTACCTGCCGGCAATTCGCTGTTCGAGATTTATGCAAACAATCCTGCGGATACGCTTTGGACTATGTTCTTCGGAGCTTTATGGGGAGTGGGGGGACTGACGTTTGGTTTGTCTATGCGCTATTTGGGCGTAGCTCTTGGGCAGTCTATCGCTTTGGGTACTTGTGCCGGATTGGGAACGATATTGACTCCGGTATTTACTGGTAAGGCAGTAGATTTGACAACATCGGTTATTGTTGGTGTAGTGGTCACGTTGGTAGGTATTGGCATTATCGGTCTGGCCGGTAGCATGAAGTCTGCCAGCCTGAGCGAAGAAGAGAAGAAGAAGGCCGTAAAGGATTTCAATTTTACTAAAGGTATTATTGTAGCCCTTCTTGCCGGATTTATGAGTGCGTGTTTCAGCATAGGATTGGGTTTTGGAGAGAAACTCTGTTTTGCTGAAAGTGCGGATATATTCAAGACACTGCCTGCTACATTGATGGTGACACTGGGTGGTTTCATTACGAATGCCGTCTATTGTTTCTATCAGAATTCCAGGAACAAAAGTTGGGGCGATTATGGCAAGAAATCCCTTTATGTAAACAATGTCTTGTTTTGTGCTTTGGCCGGTGTGTTGTGGTACAGCCAGTTCTTTGGTCTTAGCTTGGGTAAGGGATTCCTTGCTGTCTCTCCGGTATTGCTCACATTCTCGTGGTGCATCCTGATGTCGTTGAACGTAACGTTCTCCAATGTTTGGGGGATCCTTTTGAAGGAATGGAAAGGGTGTACACCCAAGACAATTACAGTGCTTGTCATAGGCTTGGCAGTCTTGATAATTTCTTCTTTCCTGCCACAGTTGCTGGGGTAAGTTTAAATACCTATCTTTGAATATAAAACTAAAATATATCTGCATATATGAAATCAATTCTAGAAAATCGTCCGGCGCTGGCTGCGGAAGTTAATAAGGTGGCTGAGGTGGCTGGTTATCTCTGGCAGAAAGGTTGGGCAGAACGTAATGGGGGCAATATTACGGTCAACATCACTGAGTTTGTAGACGATGAAATCAAGGCTATGCCCGCCATTAGTGAGGTGAAATCAATCGGTGCTACTTTACCTTATTTGAAAGACTGCTATTTTTATTGCAAAGGCACCAACAAGCGTATGCGCGATTTGGCCCGTTGGCCGATGGAGAACGGTTCGGTCATCCGCATTTTGGATGACTGTGCCAGCTATGTCATTATAGCCGACCAGTCTGTACAGCCTACATCGGAACTTCCTTCCCATCTTAGTGTACACAACAATCTGATAGCGAAAGGTTCTCCCTATAAAGCTTCGGTGCATACGCATCCTATTGAGCTGGTAGCCATGACTCACAACAAGAAGTTTCTGGAAAAAGATGTAGCTTCGAACCTGCTTTGGAGTATGATACCGGAAACAAAGGCTTTCTGTCCCCGCGGTTTGGGCATCATCCCTTATCAACTTCCCAGTTCGGTAGAATTGGCTGAGGCTACCATCCGCGAACTGGATGACTATGATGTAGTGATGTGGGAGAAACATGGTGTGTTTGCTGTGGATGTGGATGTGATGGCTGCTTTCGACCAGGTGGATGTACTCAATAAATCCGCCCTTATTTATATCGCTGCCAAAAATATGGGTTTTGAACCGGATGGTATGAGCCAGCTTCAAATGAAGGAAATGTCCGTAGCGTTTAATTTGCCCAAATAATTGTTTTAACAGATAGTGTGTAATTATGTATAGAATGATATTGAATGAGACCTCTTATTTCGGTGCCGGCTGTCGCGAAACGATTGCTGTGGAGGCTGCCCGCAGAGGTTTCAAAAAGGCTTTCTTTGTAACGGACAGAGATTTGATCCGTTTCAAGGTGGCTGATAAAGTGATTGAAGTTTTTGAGAAGAACAGTATACCTTATGAGCTCTTCAGTGATGTGAAGGCCAATCCTACCATTACCAATGTACAGAATGGTGTGGCTGCTTTCAAGGCATCCGGTGCCGATTTTATCGTGGCTTTGGGTGGCGGCTCTTCCATTGATACGGCAAAAGGTATTGGTATTGTTGTGAATAATCCGGATTTTGCAGATGTGAAGTCTCTGGAAGGTGTGGTGGATACTCGTCAAAAGGCTGTCCCTACTTTTGCTTTACCTACTACGGCGGGAACTGCTGCTGAGGTGACCATCAATTATGTTATCATTGACGAAGAGGTCAAAAAAAAGATGGTTTGTGTAGACCCTAATGATATTCCGGCAGTAGCTATTGTTGACCCGGAGCTGATGTATTCCATGCCGAAAGGATTGACTGCTGCAACCGGTATGGATGCACTGACTCATGCCATAGAAAGCTATATAACGCCGGGTGCATGGGCTATGTCGGATATGTTCGAACTGAAAGCCATTGAAATGATTGCTGTCCATTTGAAAGCTGCCGTAGACAATGGCAGCGATTCGGTTGCCCGCGAGGCCATGTCTCAAGCGCAATACATTGCCGGTATGGGGTTCAGCAATGTCGGTCTGGGCATCGTTCATTCCATGGCCCATCCTTTGGGTGCCCATTATGACACTCCGCATGGGGTGGCCAACGCATTGCTTCTTCCTTACGTAATGGAGTATAATGCAGCGTCTCTGGCAGCTTCCAAATATGTCCATATTGCGAAGGCGATGGGAGTCAATACGGAAGGTATGAGCGTGGAAGAAGGTATATGTGCTGCTATTGATGCTGTCCGGAAATTGTCTTTAAGTATTGGCATTCCACAGCGGTTGCGTGAAATCAATGTTAGGGAAGAGGATTTGCATCAATTGGCTATCGATGCTTTCAATGATGTCTGCACCGGTGGCAATCCGAGACCTACATCTGTGGAAGATATAGAAGCTCTGTATCATAAAGCTTTTTAAGGCAAGCGCTATTTTAGGTTACATGTCTATTCCCGTCCGTGATGAATAATATTCGCTGCGGACGGGATTTTTCATAAATAATCTCTATTTTTGTTCCGGAGCTATTATGGAAGGCACGTGTTATGACTAAAAATTATAATGATTTAGGAGTAGAGTTTAAGTACCTTATTGTAAATGACATGGACCAGAGATATGGTCTTTGGGTAAATACTGTGGGCTTTCAGTCTATCCAGCCTAATTCTCCTTATCCGTTGAAGGATCATCCTACCGGTTATTTTTTCAATGCGCAGAAAGGACGGATTCTGCGCGAGTACCAGTTGGTCTATATTACTAAAGGGAGGGGGTTGTTCTCCTCGGAGACCACGCCAGAGAAGCAAGTGTGCAAAGGACGACTGATGGTGCTGTTTCCCGGTCAGTGGCATACATATTATCCTTATGTGCAGACGGGTTGGAATGAATATTATATTGGTTTCGAGGGAGCTGTGATTGATGATATGGTGAAAGGTGGTTTTCTATCGAAAGAGAATCAAGTGTTGGAGGTGGGGTTGAATGAAGAGCTCGTTTCACTTTTCTCTCGCGCTTTGGAAATTGCGGAAGCTGATAAGATTTCTTCCCAGCAATATCTTGCCGGTATTGTGCTACATATGATAGGGATGATATTGTCCATCTCTAAAAACAAGATTTTCGAAGTGGGTGATGTCGATCAGAAAATAGAGCAGGCTAAAATCATCATGAACGAGAATGTATTCAAGGATGTTGACCCGGAAGAACTGGCAATGAAGTTGAATATCAGTTATTCTTGGTTTCGCAAAGTATTTAAGGATTATACCGGCTATGCTCCTGCAAAATATTTCCAAGAGCTAAAGTTGCGTAAGGCTAAGCAATTGCTGGTGGGTACTTCTTTATCGGTGAAAGAAATCTCTTTTATGCTCGACTATAAGTCTACCGAGCATTTCTTCTCCTCGTTTAAGAAACGTACGGGGTTCACTCCATTGGAGTATCGCTCTTATGGTCGGGAAACCGGAGGAGAGGAGGTATAAAACAAAAAAAGACTTAACTTCTAAAAGTTAAGTCTTTTCTGTCGGAATGAGGCGACTTGCACCCTATTTTATTGTATTTTCTTTCGTTTTACTTTAAGATGTATAAAGTTGTTGTTTATCAGTGTTTTATTATGAAGTTCTTAACAAAGAATGATAAAGATAAAACAAATAAAACAAAGATTTAGCGGAACAAAAACGGAACAATGATAGGAATTGTTCCGCTAATCGTGTATCTTTGCTTTTGGATTTAAAGGCGAAGAATATGGCAAGTATAAAATTCATCATTCGTGATATGGATGCAGATAATGAGCAGACCATATACATAACTTCCCGGTTTGGCAGGAATGAGAAGCTCATGTATGCTACCCCCTTGAAAATAGAACCTTTGTTTTGGGATGAAAAGAAGGAGTGCGTAAAAAACTCTAAATACTGTGCAAACAAGGATGAAGTTAATGCAGCCCTTAAAAGCATAGATGCAAAAGTAAATACTTTTATTGCGGAATCAACAACAAAAGGTGAACCGGTTACAAAAGATAGTCTTAAAAACCTTCTTGATATTCATTTTGGGAAGCGAATTGCTGCTGCATACGACTTTCATTCTTTCTTTGAGGAGTTCATTCGGTTATGTGATACAAGGGTAAGCCCACGAAGAGGCGGTCAGACTATTGACTATAAGACAAAGCGTGAGTATGCTCGTACTTACTACTATATCCAAGAATACGAGAAGAGAAGAAAGATTAGATTGGAATTTCGGAGTATTACCCAGTCGTTCTTCAATGATTTCGTTGCTTTCCTGCAGGAACTTGGTTTGAGTACCAATACAATTTGGCACAAAACAGTAAGCCTTAAAGCTGTGATGAAAGCTGCTAATGAACAGGAACTGACTGATAACACAAAATACCAGCTATTTAAAAATGTATCAGAAGAAAGTCAGGCGATTGCATTGAGTGAAGATGAATTGGATATACTCGCTCGTTTTGACTTTTCACATTCTGCCCGATTGGAGCGAACACGAGATTTATTTCTTGTTGGTTGCTGGACCGGGTTGCGGTTCTCTGACTTCACCCGTATAAGAGAGGAAAATATCAAAGATGGAATGATAACTATTCAGCAACAGAAAACGAATGAGTTTGTAACTATCCCCTTGCATCCGGTATTCCTTCGTATTTGGGAAAAGTATAACGGTAATCTTCCGGGTAATATAAGCAATCAGAAATTCAACGATAATTTGAAAGATGTATGTCGGGAAGCTGGGTTAACGGAGCATGTGATGAAATCAATAACCAAAGGAGGGAAGAAGCAAACTACTGTTTATGAAAAGTGGCAACTCGTTTCATCTCATACAGCCCGGAGAAGTTTTGCGACTAATCTGTACAAATCTGGATTCCCTTCAATTTCAATCATGCAGATAACCGGACATAAAACAGAAAGTAGCTTTCTGAAATATATCAAAGTGACTAAAGAAGAACATGCGAAGATGCTAATGATGCACTGGCAAAAGAATGGTAATTTATTAAAAGTGATGTAAATATGAAAGAGATATTTGATTTTATAGAAGATGCTTGTAGCGCACTTGATTTATTGTCAAGATATTATAGAATTTCCTACGATAAATCAAAAGAGGTTTATTCAGAAGATGGATTAATGATTGGCGATGGTATGACGGAGGAACTGGGGTGGGTGGATGGAGATATTTATGGCATGGTCGCAAAAGAGGATGGAAGCAGATATACTTTTAATGATGCTTGCGAGTTTTTGACTGATAAATATGAAGAATCTCCCGATATATTTAGTGAAGAAAATGGGCATGATGGAGACTATTTTGTCTCACTGTTAGAATCACAGTTTTTAAATATTGATGAAATACAACGAATAGCCTTAATCAAAAAAATTATTCGTTCCTCTTTTAACTTTCTTATGCCTAACAGTTATCCCTTGTACGAAGCTATTCAATCTGATAATACGTACGGTATATTTGCCTACCGTAATTTTATGTCTGATGAAGAAATAGAAGATTACGAACAAAAGGACGAAATGGGAATGCATAAGGCTTTCCCTATTGTTGCATGGATAATTGATGAATGTTGTAAATTCCTATATGGTGTAGGTACACTTTGTTCTGATTATAACATAGATTTGCAAAGTGTTGTAGAGGCCGTATTTCATTCTACCTCTACCGCTATGCCATTACGGCTCGATATCTTTGGAGATAGTATAAAATCTGAAAAGAATAATGAGTACCTGCATAAGAAAGAAGAGAAAATAATCTTGAAATGGGAAGGGCAAAGCAATGTATTGACCGACATGCTTAGGCAGGCTAAGAATAGGGGATATTTAGTAAACTCTATTTGTAGCTAACACTTGAAAAGGGACCCGGGTAGCATTTGAAACGTGTACCACC
>NZ_QTLV01000030.1:0-4085 GCF_003602795.1 Bacteroides sp. AF34-31BH
CCGTCTTGATGTAGGTGGATACGGTGTTCCAACTGCAGTTCCTCTGCCTGAGGTAGTTTTCGAATCTCTTCAGTACGGTCGGGCTCAGTTTGCGCATGGGCATCGGCTGCCATTTGGTGAATGCCGAGAATGCATTCACCGCTGACTGGTAGATGTGTGCCGTCCCCCACGTGCCGCCTTCCCGGAGTTCCCCGATGACTGAGGAGAACATCTCTTGTAAGGTAATTTCATTTCTATTCATTTCCAATTTATTTATAAAAGGTTTATTCTGCAATATAAATAAATTAGATGAATATAAGGGAGACGAATATATTTCTTATATTTGCGAGAAACTTCGCATTGAAAATTGCAATACGAATACACCATACTGACTATACTCATTGGTGGAATTAAATAATTGAACACTATATGTCACTGCCAATAAACATAGAAGACCTGCTGCATCGTAATAAAGTGGAAAGTAATCGGGATTTCTTGAAAGAATTGGACTTGACAGAAGGTCGCTGCACCGGAATTCCTACAATCCAAGATGGGCTGGCTAAAAACGGTTCACCACGTGCTTCTATCGAAACCGATGAGGAACGCAGTTACTTCCTCATGTTCATACCCGTACATGAAGGATGCGGTAATGTAGTCAGAATGAAGGACAATACCGGAACATCACTGAGTAATATGGGGCAGGATGAAACTAATGTTGCCCAAAGATTGCCCAAAGATTGCCCAAAGTACATTGGAAGCAATTATACAAGATCCATATATAACCATTGGACAGTTGAGTGAAGTGCTAAAACTTTCTGAGAGAACAATAAAAAATAGAATAGTGCTGCTTAAACGGGAGGGACTGATAACTCGGATTGGCAGTAGAACATCGGGGTACTGGGAAGTGTTTAACAACGTGTAATAGTCAAGACTTGTTCTGACAGTTGGTTTATTATTGGAGGCACAATAAAAGAAGAGTGGATATAATCTTTTGTAAGACTATATCCACTCTTTTATTTATTATCTTCTAATAACTTGTTTACTTTTAGTTATTAGTGATAGTAGAGCTTACAGGAACTGTAATGAAATCAGTCTTGATGGTACCCCAACCATATTCTACGGTAACTTTAACGTAGATATTGAATGCTGAAACTTTAGTACCATTGTTCTTGTAAGTGATGAAACCATACTGAGAAGTCTTAGCATCATCACCGCTACCCATTGTGGTATTTGTGTTAGCTTTCAACTCTACCGTTACAGGAACAGCCTGACGAACACCGTTCAAGTCACATTCAGCATTGTCTACATCAGCAGTAATTGTGAATGGTCCGTAGAAGCCCCAGTAATTAGCATAGTCACTGAAGTAGCGATCACGCCAGTCGTAAGGAGCAATCAAATCTTCCAAGCGGATGAATGAACCCTTTTCACCAAAGTCAACAGCATCGATGAAGTTATCAGCAGCTTGTTCTGCAATGTTGACCGGACGGATGAAGTTAGCCTTGAAGTGATCTTTATTATCAAATGTAATAGTCACTACCTTAGTATCGTCATCGCATACACGACCAGTAGCACCAATATAAGTGTACATAGCACCAGTATTCAACAATTGCTTGGCAATAGCACTATTCTTGTTATAGGTTACAGTGTTAGGAGCGGTAGAACCAGCATTGTTAATAACAGCTATCTCTTCTTTTTTGCCGCCTACTGTAGCGTACAATGTCGTACCAGCTTCATCTGTTGTGAAGACTACATCAATATCACCAATCTTAGTGATATTCTTGATGTCATCAGCGCAGAAGAAGTATTCTATACCAGTCACTGCTTTGTCAAGTTTCAGTACGCCCGGAGTTCCTTCCGTACTATTCTTTGCCCAAGTTGTGAACGGAGAATTCAAATCATTAACAAATGTACAGTGAGTTGGGTCATCATCTGTCGTGCTACTTGGTACGGCAACATTAAACTTGGTATAAGTTTTGTCTGCATCCCAATAGTTGGAGATGAAGTCGGCTTTTGCTACATTGTAAGACTTCTGGATATCTTCTACCGTAGCTTTCAGTACCAATTCAACATAAGCACCTGTTTGATTTTCACCTGCATAATATCTTACACGGTGAGTCAGCTGCTTGCTGGCATTTTCCCACAAAGCGTCTTTAGAGATAGTCCATTTGATTACGTGAGTAGCTTGAGTTTCTGCATCTGTTGTTTCTTCACAAGTACCCAAATCTGCCGGAGTCTGGTTAGCACCATAGTCGTAGAAATACGGATAAGTTGCGTGGAATTGTTCTTTACTCAGACCGATTTCATTGTATACCTGAACGTTCATATCCTTAA
Source organism: Bacteroides sp. AF34-31BH (assembly GCF_003602795.1). NCBI lineage: Bacteria > Pseudomonadati > Bacteroidota > Bacteroidia > Bacteroidales > Bacteroidaceae > Bacteroides > Bacteroides sp. AF34-31BH. The sequence goes on from NZ_QTLV01000030.1 coordinate 2,311, forward strand.
CTGTTGACAGTTTTGAAGCTGCAGCATCATCGCAATCATACTTGAAGTTTTCGATAGTCAGTTCATATTGGTTAGTAACAGGAGCGCTTGTCTCATCTGCAATGAATACCTTGATGTAAGCTACCTTTACAAGGTTCTCGCCATCCATCAAACGAACACGTACGATAGGAGTACGGCCAATAGCTGCACGGCCTTCGGTTTCATACACTTTCGGGGTCAAAACGCCATCAGCCAAAGTCACGAAGTCTGCCTGATCGGTTACAGGATTACCTACCTTATAGTTCTTTACCACATCAAAAGCAAAGCTCAGGCCAAGTTTCTCCAAATCAGCAACCTTGATTTTGTCACCACCTTCACATGCCAATTCATGAGCTTCTACGCATTTCGTCAAGTCTAAGCTCTGGTTGTAAACAACAATGGTATCACAGTATGTTTTAGATTCTGCCTCAGTATTTCCTTCTGCCCAAACAACCTTTTGATTGTATGCGTCAGCATCTACAGCAGCAATTTTAGTTCTATAGTGCTCGTCTTTATCAGCGATACCTTTCTTTGCAGCTTCGGCAGCCGGGTCAGCGATAGCCAAGTCACTCAAATCTTTCTTGAATACTGTAGCATAATCAGAAGTAACATCTTCACCATTTTCTTTCTCTACATTCAATGCAAACACAGAAATCTTTTCTTCTGTAGCGGCTATTCCCTTGATATTGACTTTGACCTTCAAAATACCGTCCGTAAAGGAAACGAATTCGGGAGTCATTGCAAAATCATTGGAAGCAGCAGCACGTGAACTGATATAATCCACGTTCGGTTTCACCATGAATGAAAGTTTGTCTTTCAGTTCATTAACGTTGGCATTGGCCGGATTTACATGATATTCGGCATAGACAACCGGATTGATAGTGGTGCTGGTAGCTGCAGCTGTCGTTTTTTCCGATTTAGAATCCTTTTCAGATAAAGTCAGTGCTTTATAAGCATAGGAATCATAAGTCAACCCCTGCACACCATCAACATACACTTGTGGGATGAAAACCAAGCTACGCAAATTGTTGGTCTTTGAAATTGTAACACTGCCTGTCGTTCCATCAGCCTTTGTCACATTGTATAGAATCACATCATTGCCATCCTCTACAGCAGTAATGCCCGTACCTTTCCAAGAGATATTGGTAGATTCCTTTAAGGTACCATCAGCATTGTAGATGTCAAAGTTCCCAGTTGTTTCATTAGGCTTATAGTAGCAACCATCACCACCTTTTTCGCCAACGGCTTTATAAGCCTGTTTTACGTCATCTTTATACCAATAGCCATCCTCTCCGATGCTCCATACTGCAGCATTTGTGCCATTTGAGCCATTGGTAATTTCATAAGAATTACCATTGCTAAGAGTAATAGTGATGCCATTTGCTCCCTTGACTACCCCTGTTATTACGCTACCGTCTGAAATCAGCTTATTAATCTGATCTATAGCCTTAGCGTTTTCATCAATTTGCTTCTGTAAGTTTTCGATGTCATCATCATAGTCCTTACAAGAAACAAATGTACCTGCAGCACCAACCATTAAGGCACTGAACAGGATCACACTTAGAAACTTTTTGTTCATAATTGAAAACTTTAAATTTATAAATTTAAAAAAATAAAAAGTGAATAATTTCTCATTTCCGGCATTCCTTTTCCCATAATGCTTTTGTTAAAAAATTCCGTTACTTCGCAGGTAATGAAATCTTGTTAATTCCGTTAATAATCAGGGAATAAGGAGAAAATAGACCCGTTTTGTTTGG
>NZ_QTLV01000031.1:0-2559 GCF_003602795.1 Bacteroides sp. AF34-31BH
CCACCCATGGGTATGTTTAACCGAACAAAATTGGTATATTCATAAAAACCAATGGCGTTCATAATATGTACCACATGGAAGAAAGAGATTCCATAATTCTCGCCTATAGGCGTGACGGATTGAGCATCCGTGAGATCGCCCGTCGTAACGGCATGAGCCGCAAGACTGTACGCAAGTATCTCCGGGCTTTCGAACAAGCGGTCGGTGACAACCCCGATGCGGAAGCAATGGACACGTACCTGCAGCAGCCGGTGCGCTATGACAGCAGCAAACGTGTCCGCAGAGTGATGAACCAGCAGGTGATGGAGGCGATAGACGGCTTCATGGCCCGCAACCGGTCTAATGCCGCGGCCGGATTGCGCAAGCAGCAGATGCGCAAGATTGACATGTGGCGCCGGTTGCGCGATCAAGGCATAGAGATTGCCTATTCGACGGTATGCCAGTATGTCCGTGCATTGGAAGTGGCGGTGTCCGCTCCAGCCAAGTCCCCGGCGGCGTTCATCCGCCAGGAGTATGAACCGGGGTTCCGGTGCGAGTTTGACTGGGGCGTGCTGACACTTTGGATTGCCGGTGTCAAGACGAAGCTGCACATGGCCGTGTTCACGATGAACCATAGCAACCTGCGGCGGGCATACCTGTTCTCCCGCGAGGACACGTTGGCCCTGATGGAAGCACACCGCAACTGCTTCCGTGCTTTGGGGGGCACGCCGCAAGTAATGGCCTACGATAACATGCGGGTGGCCGTCAAGAAGTTCCTTGGACAGGAGCGCGAACATACCGATGCCCTGCGCCGCATGGAACTCCACTATTGTTTCACCCCTCATTTCTGTAATCCGCGTTCGGGATGGGAGAAAGGTAAGGTGGAGCGTTCGGTGGAACATATCCGCCGGCGGGCTTTCGCCTATGATGTCCGTTTCGGTTCGCTGGAGCAGGCACAGTGTCATCTTGACAAGGTCTGTGACAGGCTCAACGGGGAGGCTTCCAACATGTCTGCGCAAGAGAAGAAGGAGCGCGTACAGGCCGATATTGCGGCTTTGCGGCCGCTTGACCACGGTGACATGGGCTGCTTTGAGCAGCGGCATGCCCGTGTCGGGAAGTATTCCACCATTACCGTCGATGGTGTGCATTACTCTGTGCCTGACCGGCTTGTCGGTCGGGAGGTACCCATAAAGATGTATTCCGAGCGTATTGTCGTGCTTGACGGTCGCGACAAGGTAGCCACGCATGTACGCTCCCGGCGTCTCGGTGACTGGTGTATCGACCTGATGCACTATCTGGGCACGTTCCTTCGCAAGCCTGCGGCGTTGGGACGATCCACGGCCATGCGACAGGTACACCCGGACGTGGCGGCACTGTTTCGCAAACATTTTACGGATTCTCCCAGATCGTTTGTCGAACTGCTCGTGTTTACCCGTGACAACCAGCGCACTTATGCCGACATACTGGCTGCGGCAGACCGTCTGTCCTCCCGGGGACTCAAACGCCTGTCTTCCGAACAATTGAGCGCCGAGATGCTGGCCAGTGACGGCAATGGAACCGCAAACGTCCGTCAAGACGCGGCCACCCTGACCCCGTCCGATCCACAACAGACCGCCATTGAAGAATCGGCCTCACAGACATTGGACACACTTTCGGCGATGATCGGATGTGGCGCCACACAACAACCTGTAAACAAAGTTACCGTCTAACAACATAAAAATTGCATAGCAATGGAACAAAACGAAAATCAAGACTCCATACGCGAACGGATACGTGCGTATGCCTTCGACCTCAAACTCCCTCTGGTACGACGCGACATCGACCTGCTTATACAGCAAGGACTTGATGAACGATGGAACCTGTGGATGTTCACGGCCGAACTCCTGCGTCAGGAAAAAGAAAACCGCTCGGAGAACCAGCGTCGGCATCGCATCAAAAATGCCGCGTTCCCACAGTTGCGATACCTCAACGAAATAGACACGGACGCGCTTCCGCCAGAAGCGCGGAAGGCCTTGCCAAACCTTGAGACACTTGATTTCATCAAGGAAGGGCGCAACCTTATACTATACGGGAATCCCGGTACCGGAAAGACCCATCTGGCTACAGCCTTGGGGATTGCGGCCTGTAACGCGGGATACTCCGTACTGTTCACTTCCGTGCCCAGACTGCTTACGCAGATAAGGGAATGCCGGAACGCAATGACACTAAGGGCACTCGAGAACAAGTTCGAACGATACGACATGGTCATCTGCGACGAGTTCGGATACGTTTCTTGTGACAAGGCGGGAGCGGAGATGTTGTTCAACCATCTGTCACTCAGAACTGACAAGAAAACAACCGTCATTACAACAAATCTCGCATTCAACAGATGGGACGAGATTATTGCAGACAAAGTACTAGTTACAGCAATGGTAGACAGGCTAACGCACAAGGCGATTCTACTGAACATGACGGGAAAATCGTACAGAATGAAAGAAACACAAGATATGATAAATAAACAAATTTAATTAACTTTGCAAAACCTATCGGGTGGTACACGTTTCAAATGCTACCCGGGTCCCTTTTCAAGTGTTAGCTACA
>NZ_QTLV01000032.1:0-2444 GCF_003602795.1 Bacteroides sp. AF34-31BH
CCGATGATGAACGGCGACTTGACATCCCCCAAGAAGAGTACCGCCACAATGCAGATGAACAGGAAACCCAACGACAAATTTTGCTGAAGATTGGAGATGGTATAGTCCAGCAACTCCGTCTGGTTACGGCTGATGCTAAAATCAATGTCGGGATATACTTTCTTGAAGTAGTCCATCGTGCTGTTGATGGCAAGCTTCATGTCTTCCATATTCTCGTCCGCCTGCTTGATGACGGCAAGGGTAACGGCACGCTTGCCATTGCTCATGGAGACACCTTTCTCCTTGGCAGGAACAATCTCTACCCGGCAGAAGTCTCCCAAGCGGATGATACGTCCTTCCTTGCGCAGCAGGATGCCCTTCACGTCCTCCTCTGTCCGCAGCAGGGTGGAGAACTTAATGTTGTATTCGTAGTAGCCGTCGCGCACGGTCATGCTGCCCGGCTCCACGTTGTTTTGCGCCAGCACGTTTTCTATGTCTTCAATGGAGAGCCCCAACACAGCAAGCTTACCCGGGTCGGGCACAATCTGTAACTGGCGTTCGACCAAACCCGTGACATCCACCATTGCCACTTCCGCCAACTGCTCGATGCGACGCTTTATGACATTTTCGGCAAACTCGCACAAATCAAGAAACGCGCGTTCGTCCACCTTGCCGTATGCACTGTCGTTTTTTAGGGTCAGATTGAGGTAGAAGACAGGAATGTCCGTCGCACTTGCCTTTATCACCTTCGGGCGTTCGGCATCCTTGGGCAGATAGTTCATGGCGGCGTCAATCTTCTCGTTCACTTCTATGAAGGCAAGGTCGGTATTCGTACCGAAGTCGAAGCCCAGGCGGATGATGCCTGCACCATCGCGCGTCTCGCTGTCCATGTCCTTCAGTTTCGCCACCTGGATGAGCTGCTGCCGCAGAGGTTTCACCACCGTATTCTCTAATTCACGCGCCGAGGTATTCTGCGCCGACACCTGCACTGTAATTTCCGGGATGGCAATATCGGGCAGCAAGGATACCGGCAAGGTGAAGTAAGTCACCAGCCCGACAATGAAGCATGCTGTAAATGCCATCAGTACGGCAATAGGCCGCTGTATCAAAAACTTTATCAATTGAACTATGAATTTTGAATTACCACTTATCACTCATTATCTATCAACCACCTTCACCGATGCTTCATGTGCCAGATTCACATTTCCCGTCACAATGACCGTATCGCCTTCTTTCAGGGCATCGTCGGCCATACTATAGCTTTCCGCATTCTCCAGACCGGTCTGCACATAGTTCCACTGCGCCTTTCCGTCTTTCAGGGTAAACACCACCTGCTTGCCCGAACGCAACACCACGGCACTCTTCGGGATTACAAGCTGTCCGCCCAGAGAGCGGTGCACGTTCACCCTCACGTTCATCCCACTGAACAGCCGTCCCTTGCCATTGACGGCAGCCTTCACCTTAACCATCCCCTTGTCATCCACCAGAGGATTGATTTGGGTGATGCGCCCCTCCTGCCTAAAGCCGGCATCCGAATAAGGGGTAACAATCACCTTGTCGCCACTCTTTATCAACGGCAGTTCGCTTTCCAGCACCGTGAAGTCCACCTCCATACCTTGAGTGCCGATAATGGAGCAGAAGGCTTCCGAGGTACTTGCCTCGTTGAACGGTTTGGAGAACAGGTTCGCCACTACCCCGTCAAAAGGCGCAACCAGCGTGGCGTGTTCCTCTTCATACGCGGCAAGCTCATACTGGGCGAGGCTCTGGTCGTAACCGCTCCTCACGCGGGCCAGCTTCATGATGTCAGCAGGTACTTTGGAGGCATCCCCCACCGGATAGCCTTGCCCTATCAATACATCCTGCAACTCAAGTTCCGCTTTTTCCAAGGCATCCTTGGCCTGCGCGGTCTTGTTCTTCAGGCGGAACTTATCCAGTTCGGCAAGTTTCTGCCCTTTGCGCACCGGGTCACCGTTCTTCACGTAGATGTGTGCCACTACACCGGTGGTCTCAAAACGCAAATCCGCCATGGCACCGGCGGTTACTTTTCCGTTGCTCACCAGTTCATGCTCAAAGGTCGCCCGCTTCAGGACTTTCACGGTCACTTCATTGCTTTCACTTGGCAGGACGGTTGCCACCCCTTCCTCGGACTCTTTTCCCTTTCCGGCATCGGAGCAGGCGGCAAGCAGGGCAACGGCCATGCATAGCAGGTATCGATAGTTCTGTGTCTTCATATTCATACTCAATTATAAATTGATAAAATTAATCGTTTCAAAAAAACGAACCGATATTTGCATGTGGACACTTTTTTCATAGCACTTTAGCAATTAGTTCGCTCATTATTAACACTTTCCGTTTTTATTCATCTTTTTTGATATGGACAAAAATAAGCTGAATCTTTTTTATTTCCTCCCTCATCTGTCGTATTGCCGTAGAATGCACTTTCGGCTCTTTCGTCAATACCATCC
>NZ_QTLV01000033.1:0-2406 GCF_003602795.1 Bacteroides sp. AF34-31BH
CTCACCGAAGAGGGTTACATCAACCTGACCGGTACCCAGCAGTATCATTACTACTTGAAAGATCATCAGGGTAACAACCGTGTAGTGATCAACCAGTCTGGCACTGTGGAGGAAACTAACCATTACTACCCTTTCGGTGGTGTGTTTGGCACTACAGGCAATACCCAGCCTTACAAGTATAATGGTAAGGAGTTTGACACGAAGAAAGGGCTGAACTGGTATGATTATGGAGCACGTTATTATGATGCAGCATTAGGACGGTTTACAACGGTTGACCCTTCTTCTGAAAACTATTACGCTTTTAATCCTTATAGTTATTGTGTAAATAATCCGATTAAGTATATAGATCCTGATGGGAAAGATTTTATTATTTGGTATAAAGATTCCAATGGAAAGCAGGCTTATTTTTCTTTCAATGGAAAGAATGCAGCTATGGCACCTAATAATAGTTTTGTGAATGCTGTTGTTGAGGCTTATTTTTATAATAGTAAAAATGGTGGAGGAGAATATGCGCAAAAGATAGTTACAAATGCCAAATTGAAAGTTGGAATAGTAGAAAGCGATAAAGATAATAGGTTTGATTCTAGTGGTTTTATCCGTTTTAATCCAAATGCTGGTTTGAAGCTCAATGATGGCAATATTCTATCACCTGCTACAGGATTAGAGCATGAAGCTGCCCATGCATTTAATATGAAAACTAATAAAGTAGATGAATCACCAGATACTAGGTATGGGACAAAAGAAGAAAGAAGTGTTATTCAAGGTGCTGAATTAAAAACGGCAAAAGCTAATGGAGAACTTCCTTTAATGCATAAAGGGAGAATAAAACATAGCGAGGGGCAATGGGTTGTAACAAAATCTGTTACTTCAAATGTAGAATCTTCTTCTGTTGAATCCCAAGAGTTGAGAAATAGAATATTTAAATTTAGAAATAGCTGGACATCAGAATGAAAAGACAAATTTGTTTTCTAATATTAATTTCTTCCTTTTGTATTATCACATTAGGGCAAGAAGTAAAAAAAGTAAAATTGATATATGGTTCTCAAGGAGTATTGTTGCCTGTAAGTGCAAAGTGTACCCCACAAGGCTTTGAGCAGAGTTTTTATGAGAGTCTCAATTTCTTAACTACGTATGATGATATTTTTCTTGCTTGGTTTTCTTTTTATATGGAGCAATTAATTCCGGAAAGGAATATAGAGAAAGATATGGATCCACGTATTATGATTGTTGCATATCGTGATAGCTTACAAAATGATACTTTGTATTTAGGTGAATCTTATGGAATATTGAAAAATAGAGTAATGATGAAAGATGATAGTAATTTACTCAATCTAGTAAAGCGTAAAATAGGGTGGGGGATATCTCCTTTGCCCTCAGATTCGTTACTTTATCCTTCAATGTTGCCTTAATATAAATAGCTACTTGTTGTAGCGGATGTTGTTTATTCTTTGTTTTTGAGTATCAGAATCTTTAAATTGAATAAAATTAAAGGCTTTTTTGCTTATATTTTTTATCTTTGAAGTGAACCCTAAAAGTGTTTTATCTAACTTTTAGGGTTCGTTGTATCTAATCTCTTGGCTTTTCAGTATTCCCGATGCCCGTGGTCTGCTTACGGGCAGTGTTACGGAGCTGTCAGACGGGGGTACCGACCAGCTTTACAGTGTGCTGTATTATGATTCCCGTTCCCGTCTTATCCAGCGGTAAGTTTTGGTGGTAAGGATACGGTACGGAGTATACTGTCTATAACTTTACGGGGTAGCCCACGGAGCGTCGTCATGTTCATACAGTTTCCGGCAAGCCTTCCCGCAGTGAGACTTACACCTATGCTTATGACCTTGTCGGCAGGCTGCTGACCCTGAAGCATTAGGTTGACGGTTTAGGTGAGGTACCGCTTGCTACCTACGTTTATGATAATCTGGGTCGTTTACAGGCACGGTTCTGCCGTGAACAAGCAGTCGTACATTTACAATGTCCGTAGCTGGCTGACGGGCATCAGCGGTACATGCTTCACACAGAACCTGTACTACAACACGGGTGTGGGTACTGCGAAGTGCAACGGCAGCATCAGCAGTATGACCTGGAAGTCCGGGAACGAAAGTACAGTCCGCGGTTACAAATTCACTTATGACGGTCTTGACAGAGTCCTGAACGCTACCTATGGCGAGACAGCAAGTATCAGCACGAATGCGAACCGCTTCTCGGAGAACGTTACGGGGTATGACAAGAACGGCAATATCAAGGGATTGCAGCGTTACGGGCAACTCTCTTCAACCTCCTACGGCCTGATAGACAACCTGACTCTCACCCTGAACGGCAATCAGTTGAGCTGTGTGGAGGATGCGGTGAGTACCGCTGCATACGGTACAAACACTGCCTTTGTGAACGGTGCAAGCGTCGCAGGGGAGT
>NZ_QTLV01000034.1:0-1576 GCF_003602795.1 Bacteroides sp. AF34-31BH
CCTTTCGCATACTTCTTTTGTTACTAAGTATTCCGTTACTTCGCAGGTAACGGGAATCTATATTTAATCAATTGCGTGAAAAGATGTTTAATGCAGCTACAGCACAGCTATAATTGTTTATAACATTTTAAATGAATAGAGATAAGGAGGGGATTATAGGTGGAATTCTGATAATAGGACTAAGAAATAAGACTGAGGTGAAAGAGGTTTAAAAGGCTCGCAAGATAGGAAAGCTCTAAAGACTTATTTTGTAGCGCTTTGGCATAAGGAAAGGTGGTTGGGAAACAAACAAGACGATTCTTCCCTTCAAGAGAGGTCTCTTGCGGGAGGAATAAATAAGTACATATTTAGACTATTCTATCAATAAAAAATAAAAAAACTATGCCGAGATTCCATTGCTTTTTACAAAAGAAATTACCTTCTCGTTTGCTTCATCAATCTTCTTGTCGTTGAAAGGTTTGAGATAGGTTTCAGTAACATTTATCGATGAATGTCCCATCGCTTCGGAAATAATGCCAGGGTGAATCTCACAATAATATGCCATTGTGGCCCACGTGTGTCTTGCCGAATACGAACTAAGATGTGAACTCATATTCAAATGTGTTTTTAAAGCTGACAGCTGATAGTTAAAACGCCTCAAAGCTGATTGATACTCTTTATAAGCCGCTTCTGTACCATCCTTGCTACGTAATATTGGGAATAAATAAGGTGAGTTCTCGTCCTTATTGGATACCATGTGTACCAGCTGTAAGGCTTCAGGGGATAGAAGTACCCGTAAGGTGCGACCAGTCTTTCTTCTACGATAGGACAATACATTCCCTTGCAGGTCTTTCTTATGCAAGAAAGCTAAATCGACAAATGGGAGACCACGCATCATAAACATAAAAACAAATAGCATTTTGGCCTTTTGAAGGCTTGAGGAAGGAATCCTTTTGGACAAATCCATTTCTGTCCCGCGAACTAAAGTTCCTATATCCGAAGCTTCCAAAGCTCTTTTCTTGTCTGCTTTAGTTCCTGTATACACATGTTCAAATAATCTAGGAGTATAACGAACACATCGTAAATCTACAGCTCGATTGTAAGCCGAGCGAATGACTTTCATATAGGTAGAAACGGTGTTCCAACTGCAATCTCGTTGACGCAGGTGCATTTCAAAACGTTTCAAAACCACTGGATTCAATTTGCGCAGATGCAAATCCCGATAGTTATTGAATGCGGAAAACACATTCAATGTAGATTGGTAAATATGGGCTGTTCCCCATCTTCCATTTTCTCGAAGCTCTCCAATAATAGTTGACAGCATTTCTTGTAAGGTAATCTCTTTCATCTTCAATTTAAATTATACATTCTCTTATTAATAATATGTATAAGTACAATCCCTTTATAATGCAGAACATACGTGCAAATACACTAATAATTGGGGCGAACAACAATCCCATTAACAAAAAAGTGCGCTTAAATGCAGATTTTTCGATTAATTATAAAAAAACAGCATTATTATTTGCTCATTTATAGAAAAACAATTATGTTTGCACGGAAAATTCCTCCGTTACCTGCGAAGTAACGGAAAAAATCA
>NZ_QTLV01000035.1:0-1165 GCF_003602795.1 Bacteroides sp. AF34-31BH
AAGCCGCTTTCCATAGCGATGATTGGGGCGATGTTCGTGGGGACACTGGTCAGTCTGTTCATCATCCCGTTGATATATTGGTTTATTTATAGAAAAGAAAGAGCATGAAGAAATTAAGTCTTATACTTTTGTTCAGTCTGGGAGCCCTTTCCGCTTTTGCCCAGCAGCGGATAACGCTCGATTTGCAGCAGACCATTGCCCTGGCGAATGACAGTTCGCTGGAAGCCTTCCGCACCAAGAACATGTATCTGGCCGGTTATTGGGAATACCGCACCTATAAGGCAAACCGCCTTCCCAGCTTGACGCTGAACATGACTCCGGCACAGTACAACCGCGATATCACCAAGCGTTACGACTCCGAACAGGACCTTGACATCTATCGCAGCCAGCAATCCTTCTATGCATACGGCAATCTTGCCGTCAGACAGAATTTCGACTTGACGGGCGGTACGTTCTATCTGGATACGGAGCTGGGCTATATGCGGAGCTTCGGTGGAAACAAGTATACCCAGTTCACCAGTGTTCCGGTTCGTTTGGGCTACTCGCAGAGTCTGGTCGGTTACAATCCTTTCCGTTGGGAACGCAGGATTGAGCCGCTGAAGTACGAAAAGGTGAAGAAGGAGTATATTTACAATGCAGAGCGAGTATCCGAGCAGGCCACTACCTATTTCTTTGCGCTTGCCATGGCACAGGCGGAATATGACTTGGCCAAGGACAATGCCGTCTCCACCGATACCCTCTACCGCATCGGTATGCAGCGCCTGAAGATAGCCGCCATCAGCCGTGCCGACCTGCTGACGCTGAAACTCGACGTGGTGAACGCCCGCAATACTTTGCAGAATGCCGCCAGTGCCTTGAAGCGCGCCATGTTTTCGTTGGCATCTTTCCTGAATATGGAGAAGAACACGGATATCAGGGTGTCGCTTCCGGGACGTCCGAGGGCGCTGACCATACCGGTTGATGAGGCTTTGCTGGCCGCTCAAGCCAACAATCCGGAATTTCTGGGGCTTCGTCAGGAAGTGCTGGAAGCCGAGCAGACAGTAGACAAGACGAAGAAGGAATCGCGCTTCAACGCCAGCATCAACGCCAGCGTCGGCTTCAACCAGGTGGCAGAGAAATTCGGTGAAGCATACAGGCATCCCATGCAGCAGGAGATGGTGTCGGT
>NZ_QTLV01000036.1:0-1122 GCF_003602795.1 Bacteroides sp. AF34-31BH
TAGAACAGAGTTTATTCTATTGTATATTATCTATAAAGGTATATGGCAAAGGGAGGTAAGTGGCTCGAAGTACCCATTTCATACCGTTTTGAATAATTAAAAGCTGATAATGAGCGCGTTATTGTAACATTTCATTCTACTCTTTTAATTGGTGATGTACTAATTAACCCAATAAATGTTTTTTATTCAAGAATAACGATAGATTATATAGAGGAATTTATCTTGAAAGATAAATTTTATCCATAAAAGTTCCAAAATATTTTTTTGTTGAGAAATATTTGCTTTACATATGTTATTTATAATTGATGAATATATAATATATACGGCAAGATTCAATTATAATTGAAATATTTTATATCTTTGTATATAAACTAAATCATGTTTGAATATGAAAAATTATATCTCCCGCCCTTTATACATAAGGAGAATTGAACCGTTTATTGATAAAAGTATAATAAAAGTAATAACCGGCCAACGTAGGATAGGTAAAAGCTACATTCTTTTGCAGATATCAGATATCATAAAGAAAAACATACCGGAAGCCAATATCATTTTTGTAGATAAAGAGCAACTTGCCTTCACGGAAATTAGGAACTACATGGATCTTTATCAATATGTTTTAAAGAAGGTTACTGGGCATAATCATAACTATCTTTTTGTAGATGAAATCCAAGAGATTGAAGAATTCCAATTGTGTCTGCGGAGTTTATTGAACGAAAATAAATGCGATATCTATTGCACCGGAAGCAATGCTAAAATGCTGTCCAGTGAACTTGCTACTCAATTGGCAGGAAGATATATAGAATTTCCCATTCATTCACTTAGCTACGGGGAATTCTTAACTTTCAATCAATGTCAAGATTCTACCGAAAGTTTAAAACTCTATCTTACATTCGGAGGTATGCCATACATTCATAATCTAACAATGGACAAGAATGTCATATTCGAGTATTTGAGAAATGTTTACTCTACTATCCTACTAAAAGATGTGGTTGCCCGTGAATCAATCCGGAATGTATCTTTTTTGGAGAATCTCGTAGCTTATCTGATAGATAATACCGGTTCTCTTTTTTCTGCCCAGAATATTAGTAAATATTTAAAGTCGCAACACGTCAACATTCC
>NZ_QTLV01000037.1:0-423 GCF_003602795.1 Bacteroides sp. AF34-31BH
CTCAACAGAGGATAAAGGCGCCCGTACTCTTTCTCTGCCGATTGATACGCACCTGCATTATACAGCACCCGCGCATTCATCCACTCCCGACAGGCCTGCTCCACTTGCAAGTCATTCTTCAGGCGAAAACCGCCAATGATGCCTACTGATACAGCCAGCCCCAACCATTGCCAACGGTCGGCACCGGACAAGCACGCCACAAGCAATCCTCCAAATGTAACGATAAATACCGGAAGTTGTAGCGGATAGGAGGAAAAAGAAAATATCATCAAGGAAAGAATGGCCCCACAGATACCATAACGTCCTTTACGGACTCCCCTATACAAACACAGCACGACCACAACCAATAGACATACAGCCAAAGGAATACCCAGTTCGACCGCAACCTGCAGATATTCATTGAATGCATATTCCGGACTTCCC
>NZ_QTLV01000037.1:433-854 GCF_003602795.1 Bacteroides sp. AF34-31BH
CCTGCAGATATTCATTGAATGCATATTCCGGACTTCCCGCCACACGTTCCTCCCACGGTTCATAATCACCTGCTGCAAAATAAGTTTCCTGCGCATTTCCGTAGGCTGCTGCGAAATTATGAATCCCATATCCGGTCAACGGCTTTTCTGCAATGGCACGACAAGTTATCTTCCACATGAAAAGACGGCCACGTGCAGAATCGGGTTTCAAGACAAACAGTAAATAGCCTGCCAATAGCAAGACACAGAATCCACCGACCACTACCATCACCACACGCTGCCTTTGCTGCTGCCATAATAATCTGAACTTATCCGTCCAATCCATATGCCAAGCATATACACACAGACAGGAAACTCCTGCCGCCAACCATGCCGAACGGCTCATTCCTGCCGGAAGCACACAAAGGATAAGCAGCATCAC
>NZ_QTLV01000038.1:0-797 GCF_003602795.1 Bacteroides sp. AF34-31BH
TGCTCACGGTTCAGCAGATAGTCCTGCTGGCCTATGGCAGCCGTCTGTTCCACTGTCTTGTCCAGCAACTGGCCGAACAGCACATTCACACGATGCCGGTTCTCGTCCACATGTATGTTTTCGTTCCATTCCACGTGGACTATCAGTTCATTCTGGTCTATCTGCGGCATACGCTCCTTGCCGACGGAATAGAACAGGAAGACACAAAGAGGAATAGAAACCACACAGAATATGATACTTACCGTCTTATGGGAAAATACCCAGTCGATGCCCACATCATAAAAACGGTCCAGCGTATGTTCCTTCAACGGATTGTTGATGCGGATGCGGGAGAACCACGACCTGCCGCGCAACCCCGTCCGGTAGACCAGCATATAGAGGACCGGCAGCAGCATGATACCCGTGAAGTAGGAAACCAGCAGCCCCACCGTAACAGAGAATGCCTGGTCATAGAACAACGCCCCTGCAATGCCGCTCATGAATATCAGCGGCACAAATACGGCAATAGTGGTCAGCGACGAACTCAGCATGGGCGTAATCACCTCACTCGTTCCCGTCACGCAAGCCCGCCGCAACGAATAGCCCCGTTCGCGATACTGCGAAATGTTCTCCGTCACAATGATGCTGCTGTCAATCATCATACCCAACGCCAGGATTAATCCCGACAAAGAAATGATATTGAGTGACATCTTGAACAAGTAGAAGAACAGGAAGCAGATGACAATAGATACCACCATACTCAACCCGATGATGAACGGCGACTTGACATCCCCCAAGAAGAGTACCGCCACAATGCA
>NZ_QTLV01000039.1:0-797 GCF_003602795.1 Bacteroides sp. AF34-31BH
TGCTCACGGTTCAGCAGATAGTCCTGCTGGCCTATGGCAGCCGTCTGTTCCACAGTCTTGTCCAACAACTGTCCGAACAGCACATTCACACGATGCCGGTTCTCGTCCACATGTATATTTTCGTTCCATTCCACGTGGACTATCAGTTCATTCTGGTCTATCTGCGGCATACGCTCCTTGGCTATGGAATAAAACAGAAAGACACAAAGAGGAATAGAAACCACACAGAATATGATACTTACCGTCTTATGGGAAAATACCCAGTCGATGCCCACATCATAAAAACGGTCCAGCGTATGTTCCTTCAACGGATTGTTGATGCGGATGCGGGAGAACCACGACCTGCCGCGCAACCCCGTCCGGTAGACCAGCATATAGAGGACCGGCAGCAGCATGATACCCGTGAAGTAGGAAACCAGCAGCCCCACCGTAACAGAGAATGCCTGGTCATAGAAAAGCGCTCCCGCAATGCCGCTCATAAATATCAGCGGCACAAACACGGCAACCGTGGTCAGGGATGAGCTCAGCATCGGCGTCACCACCTCACCCGTACCCGCCACGCAAGCCCGCCTCAACGAATAACCCCGTTCGCGGTACTGCGAAATATTTTCCGTGACAATGATGCTGCTGTCAATCATCATACCCAACGCCAGAATCAATCCGGACAGAGAAATGATATTGAGCGACATCCTGAACAGATAGAAGAACAAGAAACAGATTACAATGGACACCACCATGCTCAGGCCGATGATGAACGGCGACTTGACATCCCCCAAGAAGAGTACCGCCACAATGCA
>NZ_QTLV01000004.1:0-114537 GCF_003602795.1 Bacteroides sp. AF34-31BH
CATGCCGAACGGCTCATTCCTGCCGGAAGCACACAAAGGATAAGCAGCATCACGCCACCGGCAACCATAGCTCCAACTTTATCCATCACCTTTTTCCATCCTTTCCCGTCATTCCGGTCAGAGCAGAGAATCTCCCCCCTCTTGGTCAGCCATTGATGCAGACAGACCGGAAGTATCATGGCCAAATAGCCGGAATAAGGCCCCGGATTGAAGAAAGAACCTGTCAATACATACAAGGAATGGTTGGACACAGCATAACCATAAAGCTGCCTCAATCCCCAAACAGCCTCAATGCCCCCCAGCATTACCAATACCCACGAAACCGGTATAAAAAGAAAATACCTTTTTTCCATCATCAATCCAGCCATCAACAGACATCCTGCAACTACCAATGCACTTTTATCGAAATAGAGCCATTGCCCTATAACATCAGCTACAGGAAGTCCGGAAGAAACGTTACATGCCAAAGACAATAAAACTATACAAGCAATGTAGACCAAACTTCCAGTCAATAGATTACGTACATTATTCATTCTATCTATCAAATATTCAATAGTATTCTATAATTCACCAAAAGATTTGTTTCCCGTCTTTATATTCAAAAATCCGTTCATCTTTACCGGCTGTGTGATTCTTCAGATAAAATAAAGCACCTTGAAACCCTGAATAGACAATAGAATCTGACACAGCCATTTGCCGCCCGACAGAATTCCATTTTCCTCCACCCCAATAAAACAATTCATACAAATTACCTTTATAAATAAAATTCACCTCATTACGAGGAGTATACACCACCTTCTCCACACGATGGGGACTTCCAAAGTCCATCCCGGTCCATCCTCCATCCGGATGTATATAATCAAATGAAGTATCCGGATTACCGTCAAATGCGTTCAAATATTCATGTGTATTGTCTTCAAAACTTCCCGGAGTACCTATGATTTCCCCATATAGAGGTATGGTATCTTCCGTATTCTCATAAAAAGCCAGTTCCGAGATATTACAGAAACATCCGTCAGCACCCTTATAGCGCATATACCGATACGGTTTATCAGACTTCAACCGGGCCACAGTATATAGCCGATACGGAGCCTCCTTTATCAAAAGTAGAGTATCCTTCCGCCCAAAGTCTGCCCGGTCGCTTCCTTCCACTACTCCCCCAATCATCCGGTCATTGAAAAGAACACTCAAAGTAAGATGGCACTTCCTATACAAGACCAATTCCTGCTTTTCAGCTTCCGGAACAATGAACCGTATCTTTCCGGTTTCACGCTCCAGAAGAAAAGGAGAAGATACTGCAGCGTATTCCTTTCCGTTCCAGGCAGCCAGCGTAAAGACCGCCCCGCCTCCCACATCCTCAAAACGAGCCTCCCGCTTTTTAAAGAAAGTATATCCTATAGGTTGCCATTGTAGTCTGTTGGCAAGGCACAAATACACCATATCCCCCTCACGAAACTGTCCGGAAAGCAAAGAATCCGGAAGAGCTACAGTCCAATTCCTGCTACCGGTATAAAGTGCAGTGACATCGCGGAAGAACGGACGTCGGAATGCCGGGTAAACATCGGAATATTTCCCCAGTTTCCGTACCGCCTCCTTATCAATACTATAGGTTGCCCGGTACATTTTTCCCCTCGAAATGCTATATTCTTCCGCTTTGCTCCATACTTCTTCATAAGGAAGATTTGCAATGTATGTCTTTCCTTCCTTATCCAAAACAAAATTCCAGAAATGAGAGGCATTGTTGTCTCCTAATACCATCACCCTATCTACTCCGCACGGAATGCCCAATGCCCGCAACACATATATCATGGCATCCGTAAACTCTCGGCAACTGCCCGTATGCCATTTCAGTACATCCGGTCCCAAATGAGGCCCCACCGGAAAAAGAGCCGTATTCCGGTAGTTCGCTTTCCGCAACGTATCCATCAACAACTGGGCGGCAACCTTAGGATTATCAGCCTCATCTGTCTTCCTGAATTCATCCAAAATCGGGCTATAGCACTCATAAATTTCTTTGCGCCAGAGAGAAAGCGGCTCATCCCCTATTCTATAAGGCAATATATATTCGCAGAAAGTATCAAAATCAACATGCTTTCCCCAAGGTTGCTCCCGCCAGACTTTGAATGCCCATTCTATATGATTGACCAAAAAAGCGGAATCCACCGTCATAATGTCCCTCTTATAAGTCAATTGATTTATAGAAAATTCTCCATCTGCTCTTTTCAAGGAATCAATCAACTCTTGCACATGCCTGGAATAAGGAAATGAAACGTATTCACTGAAATACTTCCTGTAATTCTCCAAGGCCTTTCCCTCGTAAGCACCATGAAAAGGCATATTCTCTATCAGAAAACAAGCAGCACGATATTTGTCACCGTCCTCTTCCTTGTAACGGTCCAGTACCTTTTGCAACTCCGCACGGTTATCACCGGCAAGATTCAAAGCTGTGTCCAGCCACTGATTTTCCGAAGAACAAGCCATAAACAGACCTGCTGTAAACCATACCCATACACACCAATGCTTCATATCACTATTCCATTTTTTCTATTCCAATCTGAAAGGCAGTCCAATCAATCCTTACAATCCGATACAAATACCTGCTTACCATCTTCCATATGAAATATCAGTTCTTCTTCTCCACGGGTACTGTCATGCAAATAGAGCAAAGCTCCCGATGGTATCCCGTCATATGGCAGAAAAGGTTTTTCTGCCATTTTCTTCCCCAATGAGTTCCAACAGCCCTCTCCCCAATAGAAGAGTTCATAACAATCCCCTATCCTGACAAAGTTATCATCGTTACGGGGCATATACATAAAATTGTCTATAGTAACAACCTTTCCAAAATCCACCGTTACACTTGCACCGGGTTTTGATGAAATGAAATACGACAACGGCTCATTATCATAGACCTGATGGGCAAAAGTACCCACTGTAGCCGGAGCATCTCCCCAACTGTCTATAGGGACAATTTCTTCCTCTCCTTTATAAAAATGCATTTCGGCAACTTCCGCATATCCCTCTGCCGAAGAACAAAAACGGGCATAGCGACCCCTTACCGGTTTCTCAAGAATAACGTGATTATAATTGATACCGGGCGTATCTTTCACAGTACACAACAACTCCGCATTTTTAAAATCCTTATCACAAGCCGCCTCAAAATGCCCGTCTTTTATCCCTCCCATATAATTCCTGATACGTTCCGAAAGAGGGTATTTCCGATACAATTCAGCAGAATAGCACTTGGAGGTATCTGCAACATAAGGATGTATATCCTTGCCATCAAAATAAAAAGGATTTCCAATAGGGCGATACTGCCCGTTTGCGAATGCCAACAATATATAAACCTGCCTCGAAGCCAAATTCCTGAAAAGCGCTTTTCCACTTTCTACCTTAGTAAAATCTATTCCCCGCCACCCATAAGCACTGAACAACCCCACATAAACATAATTCCCGTCCATCCCTTCTACCGGCAGTTCCAGATTCGAATCAAAATAATTATCCGACACTTTTCTTGCAAACACATCCTTAAAAGCAGCCGGTACGGACTGGTTCCGCATAAAATCACCATCCATGTCCCATTGCCTGCCAAAACACCGGCGGTAAACCACGCTCGGGCGCCGACTGTCAATATAGAAACTTCCCCGTTCCGGCTTCCGGGAAGGGAAAGTAAAAGGAAGGCAGACACCCGTTACATCCCTCACCACATTCCACACATGCCCTTTTCGTGTTTCCGCATTGAAAGTATAGAAATCATAGGCTACCGGGACGCCGATGGCCCGCATCACATAAATCATAAAATCACAAGCATCCTGACACTTGCCGATACGATTATGCAGCAGGTACTCTCCTCCCAAATGCGGATAGTTAAAGACCCACGTAAACCGGTAAGGGTCTTCCTTCTGCAAATACTCCCAAACTACGCTAATCGCCTCCACTACATCGATACCCGTATAAACCTCGTCCAGCAAAAAGGAATAACGGTCATGGTATATCTGCCGCCAGTTGTCCGGAGTCTCATTTCCGATACGATAGGGAAGCAGCCATTCACAGAAATCTGCAAAAGAAAGGGAAGCATTCCACGGACGCTTTTTCCAACCATCAAAAGCCAAATCAATGTTATTTATCAAGAATTCAGCCCTTATATTCAGTACATCCGGTTTTCTCTGCAATCCGGAAGGGGTATAATAATCCCAATCCGGTACGGCAGTATCCTTCAGCATCACCCCATAAGCATCTGCCGAAGCCAGCACTGTTTTCAAAGAATCCAGTTCTTCACCTTCAAGGGCATAGTGATAAGGCATATTTTCTATCAAGAAACAAGCGGCTTTATATTTTTCAGGCTCATCTTTATAATGTTCCAGTACCTTTTCCAGTTCGCCTTTGTTGGTTGCAGCACACTCCAGTGCGTACTCCAATCTGCCGGAAGCATTGCAAGCCTCCAATATCCCGGCAATCAATAATATCCAGAGCAATTTAAACAGAACTTTCATCTTAGTCTATTCTTTTAAAGATACGTTTCCATCTCATTTTTCCAGTATTCGGGCTGACGGACTTCCATACCAGCCATGCCCTTCCCACTATAAATGGTTCCGGCAGTAATCCCCAGTAGCGGGAATCTTTTGAATTCACCATCTTGTCACCCGAAACAAAATAATAGTTCTCACAGAAGCGGTAATTGTGTATCACACTGTCCCCCAGCAGAACCGAATCTCCATGCAATGTCAGTTTCTTTTTCTGTTCCCACTCTATCACGTTCCGATACAGCAACCGTGTTTCCGGATTCATTCCTACCACGCTGCCTTTGGCCGGTATATAAAGAGGCCCAAACTCGCTGATAGTCCACCCATTACAGCCACCATCGGGAAAGCTCTTAAGAACAAGGCCCCGTTCCTCCGTCATGCCCGAAGATATCAATTTACCTAATTCCTCCTGCGCCTGCACATTTCCTGCGATACCATCAAATCCGGACACACGATAATGTGTATTCCTTATCTCCAACGTATCACCCGGCACGGCGATACAGCGCTTCACGTAATACAACATCACGTCCAGCGCAATGCTGTCCCACCTGCCCGGATAAGGAAAATTGAACACTAGTACATCATTCCGCTGAAAATTTCTCCATCCGGACATACGGTGCATCCTCACCTCCTTTTTCTCCACGGCATCAAGCACATTGAATAGGCGTGCTCCACCCGAACATTTATCCACCAGAATACAATCACCCGCCAGCAACGACGGTTCCATCGAGTCCGACGGTATCTTGAAGGAGGTCACCACAAACACCTGCAATACTATCAGTATCACAACAAGCAGGCACAGACAGAATAATACGTTTGTTATTCCATTCAACCATTTTTTCAATTGCAGCCGCTCCTTCATCCCATCAATCAGTTATTTTGCATCCCCACTAATCTTCAAAACCAACGGAGAATTTTCTGTATTGCAATATACCGTTATCGTCTTGTCGAAGTGCTCCGGATGTTCGGCTTTATAAACCACTTCCAAAGCTATTTCCTTACCCGGTAATGCCGGTTCCTTTGAATAAGCTACGGTAGTACAACCACAAGAAGTGGCAACATCTTGTATAACCAATGGTTTGTCACCCACATTCTTCAATATAAAAGTTGCTTTTTGTTCCTCCTGCCAATCAAAACGACCCAGCGAAACAGATATATTGCTGGCATCCACTTCTGTTTTTATCACTTTACTTTCATCTCTTCGTTCTATCTTCTCACCTTTAATAATCTTCAGATAGAGTTCTTTCACTTTAGGATTATAAATTGGATTACCAATAGCAATAACCCTATTATTTCTATCTAACAAAAAAGTTTGAAAATTCATATTAGAAGGAAATTTATTCAATTTATTAAACTTATTATTTTTATCTATATATACCGAATGATTAAACCGTTCTCTCTTTAACAAAAGCCGTATTTCATTAAGCTTATATGGCTGAAAAACAAACTGAAAATGCACAGTATTCGGGAATATAGAATCAACATTTACTGCAAAATCTTGCCATTGTGATAAACCCAATTTACAACTCATACAACCTATCGAATCTATATAGGTTATTATCTTATACATACATATGGAATCTGCATTCAAAGTATCTCGACCTTGCATAAAAAAATGCATATCATTAGGATACAATATTTCACGTCCTTTCCACTCTTGCATTAACTTTACGAGTATTTCTCGATCCTTATTTCCACAAGAAATAAATAGTATAACTGACAGAGAAATATATAAAATACGATTCATAACTACAAATTCAACGAATATTTAACCAATTCTACTTCCTCTTTATCCATTAAAGCATATATTGTATCATCTGAATCTGATACACAAAAATTCATAATTGGAAAATCTAAGACAAACTTACATATAGGAGTGGCATCCCAAGCTAGCTGATAAATAATTTTTCCATTAAAAGCCTTTACACCAACTTCCTTATAACTATTTCCTGAATACAGTAGATAAACATACTTCTCTGTAGCATAAGCTTTAATAAAAGCCATTTTATTAGCTACACTCATTGGGGCCGACCTAGTTGTACCTGTATCTTCTGTTTTATATTCAGGGTATCCTCCTACAAATTCAAATGATTTATCTATATTATCTTTATTTACAGAATACAATGAAAATATAGGTGCTGACCCTATAGCAAAGACAAATCGATTCAATGATTTATTAGAAGATAACGTTCCTTGATAAGCCATTCCTCTTAAACGATTTTTAACTTCTTTTTCTTGTTTATCACGATAAGGATACTCGTAGTAATACCTACTTCCAATATGCTTACCAGTAAGACTAAACATATTATTTTCATAAAACCCTAATCCTAAATATGTATCATATTGAGTTGGGCATATATTTAAGCTCATCAGACTATCCTGCATCAACACTGGAAATTGAATGTTTCCTTGTTTAATTTGCCGTAGATTCATTTCCACTAGGTTCCGCTTATAAACATCATATACCCCAATTAACGAATCTCCATACAAAGAGCACAAAGAAAAAACCTGAAGGAATTCATTATTACCTTCCCCTCTTTTTCCAAAATGATATACAGAATTATTATCTCTTAAATCTATTAATGTAAATATACTATCATTTATATCATCATAGATAACAACCGATGAATCAGCATAATGAATAATATATGGTCTCCCTAAAATTAATTCATGATTTAAGACATTCGCAGAAGTAATTTTACGCATCTTTGTAAATGAAGCATCAAATTTTCTCATTTTTTCATCATAATTTGTACATGATGAAAATGAAACTACTAAAATTAGAACCAATAAATATTTCATAATAAAGAATAAAAAAATATTAGTATATTAACATATAATCAAGAGAATTCTCTTCTTTGTTGTCTTTTATTTAGAATAACAAAGAAGAGTTCTCCTGAATTATTTTCTGTATTTATCCAATAAAATGAATTACTAGAAATACTGACGATACCCTCTTACAAAAAAGCCATCATAATCTACAAAACATGTACGATCTGTTTGAATACAAAATGGACCTATTATAATCTCTGCACCAGACGCCATAGCATCTACATTCTTTAACAGCAACTCACATATCTGCTCAGTATCTTCTACAGTATGCAATCTTTCTACACTGATTAAAGAAAACAGAACAACAAACAATATTAATATTTTTTTCATACTATTTCTTGATTTATATTTATTAATTAAACATAGTGTATAAGCGATTGTCCTTTACATCCACCCCATCCCCAATCTTTACAGATACCAATTGCATATATAGCACAACCATAACAATCACCAGAACCTTCACCACCATCTGCTAATGCTTCTATATTAGCCAATGCCAAATCAGACATAACATCTGTTTTCTGATTTGCATAAACTCCATATCCTGCAATCGCTGCAAATGCTGCAACAAAAGCTATCTTAATCATTTTCTTCATACTACTCTTCAGTTTTATTAGTATAAGATTATTCTTTTTTTATCATTTACCACAAGCATAATGCTTGCGTACCAGAATCAAGATATAAAAATCTTGGAGAACTCTTTTCTTGCCATACCTATCGAAATGGCAGAAAACACACTCTGTTTTCAATTCAAATTACTATCTTTGCCTCGACCTCCTTTCTTGGTGGGTTATGGAACGGACGGTACGAGATGCACCAACCAAACGTGAACCGTCCGTTCCTCTCCATCCATATTATAGTTTACTTTATTTCATACTATACTCTATTATCGGATCATCTTTATTCACATCCGTTGCCAAGATTATTCCTTTTTGTTCATCTACCGATATGCCATAAACATAATGATCTAACACATACCTGCAGAGAGGTTCGCCGGTCAGACTAAAAACATAGATATACCGTCCTCCATCCGGCAAATAGACACCTTGCTGTACATTTTGCGCAATTTCCTTAAAAGAGCGCCCATGAAAAACCGCATAAATGGCACTGTCTGCCACTTGGACATCGCTAAATCCCATGATACCCGTAGGAATACCATAACCCTGAGAAATCTTAAACTCCGGTTCACCGTGCGGACCAATGCGTACCACATGCGTACTATCTTTCAAATTAAAGACTTCAAGTACTTCGCCCAACTGGGTAACTGCTGCCAGCACTCCATTTCGGGGATTATAGTCGATGAAGCTACGCCATGCCTGAGCCAATGCAGGACGGGCATTCTGTAAAGCCTCCGCGTTGGCTGACGGTATTTGACCGGTTCTGCGCAATAATTTCCCTTGATAGTTTACCCAGCAAAAGCGGCTACTGCCAGATCCGTCCGGAACAATGAAGGTAAAGTCGTCAACCATCACAAAGTCTAAAACGCGAAGCATGTCAGCATCCATATTTATCACTTTCTGAGGAACGATTGAGCAACCCGACGAAGTAAAATCATACTTGGTTAATACGGACTTACCAGCATCAAGTCCCCACAGAGATTGACCATGCCATCGGATATTTTCAGCAGAAAGCATCTCTTCGGGAGCCTCGCCCCGCTTGCCGAACGAAGCAAAATAGCGGAAACCCGGATAGTGGAAAACATGGCAAAAGTAGTCCGTGCCATGCAAATCCATTACCACAGCCTTATCACCCTGCACCCGAACGCGGAACGGATAACGGAACAAAGCGGTGTCCAATGGCTGCACCCTCGCTTTCAGCTCGATTGTTTGCGGAAAATCCATGTAGGCAACAGAAGTTGCTACTTTTTTCTGTGTACAAGAGGAAAAGGACAGTGCGGATAGGCTAATGAGGCAGGCTATAATAAATTTGCACATGAGCTACTCCTTGATTTGTTAAAGGACAAACTATTGAACCACTCCCAAAACATTTGCTATCATCCCCACTCTCACCAGCAGCCAATGCCTCTATATTTTCCAATAGCAAATCATCTAGCTTTTCCGAATGACTAATTTGAACATAGCTTAAAAACGAAATGGCACTAATTGCCAAAGTTCCTAATAGCTTCACCTTGCTTTTCATAGTGTTTTTGTTTTTTGTTACACAAGCAAAGATAAAAGGATTATTTTGGCTTTTGCAAGTCTTTATTCGGAAAACGCCCAAAGTTGGGGCGTGAAAAAAAGTTCACACCCGACACACCAATATGGGTTAACATTTCATCTACTTGGAGATAACAATTTGATACCCCTTCCTTTCCGGCAGAAGAAGAATCTGAACGGAATCGTCCGCCTCAAAGAGTTTACCCAATAAACTTATTGCTTTTCTGCGGCGGCTGCCTAAATTCAAATCACTCAATGGCCAACCGCAAATTTCCGCTATTTCATCGTTCGTCAGGAAAAGTTCGGACGACTTGGCAAAACCAAGTAATAACTTCGCAGCTTGTGGCGTACAAGATATTTTTTCACCTTCATAAGTCAGTGTATGGTTGACGGAATCAAATATATACTTCCCGAACCGGTAAGTGCTCTTTGTCAACGTATCAGCCGTTTTTCTCTTTCTATACTGTTGCCCTCCTATATAAACCGCCAGTCCCAATAACAGAATGCACAAAATACAGGATAGTATCTGCAGCACATGGTCTGCCCAATCCACACAGTGCCAAAAATCAAGCAGCATATAAGCTGTCAACCTCATTGTGTACATACCGTTCAAATAGTAAGTACCTAAATCATTCTGTGAAGCAATTATAGTTTCATCTCCAGTAGATAATTCTTGCACAATGCCCTTTCCCATCGGATTAACCTTCAGAAAAAGAGCACACATGACTCCGCCATACCTATCATTCATCTCAGCTTTCCACTCAAGACAAATCTCTTCCAATGGAAATTTTCCATAATAATTCAACATATCGGCTTTAAACCCTACGACATCCAACGGGAATAGTCCTTGTGCCTCTTTCAATGAATCTATTATCACTTCAAATTCACCATTTTCTGATATCGCTTTCCTTTTGGTATGCTTCTTACCACTATCAGACCCAAATGCATAGAACATCCCCAGCCCATCAAATTCCCGATTCACGACCCGTTCCGCAACCTTCCGCAGAGTTTCTACAGCAACCTCCTTAGCCACGTCTTGTCCCTGGTTGGCATTATCATATAATGCTACTATCACAGACACTGCCACCACTACAATGGCACATATCCATATCATAAGAATCTTCTTATAGCGTTTCATCTACTCCTTCCTTTCTGTTGCTTATTCATTTCTACCCATGCACTCGAAGAGGCATCCGCTTAATAGCGCCAAAGTTAAACAATAATATAAAGAAAAAAGGAAAATGACTTGAGAAAGAAGGATATAAAATCAAAACAGTTTCTTCTTCTAATCTGCTTTAGCTATTTTCCACCCGCCAATCGTCCGCGTGGAACTGTCAAAATTCACGCCAATTTTTACCACACGCCTGCCGTCTGCCCGGTAAGGGATGGCATACTGCTTGCTGTCAATCTGCGCCAACGCCTCTTCCGGGGTACCGTCGTATTTGAACTCGAAGACATAAACGGCATCCTGCAACTGCACCACCACATCCGCACGGCCTACGGAACTCTTCACTTCCGACTCCACATATTGCCCCATCAACCGGAACAACAAATAGAAAATGGTCTGATAATGCTTTTCGGTCTTGTTATCCAAATCATTGGGAATGGAGGCAAAGAAGGAACGGGTACGCTCCAGGCAGCTATCCACATCACCCTTCATCAGGTCGCGAAGGAAAGAGACGACGTAGAAGGTGTTTTCACGCGGAAAACGATGAACGTATGAAGGAAGCAGGGACTCCGTAAAACCATAACGTACCTCACTATTGGGGTAAGCCAGCTTGTAAAGGCGGAACAGCGGGTCATATCCCTTTATCGTCAGATAACCGCTCTGGTAGAGCACCGGAATGGGACTCGTTATCTGTTCCGTAGGCGCATCAAACTGCTCATCGGTAGCCTCAACACCTTCCAGAGCGCGCACATCGAAGTCTGCGTGGCGCAGAATATCTATCTCTGCAAATTGTTCAGTCTGCTGAAGATGCTCTGCTGGCTGAACTTGCTGATGCCCGTGATGAAGAGAAAACGGAGATATTGCCCCAATCCCTTGAGAGGACTGAAGAACTTGCATATCTCGTTGCGAAGCTGTTGTTGCAAAAGGGCATCGGAATTACTGTCAAGCAGAGGAGCATCGTACTCGTCAATCAGCACTACAACCGGCTTTCCGGTCTTGGCGTAGGCACGCAGGATGATGCCTTGCAGGCGCTCTGCCGCCCCCTCTTCCTCTTCCTTTTTTCCGTAAATTTCTTCCCAACGGGATAAAAACAAATTCAATTGCCCCGTCAAGTCGCGCAGCTCGGTATATTTCGTCAGACTGAAATCGACGTGCAGCACCGGATAGGCCTCCCACTCCTGCTCCAGCCGTTCCATGGCCAGTCCCTCGAAAAGTTCCTTTTTCCCCAGGAAATAGGCCTCCAGCGTAGACACGAGCAGGCTCTTGCCAAACCGACGGGGACGACTGAAGAAATAGACCTTATCTGTATTCACCAATTTATAAACCAGCTCCGTCTTGTCCACATACACACAATTCCGGTTGCGAAGTTCCTCAAAATTCTGTATCCCTATCGAGTAACGTCTGCCAATCAATTCCATAGTTGCTACTGTTTTAAATTACAAGTATGACAAAGATGACACATATTCCGCAAATAAAGAAAGTACGCCCTTTTTTCAGGGCAACCGCACCCCAATACCCGTTTGTGCCCGCTACAGGAACAAGTTAAATGAAAAGTTATCGAGTATCATCAATAAAGCGACACTTTATTCGTAATAAAGTGATACTTTATCACTGATAAAGCACTGCTTTACTCGCAATAAAGTGTTGCTTTACTCGCGATAAAGTGATACTTTATATTCAGCAAAGTGTTCGTACAGCTGTTGTATGCTGATAAAGAAGACGTTGAGTTCGTCCGTCTCAACACAGTCAGAACGAAGCAAAAACTATACTTTAATGAAAAAGTCAGATAAGGTTTTGAGCGAAGCTAATGACAGAGCAAAATGATAGTTTCAGTTTTGACTTGTGGATTGTATTATTTAAGTTTATCGTATTCTTCATCCGTCACCGGCTCTAGCCATTCATTAGAAGTATCCTCACCGGGAACTTCGAAAGCAAGATGGGCAAACCAACCATCAGAAGCGGCACCGTGCCAATGCTTCACATTTGCAGGGATATGGATAACCGTACCGGGTAGAATCTCTACTGCCGGCTTGCCTTCTTCTTGATACCACCCACGACCGGCAACACCGATAAGCATCTGTCCACCGCCTTTAGTAGCGCGGTGCATGTGCCAGTTATTGCGGCAACGAGGCTCGAAAGTGACGTTAGAGACGGAAACCTGCTCGCGTGAAACGGGAGCAAGATAGCTGTTACCTATGAAGTACTGTGCGTATGCTGTGTTCGGTTCTCCAATGGGGAAAATCATTTCACGCTGGAACGCGGCTTTGGTATCTTCACCGGCGGTGTCCTCTGCCCATACGCCTTTGGCCAGATTAAACGCTGCCCACGCTTTGGGCCAACCGGCATAGAATCCGATATGGGTGATGATTTCGGCAATCTCCGTACGGGTGATGCCGTTCTTTTTTGCCGACTGAAGGTGGAACACGAGCGAATTATCCGTGATTCCCTGACTGATAAGAGAGGTAATAGTTACTAAACTACGGTCGCGCAGACCGAGTTTGTCGGTGCGGCTCCAGACCTCGCCAAAGAGGACATCGTCGTTGAGCTCCGCAAATTTAGGAGCAAACTCACCCAACTGGATGCGTCCTGCTGTCTGTACTATCTTTTCCTGTGCCATAACATTGAGTGTTAAAATGCTGAATACTGAAATTAAAAAAATCTTGTTCATAGTCGTTCTATTTATTGCATGAAGTTATTGAGTTTGTTAGCTGGGTCACCTTGCAGGGATTCGACAGAACTCCTAAAATTGTTTTTGCCATACGCTATATTACTCTATTTTTCTTGTTAAACTTCTGATGATAAAGGTACCGCGATAGCACAAGCGAAGGTGTATATGATTTACGGATATTTGTACCCGAATTCCCGATTATACCGCAAGAAAGTTCAAGTTCATCAGATGAGTATAGTAAGACTGGCAGAAATCCCACGAATAATCCCACGCATGATTTGTTTTTAATCGTTATTCTCTGCCGATACAGAAAACAAAAAAAGCTCTGAAATTCAAGAATTTCAGAGCTTTGCTTTAATTTGCTATTTGCTTTCGCGGTGCGTACGGGACTCGAACCCGTGACCCCATGCGTGACAGGCATGTATTCTAACCAACTGAACTAACGCACCATTATTTCATTTCTTTGTTGCCATCTCTCTCGATTGCGGTTGCAAAGGTAGACAAAATTCTTATATCTGCAATAGATTGAAAGAAAAAAAATCATCTTTTTTTTAACAAAGCTTGATTATAAGAGATTTATGTTACCTTTGCAAAACTAAATTAATATTGAAATCATGAGAAATACTCCTATTGAACGTAAGTTGATAGATGAAACTATCGCAGATTTTCATATCACAGACTTTGCCAAAGCAACCATCCGTGAAGTAAAAGCCATTGCAGCCAATGCCGAAGCGGCATCGGGTGTGGAATTCATAAAAATGGAAATGGGTGTACCCGGACTCCCCCCCTCAACCGTCGGCGTACAGGCAGAGGTGGAGGCATTGCAGAATGGTATTGCCAGCCTCTACCCGGACATCAACGGACTTCCCGCCTTGAAAGAGGAAGCAGCACGTTTCATCAAAGCCTTTATCAATGTAGATGTAGCCCCCGAAGGTTGTGTACCAGTTACCGGCTCCATGCAAGGAACTTTCGCTTCATTTCTCACATGTAGCCAATGCGATGAGAAAAAGGATACCATTCTCTTCATCGATCCCGGTTTCCCGGTACAGAAGCAGCAGTTGGTCGTGATGGGACAGAAATATGAAACCTTTGACGTATATGACTACCGTGGCGACAAGTTGAAAGCGAAGCTGGAAAGTTACCTCAGCAAAGGCAATATCTCCGCCATCGTCTATTCCAATCCCAACAACCCCAGCTGGATTTGCCTGAAAGAAGAAGAGTTGCGCATCATCGGCGAACTGGCAACCCAATATGACGTCATTGTGCTGGAAGACCTCGCCTACTTTGCCATGGACTTCCGCCAAGACTTGAGCAAACCGTTCCAAGCGCCTTACCAACCTTCTGTGGCACACTATACGGACTATTACGTGCTGCTCATTTCCGGTTCCAAAGCTTTCAGCTATGCCGGTCAACGTATCGGTGTCAGCTGCATTTCGGACAAACTGTATCATCGGGCCTATCCCGGGTTGACACAACGCTACGGCGGCGGCACCTTCGGCACAGTATTCATCCACCGCGTACTCTATGCGCTCTCCTCCGGCACCAGCCACTCTGCGCAGTATGCTCTTGCCGCCATGCTTAAAGCAGCCAATGAAGGTCAATACAACTTCCTTGATGAAGTGAAAGTATACGGTGAGCGTGCCCGCCGCCTGAAAGAAATCTTCTTGCGCCACGGTTTCCACTTGGTATACGACAATGATTTGGGTGATCCCGTTGCCGACGGTTTCTATTTCACCATCGGTTATCCGGGCATGAGTAGCGGAGAACTTGCGCGGGAACTAATGTACTACGGTGTAAGCGCCATTTCGCTGGTGACCACCGGAAGCCATCAAGAAGGATTGCGTGCCTGCACTTCCTTTATCCAAGACCATCAGTACGACCAGTTGGACGAACGTATGGCGATTTTTGCCGAGAATCACCCCATCCAATAAAAAATATCCCTATATAAATAAGGTATCTCTACCAGTTGATGCCGGTATCCCACCACAATCGGGTACCGGCATTGTCATCCCCACCCAGTGCCTCTACCAAAGCGGCATACTGCTCGGCATTCTCCGTCTTCAGTCCGCCGGGAAAGTTCAGACGGCGAATCATTGTCTCAGTATCTATGCACCCGTCTTTACTGTGATTAAAGCGTACGGGGAATAGCCGGGGATACCCCGTCCGGCGCTGTTCAGCCCAAGCCTCACACCCTTCGGGAAACATGGCAATCCATTTTTGGGTAATAATCTTCTCCAGTTTCGTATCCCTATCCGCTGACTCCAGCCAGCGTGGCGAAACCTGACAACGGGCGGTAATATCATTCTCCATATCGTAGGTATCCACAAAATCGGCAGGCAACAAGTCGCTCTCCAGATAAGCATCGGACTGCAAGATGCCATACTGACGGAAAGAAGCCATTACCCCTTCTTCATAGCAGGTTTTCACCGACTCATCGGTCCATCCCCGTAGGGCAGCCTCGGCACGCAGGAACCAGACTTCTGCTGCCGGCATCAACACTGCATCAGTCTGCTGGGTGACTTTCAATTTTGAGAGTGTATTATAATAGTTATGTGCAAAGCATGTACCCTGACGAATGCCGCGATACTCGCCTGCAAACTGTTCATTCTGGCAAGTGGCAAAATAGATTTCACGACGGGGATCTTCATATCCGTTCAGTATGGACTCCATCGGCGCTCCCATATAAGCTTCATTCCAAACAAGGTTTATCTCGCCCAACGGATTGGTATATCCACTCGCCGTGGAAACCGCCACCGACTCGTCCGCCTCCCGAATGACTCCGTATTCATTATCCATCGCTTTACGGAATTCCGTTTTTGCCTTCTCCGGACTGGCTACCGCAATGCGCATGGCAAGCCGCATCCGCAACGAATTGGCAAACTTTATCCAAGAGTCATAATCACCGTCCAACAACATATCGAAACGCGCAAACTCCGAAGCTCCCGGATGCTCGACAATATAATCGGAAAGTACAGCAACAGCCGTATCGAGTTCACAGAAAAAGGCACTATAGACCTCTTTCTGCGTGTCAGGCATATAACGGGCTTCGGGATCGGCAAAATGACTATACACAATAGGGCCGTAATAGTCCGTGACACGGTGCATCACTTCCACCTTCAGTATCTTGGTAATGCCGAAAAAGGCAGGCATACGGTCACGTGTGGCATTCTCCGACTGATATATCTGCGGGAAAACATACTCATAGGTATGTCCCCACATGGCGCTGTTCCATCCATCCTGCAAGTTGTAGTCCGAATTGTGCGAACCTCCATTCAGAGGCTTGGCATCGTGCATGTAACCGCTGAACATGTCGGCATTCAAATTCTGGGTCAATTGAAAAGGCCAGTTCTTCCCCTTTCCGTAGTCGTAATTGAAATAGATGCCTTGCTGGATGATTCCAAGACGGATGCCATGTTCGTTATAGTCGGCCTGCAAGTCCTCGTCCGTCACGCCGGACTTGTCCGTATTGATTTCCTTAAAGTCTCCCGTACAAGCCAGAAACACGAAAACCATGCCAATCAGTACTATAATCCTCTTCATATCAAGTCTCCCTCCCCCTCTTAAAATTCACACTTCAAAGAAAATCCCCAACTACGCGTGGTAGGCATACCGTAGACTTCAATTCCCTGGTTATCGTTGCCCGTAGAGAGTACCAGGTCAGGGTCGAAAGGCGCCTTTTTGTAGAAGAAGAACAAGTTGCGTCCCGAAAAGGACAGTTGTGCCCGCTTGAGGACTTTGGTCTTTTCCATCCAGGCAGCAGGCAGTTGGTAGCCCACGGACAGCTCACGCAGCCTGATGTTCGTGGCATCATATATATAATATTCCGTCACCCCGGCCCGTCCGCCTACAACATTCTTATAAAATCCTTTCACATTATCTATCCGGTTACCTTCAAGCATTACATAACCTTTGTCCCTGGCCCGGGCCGTGACTTCAGAAACGCCATACATATCCATATCCGCCTGCGTCTGGGACAAAATATCGCCTCCAAAGCGACAATCCACCAGAAAATAGAAAGAAAAATTCTTGTAAGACAGCATATGATTCCAGCCCAGCATCAGTTTTGGATTGGCATTGCCCACTTTCACCGTATTGCCATCACCTTCCACCAAAGGCATGCCGGTATTGTCTCCTTCCGTGCCGTAAACGATATTGCCCGCATCGTCACGTACAAAAGCTTTTCCGTAGATGTCACCGATAGAGCCCCCTTTCACCAATTTCATGGCATAACTGGACGAGAAGCTGGTAGGACCGTAAAGAAACTCCTTCAGCGCTTCGTGCAGTGAAATTATCTTGTTGCGGTTGGTGGAGAAGTTCACCTCTGTTTTCCACTTGAAATGGTTTGTCAGCAAAGGAACGGCATCCAATGAAATCTCCCACCCCACATTCTGTATATCACCCGCATTGACATAACGGTAGGCATATTTATCGCCCGACAGAGTAGGAAGCTTGAAGAACTGGTTCCGGGTATTCGTCTTATAGAAAGTGGCATTCAAACCAATGCGGTTCTTTAAAAAACGCGCTTCTATACCCGCCTCAAAGGAGTGCGTCATCTCCGGTTCCATATCCTTGAACGGCGCGGCATCACTTGCCAGGAACTCTCCGCCCGCCGTGATATGCGAGGAAGGATTTGTGATGAACATGGGAATATCATTGCCCACCATGCTGTATGCCCCCCTTATCTTTGCCAGTGACACCCATTGGGGTAAAGTCATCAGCTTATTGAATATCAGCGAAAATCCCACGGAGGGATAGAAGAACCCGCTTTTCTCATGAGATGTATAAGCCAGCGTGGAAGACCAGTCATTACGGGCCGACAAATCAAGATAGACAAACTCGTTGTAGCCCAGTTGTGCCGTCGCAAACAAGGACTGCAATTGGCGCCGCGCATCAATCTTCTGGTCCAGCCCGGCAGAACCATTCATGATGATATTGGCCAGATTGAACACATTGGCATATTTCAGCGAAGCTGTTTTAGAGTCATAGCGGGTGGAGTTCACTGTCTTGTCATTGATACTGGCACCGAGCGCCGCGTTGAGAGAGAATGCATCCCACTGCTTTTTCATCATCAGTATGGCGTCTCCGTAATATTGGGTTTCCTGATAGTCCATCTCGATATAACGCCCATTGGCTCCCGCTAACGCCGGAGCGGTAGAGGCATAGAACTGCTGGCGCACCTTGTCGTTAATATAGTCTACATTGCCACGGGCCTGCAGGCTTAACCAATCGTTTATCTTCAGATTGGCGGATAAGGAGACTATGACATGCATGCGGTTCTCCTTGCTCAATATGCGATTGGTAATCCAGTAGGGATTCTGCTCAAAATCCTCGTAAGAGGTATGCCAATTCTGTATGTTCAAGTTTCTACCCTCATCATCAACCTCGAAGTTCTCCTTATAATAAGCAATATCCTCACCCCGTGGAAAACGGTAGAGCCCCACCAAAGGATTCATGTAGAAACCACCCACGGTAGGCTTGTTCTTCACCACCTGGCGCATCAGGTTCATACTGCCATCTAACTTCAGACGGGAATTCAATAGAACGGAAGTCTCTCTGAAAGTGAGGTTGTGCTTCGAAAGGTTATGTTTCCCAATGATGCCATGCCCCGTAGTATTAGCATAGGAGAAATAGTTCTGCAACTTCTCATTGCCGTGACTCAAGGAGATGGAAGTTATGGAGGTGACACCAGTAGAGAAGAAGTCTCTCAGATTATCGTATTCGGGAAGGTTTGCCCGTTCTCCCCAACTGTCCACACCGTCACTTACTCCATAGCGGTTCTGCATCTTGGGTAGCGCAAAAGCATTGTCGAACATTAGGCTCGTCGAGAAAGAAACACTGCGCTGCCCGTGCGACTGCCCCTTCTTTGTAGTAATCAGTATCACCCCATTGGCAGCCTGGCTACCATACAAAGCTGCCGCGGGAGCTCCTTTCAGGATACTGATACTCTCTATATCTTCAGGATTCAGATTGGAAATGCCGTCTCCTCCGTCACGGTTGCCGGCATTGGCCGTTCCGCCTATGGCAGAGTATGCTTGCTCGGAAGTGGAGTTCAGAATGGGAACACCGTCTATCACATACAGCGGTTGGTTGTCACTCGCCACCGAACGGATTCCACGGATACTGACTTTGGCTGAGGCTCCCAGACCGGAAGAAACCTGATTGACACGCACACCTGCCGACTTGCCGGTCAACGAAGTAATTAAGTTGGGCATTTTTACTCGCGTCAACTCCTCGTTTTTTATTAAATCTGTGGCGTAAGAAAGAGAATTTTCTTTCTTTTCGATACCCAAAGCGGTAACAATAACGTTATCCAGCTCTATCATATCTTCTCTTAGTGTGATATGAAAGGTCGAATGTCCTTCCACCTCAATATCCTGGGACATGTAGCCGATAAACGAAACACGAAGCACTGCATTATCGGCAACCACCAGAGTGAATTTTCCTTCCGAATCCGCTATCGCACCATTGGCAGTTTCTTTCTCTTGAATAGTGGCACCGGCCAACGGAAACCCGCTTTCATCCAGCACACGGCCACTTATCGTCACTTTAGAAAGCTGTATTTCAGAATGTCCCGGACGCTGCATACGCTCCATAAAATCCTCCGGGCAATCCGTCCATCCTATAGAAAACAGCCCTAAAATTAACGTATATAATGTAGTATATTTCATTGCATTAAATTGCCAATTACTTGCAAACTTAAGTATTTTCTCCGAATAAAAAAAGCCATAAAATCTGAGAAAAGAAACTTTTAAAATGAAAAACAGCGAAGAACTTTGGTTTATTGTGGAATATTATGTATATTAGGGGCATGTATAGCAATATAAATCTATTCAAGATAGAAACAAACCATGTGGTTCCTGCCCAGGGAAAGGTCTTGATTTCCGAACCCTTTTTGTGTGACCATATGTTTGGACGATCCGTCATTCTACTGGTGGACCATACACATGACGGCACAATGGGACTGGTTCTGAACAAACCGCTCCCCCTATTCTTGAATGATGTGCTGAAAGACTTCGACTGCCCGGAAAGTATACCTATCTATAAAGGAGGACCACTCAGCACAGATACATTGTTCTATCTGCACACGCTCGAGGGTATTACCGGAGCGCTGTCCATCGGCAAAGGCTTCTACCTGAACGGTGACTTTGAAGCCATTAAAAACTACATCATGCAGGGAAATCCCGTTCAAGGCAGAATCAGATTCTTCTTGGGATACTCCGGCTGGGAGTACGAACAACTGGGCCGGGAAATTGAAGAAAACACCTGGCTGGTAGGCAAAGAAAACATCAGTTCGCTAATGAACGAGGCGGCCAGCGGCACACTCTGGAAGAAGGCATTGTGCAAGCTGGGAGCAAAATATGAAATATGGTCGCGTTTCCCTCAGATTCCAACGCTCAATTAGTGCTTCGGAGAAGTTGCAACAGCACGACATCCTTATAGCATCCTCCTACGCGCCACCACTCCTTCAAAAGCCCGCAACGCACAAAACCGCAGGATTCAAAAAGGCGGATACTTGCCTCATTATCCACCGAGATATGGACTATCAACTGTTTCAGATACAAGAAACTGAAAACATAGTCGCACAGCAAACGCAGCGCTTCCTTGGCATAACCATTGCCCTGATACTCCTTCCGTATGGCAATGCCCACCTCTCCCCGGGCATGCATGGGAGAAAACTCTGTAATATCGATGGTACCTATCAGCGCATCATCCTCTGCACGTACAATCATCATACGCAGCTGGCGGTCGGCAAACATATCGCATTCGGAATTCTCAATATATTGTTTCAAGACAAATCTGGAATAGGGTACGGTGAAGTTCGTCACATCCCAAGTCTGGGAATCATTCTCCATAGCATACATCACTTCCAGGTCTTCCGGCTCCATAGCACGGAGACGCACCCTTTCACTGCAGAAATAAGATTTATTCATATCTTCCAGTCGGTTACATTTCTTCTTCTTTATTGATATGCAGTTCTTTACGCAGGCGTCCCTCACCCGGTAGGCAGAACAGAGAAGCCGTCAGTCCTATCAGTGCACACAGTGCACCCGTACTGCTCAACATGATATAATAGGTGAAAAAGCCTGCAAGCACCGGTATGGCAAGCAATGCCAGCCGCACGCCACTCCACAGCGCATAGAGGCGGAGGGCTTCGGGAAGCGTCACTACATCTATTTTCCGGATTAATACCCATGAAAAGAGTTTCAAGGCTATGGGTACGCAAGAGGCAGCCAGCAGAATGGTTACCGTCTCAGCCATATAGGTGACACGTACATCTCCGGCATACATACCTACCCATCCGCCTCCGGTTTCTCCAAGTAGAACGAGCAGGATGGGAAGCATCCAGAAATAGGCAAAAGTTGTTCGGACACGCGCTGCGGTCTTCTTTATTTGTTCTTCCATTTAGTAAATTGATAGTGGATAATGAATAATTGATAATGGCCCAAACAATCAGGCAGTTCCGGAAAATGGAGTGCGGTTCACAATACTGCGTCCCAGAGTCACTTCATCCGTATACTCCAATTCGTCGCCGATGGAAATGCCACGGGCTATGACAGAGAGCTTCACGCCCAGTTTTTCCAGCTTGCGGTAGATATAAAAGTTGGTGGTATCTCCCTCCATCGTCGTGCTCAGCGCAAGAATCACTTCATTGATGCCGCCGGCGGCTACCCGCTGCACAAGGCTTTCTATCTGCAAGTCTCCGGGGCCAATGCCATCCATCGGCGAGATGACACCTCCCAGCACGTGATACAAACCACGGAACTGTTGTGTGGCTTCCACAGCCATCACATCGCGGATGTTCTCTACCACACAAACCACAGAAGCGTCCCGTTGCGGACTGGAACAGATGCGGCACGTCTCCGTATCTGATATATTATGGCATACCTTGCAATATTTCACTTCATGCTTCAGCGTCACGATGGCATTGCCGAACGCTTCCACCACTGCCGTATCCTGGCGGAGCAGGTGAAGAACCAGCCTCATAGCCGTCTTGCGTCCCACTCCGGGCAACTTGGCAAACTCATTTACCGCCTTCTCCAATAATGTAGAGGGAAACTGTCCATTCATACTTAAAATTCTCCTATTGGCCACAAAGATAGTGCAAACCGAATGCAGAATAAAATGAACGAGTTCATTTTTTATGCTGAGGTACAGCCTATCTTCGCTTTCTGGGCAAAGATAGTACAAACTTATGAAATTAGTGCTACCTTTGCCACACGTAAAACCCCAAAAAGGCAACAAAATGGATATTACAAACGCTGAATTCGTCATCAGTAACACAGACGTGCGGAAATGCCCCACTGGTACATTTCCCGAATATGCTTTCATCGGACGCTCCAACGTAGGAAAATCCAGTCTCATCAATATGCTGACCGGGAGAAAAGGGCTTGCCATGACCTCTGCCACACCGGGAAAGACCATGCTCATCAACCATTTCCTCATCAACAAGAGCTGGTACATTGTAGACCTTCCGGGATACGGCTATGCCAAACGGGGACAGAAAGGGCAGGAACAAATCAAACGTATTATAGAAAGTTATATACTGCAACGCGAACAGATGACTTGTTTGTTTGTTCTTATAGATAGCCGGCTGGCTCCCCAAGCCATCGACCTCGAGTTTACGGAATGGCTGGGCGAGAACGGCGTACCCTTTGCCATCGTCTTCACAAAGGCCGACAAACTGAAAGGCGGCAGACTGAACACCCACATCAACGAATACCTGGAACAGTTGAAGGAACAGTGGGAAGAGCTGCCTCCCTACTTCATCACCTCTTCTGAAAACCGCATGGGACGGAAAGAGCTGCTGGACTATATCGAAAGTATCAACAAAAGCCTGAATAGCAAACAATAGACATAAGTAAAATGAAAAGATTAGTTTTTTGGCAACTGTTTGTTGCCGCACTACTGCTGACCGGCAATAGTCACGCACAATCCATCAAGGATTTGTTCAACAAAGAAAATATAGAGAAGGCGGTAAATGCCGTGACCGGCAAGTCAACAGCGGATATGACCGGCACTTGGTCGTATACCGGCTCCGCCATTGAATTCGAATCGGACAACCTGCTGCAGAAAGCCGGCGGTGCCGTTGCCGCCACAGCCGCAGAAAAGAAACTGGACGAACAGCTTGCCAAAGTAGGCATCAAAGCCGGGCAAATGTCATTCACATTCAACGCCGACAGCACATTCAGCGCCAAAGTAGGGCAAAAGAGCATGAAGGGAAGCTACTCCTACGATGCATCCACCCAAAAGGTCAACTTGAAATTCGCCAAGCTGATAGGTATGAATGCCAAGGTCAACGCTACCTCCACAACTATGGACCTGCTGTTCGAATCGGACAAGCTACTGAAACTGATAACCTTCCTCTCCAGCAAAAGCAGCAACTCCACTCTGAAGAGTATCGGCTCGCTGGCCAACAGCTACGACGGAATGATGCTCGGATTCTCATTACAGAAACTGTAACAACAACTTCCATACAACAAAAAAATCCCGCAAGCACCGAACAATGCTTGCGAGATTTTTTTATCTGAAAAGAGCGGAAAACGAGACTCGAACTCGCGACCCTAACCTTGGCAAGGTTATGCTCTACCAACTGAGCTATTTCCGCATGGGATGACTCTCCTTTTTTGAGGAGTAAAGTGCCCAGAACAGGACTCGAACCTGCATGCCTCTCGACACACGCACCTGAAACGTGCGCGTCTACCAATTCCGCCACGTGGGCATAAGTCATCTTCAATACATCGGAAAGAGCGGAAAACGAGACTCGAACTCGCGACCCTAACCTTGGCAAGGTTATGCTCTACCAACTGAGCTATTTCCGCAATGTATAAAAGCGTGAAGAGAAGGAGACTCGAACTCCCACGACATAATTGTCACTACCCCCTCAAAGTAGCGCGTCTACCAATTCCGCCACCTCTCCAACTTACTTTCAACAATTCAAAGAACCGACTGCTTTACCTTGGTGCCCAGAACAGGACTCGAACCTGCATGCCTCTCGACACACGCACCTGAAACGTGCGCGTCTACCAATTCCGCCACCTGGGCATAGGTAATTGCAATCCAAACTGCGTTGAGCGGAAAACGAGACTCGAACTCGCGACCCTAACCTTGGCAAGGTTATGCTCTACCAACTGAGCTATTTCCGCGATTGCGGATGCAAAGGTAGATATTTTCCTTAAACCTGCAAACATTCCGCAGACTTTTTTCACACAGAAAAGTGTACATTTTCGCCAGGCATACAAGCAGACTTTTGATTATCAACTCATTCGCCCACGATAATCTTCATAAGAAAATTGCTTGAAAACTTCAGCTTTTCCTTCTTTTGTCCACATTGCAATGGCCGGATGGTGAATTCCATTGAACATATTCGTCTTTACAGTGGTGTAATGTATCATGTCCTCAAAGACGATTCTCTCCCCTATCTGCAGCTCATGGTCGAAACTCCACAGTCCCATATAGTCGCCGCTCAAGCAGGAGTTTCCTCCAAGGCGATAGACGTAAGGGCCCGCATCGCCCATCTCCGCTCCACGCACTGCAGGCTGATAGGGCATCTCCAGACAATCCGGCATGTGGCACGTAAAGCTAACGTTGAGAATGGCGGTACGAATGCCGCGGTTTTCCACGATGTCCACTATCTCCGAGCTCAGCACACCGGTCTGCCAAGTAAAAGCGGAACCGGGCTCAAGAATGATTTGAAGATGTGGATAGCGCCCCTTCAAGCCCTGCAACAGACGGACAAGATGCTCTACATCATAATCCTTACGCGTCATCAGATGCCCGCCTCCTAAATTCAACCACTTAATCTGTGAGAACCAGCGGGAGAATTTTCCTTCCAAGTGCTCCAATGTGTGTTCCAGCTCGTAGGAAGAAGACTCGCAGTGACAATGACAGTGAAAACCTTCAATACCCGCCGGAAGTTCTTCGGGAAGCTGGTCGGCCATTACACCGAAGCGGGTACCGGGTGCGCAGGGATTATAAAGCTCCGTTTCCACCTCAGAGTATTCAGGATTGATACGGATACCGCAGGAAATGCCGCTTCCCTCCGCCACCACTACCGGATAAAAGCGGTGGAACTGCGAAAGCGAATTGAAAGTAATATGGCTGCTGCACCGCATTATCTCCGGAAAATCGGCCTCGGTATAGGCAGGCGAGTACGTATGTGCCTTACTTCCGAACTCCTCCAATGCCAGACGGGCTTCGTAGACAGAACTTGCCGTAGAGTGGTCTATATACTCCCTGAAAATGGGAAAGGAACGCCACATGGCAAATGATTTGAAAGCGAGGATTATCTCCACACCTGCGCGGTCGGCCACACTTTTTATCAGTGCGAGGTTCTTTCTCAGCAATCCTTCTTCCATAATATAGCAGGGAGAAGGGAAAAGGGAAAAGTCTTTATTTGTCATTTTATATATATTTTTTTTACCATTTATGATTCCATCCTAATAAACACGCCACAAGGGGTTGACAAGCCCTCTCCAACGATTTAGTAAAACTTCGGAGAAGATTTACTAAATCGTCCTCCTCATTTTAGTAATTCTCCGGGGAATATTTAGTAAAACAGATGCCGCCCTTCTGCAAAGTCATTCTTTTGTAAACAATATTCATCACCCTATAACTTTGAAACGCGCGAAGCGCAGCAAAAGTTGTTTGTCTCCCGCATTCTTGAAGCGGATGGTGGCTTTCGCATTGTCTCCTTCGCCCTCCACTTTCAAAACTTCACCCAGGCCGAAACGTTCGTGCTCTATCAGTTGTCCCTGCTGTACACGGTTGGCAGACGCGCCGGCAGAAGGCGATGTACTTGCCGTATTTGCAGAAGGCGCCACCCGTTTCAGGTTACGTGGAACGGTCGGCGCAATAATCTGCTGCTTCGGCCGTACAGACACACGCTCTTTTCCTCCATACGGAGTATCTTCCTTATCAGGCGCAAAGCCTCTGGCGTTCTCCCTGCGGAAAACGGCAGCTTCCTCCTCTACCCTGCGGAACATTCCCGCATCCTGAGGCAGGCGCAGGAACCGTACGTCTATATCCTTCAGAAAACGGCTGGGACTGCCAAACTCCATCTTGCCGTACCGGAAACGCGTCTTTGCATACGATAGGAAACAGTGTTCTTCGGCACGTGTGATGGCTACATAGAACAGCCGCCGTTCTTCCTCCAATGCCCGGGGAGAGTCACCCACCATGCTGCTGGGAAAAAGATTCTCCTCCATCCCCACTACAAACACATTCTTGAACTCCAATCCCTTGGCCGAATGTACAGTCATCAGGGTTATCTTCTCATCGTCCCCATCCTTATCCGAATCTTGGTCGGTAAGAAGGGAAACTTCCGAAAGGAAGTCACCCAACAACACGTTAGGGTTTCCTTCCTCCTGCCGTTGGGCGCAAAAATCACTCATACCGTTCACCAGCTCCTCTATATTCTCCTTACGGCTCAGATTCTCGGGAGAGCTGTCTTGACACACATCATTGATGATGCCCGATTGGCGAATAATGTCAGCACCAATCTCGTAGGCATTCTTCTCCGCAGCATCTGTGATAAAGGCAGATATAAGTTCGCGGAATGCCTGCAACTTTCCCACCGTACCTTTATTGAAGTTCAAGCCATACGCCAACGGCTCACAAAGCACGGTCC
Organism: Bacteroides sp. AF34-31BH; assembly: GCF_003602795.1. Taxonomy (NCBI): domain Bacteria; kingdom Pseudomonadati; phylum Bacteroidota; class Bacteroidia; order Bacteroidales; family Bacteroidaceae; genus Bacteroides; species Bacteroides sp. AF34-31BH. Next base: position 26,972 of record NZ_QTLV01000004.1, read on the forward strand.
ACAAACTTACATTGTGCCCGGTGGCGGCAGCAATGATTTTTCCCACTGTCGTATCTCCGATACCCCGTGCAGGATAATTGATAATACGTTTGAAAGCCTCTTCATCATTGGGATTCACTATCAGACGGAAGTAAGCAATAACATCTTTGATTTCCTTGCGTTGATAGAACGACAAGCCCCCGTAAATACGGTAAGGCATACTGCGTTTGCGCATGGCTTCCTCAAAAATACGGCTCTGCGCATTGGTACGGTAGAGTATCGCAAAATCAGAGTAGGCATAGCGCTTTTCACGCCGCAGTTCAGCTATCTTATTCACCACAATATCCCCTTCTTCCACATCACTGTATGCCTGGTACACACCAATGGCCTCTCCCTTCTCCTTTTCCGAGAACACTTCCTTGCGTATCTGCCACTGGTTCTTTTCTATCAGGCTGTTGGCCGCGCGGACAATGGTCTGGGTGGAACGGTAATTCTGCTCCAGCTTGAAGACCTTCGTATCGGGATATACTTTCGTAAAGTAGAGAATATTGTCAATATCAGCACCACGGAAGGAGTAGATACTCTGTGCATCATCCCCCACCACACAGACATGCTGATGGTTCTTGGCAAGTTGCAGCACAATGCTGTGCTGTGCAAAATTGGTATCCTGATACTCATCTACCAGAATGTAACGGAACTGGTCCTGATAACGCGCCAACACCTCGGGGTGGTCCCGGAACAGCAGGAATGTGTAGAACAGCAAATCGTCGAAGTCCATCGCATCTGCCTGCCGGCAACGCTCCCAATATCTCTGGTAGATGTCGCGAAGCGCCGGAACCTTGGCTGCACGGTCTCCTTCGTAAGCCTCCTTGTTGTTGGCATAGCCTGCCGGAGAAACCAGATGATTCTTGGCATTCGAGATACGCGCCTGCACCATCCCCGGCTTGTACACTTTCTCATCCAGCCCCATTTCCTTGATAATGGAACGTATCAAGCTTTTACTGTCTGCCGTATCGTAAATGGTAAACTGCGAAGTGAAGCCGATATACCCGGCCTCGACATGCAGAATGCGCAGGAACATGGAGTGAAAGGTTCCCATCCACAGATGGCGCGCCCTCTCCGGCCCCACCTGACGGGCTATACGCTCCTTCATTTCGCGCGCCGCCTTGTTGGTAAAGGTCAATGCCAGAATGTTCCAAGGCTGGTAGCCATTCTCCAGCAGATAAGCAATCTTGTAGGTCAGCACGCGCGTCTTTCCCGAACCGGCACCGGCTATCACCAGTGACGGACCGTCATTGTATAACACCGCGTTCCGTTGTCCTTCGTTCAGTTCCTCTATATAATCGGGCATATCCGTATAATCTTAAAATGATGATATTTTTTCTTCCTTTGTTTTTACGGAGGCAAAGATAAAAAAAGCTTCGGAGACGTACGAACATTTCTATAGGTTATAGTGTTTATATAGTAAAGTTCCAAAATTAAATAATTGAAACTTATGAATACAATATTAACGATTTTAATGATAACAGTTATGACTTACGAAATGCCAAAACTTCCCTACACCAACAATGCACTGGAACCTGTAATCAGTCAGCAAACCATAGATTACCACTACGGTAAACATCTGCAAACCTATGTGAACAACCTCAACAACCTCGTTCCGGGAACGGAATTTGAAGGCAAAGACCTGGTAACCATTGTTGCCACAGCACCGGACGGTGCCATCTTCAACAATGCAGGACAAGTGTTGAACCACACATTATACTTCTTACAGTTTGCTCCGAAGCCTGCCCACAGCGAGCCTACCGGCAAGCTGGCAGAAGCCATCAAACGCGACTTCGGCAGCTTTGAGAATTTCAAGAAGGAATTCAACGCGGCAGCTGTCGGCTTGTTCGGCTCCGGATGGGCTTGGTTGTCTGCCGACAAGAACGGCAAACTCCACATCACCAAAGAAGCCAACGGTAGCAATCCGGTACGCGCCGGTCTTGTTCCGCTACTCGGATTCGACGTGTGGGAACATGCCTACTATCTTGATTACCAGAACCGCCGTGCCGACCATGTGAACGAACTGTGGAGCATCATCGACTGGGATGTAGTAGGTAAAAGACTGAAATAAGCAACAAGGTCCCACTAAACATGTTAATGACGCATTCTTGAGCAACTAAGGTTCAAGAATGCGTTTTCTTGTTTAAAATAGCCATCTAACATATTTTAAAGAAATTCTTTGGCTTCTACCATAAGTATTCATTAACTTTGCTAAACTTAAAAGTTAAACAAAAGAAATGAAACTCATCGTAGTAACAGCACCCACATTTTTTGTGGAAGAAGACAAGATTATCACGGCACTATTCGAAGAGGGGCTGGATATTCTACATCTGAGGAAGCCGGAAACTCCCGCCATGTATTCAGAACGGCTTTTAACGCTGATACCCGCAAAATACCATAAGCGCATCATTACCCATGAGCACTTCTACCTGCAGGAAGAGTTCAGCCTGATGGGGATTCATCTAAACACCCGCAATCCCAAAGAGCCCCATGACTATTCGGGTCACATCAGTTGCACCTGCCATTCACTGGATGAAGTGCAGAACAAGAAGCATTTCTATGACTATCTGTTCCTAAGCCCGATATATAATTGCATCACAAAGTCCGGAGTCACGTCCGGCTTCACAGCCGAAGAGTTGCGGCAAGCAGGAAAAAGTAAGGTCATAGACAGTAGAGTCATGGCTTTGGGAGGCATTACTCCCAACAACATACTGGAGATTAAGGATTACGGATTCGGTGGTGCCGTTGTAATGGGTGACTTATGGAATAAATTCAATGCCTGCACCGACCGCGATTATCTGGAAGTAATCCGCCACTTCAAGAAGTTGAAGAAAATGGCTGATTGAGCCTTGCCTTGGACTGGCAAATCAAAATTTACCGTACTCTTTGTATTCAATACCGGCAGGCAACGTGAAATAGAAGGTGGAGCCTTCCCCTTTCTTAGACTCCACACCGATACCTCCCCCATAGTGCTCCACAATAGATTTGGTGATGGAAAGCCCCAACCCCGTACCTTTGATATTGTAGTTCATCTTCACAAACCGTTCAAAGATGGCATGTCTTCCCACTTCATCGATACCACAGCCTGTATCTGCCACATAAAAATAGAAGTTATGGTTGCTCAATCTCCTGCAACCGATTTTCACACTGCCCATCTCCGTAAACTTCAAGGCGTTCCTCACCAAGTTACCTATGACTTGGGCAAAACGCACGCGGTCTACCACCAAACGGCATTGAGGCAGCCGTTCTACAAACTCCACCTGAATGCCCGTGGGATGCGAGCGCATATTCTCCGTCGTACAGACTTCATCAATCAGCGCGTTTACATCCACTTCTCCATCGTTATATTCCAGAGTATTTGCCTCAATCTTCGAATAGTCCAGCAAGTCATTGACCAGTTGCAGCAGCGAGTCCTTGTTATCATTAATCTCCTTCAGAAAAGCCATACGGGTTTCTCTGTCCAAATTATCCATTTCGGCAAGCATAGTTGTAAAGCCTACAATGGCATTCAAAGGAGTACGAATTTCGTGAGTCATATTAGCGATGAAAGCATTCTTCAGCTGGTTGGATTCTTCGGCAACCTCATTGATGCGCTGCAACGTCTTCAACCTTTTGCTCTTGCTGATGGAAATGATTATCATGATGACCAAAAGCAGAATGACAATTATCCCAAAACTATATACCAATGCTTCATTATTCTGATAGAAGTCATTCGTCCAAACATCGTATGCTGCCGTAATTGTCAATATCATCGTTTTTTGCTTGCTTATTGGAAACTATAAAATTATGGGAAGCAAATATACTAAAGAAAATACAAATAAATTAATAGAAACTACAGTTTTTTCCAACAAAATAGGCCGCATGCCATTACCAAGTAAAGCATGCAGCCCATAAATGTCATTATTCAGTATTATTGAAATCAGCCTTCAATGGCAGCCTGCGCCGCAGCCAGACGTGCAATAGGCACACGGAACGGAGAACAGCTGACATAATTCAAGCCAACTTTGTGGCAGAACTTCACAGAAGAAGGCTCACCGCCATGTTCGCCGCAGATACCGCACTTCAAATCCGGACGGATAGCACGTCCCTTTTCAGTAGCCATGCGCACCAACTGTCCTACACCATTCTGGTCGAGTACCTGGAACGGGTCTACTTTCAGAATCTTCTTCTCCAGATAAATCGGGAGGAAGGAAGCGATATCGTCGCGTGAATAACCAAATGTCATCTGAGTCAAGTCGTTCGTACCGAATGAGAAGAACTCGGCAGAGGAAGCAATGCGGTCGGCAGTCAAGGCGGCACGCGGAATCTCAATCATTGTACCTACCTTGAAGTCGATGCTGTCACCCACTTCTTCAAACAACTGGGCAGCCTCAGCACGAATCACTTCTTCCTGCTGCTTGAACTCATACAAGATACCGGTCAGAGGCACCATGATTTCAGGATGGGTTTCAACACCTTCCTTCTTCAATTCCAAAGCAGCACCCAGGATGGCACGCGTCTGCATCTGTGTAATTTCAGGATATGTATTTCCCAAACGGCAACCACGATGACCCAACATCGGATTATGCTCACAAAGTGCCTCAACACGTTGCTGGATATACTGGAGGCTCACGCCCATCGTATCTGCCATTTCCTGCTGTCCCTTCAGGTCATGGGGAACAAACTCATGCAAAGGAGGATCAAGCAGACGCACCGTCACCGGACAGCCTTCCATTGCCTTGAAAATTCCCTTGAAGTCAGCTTGCTGGTAGGGAAGAATCTTAGCCAAAGCCTTGCGGCGCCCTTCTGCATTTTCTGCCAGAATCATCTCGCGCATGGCTTTAATCTTCTCGCCTTCAAAGAACATGTGTTCCGTACGGCAAAGACCGATACCCACAGCGCCAAAATTACGTGCTACTGCGGCATCATGAGGAGTATCCGCATTGGTACGAACCTGCAGCTTCGTATATTTGTCTGCCAAATCCATCAGTTCCGCAAAGTCACCGGACAGCTCAGCCGCTTTTGTCTCCACCTTGTCTTTATATACTTCACCGGTGCTTCCGTTCAAGGAGATATAGTCACCTTCTTTCAACAGTACACCATCCACTTCCACTGTACGCGCCTTGTAGTCTATATTCAAGGCACCGGCACCGGATACACAGCACTTACCCATACCACGAGCAACCACTGCCGCATGAGAAGTCATACCGCCGCGGGCAGTCAGGATACCTTCGGCAACTGCCATACCTGCCAAATCTTCCGGAGAAGTCTCGATACGTACCATCACCACACGCTTGCCGGCAGCATGCCATTCGGCAGCATCATCGGCAAAGAATACGATTTGTCCCGTAGCGGCACCCGGAGAAGCGGGAAGACCACGGGTCAATACCTTGGCTTGCTTCAGCGCTGTCTTGTCAAATACCGGGTGGAGCAATTCGTCCAACTTATTGGGCTCGCAACGCATCAATGCGGTTTTTTCGTCAATCATACCTTGATGCAGCAAATCTACGGCAATCTTCACCATAGCGGCACCGGTACGCTTACCATTACGGGTCTGGAGAAACCAGAGTTTACCCTCTTGTACGGTAAACTCCATATCCTGCATATCACGGTAGTGGTTTTCGAGCTTCGTCTGCAAAGCATCCAATTCTTTATAGATTTCCGGCATAGCCTCCTCCATGGAAGGATACTTGCTGGCACGTTCTTCTTCGCTTACACCGGCCAATTCAGCCCAACGTTGAGAACCGATTTTTGTAATCTGTTGCGGAGTACGGATACCGGCAACCACGTCTTCGCCTTGTGCATTAATCAAATACTCACCGTTGAAAAGGTCTTCACCGGTAGCAGCATCGCGGCTGAAGCAAACACCCGTAGCAGAGCTCTCGCCCATATTACCGAATACCATAGCCTGAACGCTTACGGCAGTACCCCATTCGTCAGGAATTCCCTCCATCTTACGATACAAGATGGCGCGTTCGTTCATCCAGGAGTTGAATACGGCACAAACGGCACCCCACAACTGCTCGTAGGCACAAGTCGGGAAGTCTTTTCCGGTTTGTTCTTTCACCGCAGCCTTGAACTTCTTCACGAGTTCCTTAAGGTCTTCCACCTCAAGCTCGTTATCCAGCTTCACGCCTTTAGCATGTTTCACCTCTTCTATAATAGCCTCGAACGGGTCTACATCTTCCTTGTTCACCGGCTTCATACCCAGCACCACGTCGCCATACATCTGCACGAAACGACGGTAAGAGTCCCATGCAAAGCGTGCATTGCCCGTCTTACGCGTCAGGCCTTCCACCACTTCGTCATTCAAGCCAAGATTCAGGATAGTGTCCATCATGCCCGGCATGGAAGCGCGTGCACCCGAACGAACGGAAACCAGCAACGGATTCTCCACATCACCGAATTTGGAACGCATCAGCGTCTCCACATGGGCAATGGCCTGTTCAACTTCGTTCTTCAACAGAGCAACGACTTTATCCTGCCCCATTTCATAATATTCCGTACAAACTTCTGTCGTTATTGTAAAGCCCGGAGGAACCGGAACCCCTATAAGGTTCATTTCTGCAAGGTTAGCACCTTTCCCACCCAAAAGGTTTCTCATATCGGCCTTTCCTTCTGCCTGGCCGTTACCAAAGGTATAAACTCTTTTTTTGTCCATAATATAAATTTAAAGTTTTTGATAGTGATTTCTCTTTTCTGTTCGCAAATCTAAGTATATTTCGCAGACTAGAAAACTTTTTCAGAAAAAACTTTATGCTAAAATGCAATTTCGACATTGCAATCTTTAATATTTCATTTCATAGAGAGAAATCCCGAAAAAATGTCTATTTTTGCCGAAGAATTTATTAGATTGGTGTAAAAGTGGCAAGAAAGAGAAAAGAACTTCCCCTACTGGAGAAGGTGACAATTACGGATGTGGCTGCCGAAGGAAAAGCCATCGCAAAAGTCAATGATTTGGTGATTTTCGTACCATATGTCGTCCCCGGCGATGTAGTTGACCTGCAAATTAAGAGAAAAAAGCATCATTATGCTGAAGCCGAGGCTGTGAAATTCCATGAATATTCGGCAGTACGGGCAGTTCCATTCTGCCAACATTATGGTGTATGCGGCGGTTGTAAATGGCAGGTTCTCCCCTATTCCGAGCAAATCAAGTATAAGCAAAAACAAGTAACGGACAACCTCACCCGCATCGGCAAAATCGAATTGCCGGAAATCTCTCCGATATTAGGTTCAGAAAAAACTCAGTTCTACCGGAATAAACTGGAGTACACTTTTTCCAACAAACGTTGGCTGACAACAGAAGAGGTTCAGCAGAATGTAGTATACGAACAGATGAATGCCGTAGGCTTCCATATTCCCAATGCTTTCGATAAAGTGCTTGCCATAGAAAAGTGCTGGTTGCAGGACGATATATCCAACCGCATCCGCAATGCGGTACGCGACTATGCCTACCAGCACAACTATTCCTTCATCAACCTGCGTACGCATGAAGGAATGCTACGCAATATGATTGTGCGTACCTCTACCACCGGCGAACTGATGGTAATCCTCATCTGCAAGATAGAGAAAGAGGAGGAAATGGCTCTGTTCAAGCAAATGCTGCAATACATAGCAGATACATTCCCCGAAATCACTTCCCTGCTATACATTATTAATAATAAGTGCAACGATACCATCACCGACCTCGAGGTACACACCTTCAAGGGAAAAGACCACATCTTCGAGGAAATGGAGGGACTGCGCTTCAAGGTAGGTCCCAAATCTTTCTATCAGACCAACTCCGAACAAGCCTACAACCTCTACAAAGTAGCGCGCAACTTTGCCGGACTGACCGGTAACGAGCTTGTTTATGACCTTTATACCGGCACGGGTACCATTGCCAATTTCGTATCCAAGCACGCACGCCAGGTAATCGGCATAGAATATGTGCCCGAAGCCATTGAAGACGCCAAGGTCAATGCCGAGATTAACGGAATTAAAAATACATTGTTCTTTGCCGGAGATATGAAAGACATGCTGACACAAGACTTCATCAACCAATACGGCCGTCCCGATGTCATCATCACCGACCCTCCCCGTGCCGGAATGCACCAGGATGTAGTGGATGTCATTCTGTTTGCCGAACCCAAACGCATCGTATACGTCAGCTGTAATCCGGCTACGCAGGCGCGCGACCTGCAACTGCTCGATGCGAAATATAAAGTGAAGGCCGTTCAACCGGTAGACATGTTCCCGCACACCCACCATGTGGAAAACGTAGTATTATTGGAATTAAAAGATTGAAAGTCCAAGTAGTTTTCAATCGTAAATTGTAAATTGTCTAATCGTAAATTAAAACCAGTCGTGGCAAAAGAAAAAATTACAGCAAGAGCCCGCACACAATATACGGACTACATGGTGAAGGAACCGATGGAGCTCATGGAGTTTCTGGCAGCTAAAATGCCGGACGCCAGCCGCACCAAGCTGAAATCATTGCTGAGCAAACGCATTATATATGTGGACAGCGTTATCACTACACAATACAATTTTCCCCTGAAACCGGGTATGAAAGTACAAATCAGCCGTGAGAAGGGACGTAAAGAGTTCAACCATAAACTGATGAAGATTGTATACGAGGATGCCTATATCATCGTGATAGAGAAGATGCAGGGTTTGCTGTCCGTCAACACTGACCGGCAAAAGGAACGTACCGCCTATACCATCTTGAATGAATACGTGCAACGCTCGGGCAAGCAGCACCGTGTACACATCGTGCACCGCCTGGACCGTGACACCTCCGGCTTGATGATGTTTGCCAAAGACGAGAAGACCCAACGTACACTACGCGATAACTGGCATGACATTGTAACAGACCGGCGATACGTAGCCGTGGTGGTCGGCGAGATGGAAAAAGATGCAGGAACCGTGGTTTCTTGGTTGACAGACCGCAAGCTGTATGTATATTCAAGTCCGACAGATGACGGGGGACAAGAATCCATTACGCATTACCGTACCATCAAACGAGCCAATGGATACTCTCTCGTTGAACTGAACCTGGAAACGGGACGAAAAAACCAGATACGTGTACACATGCAGGATTTGGGGCATCCCATTATCGGCGACGGACGCTATGGACTGGAAGACGTAAATCCTATCGGACGCTTGGCCCTGCATGCTTTCAAACTCTGTTTCTATCATCCCGTCACGGGAGAGCTGATGCGGTTTGAAACACCTTATCCGGGAGAGTTCAAGAAATTGGTTTTGAAGAATAAGTAAAAAGCTGACATACAATAAAAAAACGGAGCAATTGATTTGCTCCGTTTTTTATTGATAAGCATGTCGTCATTGCCGACGCATACGAAAAGGCTGTCCGTGAATATTATCTTGATATTCCCTCCAGCTATTATACCAAGTACCACTGAAAGAATAAGAATCAGCCATGGCTCCTTCAATGTAAGCCATGCTGCCATCATCATAGAATTCCAATTCCATCAGATTGTAAGCCCCACTAACCCAATTCCATCTGAAAAGCAAATAATTCGGGTCGCCATATGAACCAATAGTACCTTGGTTACGCGCGTTAAAGGTCATAATCGTCCCCCTACCCCAAGTATATGCCCCAAAATCTATTTCTTCAGATGTATACCATTCACCGGGCAGATTATATTCCGTTTCTTCCTCACTATCACATGATGTCAATCCTAATACAAGGACAAACAACAATAACAATTTTGTGTATTTCAACATATTATTCATAAGCCATACTTTATTTATAATTAGCATCTACCATCATTACAACTACTCCATCCAGCTTGCCGGATAAATAATGCTCGCGCACCCATACATTATCAAAGTACTTGATTTCACCCGCACCGTAATTCAGCGTCAACCCCTCCATAGACTTGTCCATCCATTTCCAAGTAAAAGTACGTGAAGTCGTTTCATAGGGACGGGACTCGCCTCCGCGATAATACTCCCAGATTTCCTGTCCGGAATTATCAGCTTTGGCAAACTTCAGTTGATGACTGCATAACACTTCAACTCCATCTTTGTTTTCCGTCTGATATTCTTCTACCCACGTCTTTCCACACAATTTGTCGTCGCTATTCTGCATGGTATAATATACATCATCCCCACAAGACGCCAACCCAATCGTAAATACACACAACAGCAATATCTTCACATAATTCAAAGTCTTCATAAGTTATCGAGTTTAGTTAATACTTGCGGACAAACATACACAAAAAAAATGAAACACTTAATACTTCGCCTGAAATTTCTTGTAGAAGACAAGGAATAAAATAAATCCCATCAGTGCAAACGGTACGCCTGCCAATGCAGGATAACGGTAGCCTCCACTCAAGGCAAGGCCTCCGATATAAGCTCCGATAGCATTCCCAAAATTGAAAGCCATCTGCACACAAGCGCCTCCTAACATTTCTCCTCCAGGAGCCACACGAATCATCAACACCTGCTCCGGACTGGAGACGGCAAACAAACCTGCCGTACAGAGTGTCATCAATATTGCCGAACACCACGGATGGGGCGAGAGTAAAAATATCAATAATAAAATAACACATATCATCCCTTGCACCACCGTACCGACTTTCCCCGGAGTGTACCGGTCGGACATGCGCCCACTGACCAGATTGCCGACAACCATTCCGAATCCTGCCAGTACCATCAGTGCCGTAATGCTGTCCGCACTAAAACCGGAAACCTCGGTCAGCAACGGGGTGATGTAGCTATACCAGCAGAATACGCCACCGTTGCCCAAAGCCGTAGCTCCCAATATGAGCCACGGCGCCGGCTTCTTCAAAAAACGGAACTGTCCTTTAAATCCCGTGTCTTTCAGTCCTTCGACCTGCGGTACCCAACGCCAAATGTAGTACAGTGTTATCAATCCCCAGGCACCTACCAGCAGAAACGTGGCACGCCAAGACAGCGTATGGCTCAACGAAGTACCCAACGGCACCCCAAACAGATTGGCCACAGTCATTCCCGCTATCATAATTGAAACCGCCTCCGAGCTTTTCCCCTTATCAGCCAATTTTCCCGCAACAATGGAAGCCACCCCAAAATAAGCGCCATGAGGAAGTCCGGAAACAAAACGTCCCAACAGCAAGACCCAATAATTGGGTGCCATAGACGCACAAATATTACCCACAATCATTAATGTCATCAAGACCAGCAGAATCTGCTTCAACGGACGTTTGCGGGCCAGGAGCAGCATGGGTGCACCAAAACAGACACCCAACGCATACGCAGAAATGAAATGACCGGCCACGGGAATGCTGATTCCCAAATCAGTAGCCACATAGGGCAAAATACCCATCATCGTAAATTCGGCAATCCCCAGCCCCAATGTACCGAATGCCAATGCAATAAGACTCTTCTTCATACCTTAAAAAAACAACCTATATTTTTTACCGGGCGCAAAGATAATGACATTGCATTCTCCAAATAAAAAGGATACCGAATTATTTTCAGTATCCTTCTTCATTTTTTATCTTATATCAATTGTATACCCACCATTAAAGACTTCTCCCGGTATCAAGTGCTGCATCCAGTCCTTATTCTTATATTCACCTTTATAATGGGCACTGTCACAACGCCCGTACCACGGCTCGATGCAGACAAACGGAGCATTCTTGGCCGGAGGCGACCACAGCCCCACCACCGGAGTGTCGAAATACAGACTGAGATAGGGTTTCTTTTCCTTATTATATAATGTAACTTCTTTCACTTGACTGTTTTCCAGAATCAAGGCATCTTTATCAAAGGAGTGTATGTCCAAAGGCAGCAGGCCATCTGTCAACTCAAGCAAATATTCCTTATCCGGAGCGGCACATCCTTTCTCGGAGATAAGGATATAGTGCAAACCTTCCGTCTTATCAAAGCCGAAATATCCACGGTCCATTGTCTCCGCATCATAGTCCGGATAATAGAAAGCCGGATGAGCTCCTATCTGGAAGTGCATTTCGCGTGTTCCGGTATTGATGACTTTCCAAAGCACTTCAACCTTCTTTCCTTCTATCCGATAGCCTATCTCAAGACAAAACGGGAAAGGATATTTCTTGCGTGTTTCCTCACTGTCAACCAGTCGATAGCGTACCTCATCTTCCTGTTCAAATATCAATTCAAAATCCATATCGCGGGCAAAACCGTGTTGCGTCAATGCGTAGGAAACGCCTTCGTGGCGGTATTCATTCTCCCAAACGCTGCCTACAATGGGAAAAAGCACCGGAGAATGCCGTTTCCAGAAAGCAGGGTCTGCCTGCCAAAGATATTCTTTTCCATCATGCAAGATACTGCATAACTCGGCCCCATGTGGGGAGACTTTAATTGTCAGTTCTGAATTAGAAAGTGTTTTCATATCATATATCATTTTGTTATTTTCTCATATAGTGTGGCATCTCTCCGGGTATTTCCATCGAAATCTCCACCAGGCCACCGACCACTCCGTCCTGCTTCCATGCCGTCTGATAAATCATTTTCTTGACACCGTTCTTCTCAATGGTGTAGGCATTCACTCCCCCCGTCTCCAGCAGTTCGCGTATCTTGGCTTGCGATTGCGGGTTGTGGCAATCAAAGAGATTCTTGCCTATCAGGTCACCGTGTTTGGCAAACGTACGGCATGCTTTCTCGTTCATATATAGGATGATTCCCTTTGTGTCGCATACAGTTACGGCACAGTTCATTTCATTGGCCCATTCGTACATAATTCTTTATTTTTAATTGGCTATTTTCTATGCACTTGAAATGCATTTACAGAAAACTCTTCAAAGTCAAATGTCCTTTTCTCTATCGAATTATTATTGCATTAATCCTCCTTCTATGAAGAAAACGACTTCATTCAATCGTTCTTTATTCGATTCTTCATCTTTGAAAATAGCTGGAGTAAAGATTATCCTATCTTGAATCAGATTATCTACCAAATCCCACATGACTTCATGGTACAGCATCACCATTGCCACTTTTTCATTGTCAATACCATATTGGCTTGCTAAGGAGCCACAATTATTCTTTAGTTCCGCACTGATAGAGTTTACCAATTTTTCAGTTATTTGATGAAAGCGGTCTTGCCGTTTCTTTATAATAGGAAATAATACATCTCCATTATCATCTACCAGCCCATAAGGTTTTAACTGAGAAACGAGTTTGGCATCTGTTACTTTTCCAAATTGTGCTATTTCATCAGCACAATGGTCCATAATGTCGTTGTCAGGAGCAATGCCGCTATTGATGTAAGTCAAAATCAAATTCTGTTCTCCGAAACCATTCGTACCGCATGCAAAGCCATTTCTTGATTCGTATAATACCCAGTAACAGCCACTCCAGCTTGTATAATTGTCAACATCCTCAAACATGACTAACTTTGTCCACATTTTTCCATCCAGAAGGTATGAAAAAACAAGTGAGAGTACATTGTTCTTGAATCCCATTTCACTGATAGTTTGTGCCAATGATATAAAGTCTGCCTTTGTTTTGACATACATGGATTCAGCAATCTCCTTACTTAAGCTTCTTAGAGAATTGGTCTGTTCTTTGTCGAGAATGGGTATAGTAGCTTCCCATTTTCCTTTTGTTTTACTGACAAGTCCACCTACTTCCAATAACAATAATTGGCTATCAGAGCATTTAATACCCATTTCACGAAGTTCGGCTTGAGTACGTGGAGTCCGTAAATTGTATAGTATTTCCCAATTATTATCTGGCTTTACATAGTCTTCGGGCTGATGTCCGTTCACTGCAACAAACTGGGTTGCTTCCCATTCGCTATAAGGTCTTATCGATATTTGTGCTTTAATCATTGTGGTAACGGACAATAAGGTAAACAACAATAATAAGTCCGGATAATGTTTCATATATCGCTTAATTTTAGTTTTGTTCATCATTCATGCACTTCTCTTATGTAACAAAGATAACGTTTTTTTCAATTCCTCTCTCAAACCTATAACAAAAAACTTCCCGACTACCAATAAAAAACTTCCTAACTACTAATAGTAAAGTTTGCAAGTATAGAGATAAAGAATTACCTTCGCCCTTGGTTTGTCTATCCCAAGCCTTGGGATAGAAATCCCCAACCTTGGCATACACATCCGCAACCTTGGGACAAACTTTGTAAGCCCCAATAAACAAACGAACCTCATAACAACGCTACCATCATGGCAGAATACAACATGCAGGAACTGAACCTGCCGGGAGAAGACGGCAAACGCATCCTCTACCCACGAATGAAACTATACGGGCAGGTGGACTTGGAAACCATCACCGAAAAGATAGCATACGCCTCATCCTTCACACGAGGAGACATCATCGGACTGGTGCAAGCCATCACCGACGAAATAGCCTACCAAATGGGGCAAGGTTACTCCGTGAAGATTGACAACTTAGGAGTATTCACCCCTGCCCTCGGTCTGCGGCAAGACCGTGAACGGGAGACGGGCGAAGAAGGAGACACCAAGCGAAACGCCGTCAGCATCTGCCTGAAGGACATACATTTCAAGGTGGACAAAGAACTACTGTACCGTACCGCTCGCCATTGCCACCTGAAACGTTCCACCGACAAATTCCAACGCTCCTCACAAGTGTTTTCTCCGCAGGAACGGCTGGAACGGGCAAAAAAATACCTGGAAAAGAACAGCTTCATGACCCAAGCCGACTATTGCCAACTGACCGGCTTATTGAAGTCCGCCGCCTCCCGCGAGTTGCGCGAATGGATAGCCAATCCCGAATCGGGCATCGACTACAAAGGACGAGGAACACACAAGATTTATATTCTAAGGAAACCATAACCCACATCCATTGAAGTAACAAAAACAATGAAAATACTACATACCAGCGACTGGCACCTGGGACACACCCTCTACAACTACGACCGCACCGCCGAGCAGCAATCCTTCCTACGGCAACTCACCCGCATAGTAACCGAAGAGCAGCCCGACGCCATGGTGGTAAGCGGAGATATCTACCACTACTCCTCTCCCGCTGCCGCCACGCAGAAGATGTACACCGACGCCATGCTGAACATCCATCAAGCCTGCCCCGGAATGGCCATCGTAGTCACCGCCGGAAACCACGACAGCAGCTCGAAACTGGAGATAGACAGCAGCCTCTGGCAGCACTTCGGCTTGAACGTTGTGGGAAACATCGAACGTACAGCCGAGGAAGTGAATCTGGACAAGCACATCATCGAGATAAACAATGAAAAAAAGACAATAGGCTACGTCATTGCCGTGCCCCACGTCTATCCGCAAAACTTCCCCCTGCTGGACACTGAAACACCGCGCGACCAACGACAGGCACGCTTCTTCCAGGCACTGCTGGACGAAGTGAAGAAACGGAATACGGCACAGCTTCCCGTCGTCCTCATGGCCCATCTCTCCATTGAAGGCAGCGACCGTAGCGGGCACGATGAGAGTATCGGCGGAATAGAGTATGTTCCCCTCAGCGCTATGGGAGAAGGATACGACTACCTGGCACTCGGACACATCCATTGCCCTCAGGACATCAAAGGCAGTCATCACCACGCACGCTATTGCGGCACTCCCCTCCCCGTCAGCTTCGACGAAACCTATCCGCACTCCATCTCCATCATCGAGTTGGAGAAAGGGGCAGAACCACAAATCAGTACAAGGGAAATTGAAAATCCGATTCCGCTCGTCACACTTCCCCATGACCCGACACCTTTCGAAGACGCCTTGAAATTACTGGAAGAATATCCGGAAGAGAAACCTGCATACCTCCGTCTGAATGTGCTGACAAAAGGCTACCTGCCCCCCGACTGCAACGAAAAAGCCTCGAACGCCGCCAAAGGCAAGGCATGCAAATATTGCTACATCAAGACGACCCGAGAGCGGCAGGCCGACACTGACGAGAGCAAGCCTATCTCCATCCAAGAGATGCAGGAAATGTCTCCCCTGGAAATAGCCAGACTCTACTACCGCGAAACCGAAGGAGAAGAGATGGACCCAGAACTTTGCCAGCTGATGGAGACTGTCATGCAAAAAGTGAAAAGCAAGAACAACTCCTAATCATTTGTCCGAACCATGAAACTCCAGAAACTGACCATAAAGAACCTTGCCTCCATAGAAGATGCCGTCATCGACTTTGAGAACGGACCGCTAAGCGAGGAATCCCTTTTCCTTATCTGCGGCGAGACGGGTGCAGGGAAGACAACCATTCTCGACGCCATCTGCCTGGCACTCTACAACGAAACGCCCCGCATGGACCATGCCGAGAACGAAAAATACAAAGACCTGAGCCAGACTTTCTCTGCCAAAAAGGAAGATGTTGCCATCAACGACAGCCGGCAACTGATGCGCCGTAACACCAGTGAAGCATGGACGGAGCTGGAGTTTACCGGCTCGAACGAAACGCCCTACACCGCCCGATGGTACGTGGCACGGGCACACCGCAAGATTTCAGGAGCTGTGCAGGATGTGCGCTGGACACTGGAAAACAAGAAAAGCGGCGCACAGCTCAACAAAAAGAACGAGATAAAGGCAGAAATACAAGCTGCAGTGGGATTGACCTTCGAACAATTCTGCCGCACCACCATGCTGGCGCAAGGCGACTTCACCAAGTTCCTGCAAAGCAAGGAAAGCGAAAAATCGGACATTCTGGAAAAGCTGACCGGTACAAGTATCTACTCCGAAATAGGTGCCGAAATATATGCCGCCACCAAGGAAAGACGGACGGAATACGAAAACCAGAACCGGAAGCTGGAAGGCATCCACATCCTGACAGAAGAAGAAGTCGCCACAATCAAGGAAGCCATAGCCACGCAAAATGCCGGAGTCAAGGAAGCCAATGAGCAGAAAACCATCGTCCTCGCAAAACGGGACTGGCTGAAGAAATACTCCGAACTCCTCCTCACCCGTGAACAGCAAAAGAAGATGTGGGAAGGGAAGCAAGCGCAACTGCAATCGGACGAATTCAAACAGAAAGAACTGCTGATTAAGGAATGGAACGCCACCGCCGATGCCCGCAACTGGCTCTCTACCTTGAAACAGCAGCAACAGCAACAACAACAGAACTATGCACAAGCCGGAATGTTAAGAGCATCCTTTGCCCGGCTGGACGGAGGAAGCAAGTGGCTATGCGGTTTCCTGAAAGAGCAAGAAGACAAGCTGCATCGTGCCGAGAAGTACTTGCAAGAGCATTCGCCCTTACTGCCCATGTTCGAGCAAAGCCAATCCATCATTACCGGCCTAAAATCCGCACTCGATGCCCAAACACGCATCGGCACCTACAACGCGCACCTTGAAAGACTTGCCGCGCAACAACCCGTAAAAGTCAAGGAGCGTACCGACAAGGAAGCTGCCCTCACCCGGAAAGAACAAGAGAACCATACATTGCAAAACGAAATAAACCTCCGGAACAAGCAGCTTGAAACCATGGACCGCCCTGCCCTGCAAGACAAGAAAAACAAACTCGATGCCGGACGGGAGAACCTGCTGCAAGCATTGAGCGCCTTGTCTTTACTGGCTGAAACGGAAAGGACACTGAACGAGGCAAAGGAAAACGAAAAGGCTTTGAACGCCAAAGTGGAGGCGTGCCAAAAGCAATACGTCCTCCTGCAAACGGCATTCGACAGCAGGAAAACAAGTTATGATGACATCCGCACCCTCTACGACAAGCAAAAGGAAGCCGTAGAAGAGTGGGCAAAGGAAGCACGCTCCCGGCTTGCCGTCGGAGATACTTGCCCCGTGTGCGGACAAGAAATAAAATCGCTTTGCAAAGATGAAGATTTCCAGTCTGTCCTTGCTCCCATACGCACCTCCCTGAAAACAAAAGAGAAAGAATACAAGGAAACCGAGCAGGCATTGAACAACAACCGGACAGAATCCAAGACCTACGGAACGCTGGCAGAGAATGCCCGTCAGTCCACAGCAAGAGCGCTCCGGAGCTACAACCTTGCCCACACTGACGCACAGGCCAAATGCGCCCAATGCAACGGCGTCGGCCTCTCCACAACCACCGGCGAAACCCTGAAGAAGCTACTGGAAGAGAACAAGCTGGAAGCAGACAAACTGAACGAAAAGCTCACGGAAGTTCAAAAGCTCAGCGCACAAATCATAGCTCTGCAACGGCAAAAGGACGAATGCCAAAAACATGTGGACGCTGCACGCCAAGCCTTCAACTCTGCCGACAGAGTGCTGAATGAGCTGAAAAACAGCATCGTCAATTACAAGTCGCTCACCGCCAACGAAAAGGAGAACATACGTGCCACCATGGACCGCGTCACTCCCCACATCCTCTGGGAAGGATGGAACACGGAATGGAAGAACTCCCCCCTCTCCTTTATTGACCGCCTGACGCAAGCTACGCGCAACTACCGTCTGGCGCAGGAAAAACAAAGAGAACTGAAATCCGCCATTGCCCTTATCCACAAAGAGCTGGAAGGGATAAACATCAACAAGGAAAGCATCGATGCCGCATTCCCCGACTGGCGCAACGCACCTGCAGCAACACAGGAAATGGAAATCAAGGACCTGGGGATTGCCTGGAATAATCTGAATACACAAGCAAGCGGACTGAAACAAAGCATATCCTCCACCGCAGACCAAATGGCAAGGCTGCAAAAGGATTTAACCGGGTTCTATGCCGCCAACCCCACTCTCGACGAGAATCGTATCACCGTCCTATCCGCTTGGTCCGGCTCCCGGATAGAAGCATTACGTGCCTCATTGCAGACACTTAAAGAGGAAGAAGTAGCTGCATCGACCGCCTTTCATCTGGCCACCGAACAAATGGAAGAGCACATCGGCCGGAAGCCCGAAATAGAAGAAAACGAGAACTTCGAAACCCTGGATGCACTCATCGCAAATCTCGAAGAAAAGATAACCGCCGGCAACCAATCCATCGGCCAGCAGAAGTTACGCCTGGAAGAAAACACCCGTAACATCGACCGGATAAAGGAAGAAAAGGAACGTGCCGACCGGCTACGCGAAGAGTATCTGAAGTGGGACCGCCTCTGCCACCACTTCGGTGACGAACGGGGAAAGAACTTCCGCAACATAGCCCAGAGCTTCGTCTTAAAAGAACTGCTGGCAGGCGCCAATTTCTATCTGCAACGCTTGACCGACCGCTACGAACTGGAATGCCAGGCCGGTTCGCTCACCATCCTGCTGCGCGACTTCCATCAAGGAGGTGCGGCACGTCCGGCATGCACCTTATCGGGCGGCGAAAGCTTCCTAGTATCTCTGTCACTTGCCCTCGGACTTTCTTCCCTCAGCCGCCAGAGCCTCTCGGTAGACACACTGTTCATCGACGAAGGTTTCGGCACACTGAGCAGCGACTATCTGAACACCGTTATGGACACATTGGAAAAACTGCACCAGATGGGTGGCAAGAAGGTAGGCATCATCAGTCACGTGGAAGGACTGAAAGAGCGCATAAAGACCCAGATACAAGTACGGAGGATAGACAGTTCAAGAAGCGAAATAGAAGTGGTGAATACCCTCTAAGCTGGTATCGGGATAAAGAAAACGAATGTTTTTTCGGCTCTTGATAGTACAAGCACCTGCATTATTGTGTATTTTTGCAGTCTCATAAAAAAGAAAAGACAATGAAAAAGTTCATGAAAGGAGTCCGGTTTACTCCTAAAAACTATTCCGACGAAGTAGAAGCCAAAATTCAACATTATAAGAAAGAAGGATATAAACTGCCGATGCGAAGCGCACTCCGCACCGAGGAGCAGTTGGCCGGTATCCGCGCAAGCGCCAAAATCAACACGGCCCTGCTGGATTATCTCTCCGAGAACATTCGCGAAGGCATGTCCACAGCCGAAATTGACCATATGGTGTATTGCTTCACCACAGACCACGACGCCATCCCCGCCCCCTTCATGTACGAAGGCTTCCCCAAAAGTGTGTGCACCAGCATCAACGATGTAGTGTGCCACGGCATTCCCAGCACCAGGGAATTCCTGAAAAGCGGTGACATTGTAAATGTCGATGTATCCACCATTTACAAAGGTTACTTTGCCGACGCATCACGCATGTTCATGATTGGCGAAGTCAGCCCCGACATGCAGAGACTGGTACAGGTCACCAAAGAATGCCGTGACATAGGCATACAGACCGCACAGCCCTGGGCACGCCTCGGTGACGTAGGCGCCGCCATCCAGGAGCATGCGGAAAAGAACGGATACAGCGTGGTACGCGACCTCTGCGGACATGGCTGCGGCGTCAAGTTCCACGAAGAACCGGATGTGGAACACTTCGGCAAACGTGGTACGGGCATGCTGATAGTGCCGGGCATGACGTTCACCATCGAACCGATGATTAACATGGGAAGCTACGAAGTCTTTATCGACGAAGCCGACGGATGGACCGTCTGCACAGACGACGGACTGCCTTCTGCCCAATGGGAAAGCCAAATCCTGATTACTGAAGACGGAAACGAAATATTGACACAATAAGGCGGACACTTCAAAACACTTATGGAGATAGTATTACTGATTATAGGGATAATCATCGGAACCGTAGTCGGCTATCTGGCGGCAGACCGCAAGTCTGCCGCACTGAGGGCGGAAATCAGCGGGACAAAGAAGGAAATAGAATTATTGAAGCTGCAGAAGGAAGAAGCCGAAGCGTTGCACAAGCGCATGAACACCGAGTTCGAGAATCTCTCCAACCGTATCTTCCAGAGCAAAGCCGAAGACTTTACCAGGCTGAATGCCGAACACCTGGGCAATCTGCTCCGTCCGCTGGGCGATAACCTGAAGGACTTCCGCCAAAAGGTGGAACAAGTATACAGCACCGAAGCCAAAGAACGCTTCTCGCTGGGTGAACGCATCAAGGAACTGGTGGAACTGAACAACCGCCTCAGCGAAGATGCCAACAACCTGACCCGTGCCCTGAAAGGAGACTCCAAAATGCAAGGCAACTGGGGCGAAATGATTCTGGAACGTTTGTTGCAAGCCTCCGGACTGATTGAAGGCGAACACTACTTCCGCCAGGAGTTTCTAAAAGACGAACGGGGCGAAGCCATCATCAACGAGGAAAGCGGGCAGAAGATGCAGCCCGACATCATCGTGAAATACCCCGACGAACGGGAAATGATTATCGACTCCAAAGTGTCGCTGACTGCCTATGCTGCCTACACCTCTGCCGAAAGCAAGGAGGAGCAGGCACACTTCCTGAAAGCACACCTGCAATCTGTCCGCTCCCACATCGACGAGCTCAGCCATAAAGACTACTCGCATTACGACGCCCAATCACCGGATTTCGTTATGATGTTCATCCCCACCGAAGGTGCCTACCTCCTCGCCATCCAAAGCGATGCCCACCTCTGGGAATATGCCTACAACAAAAAGGTGGTACTAATGAGCCCCACCAACCTGATTAGCGCCCTGCGCCTCTCGCTCGACCTTTGGAAGAAGGAGAACCAGGTAAAGAATGTGCAGGCCATCATCAAGCGCGGCACCATCTTATATGAAAAAATCGCAGGCTTTACCGACACCTTCCTCGGTATCGGCGACCGGCTGGCCAGCCTGCAAAGGGATTACGATAAAGCCTTCAACCAGCTCTCGGACGGTAACGGCAGTGTAGTACGCCAGGCCGAAATGCTGAAAGGCATGAGCCTCACTCCCAAGAAACGCATTTCTCCAAGATTGCTGCCCAAAGACACCATTCAAGAAGAAACAGAAGAGGAAAACGATAACATTCAATAAAACATCCAACATGAAAACTCTGAAAGACCGCATTCTCCTTCACCAAGAACCATTCATACGAGGTCTGTGTCAACAGGAATTACCACCGGAGAAGTAACAGCCATTCTGGCAAATGCACTGATTCATATCAAGGAATAAAGAAAAAGCGACGAAGAATCCACTCCACTTTCTTTCATTAGAGAGGAAATGCCCCGAACAAAAAACTCCGGCAAAGCCCTGAAGGACAAGCCGGAGTTTTTTTTATCTCAAGACGGACAAGGAAGATTATCCGCCAAAGTTATCGAACATCAGGTTCTGAGCCGGAACACCGAGGTCGTCGAGCATCTTCTCAACAGCTTTCGACATCGGACCGGGACCGCACATGTAGTATTCGATGTCTTCGGGAGCTTCGTGGTCTTTCAAGTAAGTCTCGTAAATTACGTTGTGTACGAAGCCCGGAGTATACTTCACGCCCGCTGCATCGGCTGCCGGATCGGGACGGTCCAGTGCAAGATGGAACTTGAAGTTGGGGAAATCCTTTTCAATCTGCAGGAAGTCTTCCAGATAGAACACTTCATTCAATGCACGTGCACCGTAGAAGTAATTCATCACGCGGTCTGTAGTGTGCAGTGTCTTCGTCATGTGCATAATCTGTGCACGCAACGGAGCCATACCGGCACCACCACCGACCCACATCATCTCCTTCTTGGAGTCGAATATCGGATGGAAGTCTCCGTAAGGGCCACTCATGGTTACCTTATCACCCGGTTTCAGTGTAAAGATATAAGAAGAAGCGATACCCGGCATTACATCCATGAAGCCCGGTCCCTGGTCTTTCGGCTTGAACGGAGGCGTAGCGATACGTACCGTCAGCATAATGCGGTCGCCTTCGGCAGGATAGTTGGCCATAGAGTAAGCACGGATGGTTTCTTCGTCATTGCGGCACTTCAAGCCCAGCAGACCGAATTTCTCCCATGCAGGCAGATACTCATCACCGATAAGGCTCTTGTCGATGTCCTTGTCATAATCCATCGAATATTTAGGAATCTTAATCTGCGCATAAGAACCCGGAACGAAATCCATGTGCTCGCCTTTGGGCAATGCAACGATGAACTCTTTGATGAACGTAGCCACATTCTTGTTGGAGATAACCTCGCACTCCCACTCTTTTACGCCCAGTACGCTTTCGGGAACCTTGATGGCCATATCGCCTTTCACTTTCACCTGGCAACCCAGACGCCAGTGATCTTGTATTTGCTTACGGCTGAAGTGCGGAGTCTCAGAAGGCAAGATTTCACCCCCACCTTCCATTACCTGGCATTTGCACTGTCCGCAGGAACCTTTACCACCGCAAGCGGAGGAAAGGAACACACCGTTTACAGACAGCGTATTCAGCAATGTAGAACCGGAAGCTACGTCCAGTTCCTTGTCGCCATTGATAGTCAGTTTTACATTACCCGAAGGCACCAAGAAATTCTTGGCAACCAGCAGGATAACAACAAGCAGGATGACAACCACGAGGAATACTCCAATGCTTGCTAATATCATATTCATATCCATTGTTTTATTCCTTTCTTTTAGATGTTCAAACCAGAGAAACACATAAATGCCATTGCCATCAGACCTACAGTGATAAACGTGATGCCCAGTCCTTTCAGTGGAGCCGGAACGTCAGAATAGGCCATTTTCTCACGGATGGCAGCCAAGCCTACGATAGCCAGCAACCAACCGATACCGGAGCCCAACGCATAAGAGACAGCATCAGCAATGCCACCGATGAATTTCGGGTCGCTCTCACCCAGCGTGATGCGCTGCTGCATGAAAAGGGAAGCACCCATGATGGCACAGTTTACAGCAATCAGCGGCAGGAAGATACCCAGTGAAGCATACAGCGAAGGGCTAAAACGCTCTACAATCATTTCCACCAACTGAACGATAGCTGCGATTACAGCAATAAAAAGAATAAAGCTCAGGAAGCTGAGGTCAACGCCTTCAATGATTGCGTTGGCAGCCAGCACCTTGGTCTGCAATAAATAGTTGACCGGAAGCGTAACCACCAACACGAAAGTTACGGCGATACCCAGTCCTACGGCAGTCTTCACATTCTTCGATACGGCAAGGTAAGAACACATACCGAGGAAGAACGCGAATATCATGTTGTCCACAAAAATAGAGCGGACGAATAAACTTATTAAATGTTCCATATCTCTTCGATAAATTAAGAATTAAAGAATTAAAGAATTAAAGCAATGAGAACTTGTACTGCAGCAGAGCAGCCCATTTTTCATTCTTTCATTTTTCATTCTTCATTTATTTATTACTGCTTTTCCTGCAATTCTTTGTGACGTGCACGCTGATACCAGATGATGCAAGCGCAGAGAATCAACGCCATTGGCGGCATCAGCATCAAGCCGTTGTTCACATAGCCCAACTTCTGCAGAGGTTCATAGTTCAAGATGTTGAAACCGAGCAGCGTTCCCGAACCCAGAAGCTCGCGGAAGAAGGCTACGATTACCAGAATCTTGGCATATCCCAAACCATTACCCACACCGTCAAGGAAAGATTCCCAGGGACCGTTCTGCATGGCAAATGCTTCCAAGCGTCCCATCAGGATACAGTTGGTAATAATCAGACCTACATATACAGAAAGCTGCACACTTACATCGTAAGCAAAAGCTTTCAGAATCTCACTTACAATAGTTACCAACGCGGCAACAACCACCAGCTGAACGATGATACGGATACGGTTGGGTATCGTCTTGCGCAGCAGTGAAATCACTACATTGGAGAATGCTGTAATCACCGTCACTGAAAGACCCATCACAATGGCAGGCTCCAGTTTGGCAGTAACAGCCAAAGCAGAACAGATACCCAATACCTGCACGGTAACGGGGTTGTTCAGTCCCAGCGGAGTAGAGAATACTTCTTTATTCTTCTTTGAAAACAATTGTCCCATATTCTTATTCCTCCTCATTATTATTAGTTAAAAAGTTCTTGTAGCTGCTCAGACAAGCCTTCAACATGGCATCCACACCTACAGAAGTGATGGTACCACCGGAAATGCCGTCCACCTGATAGTCAGGTTTCTCTACCTTGCCGTTCTTCACAACACCGAGGACTACCTCGCCGTTCTCCAACGTTTTCTTGCCGGGGAACTCTCCCTGGAAGTGCGCACTGGCAATTTCGGCACCCAGACCCGGAGTCTCACTGGCATGGGAGAAGTAAACACCGTAAACGGTATCCTTGTCGCTGTTCAGTGCAACATATCCCCAAATAGCGCCCCAAAGACCGGCACCGTAAACGGGAAATACATATTTCTTCTCACCGTCAACCTCTGCCACGAATACGTGCAGACGGTTATTTTCTTTGGCTTCCTTCTCGTAAGCGGTAGCAAATGCACCGGTATTCTCTGTCAGAGTACCGTCAACGTTCATCAGCATATCGCCCTTTACATATTTATTATATTCAGCTTCGGCATCCTTCACGTCCTTGATGTTGAGTGCAGCAAGAATCTGCTTCTTCGTGTCAAGTTCCACATTCTTGTTCTGCGTCTCGCGCAAGGAAGAACTTACGAATGCCAGCAGGAATGCAACGATAACAACCATTACCGAAGCATAAATGATAGTATAACTATTACTATTGGTATTCATTTCTTTTCCGGTATTTAATTGTTAGACTTGATTGCACGTTTCTCGCGACGGCTGATGTTGCCCTGTACCACACAATAGTCAATCAGCGGAGCGAAGATATTCATCAGCAGGATGGCAAGCATCATACCTTCGGGGTAACCGGGGTTGAGCACACGGATAATGATAGCCATGGCACCAATCAGGAATCCGAAGATATACTTACCGGTCTCTGTACGTGCCGATGTAACGGGGTCGGTAGCCATGAACACGGCACCGAAGCAGAAACCACCCAGCACGAGGTGTTCGTACCAAGGCATCTGTGCCATCGGAGTGTCGGGACCGATTGCATTGAACACCCATGCCATGAAGGCACCGCCTACGAATACGGAGAACATCGTCTTCCAGCTTGCAATACCCGTCCACAACAGCAGAATGGCACCCAGAGCGATGGCGATAACGCTTGTCTCACCGATAGAACCCGGAATAAGGCCGGTCACCATGTCCCAGGAGAACTCCGGAACGGCGCCCGAGGTAGCGGCTGCACCCAACGGAGTAGCTACCGTCAGACCATCTACCGACTGTCCCAGACCGAAGATACTGTCGCCCGATACCCAAACGGCATCACCGGACATCTTCGTAGGATAAGCAAAGAATAAGAATGCACGGGTAATCAAAGCTACGTTGAACACGTTCATACCCGTACCACCGAATACTTCCTTAGCAAAAATTACAGAAAATGCAGTAGCCACCGCCAGAATCCACAGCGGGCAATCTACCGGAACAATCATCGGAATCAAGATACCGGAAACCAGGAAACCTTCCTGAATCTCCTCCTTCTTCCACTGAGCCACTACGAACTCAATGCCGAGACCTACTACATAAGATACAATGATTTTTGGCAATACAGCCAGAAAACCGTAGATGAACATTTCCCAGAAGCCTCCGGCAGCACCGGTAGCGTGGAAATGCTGGTAACCTACGTTATACATACCGAACAGCAGTGCCGGTACTAACGCAATGACCACCATCGACATGATGCGTTTGCTGTCAATGGAGTCGTGAATATGCGTTCCCGATTTCGAAGTGGCATTGGGCACGAACAGGAATGTTTCGAAGCCATCAAACACCGAACGAAATGCGTGGAATTTGCCGCCTTCCTCAAAGTTCGGCTTTATCTTGTCGAGATAATTTCTTAACGCTTTCATTAATATATTTACGATTTTACGATTTACATTTTACGATTTGCCATATGCCCCGATTATGCCATTTCGGCACGAAGCATATCGAGTCCTGCACGTACGATGCGCTGCACTTCCACCTTGGAAGAACATACGAATTCGCAGAGAGCGAAGTCTTCAGGAGCTACTTCGTAGATACCCAGAGCCTCCATACGGTCGATATCACCTGCAATGATTGCTTTCACCAGATATTCGGGGAAGATGTCCATCGGGAACACACGGTCGTATTCGTTGGACATAATCATGTGACGTTCGCCACCCTTGATACGGGCATCTATCACATATTCCTTCTTGCCCATCAACCAACTGAAGTAAGAGCGGTTGACGCTGAACTGATTGAAACGCGGCATAATCCAACCCAACATTTCATGGATTTCATCTCCTTCGGGAATAACGGTCAGCTGGCTGTCGAAAGAGCCGAGGAAGCCGTTCGGAGAAACTTTCTTACCGGTCAGCACGTTGCCGCTGATGTAGCGGAGGTCTTTGTCGGTAGTCACGTTACCTTTGAAAACGTTCGTCAACAGAGCGCCGACTTTCAGCTTGCAATAAGCGGGTTTCAACACTTCGGAACCCGTTACAGCCACCGTACGGGTCATGTCCACACGACCGGTATTCATCAGACGTCCGATGAAGAGTACGGCTTCGGCACTGATGGTCCAGACCGTTTCACCCTTCACTACCGGAGAGATGTGGTTAATCTGTACACCCACGTTGCCTGCCGGATGTGGTCCGTCGAAAGCTGTTACGGTAACGTTCTTTGCCTGCACAAGAGCAGCAGACTTTTGTTTTACACTAATACCCAGATACGTCTTTGCCATCTTTGACAAAGCGTCGAGTCCCGTCTGGAAGTTTGCTTCTTCTCCCTTCAGCGCGAATTCAAAATCGGGAGCCAGCGGATTGCTGTCGAAAGCCGAAATGAAGATAGCTTTCGGAGTTACCGTCGGATCAGCGATAACGTCGTACGGACGTTGGCGGATGAAAGCGAACATACCTGCTTGCAAAAGAGCTTCTTTTACTTGCTGGCCGCTCATCTTGGACGGGTCCATCTTGCCGAATTCCTCATAGTCTTGCTCAGTGGCAGCCTCTACGACGATGTTCAGCACCTTGCGGCGTGCACCACGCTCCACGCTTGTCACTACGCCGCTAACGGGCGAAACAAATTTCAATTCAGGATGATTCTTGTCGATAAACAAGGGTCCCCCGGCCATCACATATTCCTGCTCTTTGACCACCACTTTCGGAGTGATGCCTGTATAGTCATCGGGAACCAGCGAATAGAATCCCGGTTCCTTAACAGACACAAGTTCCTGGGCAGCAGCGCCTTTCAGGTTGATGTCAAGGCCTTTACGTAACTTAATTACATTTGCCATGCGTTTATTTAAAATAATGGTTTCATTAATTTGCCGCAAAAGTAGCAAAAAAGAACGTGAATAAAGAGTAAAAAAGAAAGGAATTACGGAGAAATTTCCGTAATCCCTTTCGTTAACGAACACGAGAACAAGGATTAGGGGTTAAGGATTAGGGATTAATACCCTGCGGAATCATAGTGCAGCCCACTAATCCTTAATCCCTAACCCCTAATCCTTATCATCACTTTTCTTCAGCGAACATCGGGTCCCATGCCGGCAGGCGGACGGGCTTTTGTTTAAACAGTTCCATCACTTTGGCGGGAACATACTTTGTCTCCACTACCAGACGGAACATGTATTCATTGAACCACTCGTCGGTCATGATGAGATGTCCCTGATAACCGGAAGCGGCTCCCCAACTGTTCTCTACCATCCACTTTACGGGCTTTCCGTCTTTGTTCAAGTCAACGGCCATCAAGGTCATGGCGTGGGAAGAGCCACTGGAGAAAGTCTGGATACGTTGCTTCTTGTCCATCCCGAAGGTGGTGCCCATCAGTGATTCGTAGTCATAGTTTTTCACATCGAGCAGACCGCGTTCGGAGTTCAGGAACTTGCCCACATCGCAAGAGAAGTACATCATGGTGCTGTCCTTCAAGGAGGCAATGGCCATCTCTTTGATGTCCTCTACGGGCAGGTTGACATAAGTCCAGTTCTTGCCGTCGTAACGGTGGCGGTCATAGTCTATTTCATAGCACTTGTAATACTCGCGACTGGGGTCGTTCATCAGCATTACGTAGTTGGTCAGCAGTTGTTTGTCTCCATATTTCTCAAGGAAAGACATGGGAGTGTGATGCTCTGTCTCCACAGGATTACCCTTGGCATCGTGGCGGACATAGTCGAACTCCGTGGGAGGTACACCGAGGTTCAGCACCAGCATGCGGTAGATGGTTCCGAGCATCGTAGTTTTCTCCTTCTCCAGAGCTTCGGGCTTGGCACCGGCGGCAGCCATGTCACGCAGTTGCAGACCATACTCTTTCAGCTTCAGAGAGATGAGGTTGGCCATGCGGGAGGTATTTTCACTGCTGTTTGTTTCGGGCATGGCATCTTTGGGAACAAGGCCGTATTTGGAAACAATGTCGGCCACACCGGTAAAGGTACCCCCATCGCTCAGCGGATGCTGGAAGAGCCATTCTACGGTCTTATCAGTCAGGGGACTCTTGGAGGTGTCGATGATGCCTTGCAAGAAGAGGTTTGCCTTCTCCAACTGGTCCCAGAAGAAGGGATAGACTTCGGAGAACTCGAAAGACTGAAAACCGTATTCGGCAAGAGTCTTGGCACGCATCACATTCAGCCCCGTAAACAGCCAGCAGCGGCCAGACGACTTCTGGTCGGTGATGCCTTTGGATTCTACCTTGATGGAGAAGTGGGTATCCATGCCCTGCATATTCTCCTGGTTGAGTGCCAGTTTACGGATGTCATTATTGCCTATGGCATTGCGGAGCGCCTTGTCGGCAGCCGTGCCTTGATAACTTTGCTTGATTTGTCCAAGCATTTCGGGGCTGATACCCCCCTTTCCCTCTTGTGCCTGCACAGAGAACAGTGCGGCACTCAGAACAATTACAGATAAAAATCGTTTCTTCATTCAGATTATGTGTTTTTAGTTATTGATGTCTTGCTTCGTGAAGCAGACAAAAGTAATGTCTTTTTTGATAATTTTAGTGACATCTTTAGATTTATTATCTATTACAGTGAAAACTATTCGGGATAAAATAGTTTCCTTTGCACCCACATTTCGTACGACATGAAAAGATATATACTAAGCATTATCGCACTGGTGCTGTTCGCCACCACCTTTTATGCCCAGGAACAGACTGCGGCCGCCACAAACGACAGCGTTCCTGCACTGACAAAAAAAGAACTACGCAAGCAAAAGGTAGCGCGCCGGAATCTGCATTACAATATTCTGGGCGGACCCAGCTACACCCCCGACTTCGGTGCCGTGCTGGGAGGAAGCGCCCTGATGACCTTCCGCATGAACCCCAGCGACACCACGCAGCTGCGCTCCGTAGTGCCCATGGCCATCGCCTTCATGTTCAACGGTGGCATCAATCTCTTCTCCAAACCGCAACTCTTCTTTAAGGGCGACCGTTTCCGTATCTTCGGAAAGTTCAGCTATAAAAATACGGAAGAAAACTTTTACGGCATCGGCTATAATACCAATAAAGATTACGTACGAAGCGACAGTACCAGCAAATACCGGTACAGCGGCGTGCAAATCAACCCCTGGTTCCTTTTCCGACTGGGCAACAGCAATATCTTTGCCGGACCTCAAATCGACATCAATTACGACCACTTGACGGAGCCCGGCAAGTTCTTGGTGGACGAACCTTCGTACAAAGAAGCAGGCGGTACGGCCAATGGCTATAACAACTTCAACTCCGGCCTCGGTTTCCTGCTGACATACGACAGCCGTGACGTCCCAGCCAACGCCTACCGTGGCATGTATCTGGATTTCCGCGGCATGATGTACGCCAAGTTCATCGGCAGCGACCAGACCTTCTACCGCCTGGAGATAGACTACCGCCAATACAAGTCACTGGGCAAGCGCAGGGTACTTGCGTGGACGGCACAAACCAAGAACGTGTTCGGCGACGTCCCTCTGACGCAATATGCCCTCACCGGAACGCCTTTCGACCTGCGCGGCTACTACATGGGGCAATATCGCGACAAGTCCTCGCATGTGGTCATGGCGGAGTACAGACAGATGCTCAATACCGACCGCAGCACTTGGTTGAAGCGGATGCTCAACCACATAGGGTTTGTAGCCTGGACCGGCTGCGGCTTCATGGGCCCCACTCCCGGCAAGATAGAGGGTGTACTGCCCAACTATGGTGTAGGTCTGCGCATTGAGGTACAGCCACGCATGAACGTCCGCCTGGATTTAGGCAAAAACACGGTAAACAACCAGATGTTGTTTTACTTCAATATGACAGAAGCGTTTTGAGTAACGCCCTGCCTACCTGCCCATCCCTTTCCTATGGAGAATGATGATTGAAAGCCTTTAATCGCCTCTCACTCACAAGGTTATTCAAGCTCACCTCTATAGGAAGCCCACTTCCTTATAACATCGGAACACCTTGAGAAACAAACATTTTATTTTTCTTTTCTTTTTCTTGCATCGGTAAAAGATTATCCATACTTTTGGCAATCACATTTCTTTTTATCAAAAAAGAAAGCAAACGAGCGGATACATGAAAGCCTTTGAAGTACTCTTCTGGATAAGTTTATTCATAGTGTTCTATACTTATATAGGATATGGTATACTATTATATATCCTGGTCAAGATAAAAGAATGTTTCCGTAAGCCTGCGCCCCGTCCGATGCCTGCCGACGATGCTTTACCCCCATTGACGCTATTTATCGCCGCCTACAACGAAGAAGATGTAGTGGATGAAAAAATGCGCAACTGCCTGGAGCTGGATTATCCCGCCGACAAGCTACGCATCCTCTGGGTGACCGACGGCAGCAACGACCATACCAACGAACGCCTCTCCCACTGGCCGCAAGCCATCGTCCTCCACCAACCCCAACGCCAAGGCAAGACAGCCGCCCTGAACCGCGGTATACATTTCGTAGA
Source organism: Bacteroides sp. AF34-31BH (assembly GCF_003602795.1). Taxonomy (NCBI): domain Bacteria; kingdom Pseudomonadati; phylum Bacteroidota; class Bacteroidia; order Bacteroidales; family Bacteroidaceae; genus Bacteroides; species Bacteroides sp. AF34-31BH. The sequence continues at coordinate 58,474 of NZ_QTLV01000004.1, forward strand.
AACGCCCCTTGTCGTGTTCACCGATGCCAATACTCACCTCAACCGCGAAGCCCTGCGGGAGATAGTGCACGCCTTCACCGACCCTAAAGTGGGATGCGTGGCAGGCGAAAAACGTATCGCCGTGCAAAGCAAGGACAATGCTGCCTCGGGGGGAGAAGGGCTATACTGGAAATACGAATCCACCCTCAAAGCGCTCGACGCACGCCTCTATTCGGCAGTAGGCGCAGCGGGTGAACTGTTTGCCGTGCGCCGCGAGCTGTTCGAGGAAATGCAGACAGATACGCTGCTCGACGACTTCATACTCTCCCTGCGCATCGTCATGCAGGGACACACCATTGCCTATTGTGCCAATGCCTATGCCGTAGAAAGCGGCTCGGCAGACATGCGCGAAGAAGAAAAGCGCAAGGTGCGCATCGCTGCCGGGGGCTTGCAATCCATCTGGCGGCTGCGTCCGCTGCTCAACCCATTCCGTTACGGCACATTCTGTTTCCAATATATTTCCCACCGGGTGCTGCGCTGGTCGCTCACTCCTATCCTATTGTTCCTATTGCTTCCCCTCAACACAATTCTCATCTTTACGACAAGCACGCCATTACTGTATGCCATCATCTGGCTGTTACAAGCTCTTTTCTACCTCATGGGAAGTTGGGGGTACTACCTTTCAATGAAGCATATAAAAAACAAGATACTTTTCATCCCCTACTATTTCCTCTTCATGAACGTCAACGTCATACGAGGATTCAACTACCTGCACAAGCGCATAGGCAATGCAAGCGGCGCATGGGAGAAGGCCAGAAGGGCATGAAACTAATACTGTAAGAATGAAAAACATTTTGAAACAAGCTGAAAACGCCGAGAGACTGTTGAAGCTGACGTCAGATACCATGCTCCTTCTGAACCGGGACGGCATTTGCATGGACATCGCAGTGCACAATGTAAACCTTTGGTTCATGAAGGAAGAAAAGCTGCTGGGCAAGAATCTGTTCCAACTGATACCGCCGTCCACTTACTACCAAGTATATCCGGAGTTCAAGAAGGTACTGACGCAAAAGGTACGTTCAGTCCATAATTACGAAATGACACTGGGTCACACTACCTATTACTTTAAATGCATCATGTACCCGTACGACGGCATGGTCCTCTGCCAGTACCGCGACATCACAGAACGCAGCCAGCGCAAACTGGAACTCGAAAAGAAAAACCACGAGCTCAACGAAATACAAAAGGCCGCCCTCATCGGAAACTGGCAATACGATACCCAGACCCGCATATTCTGTTATGCAGGCCATACGGGTATCATGTGTTCGGAAGAGGTGCAGCACATCAATATGGACAATTATCTGGAACTTATCCTTCCTGAAGACCGGAAAAGCTTTACCGGCTGGATGAAAGAGAATCTGAAAGGCAAGATGGAAAACAGCGTGGACTACCGCATCTTCCTCAAAGGAAACATTTTCTATATCCGCCTCAAAGCGTTTGCCCGCGAACGGCAGAAAGACGGGAATGTCACTATAGAAGGATACATACAGAACATTACCGACATACAGAAACGGCGCAACGACATCAATCTGCTGACACATGCCATCAACAACTCCACCGAGGACATTTATTCGGCACACGAAGACGGCACGCTGATATTCTGCAACCGTTGCTTCAAGGAACGGCATGGCATCGGTAATGGCCAAGACATCACCCGGATGAAGATATACGACCTGCCCTCATACGGCAGGGATGAAACATCCTGGAAAGAGTTTGCCAACCGTGTCAAACGTGGAGAGACGAACCACGGATACATCGTCTACCATCCGCTGCCCAAGCGTCCGGAAGTACTCGCCATTGAAGGAAACGCTTATTGGGTGACAAGCGACAAAGGGGAAGGAACCATCTGGACATTCGGAAGAGACGTATCGACACGCATCCGGCATGAGCAGCAAATCAAACAGTTCAACCAGATTTTGGACAAAATCATCGAAAACCTCCCGGCAGGCATTGTTGTGAAGGACATCAACAACAACTTCAAGTACCTCTACCGCAACCGCGAATCGTATAACCGCGAAATCCCCATACAAGAGGCATTGGGAAAGGACGACTTCGATTTTTATCCTCTGGAGACTGCTCAGGAAAAGAGGGCGCAAGACATCGAAATAGCCAGAACCGGCAAAGAGATGCACTGGATTGCGGAAGAACGCAACGGAAACGGTAACTCCATCTATCTGGACAAGCGAAAGATGAAGATTGAAAGCAACGACTTCTCCCCCATCCTGCTGAACATCGAATGGGACATCACGGAAATGGAACAGATGAAACGGGAACTGCTCGTAGCCAAGGAGAAAGCCGAGACTTCCGACCGGCTCAAATCCGCCTTTCTCGCCAACATGAGCCACGAGATACGCACACCGCTCAATGCCATTGTAGGCTTCTCACGAATTATTGCCGAAAGTACCGATGAGGAAGAACGGCTAGGCTATTACGAAATAGTGGAATCGAACAATGAACGCCTGCTCCAGCTCATTAACGAAATCCTCGACTTATCAAAAATAGAATCGGGCATCGTGGAGTTCACCATCACGCCCGTACGCCTCCATCCACTCTGCAAGGAGATACACGACGCACATATTTTCCGCTGTCCCGAAGGAGTGGAACTGATATACGAACCCTCTGACGAGAATATCGTGATTGACGGAGACAAGAACCGGATTTTCCAGGTCATTTCCAATCTGATAGGCAATGCCTTCAAGTTCACCACCACCGGGCACATCAGTTACGGGTATCGCCGGGAAGGCAAGTATGTAGCATTCCACGTCACCGATACGGGTATGGGCATTGCACCGGACAAGGTGGACCGGATATTCGAACGTTTCGTCAAGGTGAACAACTTTGCCCAGGGCACCGGATTGGGACTTTCTATCTGCAAAACCATCATCGAACGTCTGGGTGGCAACATATCCGTCACTTCAGAGGTGGGTAAAGGCACCACATTTACTTTTGTTCTCCCGCTGGAATCCACCAGCAAAACAGAGGCGGAAAAGAAAGAAGAGGACAACCAGGAAACGACAGCAGAGACACACTCCACAGAGCAGAGGGGCAAAAATGCAGCCCCCGGAGATTCCCCGAAGAATGAAGAGGTCGGAGCACTCCCTACCCCTCCTTCCAAGACCATCCTGATTGCCGAAGATACAGAAAGCAACTTCATCCTAATTAACGCCATTTTAGGCCGACTCTATCGGCTGAAACATGCCAAAGACGGCATGGAAGCCGTAACGATGTTCGAGGAAGTCCACCCCGACCTCATCTTGATGGACATGAAAATGCCCAACCTTGGCGGAATCGACGCCACTCGCATCATCCGTGAACTGGTACCGGACGTCCCCATCATCGCCCTTACAGCCTATGCCTACGAGCACGACAAGCAAGCTGCCCTGGAAGCAGGTTGCAACGACTTCCTTACCAAACCCTTCACTCAAGAAGTGCTGAAGGAAACCATCAAGAAATGGCTGGATGATAAAGGATGACTGAAAAACAGTCATCCTCCACTTTATGCAAAAATATCACTTCGCTGGATATAAGCAATCACATCCCCTTTATTGACCACATCCCCTTGCTTGGCACAGACTTCCACCACACGTCCGGTAAATCCGGTCCATATCTTCTCGTATTCGCCCCACGGCGTAGAGATGTAGCAGAACACCTCATCATGCTGGTACTTGCGTCCGATGAAAGGAGCAGAAGAAGGACCTTCGACGGAAACCTCCCAAAGCACTTGCCCCTTGGAAGGCGCGATTATCGGGTCTGCCTTGGCACGCTTCAGCTTCTTGATTTCTTCTTCCGAGTATCCGTTTTTGGCCATCGCCGCATCCTTGGCACGCTGCAGGTCATCCTCAAAACGTTTCTTGGCAACGCCGGATTTATAGTCGCGATACTGCCGGTCGTGCATGGCAAGCTCGAAGAGTTCCTCGTCATCATCGCCATATTCCCAACCGTTTTCGTCCATCTCTTTCCGGTATGTATCCAGAGCATCCGGGTAGTTCAGCTGCGGGTCCGTATCCACGAACTCAAAGCCTTTGGACTTAGCCAGTTCCACTATCTCGGGCGCTAAAGTACCGGGGAGGCGTCCACTCTTGCCCAGAATCATGTCCCACGTATGGTTGTCTATCATCGTCCAACGCTCCTCTCCCTTTACCTGCTGCATGAGGTTCATCAAAGCCACATTCTTCACATACTGGCTGAAAGGAGTCACCAAAGGAGGATAACCCAGCTTGGGCCATACATATTCCACTTCGTCGAACAGCATGACGAGCAGGTCGTCCAGACTGAGTTCCGGCTCGTTCTTACCGCGCAGTATCATGTTGATGCCGGAATGCACTCCCTTCAAGTCGGCCATCATGGAGCCCATCATGCCACCCGGCAAACCGCACTTCAGCAAGAGTGAGGACATATGTTTATTGGTGGGGTCCATGAAATAACCCAAGAACTCGTCAATGAACTCCTGCGTCATGGCACGGGCTTTCATGTAGGCTTTCATGTTTATGTCGGGCACTTGGAAACCCAGGTCTTTCAGCATGGCCTGCACGGAGATGATGTCCGGATGAACCTTGCCCCACGACATGGGTTCCATCGCCACATCGATGATGTCGGCACCGTTCTCACAGACTTCGAGAATGGAAGCCATGGAAAGTCCGGGACCGCTATGCCCGTGGTATTGTATCAGCACATCGGGGTGCTTCTCCTTAATGGTTCTGACAAGCTGTCCCAGCATACCCGGACGTCCGATGCCCGCCATATCCTTCAAGCAGATTTCAGGTGCCCCGGCTTCAATCAACCGGTCGGCAATACTGGCATAGTATTCCACCGTATGGACGGGAGAATACGTGATGCAGAGCGTAGCCTGCGGTATCATGCCCGCTTCCAGAGCATATTTGATAGAAGGAATTATATTCCGCGTCTCGTTCAATCCGCAGAAGATACGGGTAATGTCCACACCCTGGGCATGCTTCACCTTGTACATCAGCCGGCGCACATCTGCCGGAACGGGATACATGCGCAGTGCATTTAGCCCGCGGTCGAGCATATGCGTCTGTATGCCTGCTTCCCTAAAAGGTGCGGTAAAGGCGCGTACAGCCTTGTTGGGATTTTCACCATACAGAAGGTTTACCTGCTCAAAAGCTCCTCCGTTTGTTTCAACGCGTGCAAAACAACCCATTTCAACTATCAACGGAGCAATACGTACCAACTGGTCTACCCGGGGTTGATACTTACCGGACGACTGCCACATGTCCCGGTAAACAAGACTGAATTTAATTTCCTTTTTCATCATAGTCAATAATAAGAGATTTTCCTTCGGTTAACTTAACATATACAAATATAAAGGATTATTCTGACATATAGTCAAGAATAACCCTTGAAAATTCATCATAAGTAATATGTTATATATCATATTGCTACTATCAAATTATTATCAGATGAAATCTTTCAATTCATCCTGCAACTTCTGGCGCGTAAAGAAGATGCGGCTTTTCACCGTTCCGAGCGGAAGGCCGAGGCGTTCGGCAATCTCGCGGTACTTGAAACCGGACACATGCATGGAGAAAGGGACTTTATAGTCGCGTGGAAGGGCATTGACGATGCGATGCATTTCTTTCAGGTCGTAGGCACCCTCGGTACTGGCAAAACCAGAGTCCTGGGGCATGCTGAGGTGATACTGATTGTCCGTCTGGTCCACAAAAGTCTGTTCGCGAACTATTTTCCGGTAATTATTGATAAAGATGTTGCGCATAATGGTATACATCCAACCTCTGAAATTGGTGTCGGGTTCAAATTTGTCTTCGTTATCCAAAGCCTTGAGAGATGTCTCTTGCAACAAATCATTCGCTTCTTCCCGGTCGGCTGTCAACTTGTATGCAAAGCGAAGCAGTTCTTCTTGCACTGCAAGCAAATCTTTTCTAAAACTGTAAGTATTCATACTTTGCTCAATTTTTAAATAGTTAATAATGGTTTAGGTTTTACGATTGCAAGTATAAGGAAGATTTGAAGCCCCGGGGGACGGAATACGGTTTTTATTAGGGGTGAAAACTATCATTTGACAGTTTACACCCCCCTCTCTGATAGTTTACGGGTGATATTATATACTGAAAACTATCATTTTTCCGAAGATTTCGTAAATGTTACGTGATTTTTTTATAGCTTTGCCTACATATAGGAAAACACTTTTATTACATAAAAACACTTTATTTTATGAAATCATTTCAATTTAAGTCACTTCTTCTGCTGACTACCCTTATCATTTCCCTGCCCTCCTTCGGACAAGGACTGAAGGCGTTCAAGCTGAAGAACGGTCTTTCCGTATATATATGGGAAGATGAATCCAAATCGGACGTGTTCGGACTGGTAGGCGTACGTGCCGGTTCCATCAACGACCCCGAAGAGTACACGGGACTTGCACACTACCTGGAGCACGTCATGTTTAAAGGAACAGACAAGATAGGCGCGCTGAACTGGACGGAAGAAGAACCGATCTACAAGGAAATCATCGCCAAGTACGACCAGATGGCCGAAGAAGCCGACCCGGCAAAAAAAGAAGCCATCAGCAAGGAAATCAATGAGCTGACCGTCAAAGCTGGAAAATTGGGACTTCCCAACGAATACTCCAACCTGATGGAAAGCATGGGTGCCAAAGGGGTGAATGCAGGCACCTACTATGACTGGACCTTCTATCACAGCTCCTTCCCTGCCTATCAGATAAACAAATGGCTGGAAATCTCCTCACAACGTTTCCTGCATCCCGTATTCCGTTCCTTCCAGTCGGAGCTGGAAAACGTGTACGAAGAATATAACCGTTCACAAGATGACCAGGGACGTGCACAGAACCAGTTCGTGATGGAGAAAGCTTTTGAGGGACATCCTTACTCCCGTTCCATCATCGGCCTGCCCGAACATCTGAAGAATCCCCGCCTGAGCAAGCTGATTGAATTTTACGAACAATGGTATGTCCCCGAAAACATGGTACTGGTACTCGTAGGAAACATCAAAGCCCAACAAATCAGCGGACGCATCAATGCCGCCTTTGGACGTCTGGCTGCTAAACCCTCACCCGAGCGCAAGGTCTACCAGAACCTCGAAATAAAGGGCCGCAAACAGTATTCGGCTAAAGTAGGATTCTACCCGCAAGTGGCAATGGTATTCAATGGAGTACCTGCCGGACATCCCGACGAAGACGCTCTGGACATCGCCCTAGCACTGCTGAACAACAACAGTCAGACCGGAACTATGGACAAGCTGGTACTGGACGGTGAACTGACCAGCGCCGGAGCCTACACCCGTACTTTCCGCGAACAAGGACGCGCCATCGTAGCGGCCATTCCCCTCTACGACGAAAACCAGCGCCGTTTCGAGTCGACCAAGAGCGCCGAAAAGAAAGCCTTGAAAGCCATCCAGCAAATCGCCAACGGAGAATTCGAGGACTGGAAAATTGATGCCATCAAAGCCGAGAAATGCCGCCAGTTCGACCTGGAAATGGAGTCGAACGAGGACAAGGCCATGATACTGATGAACGCCTTCTACAACGAGCAGGACTTGGGCGACATACTCAATTACAAGGACAAGATTATGGCCATCACCACTGACGACATCAAGCGAGTAGCCAAGAAATATCTGTCAGACAATTACCTGGCCCTATATATCGAAAAAGGAAAGCCTGACAAGAACGCCAAGATTGAGAAGCCGGGTTACAAACCCGTAGAACCTCCGATAGGAAAAGAATCGCTCTATGCAACACAATTCAAAAACCTGCCCATCGGACAGATGGAGGAGAAATTCGCAGACTACGGCGAAGTGCAAATCAAGCAACTGAACGACCGTTCAAAGATGTACTACACACCCAACAAGGAGAATAACGTATTCCAGTTGGTTGTACAATACGGAGCCGGTGAACGCGAATTCCCAAAACTTGGCTATGCCGCCCAGTTGATGAACAACGCAGGCATCATGGGGGCCTACGAACCGCAAGAGTTGAAAGAAGAACTCAGCAAGCTGAACGCAACCTGCCACGTGACAGCCGATGATGACAACCTCTACATCATCATGGAGGGCTACGAAGCCACCCTGCCGCAAGCCTGCCAGCTACTTTCACGCCAGATTTTGATGCCAAAACTGGACGAAAAGCAACTGGCACGTCTGAAAGGTTCGGCAATGGGTATGCGCCAGCAGCGCAAAGACAACGTCAGCATCCTGAACGAAGCACTGCGGCAGTACATGCTCTACGGAGAGAAATCAGACTACATCAAGGAACTGACCGACAAGGAGATTTACGAATTACAGATTTCAGAACTGACGGGCGACATCAACCGCGCCTCCAACTACGAGGCAAAGGTGTTCTTCACCGGAACACTCCCCTTCGACCAAGTATACGATATCCTGAGCAAGAACCTCCCATTGGTGGCCAACGAACGCCCGTCCAACTCCCCACAGGCAAAGGACATGATGCCGGTGACCGAAAACACCGTCTACTTCCTGCCTAACAACGATGCAGAACAAGCCCAAATCCACCTCTACATCCCGATGCAGAAGGCTGACAAAAAGGACGACGTGCTGCGTAGCGCATTCAACCAATACTTCGGTCTTGACTTCACCGGCATCGTTCTGAACGAAATCCGCGAAAAACGCTCCATGGCCTATACAGCCTACGCATTCGTCGGCACGCAAGGCATAGCCGGAAAAGCAAGCTATCTGCGCGGCTACATCGGTACCCAGAACGACAAGGCAAACGATGCATTGGACGTACTGATGGGTCTCGTCAACGACATGCCGAAAAATCCGGAACGTATCGACAACATCAAGAGCTACCTCCGCCAAGCCATGCTGACCAGTCACCCCAGCTTCCGCAACAAAGCCATGGAACTGGTAGACTTGGGCTACAGAGGCTACACAGACGACCCAGCAAAGGAAAACCTGCCGAAAGTAGATGCACTGACCTTTGACGACATCGTGAAATTCTACGAAGAGAACATCAAAGACAAACCTTACTGCATTTCCATCATGGGCAACCCAAAGAACATTGACCTGAAGCGACTGGAAAAATTCGGCAAGGTAGTGAAACTGAACGAACGCAAACTTTTCAACACGAAGGATGCATTGTTCTAACCTTGTTTTATCCCTTTAGCAATCCCATCCTCCTTCCCCCTTATCAGGGGAACGAGGAATATGAAAGATTCCCCGACATTTCGGTTGCAAATGCCGGGGAATCTTATTTTTAACACCTGAAGTTCTTTTGCACATTGCCCGGAATTTCACCGGAAAATCCCTAAGATTCTCAGACAGCAGATAACGGACTACCCTTCCTGCTCCTCTTCATTGCCCGAAAGGATAGGCAGGCAAATCCTATACTTCACCGCCAGTATGCGGGTAACGAACACCGTCACACCGCCCACAATCTGACACACGAAAGACTCCATCCCCAGAAGATGGCACATCCAGTAGAAGGTTCCTCCCACCACACAAGCCATCGCATAAATCTCCTTCCGGAATATCAGCGGAATTTCGTTGATGAATACGTCACGTATCACACCTCCCGCAGCCCCAGTGATGCTGCCCATAATGATGGCCACCCAGAAGGGATAGCCCAGCGCGATGCTCTTGCCCACGCCGACCACCGTGAACAGTGCCAGGCCGATACTGTCGAATATGAAGAACGTATTGTGCAGATGGATGAGATGTTTACCGAAGAGGATGACCCACAACAAGGCCAGTCCGGTACAAATCAAGTAAATGGGATCCGTCATCCAGCCCGGGGTGACGTCCAGCAACAGGTCGCGTATCGTACCGCCACCAATGGCCGTCACAAAACCCACCACATACGCTCCAAACCAGTCGAACCGCTTGGCCGAGGCCAGGCGTATGCCACTGATGGCAAAGGCAAATGTGCCAATGAAATCGAGTATCTGAACAAATGTTGGCATTATCACTTTGAGAATTAAAAATTAAAAATTAAAAATTATAAATTAAACATTGAATAAGTGTGTATTTTCAACAGACACTCTGAAAATAATAGGCAAAGTAACAAATAATTTCCCTAAGAAAACGTATTTTTGTCGTATCATTTTTCACCAACTACGACAATGAGAATAACAATCGTATCGGGCGCACGCCCCAACTTCATGAAAATAGCCCCCATCTGCCGCGCCATCGACGCCGCCAGAGAGGCAGGAAAGAACATCTCCTACCGCATCGTCTACACCGGTCCGCAGGATGACACCAGCCTGGATGCCTCGCTCTTCTCCGACCTTTCCATGAGGAAACCGGATGCCTACCTCGGTGTCACCGGACACAACCACTCGCAGGTGGCAGCCTCCATCATGCTCGCCTTCGAGCGGGAGTTGGACGGGCATCCGGCACAAGTCGTACTGGTGGTAGATGACATGACCGCCACTATGAGCTGCTCCATCGTCGCCAAGAAGCGCGGACTGAAGGTGGCGCACGTCATAGCCGGCACACGCTCTTTCGACATGAACATGCCCCGCGAGGTGAACCGCACCATCGTGGACGCCATTTCCGACTATCTCTTCACCGCCGGCATGGTGGCCAACCGCAACCTCAACCAGGAGGGCATGATACCCGAATATATCCACTACGTGGGCAACATACTGATTGACACCATCCGTTTCAACCGCCACCGCCTGGTGCAGCCCATGTGGTTCTCCAGCCTCGGCCTGCGGAAAGGGAACTACCTGCTGCTCACCCTCAACCGCCGCGACCTGCTGGAGAAGAAAGCCGTACTGCACTCCCTGCTCCAGACCGTCATCGAGAAGGCCGGCGGCATGCCCATCGTCGCCCCACTACACCCCTACGTGCAAAAGGCGGTGAAGTCGCTGGAAGTGAATGCTCCCAACCTGCACATCCTGCCTCCGCAGAGTTACCTGCACTTCGGATTCCTCATCAACCAGGCACGGGGCATCGTCACCGACTCGGGAAACATCGCCGAAGAAGCTACCTTCCTCGACGTCCCCTGCATCACCCTCAATACCTATGCCGAGCATCCCGAAACCTGGCGCATCGGTACCAACGAGCTGGTAGGCGAAAATTCCTTCGCTCTCTCCGCCTCGCTCGACAAGCTGCTGCACGGAGAATGGAAGCACACCACCCTGCCCGACCGCTGGGACGGACGAACGGCGGAACGCATCGTACAGACACTACTGAACGGCAACAATTCATAATCCTCCATAAATTCTATCCCAAGCTTGCAAACGTCTATCCCAAACCTACGGACGCTTATCCCAAGCTTGGGTCTTTCTATCCCAAGGCTTGGGATAGAACTTTCTCCATACGTTGTGCAACTTTATCCTTTATATCCGGCAACTTTTCTATAAGGATTCTGTACGTTTTTTATCTGTATCCGGCAAACAAGACATACGACTTTCACGTTCATTTAACCATATCTCCCGTTTCTTTAGTCTATATTTGCTTCTTGATTAACCTTAATTTGTTAACTTTGCGCCCGAATTATCTGTAACTTATGAAGCAAAGATATACAATTTACGCCCTTTTCCTGCTGTCACTGTTCGTCTCCATCAGCGCATCCGCCCAGATAAAGGGTGTCATCACAGACTCCCTCACGAACGAACCGCTGATGTATATCACCGTACAGTATGAAGGGAAAGGTGTAGGCGGCATCTCCAACGCAAACGGTGAATACCAGGTGGAAACCCGCAAAGGCTGGGATGAGCTGACGTTCTCCGCCGTAGGCTATATCACCAAGAAAGTAAAACTGAAACCCGGCACCCGGGTGCTGAACGTCAAACTGCAATCGGATGACATCATGCTCTCCGAGGTCGTGGTGAAGCCCAAAAAGGAGAAATATTCCCGCAAGAACAACCCCGCCGTGGAGTTCATGAAGAAGGTCATCGAGAACAAGAAGGCACTGAAACTGGAAGAGAACGACTACTACCAGTACCAGAAGTACGAAAAGATGAAGATGTCGCTCAACGACGTCACCCCTGACAAAATGGAGAAAGGCATCTACAAGAAATTCTCCTTCTTCAAAGACCAGGTGGAGGTATCACCCAAGACCAACAAAATGATTCTACCCATCTCCATCAAGGAGACGGCCAGCAAGACCATTTTCCGTAAAAACCCCAAGAGCGAAAAGACCATCATCGAAGGTATGAACTCCACCGGTATCGAAGAGTTCTTCAACACCGGAGACATGCTGGGGACCATCCTTACGGACGTATTCTCCGACATCAACATCTACGACGACGACATCCGGCTGCTGCAACGCCGCTTCGTCAGCCCCATCGGTCGCGGAGCCATCAGCTTCTACAAGTACTATCTGATGGACACACTCATGGTGGACAAGCAGGAGTGCGTGCATCTGACTTTCGTTCCGCAGAACCCGCAGGACTTCGGTTTCACGGGGCACCTCTACGTGGTGAAGGACTCCACCTATGCCGTGAAGAAATGTACCATGAACCTACCCAAGAAGACGGGTGTCAACTTCGTGGAAAACCTCGACATCGTGCAGCAGTTCGAACAACTGCCCGACGGAAACTGGGTGCTGACCGACGACGACATGACCGTGGAACTGCACTTTGTGAAAGGCATCCAAGGCCTGGAAGTACAGCGGACCACCAAGTACAGCGACTATCAGTTCACAGAGATAGAACCCCGCCTCTTCCGCCTGAAAGGAAATGTCATCAAGGAGGCGAACATGCTTGCCAAGAGCGACGAGTATTGGGCGAAAGTGCGCCAAGTGCCTCTCACCAAGAAGGAGAGCACGATGGACGTATTCATGAACCGTATCGAACAGATTCCCGGCTTCAAGTACGTCATCTTCGGAGCGAAAGCCTTGATTGAGAACTTCGTGGAAACGGGCAGCAAGAAACATCCCAGTAAGTTCGACTTCGGTCCTATCAATACAATGATAACCAGCAACTACGTCAACGGCACCCGTTTCCGTCTGAGCGGTATGACAACCGGTAACCTCGACCCGCATTGGAGCCTGAGCGGTTACGGCGCCTACGGAACCAAGGACAAGAAATGGTTCTACTCCGGGCAGGTGGCCTACTCCTTCAACAAACGCGAATACGTATTGTGGGAGTTCCCGAAGCACTACATCGCCTTCAAGTACACCTACGACGTGATGTCTCCCATGGACAAGTACCTCGCCACGGACAAGGACAACTTATTTGTCGGCTGGAAATGGACCACGGTAGACCAGATGTCCTACATGCGCGATGCCACGCTGACCTACGAGCTGGAAACCAATACCGGCTTCTCCGTACAGGCCATGGCACGCCACCGCAACGACCAGCCTGCGGGGCAACTGCAATACTGGAAGAACAACGGAGAAACACCCGGACAGTGGGATGAAAAGAATACGCTGGTGCACGACATCACCACTACCGAGCTGGGTGTGACCCTGCGTTACGCTCCCGGCGAAACCTTCGTCAACACCAAACAGCGCCGCGTGCCCGTATCGTTGGATGCGCCCACCTTCACCCTCTCCCACACCGCCGGATTCAAGGGCGTGCTGGGTGGAGAGTACAACTTCAACCTGACGGAAGCCAGCATCCGGAAGCGCTTCTGGCTCGGCTCGTGGGGCAAGCTGGACGTAACGGCACGTGCCGGTGCGCAATGGAACACCGTTCCCTTCCCCCTGCTGAACCTACCGATGGCAAACCTCTCGTACATCACGCAGAACAACGAGTCCTTCAACCTCATCAACAACATGGAGTTCCTGAACGACCGTTACGCCTCCCTCAACCTAAGCTACGACATGAACGGAAAACTCTTCAACCGCATCCCGCTCATCAAGAAGCTGAAGTGGCGCGAGATGTTCCGCATCCGTGGTCTGTGGGGCACGCTGACGGACAAGAACAACCCATACAAGAGCAACAATCCCGACTTGTTCCTCTTCCCCATGCGCGACGGTGTACCCACCAGCCACGTCATGGGCAAGACTCCCTATGTGGAAGCCAGTGTAGGTATCTACAATATCTTCAAGCTGCTCCACATAGAATATGTACGCCGACTGACCTATACGGATATACCGGGAGTGAAGAAGGGCGGTATACGCTTCATGATATTAATGATTTTTTAAGAGTTACATACTATGCAACCATTAGCAGAACGGCTTAGACCAAGAACATTAGATGAATATATCGGTCAGAAACATTTAGTGGGACCGGGTGCAGTGCTGCGTAAGATGATTGATGCAGGACGTATCTCTTCGTTTATCTTATGGGGCCCTCCGGGAGTGGGAAAGACAACCCTGGCACAGATTATCGCCAACAAGCTGGAAACCCCTTTCTATACACTTAGTGCCGTGACCAGCGGTGTGAAGGATGTACGCGACGTGATAGAGCGTGCCAAGAGCAACCGCTTCTTCTCGCAAGCCAGTCCCATCCTCTTCATCGACGAGATACACCGTTTCAGCAAGTCGCAGCAAGACTCGCTGTTGGGAGCCGTGGAGCAAGGCACCGTGACGCTGATAGGCGCCACCACGGAGAACCCTTCGTTCGAGGTCATCCGCCCGCTACTATCCCGCTGCCAGCTCTATACCCTGAAGTCACTGGAGAAGGACGACCTGCTGGAACTGCTGCAACGCGCCATCACCACGGACACCGTGCTGAAGGAACGGAAAATAGAACTGAAAGAAACCACTGCCATGCTCCGCTTCAGCGGAGGAGACGCCCGCAAGCTGCTCAACATCCTCGAACTGGTGATAGATTCCGAAGCCACCGATCCTGTCCTCATCACGGATGACATGGTGACCGAACGCCTTCAACAGAACCCTCTTGCTTACGACAAGGACGGCGAGATGCACTACGACATCATCTCCGCTTTCATCAAATCCATTCGCGGCAGCGACCCGGATGGCGCCATCTACTGGCTGGCACGCATGGTAGAAGGCGGTGAAGACCCTGCCTTCATAGCCCGCCGCCTCGTCATCTCTGCCTCCGAAGACATCGGACTGGCCAACCCCAACGCGCTGCTGCTTGCCAACGCCTGCTTCGACACGCTGATGAAAGTGGGATGGCCCGAAGGACGTATCCCCCTGGCAGAAGCCACCATATACCTCGCCACCAGTCCTAAGAGCAATTCAGCCTATATGGCCATCAACAATGCCCTGGAACTGGTACGCGAAACGGGCAACCTCCCCGTCCCCCTGCACCTACGCAATGCGCCCACCAAGCTGATGAAGCAGTTGGGCTACGGCGAGAAGTATAAGTACGCCCACGACTACCCCGGCAACTTCGTCAAGCAGCAATTCCTGCCCGACGAACTGAAAGACCGCCGCATCTGGGAACCACAACTCAACCCTGCCGAGCAAAAGCATAAGGAACGGATGCAGCAACTCTGGGGAGAGGAAAAGAAATGGTAAACTATCAATTCAAATTAAAAATTGAAAATTAGAGATTAAAAGTCGGATACAGAAAATCCCCACAACAAATAACTCATAACTCATAACTCCATGAATATAGTAGTATTAGACGGCTATGCCGCCAACCCCGGCGACCTCTGCTGGGACGAATTGCAAGCCTTGGGCGAGTGCACCATCTACGACCGCACCGCCCCTGCGGAAGTATTGGAACGCGCTGCTGGTGCAGAAATCCTGCTGACCAACAAAACTGTACTCACCGCTGAACACATGGCGGCACTGCCCGAACTGAAGTATATCGGTGTGCTGGCCACCGGATATAACATCGTAGACACCACTGCCGCCAAAGAACGCGGAATCATCGTCACCAATATTCCCGCCTACAGCACCGACTCCGTAGCCCAAATGGTCTTTGCCCACATCCTAAACATCACCCAGCAAGTGCAACACCACTCCGAAGAGGTGCACCGGGGCCGCTGGACAGCAAGCAAGGACTTCTGTTTCTGGGACACGCCGCTCATCGAACTGCGCGAAAAGAAGCTCGGAATCGTAGGCCTGGGCCACACCGGTTTCACCACCGCCCGCATCGCCATCGGCTTCGGTATGAAGGTATGTGCCTACACCTCCAAGACCAACTTCCAGCTTCCTCCCGAAATCCGCAAGATGGAGCTGGACGAGCTGTTCCGCGAATGTGACATCATCAGCCTGCACTGTCCCCTCACCGACTCCACCCGCGAGATGGTAAATGCAGAACGGCTCCGACTGATGAAGCCCACCGCCATCCTCATCAATACCGGACGCGGCCCGCTCATCAACGAACAAGACCTTGCCGACGCACTTAACAACGGTACCATCTATGCCGCCGGCGTAGACGTACTCTCGCAAGAACCTCCCCGTGCCGACAATCCGTTGCTCTCTGCCCGCAACTGCTACATCACTCCGCACATTGCCTGGGCAAGCACCGCCGCGCGCGAACGCCTCATGCAGATTATGCTCGAAAACATCAAGGCCTACCAAGACGGCAAGCCGGTGAACGTAGTGAATAAATAAGCAAACAACATGGGAAAGTCTGCCGTAAAAGGTCTGTTCTACATCTGTCTGATAGCAGCGACATTCGTCTTGGCCACCATCACCATAGTGGCAGCCTTCTCAGGAAATGTAGCTCCGGTCGATTCCGTCATCATGCCATTACTGGGGCTGGCAGTGCCCGTACTCCTGATTGTCAATCTGATAACGGCACTCTGCTGGGCATTGGCCCGTAAGCGCTGGGCACTGGTTCCGCTGGTGGCATTCTTCTGCAACTGGGGATATCTGACGTCTGTCTTCCAGCTCCACCTGCCGAAAGACAAGACCCCGGCAGGCAAGTATCTGAAGATAGCCACCTACAACATACACAACTTTGGAGGTGAGATTACCGGTTATTCCTGCAAGGAGATAGCCCGGTACATGCAGCAGGAGGGCGTGGATGTGCTGTGCTTCCAGGAGTTCGGAGACAACAGTGACTTCCCCACAGACAGCATACGGCGCGTACTCTCGCATTGGTCACACGCGCTCATCCCTTCTGAAGACTCCGTCAAGGGCGTACTGCCTATCGCCGTATTCAGCCGCTATCCATTGGCGAACCACCGTTTCATCACTTACCAGCACAGCTCCAACTGTAGCATGATGTGCGATGTAGTGATGGGTACGGATACCATACGTCTGATAAACAACCACCTGCAGACCACCAGCGTTAGCCAGAAGCGCAGGAAGTGGGAACGCGAGCTGGCCACCGACGACACCCGCCGCGAAGTCCAGGCAGCCAAAGATGCCGCAGGCACCCTGCACGAAAACTTCATGAAGCGGGCCACGCAGACTTACGTCATCAGCCACTACGCTAAGACCAGCCCCTATCCCGTGCTGCTATGCGGCGACTTCAACTCAATACCTTCCTCCTACACCTACCATCATTTGAGGAAAACCCTCAAAGACGGATTCCGCACTGCCGGAAACGGATACATGTACACCTACCGCTATGCCAAACGCATGTTGCGTATTGACTACATCTTCCACTCCCCCAGCCTGAAGGGTATTGCATACTACTCTCCGGACCTGGATTTGTGCAGCGACCACAATCCAGTGATTATGGAGGTTGAAATACAATAAAGTAAAGAAAGCCAAAAACAATAAGGGCTGTCCCGGAAATCCCGGAACAGCCCTTGCCTTATCATATTCTGCCATTCAGCGGAGGTTATCTGCACCCGATTAGTTGAACACGTAACGGATACCGACTTGCAACTTCCAGCATTCGCTGTAGTTCTGATAGGTGTCGTAAGTCTTGGTAGGATATTCACCGTTCACCTTATACATGGAGAATACCGGAGTCAGGTCAGTGGCGCTCTTCACCCCTTCATACTTCAGGATTCGGTTGCTGTTGGAAACGGTATTGGTCTTGGAGATACCCCATTTGGAGTTGATGAGGTTACCCACGTTCATGATGTCGAAACTCAACTGGAAGCAATGCTTGGTCTTGCCAATCTTGAATTCGAAATCCTCCAGCAGACGGAAGTCAAAGCGGTGCACCCACGGAGCGCGGGCAGCATAAGCCTCGGCATACTGTCCTTTGTGATTCTTCAAGTACGAATCCTGCTCTACGAATTTCCAGAAGGCAACGCGGTCTTCCTCTGTCTTGAAGTTGATTTCACTATCGTCCTTCGGAATGTACATCAAGTCGTTGTTGATACCGTCGCCGTTCATGTCGTTGGTGTAGCAGAAGCTATAACCGCCGGAAGAATAGCCGGAATAGAACAGATTCAAGTGTGTGCCACGAAGCAGGCCTTTGTGTCTGAAGGGGATGTAGTAGCCCACAGAAGCAATCACCTTATCGGGAACCACATACTGTGACCGTTGTGCATCCACATAATTGGAACCATCAATCGTGTTCAATCCCTGCCAAGTGGAGATAGGGTCGCTGCCCGGAAGACCGGAAACTTCTTTGGACTCCGTGTGCGTATAGGCCAGCATCAGCATCAAGTCATCCACCGGCTGGGCATTCACCGTGATGTTTGCCGTATAGCCGTAGCCTTTGGATGTATTGTCGAGTACCACGGCATTCTTGCCATTGTAATGCACGAAGTCGCCTGCATATTTCACATTCTTGTCGGGGTTGTCATAAAGAGAATAAGAGTACACCATGCGGTTATCCGCACCATTGAAACGTTGCATACCCGTATGCAGCAGTTCCGTAGTTGTCACGTCTTTTCCATCAGCGCCCTTGACGGTGGTCAGCTTATTGTACTTCCATTCGTCGGGGTTCTTGATATTGATGTTGTTGATGGTAACGGCATTCACATTCTTCGTGAACATGAACTCTCCCGTCACGGTCAAGGGGAAAGATACGGGTACCTGATAGTCCACCGCGATAGACGACTTCCACACCTGCGGCATCTTGAAGTCCTGAGCCACACCGGAAATCTTGCTTCCCGCCACGTGTTTCTCAATCGTGGTGGGGAGGTTGAACTTGTCGATTATCTGGTTCATGTCCGTAATCATGCCGCCTGCCAACTGGTCCAGACGGGAATCATGGCCCACCACCTTTCCATTGTCATATTGGGTCTTAAAGGTAACGGAGTTCTGTACCATAGAAGCATTGGTCGGCATATTGGTGAAGAAAACCAACGGCAGACGTCCGGTAAACACACCCGTACCTCCACGTACTTTCAGCGACTTGTCCTTGAACACGTCCCAAACGAAACCTATACGGGGAGAAATCTGCCATCTGGAATCCGGCCACTTGCCAGTGTCGATGTGCTGCCCGTCGAAGTCAAGCTCATAGATGGCATCGTTTCTCTGGAGGTCGTCGTTGTCGAACATCAAGTTGTCGAAACGGATACCGTAGGTCAGTTTCAGACTGTTGCCGAGGTTCCATTCATCCTGGGCATAGAAACCAAGCTGGTTGAAGGTAACCTGAGCATTGGGGTTGGCCACACCGTTGAAGCCATAAGTCAAAGCGAATGATTCGGGAGCTGCGCCACTCAGGAAATCTTCCAGACTGTTATAGCGGTAATATCCCGTACCGTTACGCATATAGGCGTTGTTGGCAAACTGGTGCTCGTAGCTAAGACCTGCCGTCAGCTTGTGGTTACCGGTGAAGAAGGTGAAGTTATCGGTAATGTTCGTAATCTTGTTCTTCACACCGTTGTTGTAGGTGAACAACTCGTAACCGGCGCTCATATACGGTTCCAGAATCTGGTTTCCGTTCTCGTCCTTGCCTGCCATGATGTCGATAAAAGGGAAAGGAGAAGAGTTGGTGCCGCGCATGTCCTCTATATTGGTGTAGGTGAACAGCAGCTGATTGGAAATCTTATCGGTGAAGCGGCTGTTCAAATCTGCCGCCCAAGACTGCACCTTGTTGTCCATGGAATACATGCTGTTGGCAAACGCCATAGACTGTGTACCTACGCGGTAAGTATTGTTCAGGCGATATCCCGTATCGGAAGAGTTGCCGTTCGGGGCATTCCAAGCCGTATTCTTCGTATTGTTGTAGCGGAGGCTCAAGCGATGGCGGTCCGTGATGTTCCAGTCGATGCGGGCCAGCAGCTTGGTGTTCTCCTCGTCGGCAGGGAAATTGGTGTAGGAGCCTGCATCATAGCCGTATTTGTCCTTCAGATGGTTGTACACCTTCTCCATGTCCGACTTCAGTGTACGGGACACCATACCTTTCGCATCTTCACCGTCCTCGCGCGCGCGATACTTTATAACCTCTCCCGGAGTCTTCTCTTTTTCGTAGTTCACGAAGAAGAACAGTTTGTTCTTGATGATAGGACCGCCCAGCGTGAAGCCGTAGGTAGTCTTGGACTCGTCGGAACGTGCTCCCAGGTCCTCGCCGTTGATGCGGTTACCGCGCATGTCCTGGTTGCGGTAATAGGTATAGGCAGTACCTCTGAACGTGTTCGTACCACTCTTGGTAATGGCGTTGATGCCGCCGCCTATGAAGTTCGTCTGGCGCACGTCGAAGGGAGCCACCACTACCTGCACCTCTTCGATGGCATCCATGGAGATAGGGTTGCCGCCGCCGGGAAGGTTGGAGCTAAGTCCGAAGTTATTGTTGAAGTTGGCACCGTCGATAGTGAAGTTCGTGGAACGTCCGTCACCGCCGGCAAAACTCATGCCGTTAGCATAGGGAGAAAGGCGGGCAATGTCACTGATGCTGCGGTTCACGGTGGGAAGCTGCGTCATCTGTGCAGACGAGATATTGGTAGTGGCACCCGTCTTTTCAGCGGTGAACTTGGTCTTGGCAGCCGTCACAATCACTTCGTTCAGCAACTCGGAAGATTCACTCATCTCTACGTTCAGGTTGTATACCTCACCCAGCTGAAGGGTGATGTCCTTATAAATAACCGTCTGATAGCCGATGTAGGAAATCTCCACCCGGTAGGGACCACCGGTGCGCATACCCTGGATGGAATAGCGTCCGTCAACGTTGGTCACGGTTCCGTAGCGCGAACCGGAAGGCTGGTGAACAGCCTGGACAGTGGCGCCGATAATGGGCTCATTACTTGCATCCGTCACCTTACCTGCCATAGAGGCAGTGGTGACCTGCGCATCTACACCCACGGTGGCCAGTAACAGCAGCACCGTCAGTATAATTCTTACTCTCTTTAACATAATGTCTTTTAAATTAGTTTCTTAAAACGTTATATTTCTTAAAACATTGGCAAAGATACGCAAAATTATATATAAAGTTGTTACAACACGATTACATTTTTTAAGCATTTATTCAATACAAGGCAGTATCACTGTGAAACGGCTCCCACGGCCTTCCTCGGACTGGAGTTCGATGCGTCCTCCCATCTTTTCGACGATGAGCACACAGATGGACAAGCCCAACCCGACGCCTTGGGAAAACTCGCTACGCTTGTAGAAACGCTCGAAAATCATCTTCTGCTCGCTGTGCGGAATGCCTATGCCGGTGTCTTCCACATAAAGATGTACCTCGCTCATGCCGGACGGACAGCAATACCCCAGCCGGATGCTGCCTCCTTTCGTAAACTTGTTGGCATTGTTCAGGAAGTTGGTGAGTACCTGTGTCAGTCGCATGGGGTCTACATTCACCTGCACATCTTCGGGAGGGAAATCCTTGAGGAACTGCAACGGCGGCCGGATAAGCAGGCTATGCGTCTGATAGACGTCATCGAGCAACCGGCACACGCTCTCCCGCTGAAAGGTGAACGAGAGGTTACCCGACTCGATGCGCGACAGTTCCAGCACATCGCCCACCAGCTTCAGCAGCAGTTTGGTATTGGTGTTGATAATGTCCACAAACTCCTGCCGCTCTTCGTTTGAAAACTCCGGCTCATTGGCCAGCATGTCCGAGAAGCCGACAATGGCATTGAGCGGAGTGCGGATCTCGTGGCTCATGTTGTTGAGGAACGACTGTTTCAGTTCGGCCTGCTCCGCCAGCTCGCGGGATTCTATCAGCTCCTGCTCGTGGTCTTTCAGTTCCTGGATATTCTGCAGCAATCCGGCTATGATGGGTGCGTGTCCGGGGGTGTGGATGGTATTGTAGCTGAACTCCCACCACTGGAACTCACCGGTGAAGTTACAGCGATACTGCCCCTTGTGGTGCGTGCGTTCATGCCTTGCCGCTATGTTCTTGCGGAAGGCGGGTAAGTCGTCGGGATGGATGTAGGGAGTGATTTCATCGAGCAGAAGACGGCCGGGGCGATGATGAATAAGCTCGCAAAACTGCGAGTCGCAGGACACGGAATCTCCCTCCAGTCGCCAGGCGTAGGTAGAATTTCCTTCGATGGCCAGGCAGAGGGTCTCATGCTCGTAGAGGAGGTTTCGCAATGCCTCACGCTTGCGCCTGCGTTCGCGCAGCAGGCTGAAGGAGAGCAAGACTATCACCGTCAGCACGAAGACTGCGCCCAAGATGGAACCGATAAGTATAGGATAGCGGTAGCGCTCCGAAAAAGGGATATACATCACAGTGTACTCTGCCGGAATGCTCTCGAGCGGGATGCCATACTTCTGCAGCACATGCCAGTTCAGCACGTACTGCTTGGCGCATTCCGTCACCTGCTGCCGGGGCATCCGCCCTTCGAGGCGTTCCTTGATACCGGTCGCCATGTATCTTATCTGGCTTTCCAGTGGAGTGAAATATCCTCCCAGCAAGTAGTCGGCAAAGCCGAAGCCCTCGTTGATGGTCTGAAACGTGGGATTGTCGAAGAGCATGCCCACACGCTTGGTGGTATAGTCTCGCTTGGTGTAGAGCAGCAACGTATTGTCGCCGCGTCCCAGCCACATCAGATGGCGTATCGCTATGGAGTCGCTCGTCATGCGCACAATCTTCGTGGTGTCCAGCAACACGTCTATGTTCTGCCGTTTCAGTATAGGGCTGATAGTCTCCCTCTCGCGCACACGGTGATAGGAGGAACCGGCAAAGTAAGCACCCTCGGTAGAGGTCACGATGGCGAACCCCTGCCCACGACACTGCTCATTCAACGCATGCCATATCTTGCGGTCCAGAAACACTTGTCCGTTCATCAGGCAGATGCGCGACTTTCCCATGATACTCTCTATCATGCGTATGGTACGCAAGTAATCGGGCGTGTCGGCATAGCCCGTGATGTTGGGGTATTGCAGGAGCAGAGATATGTTGGGATAGTTCACACCGCTGAACACAACGGGTATTTCATGCGCCAACGGGTGTCTGCATGCCATCAGCGCATAGGCAGCCTGGTCATCGAGCACGGCTATCAACTCGGCTCCCCAGGCAGAGAGGTCGTCCACGAAACCGGCCATACGGAGGTTTTCTGCCTCCTCCATGTAGCGGTCGCAGTCCAGATAGTATTCGCGTACATCGCAGTCCAAGCCGAGAAGGCTGAACTCTTTTTGCAACAGTTCCAGAGCCTTCGCAGCAGGCGGATAGCCCGGCTCGAAAGAGTGTATCAGCGCAATACGCCGTGTCTCCGCATGGGCAGGGTGTGCACACACGAGGCAGAGAGAAAGAATCAATATGTATCCGGCAACTGCCTTTATGTGCTTCATATCCGGAAGGTCCTTTTCGACTTGTATCAGCAAAGATACGAATGTTTTTTAAGAATAATGGACTATTTCTTCTGTTTCTGTAACAAAGAATACGTTTTCTTAAATCATTGACACATCCCAACTTATCTTTCAGAGGATTTACCGAATATCCCTAAAGAACCGATTCTTCGTCCAGTATTCCAAAGTGGAGATCTATTTGTTCTTAACCTTCGGCAACACCGCATTCAGTACCATATATCCCAACATACCGGCAACAATCGTTCCCAGCAATACACCAAACTTCGCCTGGTTCAGCAGATCCGGATATTCTCCTGCAAAAGAAAGGTTGGCAATAAATAAAGATACCGTAAAGCCAATACCCCCCAACAAGGATACTCCGGCAACACTTCTCCAATTCATTCCCGGAGGCATTGAGGACAAACCACTCTTGACCGCCAGCCAGGTAAACAGAAAAATACCGATAAACTTGCCAAGAAGCAATCCTGCAGCCACCGCTATACTAACAGCTCCAACAACGCCACCGCCTCCACTGAACACCACACCGGCATTGGCAAAGGCAAAGAGCGGCAGTATCACAAAGTTTACCGCACCATGCAAATTGTCTTCCAGGGATTGCAAAGGACTAATTACATGATCAGAAGCGCGCTCCACTTGTTTTAGAGTGGCAATCTGCTCATTGGTCAATATAATATTATCTGATTTGGTAACCGGAAAATCACCGATAATGTCGCGGATGCGTTTAATGTATTTCCCGGCATCCAAACGGGGACGGGCCGGTATTACAAAGGCCAGTATCACTCCGGAAATAGTGCTGTGAATGCCCGACTGAAGGAACAAATACCAAATAATTACCCCGATAAGCAGGAAGAATATCTTCTGTGTCATACCGAATTTCCCCATATAGTAAAGGAAGAAATAAAGGACAGCAGCTACAATAAGATATCCGTATGCCACTTCGGAACTATAGAAAATGGCAATAACCAGAATGCCGCCAATATCATCGACCACTGCAAATGCCGTCAGGAAAATTTTCAGACTCAAAGGCACCCGTTTACCCAGCAGACTGAGTACACCCAATGAAAAAGCAATATCCGTAGCCATCGGTATAGCCATACCGCGCGTTTCCGGAGTACCCTGAACGACCAAAAGTGAATAGACAATGACCGGCACCAACATACCGCCACATGCCGCTACAAAGGG
Source organism: Bacteroides sp. AF34-31BH (assembly GCF_003602795.1). Classification (NCBI taxonomy): domain Bacteria; kingdom Pseudomonadati; phylum Bacteroidota; class Bacteroidia; order Bacteroidales; family Bacteroidaceae; genus Bacteroides; species Bacteroides sp. AF34-31BH. The sequence continues at coordinate 83,075 of NZ_QTLV01000004.1, forward strand.
TAAAGAAGCCTTACGAAAGGAAGAAAGTTCACCCACCAGCAGTTCCCGCTTTATCTCCAACCCCACAGCCAGAAAGAAAACAGTCATCAAGCAGTCGTTTATAAACTCAATCATTTTCAACGGATGACCGCCATGGGAGAACAAATTAAAGTCTCCGATGCGCAGATGCAGTTCCTGCAAAAGAAAGCCCTGATACAACGGAGCCATCGGCGAATTAGCAATAACGGCCGCCAAAATAGCCATCAAAAACAGCAAGATGCTCGCCGCTATATTCAGCGACGAGAAGTTTTTCACAGTACGTAAAATAATCATAAAGAAGTATATTTGATTTAAGATTTCATCCTTTCGACATCAATCCAGCTTCAAGACTGCCAGGAACGCTTTCTGAGGTACCTCCACATTACCAATCTGTTTCATACGCTTCTTACCTCTCTTCTGTTTCTCAAGCAATTTTCGTTTACGGCTCACGTCACCGCCATAACATTTGGCCGTTACGTCCTTACGCACAGCCTTAATCGTTTCCCGGGAAATAATCTTGGCACCGATAGCAGCCTGAATGGCGATATCGAACTGCTGTCTCGGAATCAGGTCTTTCAACTTCTCGCACATCCGGCGTCCCAATTCGTAGGCATTGTCAAAGTGTGTCAAGGTAGAAAGAGCATCCACCGGCTCACCGTTCAGCAAAATATCCAGCTTCACCAGTTTGGAAGGACGAAAACCGTTGGGATGATAGTCAAAAGAGGCATATCCCTTAGAGATACTCTTCAATTTATCATAGAAATCGATAACTATTTCGCCAAGAGGCATGTCATAGTATATTTCTACACGGTTACCTGAAATATATTCCTGCTTCACCAGCTCGCCACGCTTGCCCAGACAAAGAGTCATGATAGGGCCAATGTAATCAGTAGTGGTAATCACCGAGGCACGGATATAGGGCTCCTCAATACGGTCTATCATGGTAGGGTCGGGCATGCTGCCGGGGTTATGCACTTCGGTCATATTTCCCTGCTTGTCATAGATATTGTAGGAAACGTTGGGCACGGTGGTGATAACGTTCATGTCAAATTCGCGGTCAAGGCGTTCCTGCACAATCTCCATATGGAGCAGCCCAAGGAAACCGCAACGGAAACCAAAGCCCAAAGCCAATGAAGACTCAGGCTGGAAAGTCAGCGAAGCATCATTCAACTGCAACTTCTCCAAAGAAGAACGCAAGTCCTCGAAATCTTCTGCCTCGATGGGGTACACACCGGCAAAAACCATCGGCTTCACCTCCTCAAAACCGGCGATGGCCTCTTCGCAAGGACGGGCAATATGCGTAATCGTATCACCTACTTTCACTTCCTTAGAGGTTTTGATACCCGAGATGATATAGCCCACATCCCCCGTACGCAACTCCGGACGTGGCATCATTTCCATTTTGAGCACTCCGATTTCATCCGCATCATATTCCTTGCCTGTATTGAAGAATTTCACTTTATCCCCTTTACGAATCACACCGTTCACTATCTTGAAATATGCAATGATACCACGGAAAGAATTGAAGACAGAATCGAAAATCAACGCCTGCAACGGAGCTTCCTCGTCACCCTCCGGATGAGGGATACGCTCAATGACCGCAGCCAGAATCTCTTCCACTCCCATGCCTGTTTTGCCGGAAGCACGGATAATCTCATCACGCTTGCAGCCCAACAGTTCAACGATTTCGTCCTCCACTTCCTCGGGCATGGCGCTTGCCATGTCACATTTGTTGATGACGGGGATAATCTCCAAATCATGCTCAATCGCCATATAGAGGTTTGAAATGGTCTGCGCCTGCACTCCTTGCGAAGCATCTACAATAAGCAAGGCTCCTTCACAAGCGGCGATGGAACGTGACACCTCGTACGAGAAGTCCACGTGTCCCGGAGTGTCTATCAAGTTCAGAATATACTTTTCACCTTTATAGGTATACTCCATTTGTATGGCATGGCTCTTGATGGTGATACCTCTTTCCTTCTCAAGGTCCATGTCATCCAGCATCTGTCCGTTAGTTACTTGTATAGTATTGGTAAATTCCAGCAGACGGTCTGCCAAGGTTGATTTACCGTGGTCGATATGGGCAATAATGCAAAAATTTCGTATATTCTTCATTGTCAATAACTATCTATTAATTGGGTGCGCAAAGATAATGAAAACAGAGCAAATAAAAAAAATGCGTTGATAACATATTCATGTACCAACGCATCTTTTTATAACATTCCAATCAATTCCTCGCTTAGTTCAGCTTTACAAACAATTCGCCTTCCACTTCAGAAGTAGAGACCTTGTCTTCTCTTAACAACCAGCCCAATCCCAGGAAGAAGTCCTTGTCGATCAGTTTAGTTGCTTTCTTGATTTGCTTGTGAGTCAAGCCATCTGTGCCATTCAGTGCAGTCCAAATCTGTCCTGCAACATTACCAGCTTTTTCTTTTAACATTTCTATTTGCTTTTAGTTAAACGTTATCCTCATCTCCAAAGATAGAGATGTCGGTGTTTTTATATCGCTGCAAAGATAGGTATATTTATGTTATACAACACGTTATTAGGCACTTTTTTTCTTACTAAGGGGTAAAAAAGTTCTTTTTTCTTACTTTGAGGACGTTTTTTCCAGGTATTCGGTCCAAATTTGGGCAGCTACCTCTACCATCTTGGCACACGGGCGTTTAGCATAATACTGCTCGGTACGGGCTTCCGGAACGGACGAACCTTCCGGTTTTCTCAATCCCAACAGTTCAGCACATATCAAAGAGCCGTTCCGTTTCTTGAACTCAGCAGCCAGCTCCTGCACCAACGCATAGTTTGCCGCCTTACCTTCACGGTCCTTGCCTTCCACAGCTCCTTTTTCCAATCCGGCCAATAGGAACATGCCGCATGCAGCACCGCATGTCTGCCTCATACGACCTATGCCACCACCAAAAGAGGCGGACATCCGGAAAGCCTGCTCTTCTGTAAAGCCATACATATCTGCAAAAGCTCCCACTACCGACTGCGAGCAGTTATAGCCACTCTTGAAAAGCTCCACAGCTTTTTCTATTCTGTCTTTTGTTTCCATCATCATTATTCTGTAATTTCCAACAACATCGGACAATGGTCCGAATGAACAACGTCACCCAATATTCTCGCCTCCTTCAACATCGGGCGCACCGGTTCACTCACCATGCAATAATCAATGCGCCATCCTTTGTTCTTGGCACGTGAATTAAAGCGATAGCTCCACCACGTATATTCCTGCTTGTCGGGATGAAGCCAACGGAAGGAATCTATGAATCCCGCATTGAGAAAGCGCGTCATCCACTCCCGCTCTTCAGGCAGGAAGCCACTGTTAGTGGCATTCCTGATAGGGTCGTGAATGTCTATTGCCTCATGGCAGATATTATAATCGCCGCAAAGAATGAGTTTAGGACGCGTACGTTCCAGCTCCAATACATATTCCTGGAATTTCTCCAACCAGACCATCTTAAAGGCCTGGCGTTCATCACCGCTGGTACCGGAAGGATGATAAACACTCACAACGGACACATCGCCGAAGTCGGCACGGATAAAGCGCCCTTCGTTATCGTATTCTTCAATGCCCATGCCGTACTCCACATGGTCCGGTTCTTGCTTGCTCAAAATAGCGACTCCGCTATACCCCTTCTTCTGTGCAGAATATAGGTAATGCTTATACCCCAAAGCATCCAGCGCCTCTGCCGGATACTGTTCCGGTTGCAGCTTTGTTTCCTGCAAACAAAGCACATCCGGCTGCTCTTGTGCCAGCCACTCGGGAAAACCTTTTGTCACGGCAGCCCTCAGCCCATTTACGTTATATGTAATAATCTTCATACTACTTATTTGATTTCTTAAAAATGAATTATTCAAGATGTCAACTCGGATACCAGCAGCATGATATTCAGCACAGTGACCACCGCAGCAATGGCATAAAGTACAAATGTACTCCATTTGCTGTTTACATACTGCCCCATCACTTTGCGCGAAGAAGTCAGTCCTACTTGCAGGAAAACCGTGAACGGCAGCTGGATGCTCAGTATCATCTGTGAAATCAGCAGTCCTTTGAACGGGTCTCCGATAAAGAAAATCAGCAGCAGTGCAATGCCCAGCGACAGAATCACACCCACCTGCGAGTGACTGTCTTTGATATGATAGGATTCTCCGAAAATACCGGCAAAGATAGAACCTGCCGCCATACCGCTGGTTATCGTGGAAGATATACCCGCCATCAGTAATGCCAATGCAAAAACCACGGCAGCACTGCTCCCCAGCAACGGCTCCAGCAAGGATTTGGCCTGCTGCAACTCTTCCACCTGAATACCGCTTTTAAAGAAAGTTGCCGCAGCCAGCAGTATCATGGCACTGTTGATGGCCCATCCCACAATCATAGAGAACAGCGTGTCGAACAATTCATATTTCAACACCTTACGGATGGATGCATCATCTTTCTTATTATATTCATGGCTCTGTATCACTTCCGAGTGCAGAAACAGATTATGCGGCATCACCACCGCACCGAGCACACTCATGATAATCAGCATGCTCCCATGCGGGAACGAAGGTGTCACCCACCCTTGTGCGGCCAGCGGCCAATCTATCTTCACCAGAAACAGCTCATAGATAAAGGAGAGCCCGATGACCGAAACAAAAGCAATGATGGAACGTTCTATCTTCTTGTAGGAATTAGTGAAAAGCATGACGACTACAAATACGGTAGTCAAGACAGAGCCCCATATGATGGGAATGTCAAACAGCATCTGCAAAGCGATGGCACCTCCCAATATCTCTGCCAGCGAAGTCGAGATGGAAGCCAGCACTGCTGTACCCAATATGGGACGCGACACCCAGGAAGGAGTATATTTGGTAGCGGCTTCGGACAAGCACAAGCCGGTTACAATGCCAAGATGCGCCACATTATGCTGCAATACAATCAGCATGATAGTGGATAAAGTCACGACCCACAGCAATGAATAGCCAAATTCAGACCCTGCCGCAAAATTAGATGCCCAGTTCCCCGGGTCAATAAAGCCCACAGTCACCAGCAGTCCGGGACCTATATATTTAAAAACGTCCAGACCGCCCAGATAGCGTTTGTGGTCTCTCCGTTTCAAGTCTTTAAAAATATTCTTCATTGTGTCTGTTCAATTAAGAGCGTAAAAATACTCAAATAATAACAAATACCTCCATGTTAGGTTCAAAAAAAGCCCCTGGCATCTTTCAATGTCAGGGGCTCTCATCCATTCTTTCAGGCAGGAGGCTCAATACCCCATCTCGTGCAATGCCTTGCACAATTGGTCGGGGCAGGAAGTGGAACGTCTTCCGCAGCGAATTCCTTCCAAACGGGCAATCACCGCATCTACCGGCATGCCTTTCACCAAACGTGAAAGTCCTTGCAGGTTTCCATTACATCCACCCCAAAATGCCACTTCTTTCACAATACCATCTTCCACATTCAGTTCGATGTTACTGCTACACGTACCTTGCGTCTTGTATGTATATGTCATTATTCTCCGCCTTCTTCCGGTTTCATGTTAGTATAAACCGTCTGTACATCATCAAACTCTTCGAGACGCTCTATCATCTTGTCGATGGTTTCGCGTTGCTCGGGAGTCACATCCTTCATATCGTTCGGAATATAGGTAAACTCTCCACCGACATCTTCAAAACCGCACTCTTCCAAATGTTTCTGGATAGCTGCATAGCTTTTCGGGTCACCATAAATAGTGATAGTACCTTCTTCTTCATCCTCTTCGTAGTCTTCCTCTACATCATAGTCTATCAAGTCAAGAATGAGTTCTTCCATATCGATACCGTCTTTCTTCTTGAAAGTGAACACACACTTGTGGTCAAACAAGAAAGCCAGTGAACCCATTGTTCCCAAGTTACCGCCGAACTTGTTGAACACGGAACGCACATCGGCTACTGTACGGGTAGTGTTATCGGTCAGTGTATCCACAAAAACAGCTACACCGTGAGGACCGTATCCTTCATAAGTCATACCCTTATAGTCGCTCTGGTCCTTACCCATCGCATTCTTGATAGCACGTTCAATATTATCCTTCGGCATGTTTTCACGCTTACAAGTAGCGATAACCGAACGCAGTGTCGGGTTGTTTTCCGGCTCCGGACCACCGGCCTTCACCGCAATAGCAATTTGTTTACCCAGTCTTGTAAAGGTCTTTGCCATGTGACCCCATCTTTTCAATTTGGCAGCTTTTCTATATTCAAACGCTCTTCCCATTGGAACTGTATTTTAAATTATGAATTATAAATTCTAAATAATGAATCAACGCAGCTTGGCATTCAACTTGTCCTCCAGGTTCTTCACCAGTTTGGACATAATCTTGTCAATCTGCTTATCGTTCAACGTGGCATTCTCATCCTGCAGCAAGAAGCTCACCGCGTAACTCTTCTTACCAGCTTCCAGATTCTTACCCTCATAAACGTCGAAGAGAGAGACCTCCTTCAGCAGCTTTTTCTCCGTCTCGTAGGCAATCTTCTCAATTTCCGCAAATTGCACTTTCTTGTCGAGCAGCAGTGCCAAGTCGCGTTTCACGGCAGGGAACTTGGAGATTTCCGTATAGCTCACCTTCACATTGCGGATGGCCTTCAGCAATTCTTTCCAGTTGAAATCGGCATAGTAAACCTCGTTGTCAATATCGAATGCCTTCAGCAGCTTCTTTGTTACAATACCGAAAGTAGCCAACCGCTTTCCACCCCTTGTCTGTACGGATAAACCGGCAGCATAGATGTCATCAGTCAGATTGCCGACAACCAAATCATGCATGTGCAGCCCCAATCTGGCAAAGACATTCTCAACGTATGCCTTCAGCTCATATACCGAGCTGTTCTCATCCGGATGAGCCCATGAGTTTACAACCCTCTTGCCAGTCACCCACAAACCAAGATGATAGTCTTCGGAATAAGCGGCAAGCACCTTTTCCGGATTCTTCTTTTCTTCGTTGAAGTGATAACAATTACCGAATTCAAAGAATTTCAGGTCTGCATTCTTACGGTTGGCGTTGTGCGAGATGCTTTCCAATCCACCGAAAAGCAGTGTCTGACGCATGGCATTCAAGTCTGCACTCAACGGATTCAGCAACATTACCAGATTCTTCGACGGATAAGACTCCAAGTTGTCATAGTAAGCGGCACGCGTCAACGAGTTGTTCAGAATCTCATTGAAACCACAGCCCACCAGCTGCTCGGCAACCAGGTTTTGCAGTTTGTTGGATTTATCATATTCACCCTTGGTAGTCAGACAAGACTTCAAGGTAGTCGGAATCTCCACATTATTATATCCGTAGATACGCAGAATATCCTCTATCACATCGCAATCGCGCTGCACGTCCACACGGTAAGGAGGAACATCCAGCGTAAGCCCTTCGGCTGTCTCGTCTACAATCTTCATTTCCAGACTTGTCACGATGCTCTTGATGGTATCGACCGGAATAACTTTGCCAATCAGTGAGTTCACTTTCTCATAGGCAAGTTCCACACGGAAATCCTTGGCAGGAGCGGCGCACACATCTTTTATTTCAGAAGAAATGGTACCTCCGGCAAGTTCCTTTACCATCAAAGCAGCCAGCTTCAGGCAGTAAATAGTGGCATTCGGGTCAATACCTCTTTCAAAACGGAAAGAAGCATCTGTGTTCAATCCATGACGACGGGCTGTCTTGCGCACCCATGTCGGATGGAAGTAGGCACTTTCAAGGAACACATCCTTGGTGGTTTCCGTAGAACCGGAATCCAGACCGCCGAACACACCGGCAATACACATCGCCTCTTCCTTGTTGCAAATCATCAGGTCGCGTTCGTTCAATTTACGCTCCACGCCATCAAGAGTTACAAACGGAGTACCTTCCGGCATGGTCTTTACAATCACCTCACCGCCTTTAATCTTATCCGCATCGAAGCAGTGCAGCGGCTGGCCGAAAGCATGAACGATATAGTTGGTAATATCCACCACATTATTGATAGGACGCAGGCCGATAATACGCAACTTGTTCTGCAACCATTCGGGGCTTTCTTTCACTGTAACCCCTTTCACCGTAACGCCGGCATATCGGGGACATGCCTCGCTGTTCTCTACAGTTACTTTAATATCCAAGTCGTGATTTTCTACCGCAAAAGCGTCTACCGAAGGTTTCTTTAAAGTAGCCGGCTTACCGTTCTGTATCAAGTAGGCATACAAGTCGCGTGCCACCCCATAATGTGAGCAAGCATCGGCACGGTTGGGAGTGATGTCCACTTCCAGCACGTAATCGCTCTTGATGTTATAGTAGTCCTTGGCAAGCGTACCCGGAACAGCTGTCTCCGGCAGTACGATGATGCCTGCGTGGTCCGTACCGATACCGATTTCATCCTCAGCACAAATCATGCCGACAGATTCCACGCCACGAAGTTTTGATTTCTTGATGGTAAAGCATTCGTCACCGTCATACAGTTTTGTACCCAACGTGGCTACTACCACTTTCTGTCCGGCAGCTACATTCGGAGCGCCGCATACAATCTGCACGGGTTCACCTTGTCCCAGGTTCACCGTAGTGACGTGCATATGGTCTGAGTTAGGATGAGCTTCGCATGTCAGCACTTCGCCGATGACCAGTCCTTCCAGTCCGCCTTTAATGGTTTGCACCTCTTCCACACTTCCCGTTTCCAGTCCGATGGAGGTCAGTGCCGCAGCAACTTCATCCGGTGTCAAATCGAAATCGACATACTCTTTCAACCAATTATAAGAGATATTCATATCATTATATTTTTATTGTTTCCAAAAGTGACCTGCAAAGGTAATAAGATTTTTTGGTTGGCAGGGAATTATAAATGAAGAAAATAACAAAAAGGCGATGAAGTGCTTTTCCTTCACCGCCTTTCTCCTAATATTCTATATAAATCTACAATTTATACATTCATTGCATTGGCGCCTAAAGCTCCCAATATGGCGGAAGCAACAGCTATCACTACCTTCAAAATCTTGTCCCAAACGTTCTTTTTCATAGTTTTAATCTTTCAAAATTAGTAAATACATCTTATCCTAACGGGTTCTCTCCCTGGTCACCGTCGGAACCGCCACCGGAATTACCACCATCACCGGCATCATCCTTACTGTCAGTCACCACTCCCGTCCATTTCTCAAACTCCACACCCTGGAGCAGGGCACGCGTAGTGCCGATGGCAGCCGGGCGCGTGTATTCCGGAGTAAACTGGCAGCGCAAAGCAGTCACCTGATTGGGATTCACGTCTTCAGATTTGGCCACTCCCTTACCTCGCGTACGGACCTTCATGGTGAATGTGCCCAGGCCATCCAGACGCACCGTACGGCTGTTCAGCAACTGGCTCCTCATTACCGTCATCAGGTTACGGATTACATTATGTACGTCACCCGAAGTCAGGGAAGACTTCTCGGCAATCACCTCAGCCAGCTGTTGTGCATCCACGGCTCTTCCCACTTTCTTCAAACTCAGATGCCAAAGTTTGGCACCCTCTTTTGTCGCCAGAGACGACTGTCTTGCATAATAAAATAAAGGCATAGTTTCTTTCTCCTTTTTACATTTTTAATTCAACATGGTTTTTAATCTCGTTTTGTTGATCAACAATGCAAAGGTGAGGATATATTTGCCTGTAAACAAAGAAAACAGCCTCGCTGAAGCTGTTTTCTGAGATAAGTTCATAAAGTATTGATTTACAAGCTGACAGATTAGGCAAGCCAACTTAATCAAGATATCCTACGATGATGATTGCCTGTACTGCCATATAGGTCAAAGATACTATGACATGGGGAATCTTCAGCTCATTCGCCATAATCTGATAAGATGTTTGCGATGCGGTAGTCCGATATTCTCATGAAGCATCAGGCGGTGAATATTTGGCACGCTTGCAGAAATTGAAGAAGCAGAAGACTAGAACGGAACAGACAACGGTATAGATGAAATCCGCATTGACAAACGTATTGGCAACCGACAGCGTTGTCAAGGTCGTAGTTAAAAAAGCTGTATTTTCATCTATTATTTTACTATGGCCTCTTTTATACACTCCACGATATAATATACATCTTCATCAGTCACCCACGGCCCGGCAGGAAGGCACATACCGATTTTAAAAATAGCTTCGGATACCCCATTGATATAAGCCGGAGCATCCTTATAGACCGGCTGCTTGTGCATCGGTTTCCAAACCGGACGTGCCTCTATTTTTTTGCCAAGCATAAAAGCACGCAAAGCCTCCACATTCTCGTTGGGCTGGCAATCTGTTGTAGCACAATCTACGGCATGAATCACACCTGCAGCACCACCTACGGCAGTCCTGACAACATCCTTATAAGCATTTTCCTGCCCTTTGATGCGAAGTGAAGAATCCAGAGTGATTGTACAAAGCCAGAAATTAGAGTCATAATCAGCCGAAGGAGCTTCATGCAGCAATACCCCCTCCACATCCTTAAGCAGTTCCTTATAGAGAGCCTGCACATGTCGGTGATGTGCAATATGCTTATCGGCAACGGTCATTTGACCACGACCAATACCTGCACATATATTACTCATGCGATAGTTATACCCTATCGCCTCATGCTGGTAATAAGGATAAGCCTCACGAGCCTGCGTGGCATACCACATGATTTGATTCTTGCTTTCGGCATCTTTACAAATCAACGCACCACCGCCACTGGTAGTAATCATCTTGTTACCGTTAAAGCTCAGCACCCCGAACTTGCCGAACGTCCCCAGTACCTGTCCCTTAAAACGGGAGCCAAAACCTTCGGCAGCATCTTCCACCACTGGAATAGCATACCTATCGGCTATCTCCATGATACGTGTACAGTCATAGGGCATGCCGTACAATGCCACAGGAACAATAGCTTTTGGCTTTTTTCCAGTCTTGGCAATGCGGTCCTTGATGGCTTCTTCCAACAGTTCCGGAGACATGTTCCAAGTTTCTTTCTCAGAATCCACAAATACCGGAACAGCCCCCAGATAAGTGACCGGATGCGAAGACGCACAGAATGTGAAGCTTTGTACAATCACTTCGTCACCCTGTCCCACTCCGCAAGCCAACAGAGCCAAATGTACTGCCGCCGTACCGGCCGAAAGTGCCACCACTTCCTTACCTTCGCCTACAAAACGTTTCAAATCCTCTTCAAAAGCATTCACGTTAGGACCGAGAGGAACCACCCAGTTCGTATCGAAGGCTTCTTTTACATATTTCTGTTCAATACCCTCCTCGCTCATATGGGCAAGGCAGAGATAAATGTTTTTTCTTTCAAACATGATTATTTTGGCAATTAAATCAAAGGGAAATCATCCGATATCAGTTCGTCTTTGCGAGTAATTACTACATCGTCATACATCATCATAATAATGTCTTCATCATATTGACCTATGACAGATTTGTTCTCTACTCCATGAATATTATTCAGAATCAATTTGATAAAATCTACACCTGCTCCATAAGCGTGCAGGTAAGCACCACCAAAACGAGGATTGATTTCTGACAAATAATACTCACCATTCTTAATAAAGAAATCCATATCGCAAGGACCGTTTAGCTCGAGTACAGAACAAACTTCCTCTATAAAATCAAAAAGTTTTGAATCTTTGAAAGAAATGGTCTTACTTGCGCCACCTATCCGGCTCTCTATCTTCTTCTTGCTAAAAGCAGCTACAGGTTTATGACTGATACAATCCACATAAACGTCAGCATCACAATCACCACCCGTCATCAATTCTTGAATAATATAAGTAAACTTGCCATCGTTAAACTTAGCCTCTGCCTCTTCCCAATTATTCACCCTACCAATACCTATACTACCACTTCCAGAGATAGGCTTCATAAATACAGGAAAGAAAATCTCACCCTTGTTCAAACCTTCTTTCAATCCCTCGAGTGAATTATACGTAAGCACTGTACGTACACCTTTTTCATGGAGATACTTAAACATCTCATATTTATCGAAGCACAGACGGGCAGTCCAATCAGCAGGACATAGCGGTAAAATACCTTTTGCAAGCAAATCCTCCCTATGCCTTGCCAGAAGCTCTATTTCAGGATCAATCAAAGTAGTAATGGCCTTTATGTCACTTTTCTCACAGATTTCAAGAACTTTGTCATAGTAATCCGGAGCATCAATACGAGGAACTAAATAAGCCTCATCCGCATAAAAGAGAGCCGGAGCTACAGGACTAAGGTCAACCGCCACAATCTTGCCACAGCTATTCATTGATAAACGAAAATCCTTCAGTAGAGTGGCTCTGCGCCCCACACTACAAAATAAAATGTTATCCATCTGTTTAAATTTTAGATTTTTGAATATATTCTTCGGCAGTCCACTTTTCCCTTATCAGTGAATAACCATCAATTTCCCTGACATAAATATTAGGGACATATCTGATGAACATCGGGGTGAGACACATGGTATAAGCACCCACATTTTTATAAAGGATTCTATCACCAACACTGAGTAACGGTTTATCTGTAAGTGTAAACAAGCGATCATATTCCAGACAGGTACATCCTGATATAATCTGTCTTTTCACCACCGATGTTTCCGTACGATAAAGCTCTTTTTCCCAATAAGATGATTTCTTGAAAAATGGATCAATGTCATTGCGTGAACCATCTGTCGTAATGAACCAACATTCACCCTCCACATGTTTCACATCAATTACCTCACTAAGAAAGTCATAGCAGGAGGCTACCAATGCATTCCCTGGTTCTACTATAATACAAAGTCGTTCCAATCCGTGTTGGCTCAGTACTTCATAAAAACTATCACTATATTGCTGATAAGTAGGCTTGTTGGAAAAAATGCCAAAATAGCCGCCTCCTACATCTATGTAGTCCAAGTGTAAACCATACTTTTTAATTACTTCACAAGCATAACCAATGGATTTTTTATAAAAACGAATACTACGACTATGAGCTGTCCTATGGATATGTAATCCGTCAAGCACCACATTGGATAAAGACTTTATCAAGCCAATAGCATCAGCAAATTCCATTGTATCATCCGAGAAACCAAAACGGCTATTATCATTATCCCCTTCAGCATCCTCTGGAGAAATACGACTGATATTAATATTCAAACGGATTCCCACTCTGAAGATCCTATCCTGTGGAAGTTCCTGAAGCCATAATAATTCCCTTTTCGTTTCAATATTTACAATCGCCCCATTCATCACTGCATCAAGAAACGTTTCTTTTGACTTCATAGGACCATTGTAGATAATATGCCTTTGATCAAAGCCACATAACTTAACTAACTCATATTCATCATAAGAAACTACTTCAGCATAAGCGCCATTTTCGCCAGCTAACTTCAAACAATAAGGCGTAGAATTAGTCTTTACAGAATAACCAATGACTGATTTCTCAAAATGGCTATTCAAAGCAGTCTGATAACCATGAATACTTCTAACTAATTCCCTTGGATCAAGAATAAAACAGGGAGTTATCAAATCTTTATGCTGACTAATTATTTCCATTAAAGTCCTCCATTGTTGCATCATTCTCCGAATTTATCCCATCTCTCATAAACACTTTTCTCATTGTAAGGAATATAATCTTCAAGTCCAGAAAGAATGAAATATGGTCTACATACCACACATCTAATTCAAACTTCTTAGTCCATGAAATAGCATTCCGCCCGTTCACTTGAGCCCACCCAGTAATACCTGGACGAACTTCATGGCGACGCGCCTGTTCTTTGCTGTACAAAGGTAGATATTGAGGTAGTAAGGGGCGCGGTCCTATCAAAGCCATATCCCCCTTCAACACATTTATCAGTTGCGGAAGTTCGTCTATTGAGATAGAACGGACAAAACGACCTACCTTAGTTAACCGGTCAGCATCCGGTAATAACTGTCCATCAGCATCACATTCATCCGTCATTGTCTTAAACTTTATTACTCGGAAAATCTTTCCACCCTTACCGGGACGCTCCTGAAAGAAGAAAGCACCTGCCCCCTCATTAAAAAGAAGTAGTAAAACAATTATTACGAGCAAAAAAGGCCAGATTACCAATAATACACAAAACACTATTATGAAATCAATGATACGCTTAATATATCTTTCGTACATCATTATTATTAAATATAATTATCTTTCGTACCCCAAAGCTGAACCATGGGTTCCTCTTCCATCTCTTTTTTTAAAATCCCTTAACTGTTCCAAATAATTTATTCCAGACGATAAATAGGAAAATCAGCAAAAGTCTTGGTCATCTCAACAGCATTTTACAGGGGATCCGGCTTCTCTAGGCAATAAATAATTTCCGAAGGGCTATCTTTAAATGAAAATATTTCAATAATACCTTTAATCTGCTCTTCTAATGAAACCTGCCATCCATTATCACAATTATAAATACCTCCCTGCTTATCCGACTCCATGCAAGCCTGAACTAATCTTACAAAATCCTTGATATAGACCATTTCCTTCTTTTTCTTACAATTTCTCCAAATCTCAATAGGTAAACTTCTACTCGCCCTGTACATCAACATTCTGTAAGGCATTATTCTCTTTTTACAATCTTCATAATGGTAGGCATTCGGATGATACTGATAAATTTAAAAAGCGGAGTGCAAAAAAAACAAATTCCATATTCAGCATGATAATACTCCATTAAATCAATAGCCGCATTTTTAGCAATTGTATAATCAGCCCTTTTTAATTATGATATTTTGCCATATCTGAAGGAGTTTGTGGAAATACAATTTTTGTACAATTGATTTTTCGCATCCAATTCAATACATTTAATGTACCAATGGTTATGGATTCAAATAATTGGATCAAACGCATAACGTGAAGGCAATGAGCTTGCGAAATGAGCCACTACATATACATTATCAAGTGAGAGAACATCAAAAGACTTCGGGTCTTTGATGTCAACAGAATAATAAACTATTCCACGATCAGCAAAAAAATTGTTATCATTTTTCCTATGACCAACAGCAATTACATCATATCCCTACTCCTTCATATGGATAGCTATATATGCACCTAAATTTCCGATAGCACAGAAAACTACAATTTTCTCATTCATAGGGGGTATATTTATGGTAAACTGTCAATTTATTATTTCTTCATAAAATTCATACAAACATTTACGCACAAATCCTTGCTCAAAACGAGCTTCGATCATTGGTCTTGCATTAGCAATAAATTGTTGAGTCTGCTCTCTATTCAGAAGCATCTGTTTCATTGCATTGTAAAGAGCATCCACATTCTTAGAAGGGATAATCATCCCATTCTTGTTATTCTCAATAATCTCACGGGAACCATTAATATCTGTCACTATACATGGAAGCCCCATAGCACCAGCCTCCAAAACTGTATTCGGAAAACCTTCGCGATAACTAGGAAATACAAAACAATCACTTGCAACATAGTAAGCCAACAAATCATTTGCAGATTTTGAACCTACTGCCTCAATCGCAGGATCTGTATTAATAGTATCCAATATATCAAGCCTCACTGGATCTAAATCTGATTCATAACTTCCCACAAGATACAGACGAGTATTAGGGTATCTCTGGTTCAGTTTGCAAAAAGCCATAACCAACTCATTTATACCTTTGTCTCCCACAATACGACCTACGAAAATAAACGTAAACATGCCTTCTTTTCTAAGCACATTAGCTTGCTCTATAACCTCTGGCCTACGACTGAATTTCACCATGTCCACGCCACGAACATTACCATATCCCAATACCCGCATTGGTTTCTTTGTGATGTATCGCTGTAAATCATCAAGAACTCCTTGTCCTTCGGGAATCACATGTGTTGCGCAGGTACAAGTCAACCAATCTGTTACCATCAAAATCTTGCGAGATAATCCCGAAGCTGTTGGCCAAATAAGTCCCGTGAATGTATGTACCCTTCGCGGAACCCGCGCTACCCAAGCTGCCAACATACAAAGCAACCCAGCTTTCGGAGTCATAGAATGCACCATATAAGGCTTCTCCTCACAGAATATTACAATAAGTCGAAACAACGATAAAAGATCCTTAAATGGAGACATTCTACGGAACATATATATCCGATGCCCTTTTACTCCATATTCCTGACAAATTCGATCAATATTCTTTCCTGGAGAACACAACAATTGCACCTCATATTTTTCTTTCAAAGATGGAATCATCGGTTCAACAAAACCTAATGACTCATCCACAGTTACAGATCGGATGATTTTATATTTTCTGATTGTCATATCTTTTACAAACAATCGCTATACCCCACTTATCTCTTCATTTTACTAATATAAAGCTTCAGTAACCATTCGGTAAACCTGATCCCCAGAATCTTATTGACCCAGGCGACCATTCTCACTTTAGGATTACTGGTAAAACGAAGCAGCCATCTGTATTCCAATAATTGCCTGCGTTTATCACCACGAATATTTAGTTTAAGTGAGCCTACTAAAGAAAGCAAAATACAAAATTCATAAGCTAAAAAAGAACGTAAATCATTCTTTGCAGACTCTGAAAATGTCCGAATATTTACTCTTTCTATTTCTAACTTCAGAAGATTAAAAAGGTCATTAAAACTTTGTTCACAATCTGTATTGGTAATACTGCCTACCACATTTTGTCTATATGCATAAATATAATGGTTAACAAACATACATTTATCACAACCATCCAACAAATCGATAAACCAAACAATATCTTCACCACGAATACCTCTTACGAAAGTCAATCCCATATTTAAAAGAGATTTCCGAGAAATAACTTTCAAGCATGCACTCATAGGCATTGTACCCGATGCAACCAATAAATGCATTGCTGAATTTTTATCTGTAGGATAAGCTAATCTTTCATCAAAAGCTACCCATTTACGATAAAGATTAGTATCTGTATAATAATAGGAACAGTTGAAATTGATAAAATCACAATCGCAATTATTCTTCACCACCTCCATCAATTTCTGCAAACAGTCTTTATTTATCCAAAAATCATCACTATCTACAAATATCACATAATCTCCTGTCGCTATTCGAACACCAGCATTACGAGCATCAGAAAGACCTCCATTAATTTTATGCAACACTTTGACTCTATTATCTTTAACCGCCCAAGCATCGCACATTGCAGGACAACTGTCTGGAGACCCATCATCTACTAAAATAATCTCAAAATTTTTATATGTTTGTGTCAAAATACTCTCTACACACTCATCCAAATATTTTTCTACCTTATAAACCGGAACGACAAAACTTATTCTCATAAAGGAATTCTATTTAAATGAATTAATCATCTGTTTCAAAAGACGTAAATAATCACGAATAGAAGATTTAATACCATATTTAGCAGACAGTGTATCTATCGACAATTTTTGAGAATCTTCAAAATAAGTATTTCTTCCCTCTGGCCTTTTTGAAACATGTGAAAGATTATAGTTACCTTCTATAGCCTCTTCCAAAGGCCTTTTTTCCATAAATAGATCAGAACAGTCATTCAACAATGATAAAGCTTTCTCACTATTTATCAACATCAAAGACACACCTTTAGAAGTAGAATAATTGAATGGTATTTTCACACCTATTCCCCAATAGTCTGCCAAAGTAATATCACTCACCCTTTCTGGTCGGGCATATACACACGAATAGCAAGCTTCACTAAACATCAATCCTTTTGTAAATGCTCTCAAATAATAGGTATTCTTAGGGAATATCACTCTTTTATCACTATATTCATTTTTAGTTGGGAATACTAAATATTTGGACATTTGATATCCCCAGCCATCTGTACATCTAAAACTCACATTTTCACACTTACCCCTAAGACCAATTTTGTCAACATAAATATCAAACGCCTTCTGCGAAGGTACACCATGACAAACTAGATCACAAGTATACAAATTGTCATACCTTCGATGTAAATATGTAAGCAATCCTGCTACCTGACAAGGAGTCCCGGTAAAAAGTACCTTTCTACCTTTGCAAAGTTGTGCCTTAATTTCCTTATATATGCTTCCTACATATGATTGCAAGTACTTTGAACCTTGCAACCGAATTAAATCGTCAACACACTCTATGCCAATGTGCCTTACCTTCAAATCCGAACACATTGATGCTCCATATACAATACCTTGCAAACTAAGTATCTTGCGCGCTATGACCGAAAATGCTCCCCCTGAGGAGCTTTTTTTACGATCAACCAATACCTTTGTCCAACAAGCATAAGTCTCTATGGGAGTCTGATACTGTATGCATGAAGTCAATTTATGACAAGCTTTCACACATTTTCCACACGCTATACACGCTTCATAATCTATTACAGGGACTAAGAAGCCGTCCTTCGCTTCCTGCATAGAAATACATCCTTTAGGACAGATAGTTTGACAAGCATAGCATTGTGTACAGTTGTTACCATCACAGAGTTCCATCTTATTCATCTCGAAGTACATCAATTAAAAATTGTCTGGATTCTTTTCGTAATGCCGATAATCGAATTTGTTCTTCGCCCACATTATAGGAAAATAAGCTTTCATCAGGAAAAACATCTTTTACAGACAATACCTGAGCATCAAGATTAAGACTATGCATTAAACTTACCTGTCTGCTATCACTTGCATTTCTATCTTGCACTACCGTAAGCAAGGGCTTTCCATAGTTAAGAGCAAATGCAGTTCCATGAAATGAGGTAGTAAGTACCATTTCCGCATCTCTAACTAAAGCAAGAAATTCTTCCGGAGATGCACCTACACGATACCATGTGTGACCATACACCAGTTTGTGTGGGGGCCTTGCCACATGAACAATTTCATAACCTGTTTGCTTCTGCATATAAGCGGTCAAATCATCCACATAAGGAAAAGCATTGAATGTATAATTAAGATAGTAGCAGAGTATATATTTTTTTTTTATTAAACGTTTAGGCACAGCTATCTTATTCCACTCATCTTTATCAAGAAGCAATGTAGGATCAAGCACAGCTTTTGCTTCCATTCCCGTAATATCACGAATTACATTTATACCGGAGTCTTCTCTCACTGAGATGTGTTTATAACGGTCTAATAGTTCTTTATAAAGCATATGCAATTCTAAGGGTATATCCCTCATTCCAATACTTGCAGCATAAGAGATCTTCAGTGCATCATCCGGAGCAAAATGAAGGAGAAAAGCCGGATCACCATTACAATAACACGGATTCCAAAGTTGATCACTACCTGTAATATATACATCATACCGTGGAGGATTTTTCTTCAGTTCTTCCGGAGAATTATAAGTGATAGGCGATAAATGCTGATACCGATACACAAAATTACTGATCCCTTTGTGTTGTCGCAACAAAGCTTTTACAAATAGATATTTAATCCATTTAGGCTCATTTGACTGAGAATTCCCCATTGTTGCAAACCTATTATTCTGATGCTGCACATTAGGATAGCGATAATCAATTATTTCTGTTCTATAACCTAAATCCTCACATACTTGTTGAAGAGCATAAGCTTGAAAAACAGAGCCATAGTTAAATATACGATGAATAGTAATAATCCCTAAACTCTTCATACCTACCGCATATATAGTTTATAAATAAATAATTTCATCGAAAGTGGAAGATAATAGTAGACTTTCTTTATCAAAGGTAGTGCATCGACATCAATCAATCGCGAAAGAGTCTTTATAACACTCGTTGGCTCATGTTCTAATATCAATAACGGTATGCAAGAAAGAATATATTCTGAAAAGAATATCCGTACACTTTTGTAACTTTCCATAGCCTCCCTATATTGCCCAATATTGCCAATTAATCTATTGGATAAATCGCAATACGAACGCATGGCACTACCCTCCACCTCCAAATTATAAACAGTAAGAGGCTCATTTAAAAATGCTGTATTTTCCTTTAAAGCAATACGAAAGAAAAAATCTAAGTCTTCACCTTTCTTTAAGTTTGTATTAAAGGATAAACCATGAGCCTGTATAATCTCCTTATTGACAATTACCGCGGAAGTATGAAATAAAATTGCATCTGTAGCATATTTAAAGTATTCTTCTTTGTGAAATAAATAAAACTGTTCTTGCCCCAAAGTATCAGATAACTTCTTGTGTCCTTTTCCATCCACAACATATTGTCGTGAACCATAGAGAGCACAAAAAGGATAGGATTCTATAAAGCTATTCATCTTTTCTAAATAATCAGGCATCCAAAGATCATCAGCATCAAGCAAAGCCACGTATTTTGACTTAGCAAGTTTCAGCCCCAAATTGCGTGCACTAGAAACTCCTCCATTAGATTGTTGTACTATACGAATTCGGTTATCTGAATACTCACTGACCACTTGAAAACTATTATCAGTGGAACCGTCATCTATAACCAACAACTCAAAATCTTGATAACTTTGAGACAATACAGAAGCAATACACTCTCTTATTGTATGTTTTTTATTATATAAAGGAATAACTACACTAAACATCTATTCTATTTTCATATAAAAATCGTAAACATTCATTTTTCTCTCATAAGGCCCCTTATGTTCAAACAAGACTGAATCATATTCATAAATAGGAATATTAGTTTTTCCTCGAACTTTTAACATTGATATTATACAAATCAGCCCAATATAAATCAATTGATTGTTACGGATATGCAAAAGGGACACAATTTGGGGAATTATTACTGCATAAGAAAAGAAAAACAAGTTAGTCATTCGTATGGCTAAAATTCGTATTTCGCTGAAGTAACAGAACAATAAAAGGTAAATCATCAAAGCATTTAAAAAAATCACATTATATGGTTTCAGTTTAATTAAACTGTCATAATAGAAACTTATAAGAACAGCTACGGCAATTCTTAAGAAATATCCCATAGTAAGTCCGTAATCACTCAATATTCCTGTGTCCAAGTAATTACTTTGCAATAAAGCAAACCTACCACCCAAAAGTGATAAAGTCGGGGTTATCATCATGGATAGGATGTGTATCTGCCCTAAAAACACAACATTTCCTAAAATAAATAGAAGCCAAAACTTTTTTAGTCCAATAGGCTTATTCAGAATCCAATACATAGGGAAATAAATAATAGATGAACTATGAAAAGTAAAGCCTATGCAATTAAGTAAAAAATAGGGTAATAGTCTTTTTTGCTCTATATATTTAATGGATAGTAAAAATATAAGCATTGCCTTCATATTACGAAGTACATCCGTTTCAAACACCAAACCACCTATTTCCAAGAATATTATGATAGAAAGAGCTACATTTGATGAATAACGTCTAATGAATAATAATATACATGTAATATTTATCAAACAATTTATAAACACAAAAAATGAATAATCACTACATAATGTCTTTATAAAAGTCATATAAAGGAGAAAACCTTTCTCCAATTCTAAACCTTCTATAATCTTATAAGACCAATTTGTGTCAAACTCCGGCAGATTATGAAATAGTTCATAATACATAAAGAAATCAGAACCAACATAGCCCCTAAATCCAAAGAATATGAGATAAATGAAAAATACAACATAATAATTCTTTGCTTCTGCCTTCTTGTAGTTAAAAGACAAAAATGCCAAAATAGAAAAAAGACTTATTACTAAATTATATGGAGCAGAATACATAATTTCATCAGATCACCGAAACGACCTTACTATTTTATACACCAATTTATTATTCAAATATAATTTAAGTAATAGCTGCTTCAATTTAGCTATTTCTATCCGTATCAAGTAAAAAAGGAATAAAGGCGGTTGATTGTTATCAATTATTGACAAATATTGAATGAAATCTTTATAGTAAGTCCGATAGATACCCCAAGAAAAAGGAAGTAACGCTATGATTGAATAATACTCACGATATGAATATTCAATCCAATACGACAAAAAGGAAGATTGTGGCAAAGAATGTTCTGCTACATACCGACTAACATTTCTAATAACCTTTAAACACCCTAAAGCCGTACTGTACTGCTTAGGTTGATTTACAGCTGAGCCATCTCTATCCCGATAATAATAAAATGAATTATGAATTACAAAAAAAGAAGATGCTGTAATAAAACATTTTAATATAAACTCATGATCCTCTGAATATCTTATACCTTGTGAAAAACGAAGGTCAAACCTATCTATTATTTCTTTTTTTATAGCGTAACCGGCTATACCAGGTATATAACTAAATGAGTTATGGTAGTCCAAAATATTATTATATAATCCTCTACCTTGCGGGATACGATCCCAATATTCTTTCTTAGATATTTTAGTGAATCCAAACTGAACAATATCAACACCCAATGTTGTAGCAGAAGCTACTCGGGACAAAGTATGTCTATCAAGCCAATCATCAGAATCTAAAAACAATACCCAATCTCCAGTACACACATCAAGACCTATATTTCTTGCTCTACTCACTCCACAATTAGTGGTATGCAAGCATCGAACGTTTCCTCCAGTTGAATAATCATCACATATTTTATCCGATCCATCCGTACTTCCATCATCCACCAAAATTAATTCAAAATTTCCATAATCTTGATTCATTACACTCATTATTGCCTCTTCAAGATAGGAAACAACATTATATACTGGTACTATTATAGAGAACTTTGTCATTAGATTATTTTTATCAACCAATTAGTTATCATTTAAGCGTAAATACTACTCACTTACACAACGTAAGGATTCATCTGTAACTGTTTCACCTTTATGCTTTAAAAGCAAATACACTTGACTGGAATCAACCAACTTATTGTATAATTGCTCGTCACGGTAACTTATCACTTTTGCCGGATTTCCTCCAACCAAAGCTAAAGGAGGCACATCTTTTGCCACACAAGCACATGCTGCAACAATAGCACCATCACCTATAGTAACCCCAGGCATTATGGATACATCAGCACCAATCCAAACATTATTACCTATACGCACTTCTTTTACAATATACTTATCGTCATAAGGCAACATATTTCCTCTCCAATTATGATTAGAAGTATGTATTCTACAACGAGGTCCTATAATAGTTCCAGACCCTATATACAAATTTGCACGTAAGACGAACCATGAATCAGGTCCTATATAGCAAGGAGGGGAAATTATCAAACGGTTATAATCATGTATGTAAAAAGGAAGGTTAATTTCTACACCTCTTCTTTTAAGAGATTTCATGATTTTTTTTTTACTTTGATATGACACTATATTAGAATAAATACCCTTTAGCAACTCTTTAATCATAATATAACGCAAATTATTATCAGAACAACAACTGATCCAGTTTTTCAAATTGTGCAACAGCCGCATTTTGATAATATTGATTATCATAATTTACTATGCGCGCCATACGTATCGCCTCCGTCACATTGTACAAACCTATATCATTAATGTGGTATAAGTTGTCCTTATAATTTAAATCAGCCAGAACATTCATTACCTTATCACTGTATATCAAGGGTAACAATTGTTGTTTGAAAACCAAACTTAATATCATAGAGTGAAAACGAGTGGTAACCATAGTTTCCACAGTAGCATAATCTGACAGAAAAGCACCTATATTTCCTCTATAATAGCAAGTCTTTACTAATTTCGAATCAGACAACTTGTTTTGAATGTTCCGAATTGCTATTTCATCACCTTCTCTTTCACAAAAAGAATAAAGAGTAAAAGAATATCCTTCTTTAGAAAGAGATTCAATAGCATCCACTATCTTTTCCACAAACAAACTATTTATATTTTGAATGCCAGGACGATTAGTAAAATCCATCACGGATATACCAACACTCTTATAGTTTTTTTCAACATTAAGTGGTGGCAAATTAAACACGATATCAGGAGCAACATGCACATTTTTCAACTCCTTAAATAAATGGCTAGAGTACGTATCTCTAAAACAAACATCAGTGTAACGAGGAAACACCTCATCACGATAGTAGACCAAATAACTCTGCCGTACATAAGGGCCAAAATTTGCTCCTATAATGTACGACTTATCAAAATACTCATTAATCAGCTTATTCAAACTATCTTGTAATAACAATCTCGGCTCATGTTGCATAAAAATAGAACCACCTATATACAAATAGGCATCAGAAGTAAGAGACTCATCCTGAAAGAGTTTTATCCATTTTCTTCTAAGTACACACCCAGATAATCTATAACAGTAAAACAATCGAAAGAGTCTGACTATCATTAACCATGGCAAATTCAAGTGAGGTTCAGATACTCGCTCCACATTATGATAATGCTTCAAAAAGAACTCATAAGAATCCGGAGCTATCAGCCGAAAAGTGACAGTAGGATACCTTTTGAACAATAAGTGTAGAAACAAATCATCACCTAAATTATAATTAGCATAAACCTTGACTAAAACTTTCATATGTAACAGAAATCATCAAGTATTTTTTTTACCACCCTTTACTTTAAGCAATAAAACAGATAGCTTCTCTTTTATAAAACAACGTTCATATTTATCTAGCCCTATATAAAAAGATGATATAGACACTGCAAATAAACATACTACACAGACCACCATCAATGAGAAAATAGCGTTATCAACCAGAAAAAACTTCAACATTACAGGAAGGGGCAACGCTGTTAACATAATCAACACACTCTTACCAACAACATTATACAAATAACGCTTTATGTCTAAATATATTAAGGATTGTAGGATGTATAAACGTACAACAAATGCTATCACGCAGATGAGCAAATGTACTATAAAAACAGATTCAGGAGCACCTCCATTCTTTAACACTACATATGAAATAGGTAAGATAGTGAGCAACAATCCTCCTACCGCCGAGTGATACAATTTCACTTTACCTGTAGCTGCCGCAGACACCATCAATGGATTTGCAACAGCATCTATAATAGCAGTGCAAAGTATCAGTCTCAAGAAAAGTACAGTATATTTAGGCACAATACCCAACCATAACTTAAGTATAAAATCAGCTTCGAGTATCACCGGAAATGACAAAAGTAACAATAAACAGAAAGTAAACTTACTGCTACGTTCTATCAATTTATACATGGACGGCAAATCATCAATGGCATACATTTTAGTTATCTGGGGATTCAATGCCATCTGAAAATTAATTGAGAACTGAGTGATAGCATTTTGCACTTGTACCGCAATTCCACGGGCAGCATTAATCATAGGGCCAAAAAATAGATTAAGTAAAATGTTCAAACCTTGCGTATAGGTTACAGAAGCTAAATTACCCAAGAAAGTCCACCCTGTGAACCCTGCCATTTTTTTTAAATACGGATAACAGAACACTAGCATAAATCTGGATTCTTGAAAGTTCGCTATACAATAAAATCTGTAGGACAAGAAAATTACAAATTGTACACATACTATCAAAAAAGCATACAATACTAATTTATCATACGGAAAAAACAATAATAAATATACAATGGCCAACTTGAGTAGTACCTCTATAATAGATATATATGCAAATGCACTCATCCGCTCATGAGCAATAATAATAGCATTAAAAGGAACACTCATAATAAATATGACCGCTGTCACAATAGAACCCTGAAACACATAAAATGCTGCATCCATCCTCTCAACAGGTATCTGCATTTTATGCCATAAGAACCATAGTCCCAAAGTTTCTGCTATCAAAACCAATATCAATGATAGTATAGCCAATATCAACAAACTAGTATTAAATACTATCCGAAGACGTTTATAATTACCACGGCCTAACTCAAATGTAATAAATCGTTGTGTCGTAACAGACATTGATACATTCAAGAATCCCAACATTGCTACGATACCACCTACTACATTATAAATACCAAAATCAGAAACCCCCAAGGTGTTCAATACTACACGACTGGTATAAAGCGATACCAACATCGTAAGAATCATTCGGAAATAAAGTAAAATCGTGTTTTTGGCAATGCGACTGTTATTGCTCGTATAAATTGACATTTAAAACAAATTTATGAATACAATCTACAGATAATAATACTATGACAAATCCGTTACTTTTATCCTAAAGACAAAACCTCAATAGTTTCCTGATTTATTAACATCTATTTGAGAGATTACCCTTCTTCCTTAAAATCAAAAATATATTTTTCAGGAATAAAATCCAACTAATACAAACAATTCCGGTTGTGAAGATAATACCGACCAATATCATTCCTTTACCAGGTTTCGATGCTCGAATGGGTACCATTGCAGGTTCAACCACCGTATAGACGGGGGTTATCTCCTGTACCTTCGCCTCAGCCATTTGCAATTGTTGTGCAACACTTGTATATACTTGATAGGCAAGATTCATTTCATTCTCCAATCGTACTTGTTCAGCACGGTAACTCTGAAGAATAATATTTTTGTTAGTATCAGAGAACTTCGCATAATTCTCCTGTGCCGTCTCATATTCTTTCTTTTTACGTTCAAAAAGCTTCTTTTGGAACTCAAAATCCTGACGAGCTTTATTTGTACGGTAATCCGTAACATAGTTCTGCAAACGATACATTACACTATCTGTCAAACAGGCAGCAATATGAGCATCCTGCATCGTAACAGACAAAGTGGCAAGCCCCGTCTTCTTGTCAACAGAAACACTGATGCTATTACTCAAAAGTTTTGCAATGGATGATTCTTTTACTGTCAAGTGAAAAGGGTTAAGCTTTGTAATTCTATCCTCATCCTTTTCATCCTTAAACAGAGAAACCACCCATCCAAGAGCCTTGAAAGGAGCAGAAGTTATCACACTCCACCAAGGAGAACGTTGATACTTGTCCAAATAACAATAAAGTGTAGTATCTATTTTCCCCTCTAGGTCTTTCACTGGAATATTGAAAAGACCAATAATAAAGGGAGTCGAACTCACAATATCGGGATACAAATCAGGATAGATAGCATCAGCACCAGAAGAAGTATTTATATTAAATCCTGCCATGGCAGCAAGAGAAGACAATCCTCCCCCACTCTTTCCATCCGACAACTCCGGAGCAATTGTAGCTGTAGCTGTATATTCTTTCGGAATACTGAAAGCAATCACCAGTCCCACAATCACTGCATAGCCGCAACACTTCAATATCCACTTGCGCTCTGCCCAGACCTTCAAGGCAAGCTCTAGCAAATCAATCTCCTCTTCCTGTGGATGTTTATTCTGCTGTTCGTCATTCATATCAGCATCCTTTCTTTTTATATCTTCCACTTGTTTCTTATTTAAAAGCATTAGTCAACGTAGCCACCATCGCCGCAATCGTTGCAGTCATGGAGCTCATACCCATAATCTCGGAAAGCTGGAGACGCTTCCTCTCAGACTTCGTGGGAACCACAATCTCACAACCCGGCTGGATTAAATCACTGTCACTCTTCTTAGCACGGGCTACCGTACCATTCAGATAAATGATGTATGCTTTCTTCTTTTTCGCATTTTCGCCATAACCACCTGCCATATTGATATAATGTTTCAGCTTGGCATCTTTCTCCCAGGTTACTGTATTAGGATACATCACTGAACCGCTGATCTTCACCGTATTGACGTATTCAGGAATATAAACGATATCTCCCTCACGCAGGACAATGTCATAGTCACTTCCCGGATTAAACAGAGCCTTTTCCATATCGATGCCTACTGCATAAGTCTCAGAGATGGCAAGCTTGTCCACAGAGATGCTATCCTTCCCCTCACCACCCTGAGCTATGCGAAGCACATCCGTCTCACGCCGACGTTCCTCATCATTGCGCTTGCGAATCAAACGTCCCCCCTTTATATATGCCGCCGGAGTAATTCCGCCTGCACGACCTATCACATCACTCAGACGTTCATTCTTTTTCAACAACGAATAGCTGCCGCTGAAAAGTACCTCACCCGCAACCGTCACCATGCGCTGAACTTGGTAGGCAGGACTGCGACGAACCTGGACTACATCGAAAGGTTGCAGGTAGAAACTACCGGCACCCGTCAGAAGACCGTCCTTGATGTCAAAGGTGAAGGTCTCCGCAAGCTTGCTGCTGTAGGCAGTACTCTTGGGATCCTTGATGCGGCGCGTCACGCTCACACAGGTAGTGGCGGCAGCCTCGGTAAGACCTCCCGCCTGGACAATCATATCCTCTATCGTTAAGTTATCGGAGTACAGGAAAGTACCGGGATTGAGCACCTCACCATAAATGGAGACCGTCTCGCTCTCCTTCAGGTCATGGATACCGGGAACATACAGATGGTCGTTCTTCTGAAGGGGTATATCAGAAACCGTACCGTTCATAATACCCTCCAGATCAACGGCAACCATTTCGTGCGTAAGATCTTCACGCTCACGGTCCAGAAGGACACGGGCAAGGAAAGCATCTCCCCGGAGTCCCTCAGCCTTCTTTATCAGCTGCTTCACCGTGTTCACCTCACCGTCCAACTGATAAAGCCCCGGACGATAGACGGCACCACTGACCTCAACCTTGTTCTCAAAACGGTCGAGTACGGCGTCAACCGTCATTAAGTCACCGTCGTCTAAACGGAATACGGAATAGTCCATCTCATCCACATTATATACTTGATGTTCACGTCCACTTTTACGGATGATGCGTACAGCCTTCTTATAGGCATCTCCCATAAAGCCACCCGCATACTTCAGTAAGGAAGCAACCGTCTCGGCAGGCTTCATTTCATAATACATGGGACGTTTCACCTTGCCTACTATCTCGACCAACGACTGGTAGGGACTCACGATAATCACATCGCCCTCCTGCAGACGGACATCGTCATTCATCTTGCCCTGCATGATGAACTCATAGACGTCCAAATGCTCTATCGTCTCTCCGTTACGAACCAGACGGATGTCACGCAAGCTACCGATATTATTCACACCACCGGCACGGTACAAGGCATGGAAAACCGTGGAAAAGGCCGAAAGTGTATAAGTACCCGGCACCGTGACCTCACCCATGATATGGATCTGGATGGTACGTATATCGCCTAAAGTCAGACGGATCTGTGAATTGGGATCCCCCCCTCCGATACCGGAATAGATCTTGGACAGTTCCCGTTGCAGATAAGCGTTGGCTTCTTTAACAGTCATGCCGTTCAGATAAACGGGACCGAGGTCTTTCACCTGGATACTCCCCTCGGGACTGATGGTCTGGCGGATGGTATTCTCGGAAGCTCCCCAGATATCTATGATCACCTCGTCACCGGGCCCCAGCCGATAATTTGCCGGAGTAGCCAGATTCACACTAGGTTCAAAGGAGAGATTACGGTTCTGGAACAGATTATGACCGAAAATCTGTATGCCGGCAGCCTCAGGGGCGGACTGGCTTTCAAGTCTCTCATCAACAACCGCTTTCTGGTCATCCAGTTCGGCAGCCTCGTAGGATTCTCCCACAGCAACCGAACGCTTGCGCATCTGTGAGGGAGCTTCGGAACCCGGGACAGCAACACCCGAGTTCTCATATTTATCCTTGATGCGGAGCACCTGTTCGCGGGTCACACCACGGCGCAACAGTTCGGCAGTCATCTGCTTCTGAGATTTTCCGGCTGCCTGTGCTTGTTTCACATATTCAACCACTTGCTCGTCGGACATGCGCTGGGCATAGGCAGAACCGAAGAAAATAAAAAGACATAAAATCAGAAATAAGACTCGACGCATAATTTAATGTTTGTTAGATTCTTATATGTCACACACTGAAAAAATCAAACTAATCCGGGAAGGTGGAACCAAAGGTGATTTATATTTATTACTTCGCGTAGTAATGAAAGAGTTAGTACCACGCTTCCCGGATATTCAATAGATATTGGGCATCTACTAAAGGGGGTATAACCCACTTTGAGTTATATTTTTAATCAAATAATAAGTTATTTTACTATATTCATTGGCAGAAATGCCATATAATCCGTTTCTCTGGAGGCTATTTTTCGTAATACAATGCGTGGAATCCTTTTCACTCATTACATGAATATATCACTTGTATGTTTAGCTCTATATGCCTTTAACTTTTCCCGTGTCTCTTACATTCTCCACTCCATTTTTTTTGCCTTGCGAGAAAACTTTCACCTGTTTTAGTCCTCAAGATATTCCCACGGATAGGGATTGTCAACTACATTCCGGAATTCCTCGACAGCTTCCTGCTGTTCGGCAGTGAGCGATGCGGAGTCCCAGGAAGAAATAATCTTCCGGGCTTCGTCGGCCAGGGGCTCATCGAACACTTCTCCATAACAGGCAGTAAGCAGACGGAGTTTCAACAGCGAGGCGGGAAGGGTATCAAGGAGATTCCAGCAACGGTTTAATATCTTCTGGAGGTGATCCTGCTTCTCGCCATGGTCAATGAACGATGCGTTATACCCCATCAGGAGAGCAAGACAGACGTTTGCTTGTTCTTCCGTAGTAGTACCTCGGGCACTGGAACCATACAAAGCCGCAGTCAAGCGGTAAACCTCACCGTTGCGGCGGGAAAGGTCATCACTATAGATAGGACTACCGTCCATACCTAAATACATCAGTTCGTGCGCAGCACGCTGGAGATTAATTGCTTCTTCGAAAAGGGAGGAGGACATTTTTTGAATTATGAATTGTGAACTATGAGTTGTAAATTATGAATTATAATTCAGCCGATCACTTCTATAAGATCCGGATGGATAGTGGCCATGGCAAGAGCAATGACACCTTGTATCTCTATAACCACACGGCGGTCACGTGCCCCCTTTACTTTCAGAAAAATACCCTCCTGACCTGCAAAGTCACCACCCGTAATACGGACTCTAGTTCCCTTCGACAGATTCAACTCTTCGGGCTGGAAATAAAGCAAATGGTCGTTATAGGTTCCGGCAACGGCGATGAAGCGCTGCATCTCATGGTCGGGAATAATTATCTTCTGACCACTGCGGGTATCGGTTATATATTGCAAATAAGTAATTTGAGACTTAACACGCTGTACGTCGGAAGGACGTGCATGGACAAAAACCAGATTACGGATGACGGGAACCAAAGTACGGACTTTCTTACCCTTACGGATACTTACCTTATATTGCATGGGGACAAAACAGCCGAGGTTCTCCTTCTCGAGAAGATGCACCGCATCAAGCTCTCTGCGGTATGTGGCACGCATGGCATGCCAGACTTCAACCTCGTTATCCGTTTCCATTTTCGTTGTTTTGTTCACAAAAGAGTGTTCCTCTGGGGCTTTGGACCCTCGGTATATACCTGGTATCCAATCATTTGCGAGCACCTTATGTAAAATACAGCAAGCATTGTGCCCTTCTTGCCAACAGTTTTTTTGCAGTTCGTCATTACCTTCTGGTAAGAGACTATAAACGAACGGATTACAAACAAAAAGCGTTTTTTAAACGTTCGTTTAATGGACGCAAAGATAAGACTGTTTTTTATATCCTCAAAATGTTTAATAAAAATATTTTGGAAAACCCATCGTATCTCAGTTTAATCTACAGTAATTCAGTATATTAAGTATCTTATTTAATATTTAAAATTTCCATTCCCTTTTATTAACTCATTCCCTATTTCATTTCCTGAAATTTGACGTCCATTAAACGAACGTTTAAAAAACACTT
>NZ_QTLV01000004.1:114547-356713 GCF_003602795.1 Bacteroides sp. AF34-31BH
CATTAAACGAACGTTTAAAAAACACTTCCAAGTCAAAGTCATTTCCATTTATATATCAACGCATTAACCCATCATAAAGATAAAACCCAGCTTTTTATCTCCATCCTTACTCCACAAAAACAAAAAACTTGATATACCTTTGCATTTATTTTACAAACTACAGTAATTTTAATTATTAACCCAAAAACATTAGAAAATGAAGGCAAAAGAGACACTCCAAAGTAAGGAAAAAAAACAAAAAGAGACCCCCTAGAAACGAATGTAAAGCACGGCATATCAGCTCCGAAAGCGGGAGTAGGACGTCCCTCAAGTGGGGAGGTTATAGGAATACTGCCACAATATAGGAAAGAAGTCATTAAAGACATCATCCTATGGAAAAAATCAAGATACTTTATAGAAGAAAAGCCGACAAGCAACAAGGCATTGGCACAATGGGCATACTCACATTTCGACTTCAGAACGCCAGACTATAAAAGACTGTCAGAAAACACTATAATACAAGAGTTCGGTGAAGTGTGGCGGGAAATGAAGGTAGCAGGAGAGATATAGGGAATAAAACAAAAAAGGGCAGAAACCACAAAACTTATTGACAATAATTAAATATAAACAACTTAAGGAATAAACCACTTATCTTTGCCGCCACTTTGGTAAGGATGAAGCCACACCGCCTGCAGATGCCGCTTTCTCAATGAATGCGGCATCTTTTTTATATACAAGCGTACCTCCTGCCAAACTAATACAATTATTAATTTTAAAGACAACAAGATGAGAAAGTCGACAAAGAACGCTTCACTTCACGAAGCACTGAGAAACCTATGGAAAATACGTATCATGCTGGAAAAGAACTACACGGAAACATGCGCCACATGGATGGCCCGACGGATAGAAAGCCTGATAGACCACATGCAATACGGACACGCACTCATAGCCTACCACAAGCAGGACGGGACATTCAGGCTGGCGAAAGCCACCTTACTGCCCTACAAGGCTGACTTCAGAAGAGATTATGACATCACAAGAGTGACAAGCACCATAGCTTTCTGGGATGTGGAACTGCAGGCATGGAAAACTTTCCAGCTGGAGAACTTCCTCGAATGGAGCCCCATATGCTAACCATTAACCATTAATCACTAATCATTAAACACTAAAAACAATGGCCATGATGTACGGGGGAATGCTATACTTCCCCCTCAAAGTAAATCTATTCGAAGAGATAGCAGTGGAACTGGTGGAAGCCAGGTTCGGACTGAAAGGAACGGCGGCGGTAATGAAACTGCTGTGCAAGATACACAAGGAAAACGGATATTACCTGAAATGGAACGCGGAGCAATGCACACTGTTCACAAACAAGGCGGGAAAGGACATCAACGAGCAGGAGATGCAGGGAATCGTGGACATCCTGGTGGAGAAAGCCTTTTTCGACCCCAAAACCTATAAGGAGCAAGGGGTACTGACCTCTACCGAGATACAGAAAATATGGCTGGAAGCCACCAAAAGAAGAAAAAGGGACCTCACCACCCTACCCTATCTGCAGGTAGAGACGGAGGAAGATAAACCGGACAAGGACAAGACTTGCACGCAAAAACGGGAAAATTGCACGCAGGATGCAGACATTTTCCCCGAAAATGCATGCAATTCCAAACAAAGCAAAGAAAGCAAAGTAAAAGAAAGCAAAGCAAAAGAAAGTAGAGCACTTCCCCCTCTTACTCCCCCCGGGGAAAGCGGAGGAGCGCAGGGAAATCCTGATTTAGACATTCCCGGATATGCCTACAACAGGAATACGCACAACCTGGAATGCCTCATGCTGAATCTGGAAAAGCTCTACATCACCGACCGGGAGGAAATCAGGAAGATTCTGAAGTTATCGGACTACGGCAGGCTGGGAAACTACGTCTGGAAAATATTCAATGGGACGAACTGGAACAAGGTGAACAGCAAGGGAGGGTACATCATCTCGGTACTGGCAAGGGAGAAGCGGAGTACGGGAAGCTGATTCCACAGGGCACAAGCTATCAATAACATGTCATGCAGGAAATCAACAACGTGTGATACAAAAAACAAATATCGTGTCGGCAGGATATTAATTCCTTGCCGACACGATATTCATTCCTTCTTCGTCCTTAAAATTGTGACTTATAATTATGCTGATATTCAGCACAAAACCTCTGCAATTCAATAAAAAATGGCTGGAACACAGCAAACAGTTCCTCATCGTGCTCTTCAAGGTATCGAATTGCCTTATCTACGGATATATCAATATGATGATATTCCACCATGATGTTCAAAGACTCTCTTATTCCGTTCAGAGTGGCGTATTTCCGCAAACGGTCGGTCAGGATAAAATGCCAGATAAAACGTTTGAACCGTAGCGGAAGATAGCGGTAATTGATGAGGAGGGAAAGATAGAAAGTCCGGGTATACCTCCTCAAGGAAACTCCGAAGAACGACTCGAAACGGGAAGCCAGCAAATAATCGAAATAAATATCCAGCAATACCCCCGAATACCGTCCGAATTCTGGTTGAAGCCTATGCACCACCTCGCAGACTGCCGGATGACGGTCGGTATAGTCGTCAATAGCGCGGTGAAGCTGAATACCCTTGGCTATATCCGGCGGATAATTCTTATAGGAGCTTCCCTTTACGGCATCGCCTACAAAATTGCCCAACTGTACTTTTCTGTTCGAACCGGAAAGAAATATATGTGCCAGATAGTTCATGACAAAAGATTTACCAGCTCCTTGCAAAGACGCTCCTTCACCTCCTCCATCGGCACTTCATGTCCCAGCTCTTTCTGCAAAGAAGTGACCCCCTTGTCGATGAATCCGCAGGGATTGATATAGCTGAAATAACGTAAATCAGTATTCACATTCAGTGCCAGCCCATGCATGGTAACAAAATGGCTGCTGCGCACGCCGATGGCACAAATCTTACGGGCACGGGGAGTATCGCCCTCCAACCATACGCCCGTTGCCTTCTCCAAGCGTCCGGCGGCGATGCCAAACGAAGCACAAACACGGATTACCGCCTCTTCCAGCAGATGCACATACTCCTTCAACCCCAAAGAAAAGTCCTCAAGGTTCAGAATAGGATAACAGACCAACTGTCCCGGACCATGATACGTAATGTCTCCGCCACGGTCAATATGATAGAGCGTAGCCCCTATCCTGCGCAGTTGTTCTTCTCCCAGCAGCATATTCCCTTCTTTTCCGCTACGCCCCAATGTATAGACATGGGGATGCTCGCAGAGCACAATATGATTGACATAGCACTCTCCTGCCTGCTTGGCGTGTACAAGTGCGTCAAACCATTCCGTCTGCCGGCTCCATGCTCCGGCATAAGGAATCATGTTCCAATCTGATATTTCCAGTTTCATGCAAGCAAATATAGTACTTTTTTGAATTCTAAAAAGAACATTTCATTTTAAAAACAGAATGTCTTCCGTTACTTTTTCCCGGAAAAGAATTACCTTTGTGCGAACTCTAAACGACAAAGCGTATGGAATTTCCTCAAGTCGACCTGCCAGTAGACATGATTGCATGGACTGAAGTAACGGAAGACATTCTAAACATATACAAACAGTCGTGCCGCCTGAAAGCATGCATCTTTGCACTATGCATAGAAGGTTCCATCACGGTATCCATCAATCTGATGGATACGGAAATCAAGCAAGGGGATTTTATTACCCTGCTTCCCGGAACCATCATACAGTTTTACGAACAAAAGGAAAAAGTGTGCCTGGGATTCGTGGGGTTTTCTTCCCATTGCCTCAATGGAGTCAACCTCATCCAGTCTACATTGAGCTCCTTCTCCAACATACTGGAGTATCCGGTACTGGCTGTCAACCCTACCGTCGCCTCCTATTTCAAGGACTATTTTGCCTTATGGGCACGCATCACGACCGGTCCCTATCCTCCCGATACAAAAATGGCTCAAAGCACATTGAACATGCTCCTCAGCGGCATAGACAGAATGTATTGCCACCGTCCGCAGATGCAAAAAGGGAACAAGAGCCGGAAAGAGGAAATATGCCGCGAACTGGTGCAGCTCGTCATCGAAAACTATACCCGCGAACGCCGCGCGCAATTCTATGCCGACAAACTGGGCATCTCCCTGCAACACCTCAGCACCACCGTGAGGCAGGTGACCGGCAGAAATGTATTGGACATCATCGCCCACGTCGTCATCGTAGACGTGAAAGCCAAGCTGAAATCAACCAATATGACCATTCAGGAGATTGCCTATTCCCTGAACTTCCCCAGTGCTTCCTTCTTTGGAAAATACTTCAAGAGGCACATGGGCATGAGTCCGCTGGAGTATAGGAACAGTTGAGAATACAGCCGTCAGAACCTGGAACTCAGACGAAGGCTGCTCAAAGCCACGGATACACAGGAAAGAGCCATGACAGCACCTGCCAGCGCAGGGCTCAGCAGGATGTCATAGACGGGATAGAGTACTCCGGCTGCGACAAAGATACCTACTGTATTATAGATGAAAGCCCAGAACAGATTCCGGTACATGAGGCTCACAGTCTGGCGAGACAACCGGAAAACTTTGGGTAACAGCAGCAGGTCTGAAGTCCTGAGAGTAATCATGGCGGTGTCCATCAACGTATCGGTCCCCTTTCCCATGGCAATGCTTACATCAGCACAGCTCAAGGCTTGCGCATCGTTCACGCCGTCACCTACCATGGCAACCGTTTTACCCTGAAGCTGCAGCTTATGGATGAAATCCTCTTTGTCATCGGGCATGGCATCGGCCACAAAACGCATGATACCCAAACTGCCGGCCACGGAAGAAGCTGTACGCTCACCGTCTCCCGTAAGCATGCATATCTCGATGTCCTGGGTACGCAGTTCCCGGATAGCTTCCATAGAAGTCACCCGCAACTGGTCCTTGATGGCAATAACGGCAAGTAAATCGTTCTCACGCCCAAAGTAGACAATACTGTTTCCGTCCGATTCATATTGTGTCAGCATATCGGCCAGGATATCCGACAAATTGGCTTGATAATCTTTCAGCAGTTTATGGCTTCCTACCCAATATTCCGCACCTTGATAGGCCACTCTGACACCTTTTCCGGTAATGTTTTCAAAACCGTCCAGGTGGGCAGGGATAACCTGCTCCTCCCCTTCCAGGGCCGTAACGATTGCTTCTGCCAGAGGATGGTCCGAAGTAGACTCGGCAGCAAGCAGTACATCTTTATAATGCTCCTCCTGCCCTTGCGCCCACAGCCAGCCTATTACCGTAGGATGTCCTTCTGTCAGGGTCCCGGTCTTGTCGAATACCACCACATCCACATTGCGCATCTGCTCTAAAGCGGAAGTGTCCCTGATTAGGATATGATTGCGGGCAGCTTTATTGAGGCCCGCCGCCAAAGCTACTGGAGTGGCCAGCCCTACCGCACACGGACAAGCCACCACCAATACGGACAAAGCGGCAAACAGACCGTGTGACACTACATCTATGCCTCCGAAGAACACCCATATAAAAAAGGTCAGCAGGGAAATGATGAGAATGACCGGGACAAAAAGCTCGGCAACACGGTCGTCAATGCGTTGCTTCTCCGGCAGTACGCGGGCTGCGTTATGCTGCCAGCCTCCCAACCGGCGGATAGCTGCCGACACAGTTCTCCGGGCACGTTCCTCCATAAACTCGCCGGTCAGGGAAAAGGCGATGATGACGGCGGCAACCCCATAATAGACATGCGGTTCCAGCCCGATGCCCAGCCAATAATCCGGGAAGAAAGTGTTGAACACACTGAACAGAAAAGCCACAGAGGTGGTAAGTGCCACCAGACGGTCTATATTGTTGCGGCCCGACCGGGTTCCCTTCCAGGCACCGGCATAAAAAGGAGCGCCGAAAAACAGTAGTACCGGAATTGCCAGTACCATCTGTATTTCACGGGTATAGGGTATATGCACAAAGACTGTAGAAAACAGTATCAGCACGATGGCAAAAAGCCATGCACCGACGACGCGCAATCCCGTGCTGTGCATATCCAGCACGGGATGTGCCTTAGTAATTATATTGCTCATTCGATTTATTTTTTAGATGGTTGTTGTTCCGCTTTAATAAAGCAACAACTGGAATGAGCAGTTTGTTCAATTACTTCTTATCGTCCTGCTTGGTTTCCTTGACAAACTCCGCTTCATAATGGAACTTTTGGAAACCTTCTTTCAACTTTTCCACATTGGTCTTGTCGGCATCATACGTGATGGTTACCGTCTTTGTCTTCAGGTCTGTGTGGAAGTCCTTCAGTCCCTTCTCAAAACGGATATTATTGTTTATCTTCCTTACACAGTTCTCACACTTCATCTGTGCTACCTTGAACACGGCTGTACGGATGTCTTTCGCCATTGCGGCAGATGCACAGAAGAGTACAACCGCCAAAGTCATTAAAAATCTTCTTGTTTTCATTGTTTCGCTATTGATTTAATAAATAATATTATATTCTCGGCAAGTTAAAACGGACACCTACATAGGCTTTTGCCCCATGCATCGGTCCCCACACCATCGTAGCGTCAAAATTGCTTCCCCAGGGGTTGGAAGCGTCGATGATGGGGTTCTTCTGCTTGAAGTTCGTCAGATTCTCGCCACCGACGTATATAGACCAGCGGCGAAAATAACGTGTCACCTGGGCACTCAACTGCTCGAAGCCGCCATAATGCCTTTCCCACGACCAGTTGCCGTCTGTCAGTTCGTATGGAGCCGGCATGCGCCCGCCACCATTCAGTTGCAAAGTTACATCAAACTGCCACAATCCCAAAGGTGTCTGATAGGAAGCCGTCAGCAAACCTTTATATTTGCTGGTAAGGGGTTTCTCCATCAGCTCTCCGTTGTAATTCGTCTTGGCATCCGTCCAACGGTAAGCCGCGGTAAAGGTGAAACCCGGGAAGAACGGATAGCTTGCCTCCACCTGCACTACCTGCGAATAGGAACGGCCGTGAAGGTTGTAGAACAGAACGGCATGCGGGTCCGTATCCATGTCTACCACCACCTGCTTGCTGAAATCCGTGTAATAGTATTCCGCATTCAGGTTCAAGGTTTTGCCGAACAAGGGAATATAGGCGGAAGTGCTTGCGCCATAGTTCCAGGCCTCATCCTGGTCAAGACGTTTGGCGATGTCTATCCGGCGGCTACTTGCCAGCAGATAGTTATTCTCGGCCAGCACATGGTTCGTGCGGTATCCTTTTCCTGCCGAAAGACGGAAATGTACATACTCGTTGGGATTGTACTT
Organism: Bacteroides sp. AF34-31BH; assembly: GCF_003602795.1. Lineage (NCBI taxonomy): Bacteria > Pseudomonadati > Bacteroidota > Bacteroidia > Bacteroidales > Bacteroidaceae > Bacteroides > Bacteroides sp. AF34-31BH. The sequence goes on from NZ_QTLV01000004.1 coordinate 121,785, forward strand.
CACATGGAAACGCGGGGTGACGAAATAGCCGTACTCGCTGCTATGGTCGCCGCGGATGCCACCCATCAGCACCAGTTTATCGTCCCAGTTGTAGGTGTACTGCACGTAGGCGCCGGGGACGGCTTCTTTGGTGAATTTCTTCGTCAAAGGCTGTGCGGCGTCATTGTCCAGGCGGTAGTGCTGGTCGTAGGAGTCATAGTTGAAGCTCAGTCCGGCAGAAAGACTTTGACGCTTGGTCAGTTCCGTCTCGAACAGCAAGGAGGCATAAGCGTTGTGCTGGTCCACATCGTAGATTTTCCGTCCGTACAAGGCATCCTGCTTGTGCAGGGAGCCGGAGAGAATCAATGCCAGGTTAGTGTTCTTCTCCTTGTTGAATATATAGGCGTTCTTGGTGAAAGCTTCGTAGCGGTCGGTGCCTATACTTATCTTATAAGGGTCTGTCAGAGGCATTTTGCCATGACCGACTTGTCCGCTGTTGCGGTCTTCCGTAAGCACTTTGATGCCTGCTTGGAAAACGTAGCGGTCGCCCATGTATGCCCAGCGGTTCCAGAGGTTGTACTGCTCCACGCGGGGGATGTCGGCAAAGCCGTCGTCGTTGCTGTCGTGAGCTTTGGTCTCATTCTCGTAATGCGCCAGCAAAGAGGTGCTCCAGCGTTTGGAGAGTTTCACCGTGGCATCGGCATTGGCTTCATAACGGTTGGTACTGCTGGCAAAGAGATTGGCGGAGAACCAATCGGCCTCGGGCAACTGGGGTTTCTTGAATTCCACATTGATTTGTCCCGTGATGGCCTCATAGCCGTTCTTCACGGACGAACTGCCCTTGCTCACCTGAATACTCTGCATCCATGGCCCGGGTACATAACCCAGTCCGTAGGGGGCGGCAGAGCCGCGGTAGTTGGGGATATTCTCCGTCATCATCTGCACATACGTACCGGACAAGCCGAGAAGCTTGATTTGCTTGGCACCGGTGGCGGCGTCAGAGTAAGTGACGTCCACCGAGGGATTAGTCACAAAACTCTCTCCCAAATTACAGCAAGCGGCACGGCTCAACTCGGCGCTGCTTATCATATCTTCGTTCATCACACTGTTACGCAGCTTCATGGTGCCCAACTTACGGCTGACCACATTCACCTCGCTCAGTTCCACCCCTTCGCGCAAGACAATGTCGAGCGTCTCATTGCGGTTACTAACGTGTATCGTATCGTTCTCAAAACCGATAAAGCTGACTACAAGCATATGCTTGTCATTGGGTTTGGACAAGGAGAAAGTACCGTCCACCGAAGTGGTGGTGCCTTGAGTAGTTCCCTGCCAGAAGAGGTTGGCACCCGCAATCGGGTCGCCCAAATTATCCTTTACCGTTCCCTTTACCTGCGCCTGCAAGGCGGTGAAAGAGAACAGAAGGATGGCTATCAAACTATATTTCATTTCTGTTTTATACTTAAAGAAGTGATTAAAAAACAAACAGTTCCCTCCGGACAATTCATGTCATTGCCCCGTATAAAACAACACTAAATGAGAAGCGTGGAATAGAGCGCCAGATAATGACGCGAGCCGACGACATATGGCGGTGCCCCGAAATGCACTTCCGGAGTACAGGCCACTTGCGGCAAGGAGTAATCAAACAACGGCAGTTGCTCACAAAACAATGTAAGGGATGGCACGAACGAAGCAGACTCGTGTGCATACTTCACGAAATCCACCTTGTAGTAGACGGCTGTACAACCGGTATCCTTGCACGTTTGCCGTGAGGCACGATGTGTATTATGGCATTTGGAACAGCCGGAAGTGCAGCAGCTTTGCGTCGTCTCGCATCCGGCACAGCAATACTGAACTACAGAAATCCCCACTCCGCTTATAATGATAAGGGAGGAAAAGAGTACAGCCAGTATGTAACGGAGTTCCTTCATAAGCGTTGCAAAGATAGAAAGTTTTAACCGTTTGCCGGAATTAATTTTTCCTTTTTTATGTGTGCAGTTCGTTAATAAGTTCTATATTTGTCGATAAAGTTTTTTGATTGATATGTTGATTTATAAACGAAATTCAATATGAAAAAGCAAACTGTCAGCCTACTTGTCCTTCTGCTTGCGGCAAGCGGCTTTTTCTTTTCCTGCGGTAACACCGTGAACAAAAACGCATACGCGTTGGAGTTCGACAGTATACAAGTAAACGAAACCGTACATCTCTTCGGAGACACAGCCAAGCCGGCCTGCAACCTCATCCTCAACTTTGCCTACGCCAGCCAGTCATCCGACGTAAGGCTGAAAGACAGTCTGAACACCTTCTTCCTCTCTGCCTGCTTCGGCGACAAGTACATGGCGATGACACCCGAAGAAGCTGTCAAGAAATATACGGAGAAATATGTCAGCGACTACCGCAATGACCTGGAGCCGATGTACAAAAAGGATGAGCAGGACAAGGAGGACGAAGAAAGCATAGGAGCTTGGTATTCCTATTATAAAGGAATCGAAAGCCATGTGCAGTTGTGCAATACCTTGATACTGACCTACCGTATAGATTACAACGAATATACCGGCGGCGCACACGGCATCTATATGTCCACCTTCCTCAACCTCGACCTAAAGACCCTAAGCCCCATCCGCCTGGATGACCTCTTTGAAGGCGACTATAAGGAAGCGCTGACCGACTTGCTTTGGAAACAGCTGATGGCAGACAACAACGTCAGCACCCGCCAAGAGCTGGAGGACATGGGCTACGCCACCACCGGCGATCTGGAGCCCATCGAGAATTTCTACCTGGACCCAACGGGAATCACCTTCTATTATAATGTATATGAAATTGCCCCATACGTAATGGGAGCAACCAAAATCACGTTGTCTTATGAGGACATAGCTCCTCTGATGAACGGTAAATTCATTGTATTAAGCAGCGCTATAAAAACAGACGGCGAATAGGAACTGTAATCAATTGTCTATCAATATAAAATTCACAATGGATTTAATACTCAAATATTTCCCGGACCTGACGGAAGAACAGAAATGGCAGTTTGCCGCACTCTACGACCTCTATCTGGACTGGAACTCTAAGATTAATGTCATTTCACGCAAAGATATAGAGAACTTGTACGAACACCATGTGCTGCATTCTCTGGGCATAGCCAAGGTAATCCACTTCAGGCCGGGGACACAGATTATGGACCTCGGCACGGGAGGAGGCTTTCCGGGAATCCCGCTTGCCATCCTTTTCCCCGAAGTACACTTCCATCTGGTGGACAGCATCGGAAAGAAAGTACGCGTAGCCTCCGAAATAGCCAACAGCATCGGGCTGAAAAACGTCACCTTCCGTCATGCCCGCGCAGAAGAGGAAAAAGGGAAGTTCGACTTTGTGGTGAGCCGTGCCGTGATGCCACTGACAGACCTACTGAAGATTATCCGCAAGAACATCTCCTCCAAACAGCAGAATGCATTGCCCAACGGACTGATTTGCCTCAAGGGGGGCGAATTGGGAAACGAAACCATGCCCGTCAAGAACAAGACTACGCTGTGGGACCTGAAGGAGTTCTTTGAAGAGGAGTTCTTCGAGACAAAGAAAGTAGTATATGTAGGGGGATAAATCTAAATACATAATATGAAAATAAAGAGATTTGAGTTTAATATGTTCCCGGAGAACTGTTATGTGCTTTGGGACGAAACCAATGAAGCGGTCGTCATTGACCCGGGCTGTTTTTATGAAGAAGAAAAGCAGGCCTTGAAAAACTTCATCACCAAGAATGGGCTGAATGTGAAACATCTGCTGAATACCCATCTGCATCTGGACCATATCTTCGGCAATCCTTTCATGCTGAAAGAGTTCGGATTGAAGGCTGAAGCCAACCAGGCCGATGAGTTCTGGATTGACGAAGCGCCGAAACAAAGCCGCATGTTCGGCTTCCAACTGCAGGAAGCCCCCGTGCCTCTGGGCACTTATCTGCACGATGGAGACATCATCACCTTCGGCAATACGGAACTGGAAGCCATCCATGTGCCGGGACACTCGCCGGGCAGCCTGGTGTACTATTGCGCGGCAGACCACTGCATGTTCTCGGGGGATGTGCTGTTTCAAGGCAGCATCGGCCGTGCCGACCTTGCCGGCGGCAACTTCGACGAACTGATAGAGCATATTTGCAGCCGTCTGTTCATCCTGCCTAACGACACGATTGTCTATCCCGGACACGGAGCACCGACTACCATAGGAATAGAAAAAGCGGAGAATCCGTTCTTCCGGTAAATATACAGCAAACTTTTAAATCATTACAGCCATGAAAAACGACCTATTGGCCTACCGCCACATCGGCATCAGCGAAAAAGACGAGGAGAAGATGCTCCAAAAAATAGGAGTGAAAAGCCTGGACGAGCTGATTGATAAAACCATTCCTGCCAACATCCGCCTGAAAGAACCGCTGGCTCTGCCCAAGACAATGACGGAGTATGAATTCGGACAGCACATTGCAGGACTGGCTGCCAAAAACAAACTTTACACAACCTATATCGGTATGGGATGGTACAATACCATCACTCCTGCCGTTATCCAACGGAATGTATTCGAGAACCCCGTTTGGTACACTTCCTATACCCCCTATCAGACCGAAGTCTCACAAGGACGCCTGGAAGCCCTGATGAACTTCCAGACTGCCGTATGCGACCTCACCGGCATGCCCCTTGCCAACTGCTCCCTGCTGGATGAAGCGACTGCCGCAGCCGAAGCCGTGACGATGATGTACGCCCTGCGTCCGCGCGACATGCAGAAATCGGGTGCTAACGTGGTATTTGTAGACGAAGCCGTCTTCCCGCAGACACTGGCGGTAATGACTACCCGCGCCATTCCGCAAGGTATCGAGCTGCGTATAGGAAAATACCATGAAATGGAATTCACGCCGGACATCTTCGCCTGCGTACTGCAATATCCCAACGCCGCCGGCAACGTGGAAGATTATCGCGCCTTCGTGGAAAAAGCCCATGCGGCCAACTGCAAAGTGGCCGTTGCCGCCGACATTCTGAGCCTCGCCCTGCTCACCCCTCCGGGAGAATGGGGAGCTGACATCGTCTTCGGAACTACACAACGGCTCGGTACACCGATGTTCTACGGTGGGCCGTCGGCAGCCTACTTTGCCACCCGCGACGAGTACAAGCGCAATATGCCGGGACGCATCATCGGCTGGTCGAAAGACAAATACGGCAAGCTGTGCTACCGCATGGCGCTGCAAACCCGCGAGCAACATATCAAGCGTGAAAAGGCGACTTCCAACATCTGTACCGCGCAGGCACTGCTGGCTACAATGGCAGGATTCTATGCCGTATATCACGGTCCGGAAGGCATCCGCACCATTGCAGAACGCATCCACAGCATTGCCGTATTCTTGGAAAAGAGCATCAACAGACTGGGATACAAGCAGGTCAATGTACAATATTTCGACACGCTCCGCTTTGCACTGCCCGACACCATTTCGGCACAGCAGATACGTACCATCGCCTTGAGCAAGGAAGTGAACCTGCGTTATTTCAAGAATGGGGACGTAGGTATGAGCATCGATGAGACTACGGACATCACTGCCGTCAACGTACTGCTCTCCATCTTTGCCATTGCCGCCGGAAGGGATTGGGAAAAGGCAAGCGACGTACCCATGGCAAGCAGCATCAGCGCGGAGATGAAACGCCAAAGCACCTATCTGACACATGAAGTATTCAACAAATACCATACGGAAACGGAGATGATGCGCTACATCAAGCGTCTCGACCGCAAGGACATCTCACTGGCACACTCCATGATTTCCCTCGGCTCGTGCACCATGAAGCTGAACGCTGCCGCAGAGATGCTTCCGCTCAGCCGTCCGGAATTCATGAACATGCATCCCCTGGTGCCCGAGGACCAGGCCGAAGGTTACCGCGAACTGATAAGCAACCTCAGTGAAGAGCTGAAAATAATTACCGGCTTTGCCGGCGTCAGCCTGCAACCAAACTCCGGTGCGGCAGGCGAATATGCCGGACTCCGCGTCATCCGCGCCTATCTGGAAAGCATCGGGCAAGGACACCGCAACAAGGTGCTGATACCGGCATCCGCACACGGCACCAACCCGGCATCCGCCATCCAAGCTGGCTTCACCACCGTGACCTGCGCCTGCGATGCACAAGGCAATGTGGATATGGCCGACTTGCGTGCCAAAGCGGAAGAAAACAAGGATGACCTCGCCGCCCTGATGATTACCTACCCTTCCACACACGGTATCTTTGAAACGGAAATAGTGGAAATCTGCCACATCATACATGCCTGCGGTGCGCAGGTATATATGGACGGCGCCAATATGAATGCCCAAGTAGGCTTGACGAATCCCGGCTTTATCGGTGCGGACGTCTGCCACTTGAATCTGCACAAGACGTTCGCCTCTCCTCACGGCGGCGGCGGACCGGGCGTAGGCCCCATCTGCGTGGCAGAGCATCTGGTTCCGTTCCTTCCGGGACACAAATTGTTCGGCAATGCAGCCAACCAGGTGTCCGGAGCTCCCTTCGGCAGCGCAGGTATCCTGCCCATCACTTACGGCTACATCCGCATGATGGGAACGGAAGGACTGACACGGGCCACGAAGATAGCTATCCTCAGCGCCAACTATCTGGCAGCCTGCCTCAAGGATACGTACGGCATTGTTTACCGCGGTGCTACCGGCTTCGTGGGACACGAAATGATATTGGAATGCCGCAAGGTGCACGAAGAGACGGGCATCAGTGAAAACGACATCGCCAAACGTCTGATGGACTACGGCTATCATGCCCCCACCCTCTCCTTCCCGGTACACGGCACACTGATGATTGAACCGACGGAGAGCGAAAGCCTTGCCGAACTGGATAACTTCGTGCAGGTGATGCTGACCATCTGGGACGAGATTCAAGAAGTGAAGAACGGCGAAGCCGACAAGACGGACAACGTGCTGGTGAATGCCCCGCACCCCGAATACGAAGTGGTAGCCGACACGTGGGAGCACAGCTATACCCGCCAAAAGGCAGCCTACCCGATAGAAAGCGTGCGCGAAAACAAGTTCTGGGTGAACGTGGCACGTGTAGACAACACGTTGGGAGACCGTAAACTGTTGCCCACATGCTATGGATGCTTCGACTGATGAAAAGAAAGCGTAACGGACTATTTTATAGTAAAAAAGAAGAAACCATCAATTCCATCTCCCATGGCATCGGCATTGCCATGGGAGTAATTGTAAGTACACTATTCCTGATAAAATGCTACCAAGTACAGAATCTTTGGGCAGCATTCGGTGTATGGCTCTATCTGTTCGGTATGGGCGGCTCCTATCTTGCCTCCACACTCTACCACTCCCTGAAACATCATAATCCGTGGAAACGGCGCTTGCGGCATTGGGACCATGCGGCCATCTATTGGCACATTGCAGGCAGTTACTCCCCCATCACGCTCATTGCATTGAGAGAGGACGGCGGTTGGGGATGGGAACTTTTCGGCTTCGTCTGGCTATGCGCCATCATCGGCACTGTTGTCAGCTTCCGCAAGATGGAGGAGCACAGTTACGTGGAAACAGTGTGTTACATCCTGATGGGACTGTCCGTACTGGTAGTATTCAAGCAGCTTTTCGCCTTCTCCCCTACAGCCTGCTACTGGATTATTGCCGAAGGAGTATGCTACATCACGGGAGCTGCTTTCTACTCCTTGCGCAAGGCACGGTACATGCATTCGATTTTCCATTTCTTTGTATTGGGCGGTTCAGCCTGCCACATGGTGGCTGTATGGGACATACTGGTGAAGATGCTGTAAGCAAACGGCAAGCGCACAACCGCTAAAAGAAGTTAATAAGTATCTCTTTCCCTTGCTTTTCTCCATAACTTACCCTACGTTTGCAGTGTTGTACATCAGTACAACACTAATAAAGTTATGATAACGATAGAGAACACAAGCTACGGATACAAGTCCAATCCACTTATTTTCAACAATATATCTTTGGAAATAGGAAACGGTATATATGGACTTCTGGGAGAAAACGGCGTAGGCAAAACGACGCTGATGCATCTCATCTGCGGACTACTCTTTCCCAAAAACGGAAAGTGCAGCATAGACGGAAGAAACACGGCGGAGAGACAGCCCGAAGGGTTGAACCGTTACTTCTTCCTGCCCGAAGAGATGCAGATGCCAACCGAGAGTATCGTCAGCTTCGCTGCACGCCATTCCGTATTCTATCCACATTTCAATCAGGAAGAATTCGACCTGAACCTGGAAGAGCTGAAAATCGACCGGAAACAGAAACTCTCTTCCGTCTCCTACGGACAACAGAAGAAGGCAATGCTGGCATACGCCTTTGCCCTGCATACTCCATACACCCTACTCGACGAACCGACAAACGGGCTGGACATCACCTCTCGCCAAGCCTTGAAGCGTATCATCAGCCGCAGCATGGACGATGAAAGCACGCTGCTCATCTCCACCCATCAGGCACACGACTTCGAGAACCTGCTGGACCATCTCGTCATCCTTGGCAAAGGCGAAATATTACTGAACCGTTCGCTGGACGAAATCAGCAACCGGCTTCTCTTTGCCCGTACGGACATTCTGCCGGAAGAAAGCATCTACAGCGAAGAGAATCTATCGGGTTATTTCTCCATCATTCCCAACGAGGACGGAGAGGAGAACACACCGGACATCGAGCTGCTGTATAAAGCGGTGCTGCAACAACCGGAAAAGATACAGAGCATGTTTCAATGAAAATCCATCATACAAACAGAACTATGAACGCAACTTTTAATCTGAAACGCTTCCTGCTACTGGAACAATATAAAAGGAATGAGACCGGCAGACACCTGCTTTGGTCGGCAGCCGTCGTATCGTTCATCTGCATCCTGTGCATTCTCTACGACATAAACCGCGGTGGAAGTTACTACGGCAAACAGACCTCTGCCACCGAATTCTCCCGCTACGTACTATGTTTTATCCTCATGGCCCCCTGCCTGCTGGAAACAAAATTCAGCAAACGCAGCTCCACTCTCGATATACTGCTGCCGGCATCGGCATTCGAGAAGTTCCTGCATATCTGGATAAAATACCTGCTGCTGCTTCCCCTATTCTGCAGCCTGCTGATAGCCTGCCTCAAAGGTCTGCTGTCCTTAAGCGGCAGCGAGTTCCTGCAGTATTTCGCAACGTACATCACGATGTTCCGGATACACAACACCCAGATACTGACCTATGTAATCCTGCATGCTTCCGCCTTCATCGGCTACTTCGCCTTCAGCCGGCAAGTCCTGCTGAAAAGCTTTACCATCTTTGTAGGCTCCATTGCCGTCTGCATAGGAATTGTAACTTTTGTGGCCTCCCTCATGCCCGAAGCCAGAGCGGACGGATATTGGATGGATAACATTGCCACATGGCCCAACACCAACTATCCGTTGTCGGCCGGTGCACAAGCCATCGTGACTTTCTGCAATTATGCGGCTCCCATCAGTGTGCTGCTCGGTTCATGGGTATCGAGCTACTTCCTGCTCAAAGAAAAACAACTGTAGCCTATGGACTTCAAGACCAACAAGCCGATATACCAGCAGATTGTAGACTTCTGTTTCAGCAAGATTCTCACCCGCGAATGGCGGGCAGAAGAGCGGGTGGTATCCGTGAGGGAGCTCTCCACACAACTGGCAGTGAACTCGCGCACCGTGCTGAAGGCCTATGAATACCTCCAGACGGAGGACATCATCTACCCGGAACGGGGAATGGGGTTCTACCTCTCCAAAGATGCGGTGAAGAAAGTGATGCGAATACAGAAGAAAGAGTTTTTTGACAACCAGCTTGCCGACATGTTCCGCAGCATGGAGCTACTCGGCATCAGTATAGAAGAAATAACAGAACGATATAACAAACTTAAAAAAGACGGTTCATGAAGAGATACGCAAAGACTGCATTATGGATTACCTTCGGACTCCTCTTCGGACTTACGATTGTCAAAGTTTCGACACTGATGTACGAGATTTATTCCTTCATGCATTCCTGACTTTCATCGGACAGACGAGGAAAGTATAAACAACTGATATACAAACATTAGCATCTTCCCTTAACGGGAGGAGTGACTTTTACGTCCCTATCCAACAGTAACAGACTAATACAAACGATTATGAAAACCAAACTTTTTTTACTATTGCTTGCCCTCTCCGTACTCAGTACGCAGGCACAGAGCCTCTCCATCAAAGGACGCGTCACGGACACTTCGCAAGAGGCAGTTATAGCCGCCAATGTGTCATTATGGACCATAGACTCTACTTTGGTGACCGGAGTAACCTCGGATGCACAAGGCAAGTTCGCCCTCCATAAAATCAAGGCAGGCGACTACCGCCTTTCCATCTCCTTCATCGGCCTCCAAAGTGAAAACATACTGCTGAAACTGAATAAAAGCCTCGACCTGGGCGATGTACAGTTGCAGGAAGATGCCGTGAGCCTCGGTGAAGTGACGGTATCTGCCAGCAATGTGCTGCAGCGGGTAGACCGGCAAATCATCCTGCCTTCCGAAAGCCAGCTGAAACGCTCGTTCGGTGCCTACGACTTGCTGAACAATCTCGGCATTGCCCGTCTGCAAGTGGACAATCTGAGCAACAGCATGAGCGTCAGCGGTGGCGGGGCCGTACAAACCCGTATCAACGGCATTAAAGTGACAGACAAGGAGATAGCGGCCGTCAGAGCCAAAGACGTACTGCGTGTGGAGTTCATCGAAGACCCCGGCAAGCAGTACGGAGACGATGAACTGGGCGCCGTAGTCAACATTATCCTGCGCCGCCGCGAAACGGGCGGTGTCGTGAACTTCCAGCTCTCCGATTCGCCCCACACCCTATGGGGAGAGAATTTCCTGAACGCGAAGTTCAATTACAAGAACTCCGAATGGGGCATCGACTACTTCAACAAGAACGGCAAGTATCACAGCCGCCTCGAATCCCATGAAACCTTCTATCTGGGCGACCGTACCATCGACCGCATCAAGGAAGGCATCGAAGACGAGTCTCCCTCCCTGAGCTTCATCAACAACCTGAATCTGACGTACAATCTGACGAAAGCGGACAAATATGTATTCAATGCCATTTTCCGTAACAACCTCAGCAATGCCCCCTACCAGAATGAGCTGAACAAGATGTGGGCAGTGGGCAGCACGGAGTCCATCTATTCATACGTCAACAACCACACATCCAGCTACTCTCCGGCGCTCGACCTTTACTTCCAGCATACCCTGCCCCATCAGCAGAGCATCCAGATGAATGTGACGGGAACGCTCATCCATACCAAGAACAACCGGAAATACAAGGAGTACAAGGACGAGAACGCACCGCTGGCAGACATCCAGACATTAGTGGACGGCGACAAGCGCTCCGTCATCGGCGAAGCCATTTATGAAAAGAGCTTCAAGGAGGTGAAGCTGAGCGGCGGTGCCCGCCACTATCAGATGCGGACAGAGAATGAGTATAAAGGTTCCAACCCTACCACTTCGAAGATGGACCAGTCGCAGACATCCGCTTTCTTCGAGGTGCAAGGCAAGGTAAAGGACTTCAGCTATGCGGGCAGCGTAGGCATGACGCGCGCCTGGTTCAAGGAGAGTGAGGAAGACCATGCCTACTATACCTTCACGCCCACCGTGCGGTTGAGCTATAATCTGAAGAAGGCGGGATTCCTGCGCTACCGGTTCAACATCAGTCCTGCCATACCGTCGCTCGGCTCGCTGACTGATGTGGAGCAGGCGATGGACACGATACAGATAGTCCGCGGAAACCCGTTGCTGAAAACGTATCAACAGTTCACGAACTCCTTGTCTTACAGCTATTCGAAGAAGCAGTTCAATGCCAATCTGAGCGTACGCCACCAGTATTATGACAATCCCATCATGGAAAGCATCTTCGTGGAGGACGGCAAACTGATACTGAAGGATGAAAACCAGCGGTCGTTCCAAAGCCTGAATACGGAACTGATGGCCGGCATAAATGGCGCTACACTGTTCGGACTGAAAGATTTCCTGACGCTTTATGCTTCGGGAGGATATACGCGCAGTTGGTCGGAAGGCCTGAACTATAGCCATATGTACGATGAATTCTATTACAGCGTGATGGCGCAAGTGCAATATAAAGACTTCTCGCTGCTCGGGCAGTTCCGGAAAGTGCAGAACAATTTCTTCGGCGAAACCATCAAGAAGAACGAAAACCAGACGGCATTCATGGCAATGTACACCCGGCAGAACCTTCAGGCGGGAATCGGTATTATGTTTCCCTTCACCAATAACTATAAAGTGGGAAAAGAAAGAATCAGCAAAGTGGCTCCTTTCCGTTCCGAGACATTCGTCAGGGAGACGGGACAGATGGTCGTGCTGCGCGTGGGTTATACATTCGAGTTCGGACGCAAGCACAAGGCAGGCAACAAGGGGCTGAACAACAGTGATACGGACAGCGGCATCATCAATATGCAGCGATAACCCATTTCCTCTGTGAAGAGGAAGCCCAACGGAGAGTGGCGGAATTATACGTTATTTTGCTTCATGTATGATTAATTACCTGACCGCCACCTCTCCTGCGGGTATCTCTGTTTAGCGGATGATGGTCACCGTACCTTCCTTCACCTTTTTCTCCTTCACCGGAGCATCGGCGGGAGCATATCCCAGGGCTGCGCAGCCATATACCTTATGGCTCTCGGGTACACCCAGCTTTGTCAAGAAAGCGCGGACATCGGGGTCGTCGCAGGTCTGCCCCAACTGGTTAATCCAGCAGGAACCGATGCCGAGGGACTTGGCTGCAAGAAAAATATTCTCCAGAGCGCAAGCGCAATCCATAGCAGCCCACCATTGGGTAGGCTCGTTGGAGACAATGACCAGCGTGGGGGCATGATAGTAGCAGCAATAAGTCTGGCTATGTCCACGTTCCTGTGTATGAGGGTCGTCACTCTTGGCAAAGGCGCCTTTGATTTTATCATTCAACTCTTTCAGTACTTCCTTATTCTGAATGGCAGTGAAGTGCCACGTCTCCAAATGCATACCGTTGGGGGCATAAGTAGCCGCCTCAAGGATAAGATTCAAATCTTCTGCGGAAACCTGCTGTTCCATATAGGCACGGACGCTACGGCGTGCCTTGATAGTTTGTAATGTCTCGTTCATTTGTTTAATTGAGAATTGATAGTTGATAATGCACATCAGTACGTGTTCAGTGGGGCTGTTTCACCGTTTCACCAGCCCAATCTTTACATTCAGCTTGAAGTACCAGACGCCGTTCTCGCGCTCCAAGAAGCCGTATTTATCTTTCTCTACGGCACCTTTCTCCAAACGTGTGTTCTGATAAAGGAAGTCTGCAAAGACCTGCGGACGGGATTTGTGGTAGCAAAGTACCTGCCCGCTGCCGTCCGTCAGGAAGAAGCCTTCGACGGCAGAGTCCGTACCGTTATAAATTTTGGCAGGGCGCATGCCGAGGGCAAGTGCCAGCAGGAACTGCTTCATCTTGAACTCGTAGAAGCGGTGCTTGTTTATCAACTCGTCCTTTATCTTCAACGGATTCATCTCCTTGATGCGCTCCGTCAATTCGCTGATGCGGGTGATGCCGTCCAAGTGCATCAAGCGCACCATCTCGGCAAGCATGCGGGGGAAGTGGAGGTCTATCATCAGCAAGTTGCAACGGAACACGCGGTCGGCAACGTCGGCATACTTCAGCACGCCGCCCAGTCGCTCAATCATCATCATGCGTTCTGCCACTTCCGTAGGAGATTCCGGCAGGGCATTCACCTTGTTCACCGTGGGCACGGCAAACTTGACACCGCTTTGCTCCAGCTTCAGATTCGCCGTGCGCCCTCCGTCCAGCAACGGATTCATCGGGGCGAGACGACAACGGACATTGAAGCCCGTCAGAGGTGCTTCGGGATGCCAGAAGGCAACGGAAAAGTCGGTACGGTCTTCCGTCTTTGCTTCCAGGTCGAAGATATTGACAGCATCCAGAAAGGCTTCCAAGCCTTCAGTCACTTCCACTTCCTCGCCCGAAACGTTCTTCAGCAGATGCAGAACCAACTCTGCCGCATCACCAAAGTCTTCGCGGGGGAAACGCAGTTCCTCCTTCTCGCCCGGAACAAACGAACCGTCCTTCCCGGTAGTTCCGCTGACAACGCGTACTTCCTGCGCTTCGATATAGTAACGGCGCGTACCGTCATGCTCTTCCCTCTGTATCAAGGCAACGGGCCAGCGCAGGGTTTCGTCTTTTTCAGCTTTCGGTGTACCCGGTGACACAGCTCCATCCGCCAGCAGGCGAAAGAAGGTGTAGAGCTCGCCCAGTTCTCTTTTTGTTGCACTAAATGCCATAAACTTTCTTTTGTTTAAGGGGGGGGAGTCAGCCTTTCATAAGAAGTGGTACCGTTTCCGCAAAGAAAACAGTCTGTTCCTCATAGGAAAACAACTTGTTCCGTTAAAGGAAACGAACAACTTCCCTATTAAAAGGGGCTCTTATCCCATTTGTTGTATTATTCAAACCTTAATGTTTCTACTTTCTCCAACCGTGCCCGCAACTTCGGCATCATGGACTGACGGATGCGGAGCGTCATACGGCAGTCCATATCATACGACTGTTCCAGAATTTCCGGCTCCTCCTCCTTCACCACCCGCATCACATCGTTCATGAAGGGGTATTCGAAGAGGAAAGTCACCGCCTCATCTACCGTCTTTTCAATGATGGTGGCAGCGGCAATGGCTTCAGCGGCAGCAGCCTTATAAGCTACAATCAGTCCACTCGTACCCAACTTGATACCGCCAAAGTAGCGCACTACGATGACGAGAATATCCGTCAGTTCGTTGGAATTGATTTGTCCCAGAATCGGCTTGCCTGCCGTACCCGATGGTTCGCCGTTGTCGTTGGCACGGAAGTCCTTCCGCTCATGGCCCAACATGTAGGCATAGCACACGTGGCGGGCGTCGTAGTATTTCTTCTGGTAAGTTTCCAGATGCGCCTTCACCTCCTCTACTGTACGCACCGGCAGGGCAATAGCAATGAACTTGCTGCGCTTTTCAGTGTAAATGCCCTCGGAAGGGGCAACGATGGTTTTATACGTATCTTCGCTCATGCTGCAAAGATAATGCAAACCGAAGAGAGAACTTTCATGCTTGCATGAAAAAGAAATGAAATTTTGTATATACCTTTGTAATTGTACAACTTGTCATCCGAAGCATGACGAAATTATAAAAGACCGCATTTATGAAAAAGATAGTGATTGCCCTTGATTCCTTTAAAGGATGTCTCACCTCGGCAGAAGCCGGAGAAGCTGCCGCCCAAGGGGTACATGCCGCATGTCCCGAATGCCGGACCATCGTGCTCCCTGTGGCCGACGGTGGAGAAGGCATGCTCGACGTCCTGCTTGCAGCCAGTAACGGAAAACGTATCACCGTCCGTGCCCACGACCCGTTGATGCAACCGTGCGATGCCAGTTACGGCATCTCCGGAGACGGCAATACCGCATTCATAGAGATGGCCGCCATCAGCGGACTGCCTCTGGTTCCTGCCGACAAAAGGAATCCGATGAAAACCACCACCTTCGGAACGGGCGAACTGATACGCGATGCCCTGGAACGGGGATGCCTCCGTTTCGTCATCGGACTTGGAGGGAGCGCCACGAACGATGCCGGTCTGGGAATGCTGCAAGCATTGGGATTCCGTTTCTTCGATAAAGAAGGACACGAAGTGGGAAGCATGAAAAAAGGCATCGCCCTATGCGGTGCCCTTCTATCGGCAATCAGCTCCATTGACAGCTCTTCCCCCCATCCCGCACTGAAAAAGGCATGTTTCACGGCGGCGTGTGATGTACGCAATCCTTTCTTCGGTCCCAATGGAGCAGCCCACATATTCGCTCCCCAAAAAGGAGCAGACGCAGATATGGTAAAGGAACTGGATATTGCCATGCAGCATCTTTCGGACGTCATATTCCACACTACCGGCAAAGACGTATCCTTTCATCCCGGTGCCGGTGCGGCAGGCGGCATGGGCGGCAGTCTCCACGCATTTCTGGATGCACAGTTGAAACCCGGCATAGAGCTTCTTTTGGAAACTCTGGACTTTGCAGAAAAGATTAAGGATGCCGACCTCCTCATCACCGGAGAGGGGAAATCGGACCGGCAGACTCTTATGGGGAAAGTACCTTCGGGCATCTTGCAGGAAGCAAGGAGGCAACATATTCCCGTCATCCTGCTGGCAGGAGCGATAGAGGATGCCGGGATACTGAATGCAGCTGGATTCCGGGGCGTATTCTCCATTACCCCCTCTCCCATCTCTTTAGAGCAGGCCATGCAGCCTGAATTTGCTCAAGAAAATATCCGAAGGACAGTGGAGCAAATTTGCCGCATCATGCCTTAGATTCCTGAAAACGGAACTTCTTGTACCGATAGTACCAGATGCCGACCACGTCGGCAATCAGCCAGCCGATGGGGATGGACCACCAGATGCCCGTCACCCCAACCTCGGGCATCGAGGCCAGCCAGTAGGAAAGAACGACACGGGTACCCAGCGACAGCACAGTCAGCACAACAGACATGCCCGGCATACGGATGGCCCGGTAGTATCCGTACAGCAAAAATAAGATGCCGATGCCACAGTAGAAAGCACCTTCGATGCGCAGATATGTCACTCCCACCGCAATAATCTCCGTCTCGTCCGGACGGACAAAGATAAGCATCAGTGGCTCGGCAAACACGAAAACCAGCACGGACACAAGGAGCGAAAAAACAACAGCCGTGACAAATGCACTGCGAACACCCCGGTGGATACGGTCGTAACGTCCGGCCCCGAAGTTCTGTGCAATAAAGGTGGAAAAGGCGTTCCCAAATTCCTGCACGGGCATATAGGCGAAAGAGTCAATCTTCACAGCTGCCGCAAAAGCTGCCATTACCGCTGTTCCAAAGCTGTTGACAAGTCCCTGTATCATCAGGATTCCCAGATTCATCACCGACTGTTGGACGCAAGTCAATGTAGAGAAGGAAGCTATTTCCTTCAAGCAAGTACGGTCAAAACACATGTCTTCATGATGCCATCGCAGTTCCGGACGCCTTCTGTAAGTATAAATGATGATGCCCAGAGCAGCTACTCCTTGAGCGAGGACAGTGGCCGCAGCCGCACCCTGAATCCCCCAATCCAGTTGTAGGATAAAAAACAAGTCGAGCGCTATATTCAGAACGACAGAAACTGCCAGAAACCAAAGCGGAGTGACAGAATCCCCTACTGCACGCAGCAGAGATGCGTAGAAGTTATAGATAAAGGTGAAAACTATACCGCAGAAGATTATCCACAAGTAGCTGCGCATCATGCCGTATATGTCTTGCGGAACCTGCAACAGCCGGAGAATAGGACCGAGCCAGATAAAAACGGCTACATTCAGTATCAGTGTCACGATGCCTATCAGTACAAACGAACTGAATATGCTACGACGCAGTGCTACATGGTTTCCGGCACCATAATGTAAAGAGAATACAGTGCCGCTGCCCATCGCCAGTCCCAGCAAAACGGATATAAGGAAAACCATCAGTGTGTATGCCGAACCGACCGCCGCCAACGCCCCTGCACCAATGCATTGGCCTACAATGAGCGTATCTGCAATGTTGTAGCATTGCTGCAAAAAAGACCCTACCATCATGGGTAGGGTAAAATGTAATAAAGTACCGGTTATGCCTCCTTGAGTGAGGTCTCCTTTCCGTAGCATCCTGCTTTTGTTTTTAAGAGTTTCATTTCCGGGTACAAAGATACAAAACCCTCCAACAAATCATCTGGACTCGACGAAGAAAGAGGCATGTAATAAAAAAAGCAGAGGGTTAACCTCTGCTCTCCATACTGTTTTTGTCAGGATTCAGAATCTTTACGACCTGACGAACATCTCTCTTGTCTGCATTACCGTAAAGGCCAATCTGTTGTCCGGGTACTGTTCCCTTTTCATGTTCTGCCTGAGACAATGCTACTTTCGGGTCAATATGCCCTGCTTTCTTATCTATATTCATACCTATTGAGTTTTTCTAAATTCTTATATGAGAACAAGATAAAAAAGCAAATTGTTCAGCAGTGTCACGAGATATTTAGTAATTCCACTTCAAATATCAGTGTGGAATACGCCGGAATGGGTCCACTGGTACGTGTACCGTATCCCATGGTGTAAGGGATATATACAATCCAACGACTTCCGGGATGCATTCGTAGCAAGGCAATCTGCCAGCCCTCAATCACTTCATTCAGACGAAAAGCCTCCGGACAATTCCGTTTCCACGAATTATCGAACTCACGCCCATTAATAAGCGTGCCTTTATAATGCACAGATACTACACTGTTGAGACGTGGTGTCGGACCGTCTCTGCCTTCCTCCAATACCCGATAAAGTATGCCGCAAGGCAATTCCTTGATTCCTTCTGCCGTACGCAACTGCTCCAGAAACTGTTCGTTCTGCAATTTATATTCTTCTTTTCTACCCATATTGACTTTTTCAATACTTTACAATAATTTGTGCACTGCTTTCTTGCAGTTCCGCATATCCTTTTCCGTCAGCTCAGGATGCTTCTTAGTACCTCCCCTCTCAATGGTTTTCACAATCTTGAAACCACTCCATTTCAGAATCTCCCTGAAAGCTCTCACCACACCGTGCGTCTGATTATAGAGAATATTGAAAGGATAAGGGGTAGTACAAGTGCTTACCACAATCGCTTTCTTGCCCTTATGAAGCGGAAGGGGCATCCCCCAAGAGTTCTCCCCCATCATACCGTAAACCATACGGTCGAAAAGCACTTTCACTTCTCCCGGCATGTTTCCCCAATAGCAAGGGGCACCGATTATCACTGCATCGGCTTCTTTCATAGACTGCAACACTCTCTGTGCCCCATCCTCGGGCAGACAACACTTCAATGAACTGCGACACTTCATGCAACCGATGCAGGGATGTACCTGCAACTGTGGAACGTCTATATAAACTGTTCCAACTCCGCAGCCTTCAAGTTCCTGCTTCATCAGCTCCAACATTTTCGACATGTTGCCATGACGACGAGGACTACCGTTAAGAATCAATACCTTCATTGCATACTCTTAATTTTTCAGCAAAGGTCGGCATTTTCTACATAATAACCTTACTTCTTGTTCAGTTTTAGTTCTGTAATAAAAGCCACTATCAGTCCGATTCCACCAACACCCAGCACACAAGCCCCATAAATAAGGGAAACAGTCTCCCTATACATCCAGTCTCTGTCCGCAGTAAAGTAATTGGGAATCGTCGCATAGCAGATAAGATAACCCAGCAATAACCCAAGTCCCATACCAGCCAACAGACATCCTATTTTCAGGGCAGAGAACGAAAAGCTACTTCCACGTAATTTAGGCGTATCCATCTGAGGGAGTAGTCCCCGCTCGTCCATCTTCTCAATCAGCATGATTCTTTCCTTCTTACAAACAAACAGCTCAAACAATTTGTAAACTCCTAAAGTAATGATTGTCATCACCGCAGGCACCATAATAAAATCCATCATATTCGTTTCAATTTAAATTAGTAATTTCGTTTCTTTGTACCCTTTAGACGCGGCAGTTTACATGAGGTTACACTTTTCCGGAAAAATATTTTTTCTTCCGAAAATCTGTAACCAACCAAACAAACTTGCGTCTAACAGACAAAATGAAAGACGACGAGAGACATATCATCCAGCGCATCTTGAGGGGAGAGACTGCTCTTTACGAGCATTTTCTCAACACATACGGCCAGCAGGTATTCATCCTGGTGGCCCGTATCGTCTCCAACCAGGAAGATGCCGAAGAACTGACCCAAGATGTCTTCCTGAAAGCCTTCCAGCATCTCTCGTCTTTCAAGGGCACCAGTTCTTTTTCGACGTGGATTTATTCGATTGCATATAATACGGCCATCTCGAGTGCACGGAAAAAGAAATTTGATACCTTTGTCATGGATGATACACTGCTTGCCAACATATCCGATACACAAGTAGATGAAGCCTTAAATGATGAAGGGGAAGAGCAAATTGCCAAATTGAACAGAGCCATGGAGCAACTCGATTCCGAGGAACAGGCACTGATAAGCCTGTTCTATTATGAAGAAAAAACATTGAATGAGGTCGCTCTCATCCTGGGACTGACGGAAAGCAACGCAAAAGTGAAGCTACACCGTATACGTAAAAAGATTTATGTGTTGATGAAACAAGAAAAAGTATGAACGAAGAACTAAAAGATAGAGGATTGAAAAAGGCGGTAAGAGAACAGACTACTTTCCGCCTGCCGTCCAATTTTACCTACCGCACCATGCAGAAGGT
Source organism: Bacteroides sp. AF34-31BH (assembly GCF_003602795.1). Taxonomy (NCBI): domain Bacteria; kingdom Pseudomonadati; phylum Bacteroidota; class Bacteroidia; order Bacteroidales; family Bacteroidaceae; genus Bacteroides; species Bacteroides sp. AF34-31BH. Next base: position 142,042 of record NZ_QTLV01000004.1, read on the forward strand.
AGAAGAAGCCATACGTCTGCGCGAGAAGAAATCAGAAAGAAGAATTCTGCTTGCAACTATTGCCGCTGCTATCTTCTTGATAGGTGTCAGTGGGACAGGATTGGTTCTGTACTTCGGAGACAGCATCCGGGAAGCCTTTACGCCCACCACCCTCCCACAGTCAGAAAGTATCCAGATTCCTTGCTTTTATCTCCTACTGATTCTGACCATTCCGCTTTTCATCCTGTTTGACCGGTGGATGAGAAAACTGTATTTCAAACATCACACTCCTAAGCTTCCAGAGTTCTGAACGAAAAACGGGGATGTCTTTTAGTGGAAGACATCCCCGTTTCAGTTTATATCAATTCATTTAGTCCAGTTTATGAATCACCAGTCCCGAACGCAACTTCGGCTCAAACCAAGTTGTCTTGGGAGGCATGATGTTGCCCGTATCGGCGATGTCCATCAGCTGCTTCATGGAAACGGGATAGAGGGCCAATGCCACTTTCATCTCACCACTGTCCACCCGCTTCTTCAACTCTCCCAGACCACGGATACCGCCTACAAAGTCGATACGCTTGTCGGAACGAAGGTCTTTGATGCCGAGCACTTCATCCAGTATCAGATTGGAGGAGATGGTTACATCCAGTACTCCAATGGGGTCGTTATCATTATAAGTACCCGGTTTGGCAGTAAGGCTGTACCACTTTCCGTTCAAATAGAGGGAGAAGTTATGCAGTTCGGACGGCTTATAGATGTCCTCACCTTTCTCCTCCACGATGAAATTCTTGCCCACAGCAGCCAGAAACTCTTCGGGAGTCATGCCGTTCAAGTCCTTCACCACCCGGTTATAGTCAATAATAGTCAACTGGTTGGCAGGGAAGCACACAGCCATGAAGTAGTTATACTCTTCGTCACCACGGTGATTGGGATTTTGCTTGGCTTTCTCCGCACCCACCAAAGCGGCAGCGGCGCTGCGATGATGCCCATCGGCAATGTAGAGGGCGGGCATCTTGGCAAACTCCTGGGTTATGGCATCAATGTCCTCCTGCTTGTCTATAATCCAGAAGGTATGACCGAAACCGTCACCCGGAGCGATAAAGTCGTATACCGGTTTCCCGGCTGTATAACGGGAAATGATGGCATCCAGCGCAGTATTATCGGGATAGGCAAAGAACACGGGCTCAATGTTGGCATTGTTCACGCGGACATGCTTCATACGGTCCTCCTCTTTATCACGACGAGTCAACTCGTGCTTCTTGATAACACCGTTCATATAATCGGGAACATAGGCACCGACAACAAGACCGTACTGTGTCTTGCCGTTCATGGTCTGGGCATAGACGTAATAGTTTTCTTTATCATCCTGCACCAGCCAGCCTTTCTCTTGGAACATACGAAAGTTCTCTGCAGCTTTCCGATAAACACGTTCGTCATGCTCATCCGTACCGACGGGAAAATCTATTTCCGGCTTGATGATATGATATAGGGACTTCTCATTACCTTCCGCTTCTGCACGTGCTTCTGCAGAATTCAATACGTCGTAAGGACGGGACGCTACTTGTTCCACCAAATCCTGAGGGGGGCGAATCCCTTTAAAGGGTTTAATTATAGCCATAAGAGAGTGTTTTATATGGATTATTGAGGTTTCTTTTTCACAAAATATCTTATCAGATAAATAGCACTACTTAATATCAGTACAACAGATACGCCCTCGCAAAAGCCGAGGGCGAAATCTGACAATTCATTTCTGAATATACTACTTAATGAAAATATACCAGCACCTATTGCTAAATAAAGAACTGAACATTTATAGGTAGTCTTACTATTCATCTCATTTCCTGTTTACGCGGAACTTCTCGCAACCGTCTTTCAGGAAGCCTACAATCTGCTTAGCAGCGGCAATACCTGCGTTGATATTGGCTTCGGCAGTCTGGGCCCCCATCTTTTTCGGTGTAGAAAAATAACGTCCGGCAAACTTGGCTGCAAATGTTTCATTGGCAGCAGGCATAATGTCGGTCATGTATTTCAAGTCGGTGCGCTCTTCCATCAGCTGGATAAGCTCGGCTTCATTGATGACTTCCTTACGGGCTGTGTTCACCAGCAGTGCGCCTTTCGGCATCTTGTTCACCAATGCATAATTGATGGAATTCTTCGTTTCGGCAGTTGCAGGAATATGCAGGGAAACGACATCGCAAGTAGAGTAAAGCTCTTCGGCAGAACCCACAGCCTTCACTCCATCCTTCTCGATTACTTCTTTCGGGCAGAAAGCGTCGAACGCATAAATCTCCATACCGAAGCCTTGGGCAATACGGGCTACGTTGCGACCCACGTTACCATAAGCGTGGATACCCAGTTTCTTGCCCATCAGTTCCGTACCGGAAGTACCGTTATACATATTACGGACAGCCATCACCATCAAGCCGAAAGCCAACTCGGCCACAGCATTGGAGTTCTGTCCCGGAGTATTCATTACACATACATTGTGGGCAGTAGCTGCTTCCAGGTCCACATTGTCATAACCGGCACCGGCACGCACCACAATCTTCAGTTCCTTGGCGGCATCCAGCACTTCAGCATCAATGATGTCACTGCGGATAATGATAGCGTTGGCATCTTTCACAGCCTCCAGCAGCTTGGCTTTTTCGCCATATTTCTCCAGCAGCACGAGTTCGTAACCTGCTGCTTCTATTTCTCTACGGATACCGTCTACTGCCACTTTGGCAAACGGTTTGTCTGTTGCAACTAATACTTTCATAATTTCATGATATTAAAAAGACTCACCACAGATGACACAGATTATCACAGAGTTTAATCATAAAAACAATCTGTGCAAATCTACGTAATCTGTGGTGAAAAACAATATTATTAATGAAGTTTCTCAAATTCCTGCATGCAGTCAATCAAAGCCTGCACGCTTTCCTTCGGCATGGCATTGTAGCAGGATGCACGGAATCCACCTACAGAACGGTGTCCCTTGATACCTACCATACCTCTTTCGGTAGCGAACTTCAAGAAGTCAGCTTCCAATTCCTTGTATTCGGGAGCCATCACAAAGCAGATGTTCATGCGTGAACGGTCTTCTTTGGCAGCCGTACCCACAAACATTTTGTTACGGTCAATTTCAGCATACAGCATATCGGCCTTTTCGATGGCACGGCGTTCCATTTCCTTCACGCCACCCTCTGCCTTAATCCAGCGCAATGTCTGCAGGGCTGCATAGATGGGGACAACGGGAGGAGTATTGAACATAGAGCCGCTATCCACATGCGTCTGATAGTTCAGCATGGTCGGAATATAGCGGGATACCTTACCCAGAGCGTCATTCTTCACGATGACGAATGTAACACCGGAAGGAGCCAGATTCTTCTGCGCACCACCATAGATACAGATATATTTGGACACGTCGATAGGACGGGAGAAAATATCAGAAGACATATCGGCCACCATCGGAACGTTTACGTCCAAATCCTCTTTCAGTTCCGTACCGTAGATTGTATTGTTGGTAGTGATGTGGAAATAGTCTGCATCAGCAGGCACTGTATAGTCCTTCGGAATATAAGTATAAGTAGATTCAGCGGAAGAAGCGACTTCAACTACTTCACCGAATGCCTTAGCTTCTTTCATGGCTTTCTTGGCCCATACACCCGTATTCAGGTAAGCAGCTTTCTTTTCAAGGAAGTTGAAGGGTACCATGCAGAATTCCAAACTGGCACCACCGCCCAAGAACAGTACCGAATATCCTTCGGGGATATTGAGCAATTCTTTGAATAATGCCACAGCTTCGTCCACAACGGGTTGGAAGTCTTTGGCACGGTGGCTGATTTCCATCAGTGAGAGGCCTGAGCCATTGAAATCAAGAATAGCTTGTGCCGTATTCTCAATCACCTCACGAGGAAGGATAGAAGGTCCTGCATTGAAATTATGCTTTTTCATTTGAAGTTTGTTTTGGTTATACAATTTCGTTCATTAATGTCTTTCGACTTTGCGAAATTACGGAAATATTTCTTCAAAACAAACCTTTCCTGATGAAATTCTATTTTTAAGCCGCATTTAGCTTACTTTTTAATGGTTTATACAAGATATATGCACCATTTTGTTATCTTTACTTATCAAGGATAATACTTTTAGAGAAACTAAAAGCAAGGCGGTTTCATTACTTCATATTCAAAAGAATAAGCGCAAATAAAATGAATATTTATAAGATAAATCACTTTGCTTCCTCAATAACAGTTTTCATTCCCTTGATTTTTTCACCGCGTACCAGCGTCAGCAATTGTTTCATTTTACTGCGGCGCACGGCTACAAAGGCATAGTGTTCCTTTACGTCCACCTGCCCGACATCTTCACGCGCCATCCCTCCTTTTTTATACAAGAAGCCGACAATATCTATCTTGTTCAACTTATCCTTTTTCCCTTTACCTATATATAAGGTAGCCCATCGGGGCTTGGCCGGTTTGGGAAGCGTCTCCGGAAACTCGTACGTTTCGATGTCTTCAGAAATGTACTCGGGTACCCGCTCCTCGGCATGCAGGACAAGATATGCATTTCCCGATGCCTCCCAACGGGCGGTACGTCCATTACGGTGTGTATAGGCTTCCTCGTTTACGGGAGGATGGTAATGCACCACATTCTCAATACCCGGAATATCCAGTCCGCGGGCGGCAAGGTCTGTAGATATCAGCACGGCGCAACTGCCATTACGGAACTTGTAAAGCGCACGTTCGCGGTCGGGTTGCTCCATACCGCCATGAAACATGTCGCAAGGGAACTTCCTGGCTTGCAGGTACCCGGCAACACGCTCCACGCTTTCACGATAATTGCAGAATACCAGAGTGGAATGATAGCCGAGAGTACAAAGCAGGTTATAGAGGGTCTCCAGCTTGTCCTTCTCCGGAGAAACGACCTTATGCAGCCGCAGACGCGGAGCAAGGGCTTCCGGAGCAAGAAAATCAAGCTTCATGAGCCGGGAGCCGGAAGACGGGGAATCACCTCCTACTCCGGCAAATTGCGGTATTTCCTCTGCATCGGTGGCCGAGAGAAGCACACGCTTTTTCAGTGAGGGAAGCTGCCCGATAACCTCTGCCATCTCGTCATGGAAACCGAACTCAAGACACTTGTCGAATTCATCTATCACCAGAGTGACGACAGTGGCGGCATTGAAATTCTCTTTCCTCAAATGGTCGCTCATACGTCCCGGAGTACCGATAATGACGGCGGGATGAATGCCTTTCATTGTCCGGTGTTCTTCCATAGCAGGGCGTCCGCCATAGCAGCCCATAGCCTTGAAAGGAGTTCCCATAGACTTGAACACAGTTTCTATCTGCAAAGCCAATTCGCGTGAAGGTACTAGTACAAGAGCCTGCACACCTTGTATATCCGCTTTCAAGGTCTGTACCAGCGGAAGGAGAAAAGCCAGTGTCTTACCCGAACCGGTGGGCGAAAGAAGTACTAAATCTTTAGCTGATTGATAGGCTTCCTTAGCAGCCTCCTGCATCGGAGTAAGTTCTTGTATCTTCAAATTATGAAGTATATCCGAAAGTTCCATGAATATCTCTTTTTTAATCAATATGCAAAGATACGGATAAGAAGTCAGTTTCCATCAAAACAAAAACAGCTTTTAAGAAAGCTACCTAAAATCATGACATGCCCGTCAATCGAATAGGAGAAAATTAAAGTCGTTTTCTCCCACTTTAATTTTGGGGAAGTAAAGATATTGAGGTTGTCAAGGACGTGCTCAATCAACCTGTTTCCTCAGGTAGATTGAGCACGTCCTTGACAAAATCACCGTTTTCTTTTGACAAATACATTTTTATGCCAAAGATATAATATAAAATTGTAATTGATATGTAACGGTAATCTGAAAGTTATTGTTTAAATTTGCAACGTTTTTTAATAGTTTAATCATATTAATTAAAATCTCATGGCAAAAAGAATGCGATTCATTCTTTCCGCAATTATGGTGATAGTCGCAATGACAGCTAAGGCTCAGGTGACTACCTCCTCATTAAGTGGAAAGGTAACAGACCCAGACAAGGAAGCCATTATCGGTGCAACAGTTCAGGCTATACACGAGCCTTCCGGGACACGATATGGCGCAATTACAAACATTGATGGTCGTTATACCATTCAAGGTATGCGGGCAGGCGGGCCTTACAGTGTGGAAGTCTCTTACATCGGCTACCAAACAATGATGTACAAGGATGTGACTCTTCAATTAGGTGAAGTCTACAATTTGAATGTACAGATGAAAGAATCATCAGAGCTTCTTGAGGAAGTAGTTGTTACAGCTCAAAAGACTAAATTTGCTTCCGAAAAGACCGGAGCAACAACCAACATTTCCAATACACAGATTGCCAGCATGCCTTCTGTAAGCCGTAGCATTACCGACTATTCTCGTTTGTCTGCTTACGGTGGTAATGGGATGTCGTTTGCCGGATCTGACGGTCGTACAGCCAACTTCACAATCGACGGTGCCAACTTCAACAACAACTTCGGTTTGAGTTCCAACCTGCCTGGTGGCGGTAATCCGGTCTCTATAGAGGCGATTGACGAAATTCAGATTGTCATATCTCCGTTTGATGTACGCCAGACCAACTTCATCGGTGGCGGTATCAATGCCATTACCAAATCAGGTACCAATACTTACAAAGGTACAGCTTATATTTATCACCAGAATGAAAACATGCGCGGTGATGCCATTGATCGTGAAACAATCTTAGGTGCTCGCGAGAAAGACCAGTCAACTACATATGGTTTTACCATTGGCGGTCCGATAATCAAGAACAAGCTCTTCTTCTTTGCAAACGGCGAGCTGCAGAATACTCCTGCAATTGCCAATCGCTGGCGTGCTTCCGAAGACGGTGTGGCCAATGCAGACGCATACATCTCACGTGCAACCGTTGCCGATCTTCAGAATGTGTCCGATATAGCGAAAGAAAGATATGGCTATGACACCGGTTCATTCAGCAGCTTCCCGTCTGACAATAAGAACACTAAATTATTGGCACGTATAGACTGGAACATCAACAACAACCATCGCTTGGCTTTGCGTTATAACTATACCAAGAATACCGTATGGAATGCCCCTAACGCTTCCTCTATGGACGGTGGTACTCGTATGTCGGGTAGTCGTACTTCACAGTATGCCATGTCGTATGCCAACTCCATGTATTCCTTGGATAACTTGGTACATTCATTGTCTTTCGACCTTAACAGCCGCTTCTCTGCTACCTTGTCCAACCAGTTTTTGGCAACATTCTCCAAGTTGGATGACGTACGTGGTACTAATTCCAGTATTTTCCCATTTGTCGATATTTTGAAAGACAATCAAAACTACATCTCTTTTGGTGAAGAACTTTTCACTTACAATAACGCAGTTCACAACACAGTGTGGAATATAAAAGATGACGTAACTTACTATACCGGCAATCATAAAATCATGGTTGGCTTGAACTATGAGCATCAAATGGCCGACAACCAGTATCTCCGTAACGGTACAGGATATTATCGCTATACCAGCCTGGATGACTTTGTTCAAGGAGCTGCTCCGGAAATTGTATGTTTGACTTATGGCTATAACGGTGAAAACGAACCTGCATCACGTGTTCAGTACAATAAATTGGGCTTCTACTTGCAAGACGAATGGAACGTACGTTCCGATTTCAAGGTTACAGCCGGTCTGCGCTTCGACGGACTCTTCTTTGATAATGGTGACTTGATGACCAACAATGCTATTCTTGACCTTGACTACAACGGTCGTCATATCGATACCGGCAAATGGCCCGGAAACTCATTGACAGTATCTCCTCGTATAGGTTTCAGTTGGGATATACTTGGCAACAATACTTTGAAGCTGCGTGGTGGTAGCGGTTTGTTCTCCGGACGTCTGCCTTTGGTATTCTTTACCAATATGCCTACCAATGGCGGTATGATTCAATATCAGGCGCAAGTCAATGCCAAGAATGCAAAAGACAAAGGTTTCACTATGGATGAATTCAAAGGTGGAATCCTTTCTACAGAAGCTCTGAAACAAAAGCTTTATGATTTGGGTTATCCTCAGACAATCAAACCGGAAGACGGTACAGTTCCTTCAAGCATTTGCGGCGTCGATCCCGACTTTAAAATGCCACAGGTCTGGAAGTCTTCAATTGCCGTGGATTATACAGTACCCGTATCATTCCCATTGAACGTGACGGTAGAAGGAATCTATAACAAGACACTTAATGCCGCCATGTTGAAAGACTGGAGCCAGAAAGATATAAACGGCTTTACACGCTTCAATGGTGCTGATAACCGTCCTGTATTCCCGTCTGACGCTACTTATACGGACGAGGCGGGCAAGAGTCTGCCCAGTGCTTACATGCTTGAGAATACAAGCCGCGGTTACGGATGGTCGACCAGCGTTACCGTGAACGCAGCGCCTGCCAAATGGATCAATTTGATGGCTGCTTATACGCATACAGTATCTAAGGAGGTGACTTCACTTCCGGGTTCCAATGCTTCTTCAGTACTCAACTACCTTTCTACATACGAAGGTGTCAACAACTTCCGTTTGCACAATGGCCTAAACGTTACTCCCGACCGTTTCATTGCAAGTGCCACTATCAACGACAAGAGCGGCAACCACTTTAGTTTGATTTACGAGACTTGGCGTGGCGGTTACAATTACTCTTACATGCTTGCCAACGACATGAACGGTGACGGTTACAACTACGATGCCATTTATATCCCTACAGACAAGCAGGTTGCCGATGGTTCATTCCGTTTCGTCAGCGAGGATGACAAGACACGCTTCATGGATTATGTACACAACGACTCATACCTTAAGAATAATCAGGGTAAATATGCTGAGCCCAACAGTCTTTATTCTCCTTGGGTACACCGTGTAGATTTCTCTTATAAGCACGATTTCAACTTGAATGTATGTGGTGCCAAGCACAAATTGCAGCTGAGCTTTGATATGAAGAACGTGCTTAATTTCTTCAATTCAAGCTGGGGAGTAAGTAAGCATTTGAATCCTGCTATCGGTAACGAAGCCCGTATCTTGAAGTATGAAGGTGTAGACGCTGAAGGTTTTGCTACATTCTCAACTCCGGAGTCTATAAATGGCAACACCAAGACTTGGACTCTCAACCATGCTATTGGTCAGTGCTGGTATGCTTCTATCGGTATTAAGTATTGCTTTAACTGATTATCAATTTAAATATAATCGAAGAATATGAAAAAATATCTATTTATAGTACTTGCTGCTGTGATTTCCCTTTTCTCAAGCTGTGCTGAAGATGATGCAGCAATAGGCTTGTCAGGATTGAAGGTTTCACAGTCGTACGTTGCGCTGCCGGTTGAAGGAGGTAGCACTGACATTACAATTGAATCGAAGTCCGAATGGATTATCACAGGTAACGACAAGGCCGATTGGCTTACCATCTCTACAACTCAAGGTCCTCAAGGCGAAAGCAAAATCACATTCTCTGCTGATGAAGCTGTGGATGGCCGTTCAGTGGAACTGAAGCTGAGCAGCGCCAATGAAACTCAGAACTTGACTATCATGCAAGGCTTGCCAGTCATTTCGGAAGCTACTTGTGCCGAGGTAATAGCCGGTCCCGACAAGAAGACTTATAAAGTGACCGGTGTTGTTTCAAATATTTCCAACACCGTTTACGGCAACTGGGACATTGTGGATGCCACCGGTAAGGTTTACGTCTATGGAACTTTGGACGCCAAAGGCAATACGAAGAATTTTGCCAGCCTGGGTCTGGAAGAAGGCGATGAGGTAACAATACAAGGTCCCAAAACCACCTACGGTACTACAGTTGAGCTTGTTGATGTTACTGTGCTCAAGATTAACAAATCGCTCATCAAGGTCGACTCTGTCTACAATGATGTACTTCCGGTTGAGGGTGGTATCTTTGAGGCATACATCATAACCAAAGGCAACGGCGTTTCTGTAGAAATTCCTGAGGATGCCAAAGAATGGTTGTCTATTGTCTCTATCGACCAGAAAGGAACAGATGCTTGCGTGAAGTTCCAGGCTGCCCGAAACGAAGGTGGTGACCGTTCAACCAGCATTACATTCCGCACTACTGACGGTAAAAAAGATTACACAAGCAAGACTGAACTCTCACAGCAGGGCGCCATCGTTGAAGCTACTGTTGCTGAATTCATTGCCGCCGAGGTTGGTGCTACACAATACCGCATTAGTGGTGTAGTGACCAAGATTGCTAATACCCAATATGGCAATATCTACATCAAGGATTTCTCGGGTGATGTATATATCTATGGCATCAAAGATTTTGCTGATTCTAATATCAAGGAAGGTGATATTGTAACTCTCGTTGGTCCACGTGCCGAATACAAAGGTACTCCGCAGATGACCAATGCCGTTGCAGAGGACGTGAAGAGTGTAAAAACAGTTACTGTTGCTGATTTCCTTGCAGCAGAGGAAAGCCCTTCACAATATTACCAGTTGACCGGTACTGTATCAAATATCGCAAGTACCCTTTATGGTAATTTTGATATTACAGATGAAAGCGGCAAGGTATATGTTTATGGTCTTCTTACAGGTTGGAAAGGCGCAAGCAAACAGTTCGAATCACTGGGTATTGTTGAAGGTGATAAGATTACTATATGCGGTGTTCGTACCAGCTACAAAGATTCCGATCAAGTGGGAAGCGCATTCTTCATTTCTAAAGTGACTGAATAAAGAATTTTTTATAATAAAGTAAAATCCGCACTGCCATCACAGTATATGTAGATGACATTGCGGATTTCTTTTTCAATTTTATATATGATATGAATAAAAGATATTACAATTTGATTTTAGCGATTTGCCTGTTGCTGCCATTGTTCTGTGGATGTAGCTCAGATGATTCTTCAGAAATGAATGAACATCCCACTATCAATGACATTCAATTCACTGAACAAGGTTCCAAGCGTGAAGTACTATATGCTATTGATGGTAGCAAAGGCTTGACATTGGATGAATCAATCCGTTCGCAAATCAGTATTGCAGCCAATAAGACTATTTCCGGTGACGGATTCACCTTTTCAGAAGAATTTGATACTGATAATCTATCGTCACTTCCCGATTACTCCACCGTAAAGCAATGGAGTGACAAGGCTGTGGCCAAAGCAAAAACTTCTTATTGGGTACGCTATCAGCTTCCTTCACAAGTTGCCATGTTCAAACTTCGCATCGCATACGTTGATGGGATAAATGTAGGAGTGGAGCATAATGCAGCCCAAAAAATTGTGATAGAAAACAAAAATGCGAATGTATCCGCCCAAGGACAAAATTACGTGACAGAATACGAAATGCCACATCTGATGGAGGGCAATACCTACGTGGAGCATGAAGTTACGGCCGGTGGCAACAAGGTGCTTAACTATGCAATGGAATGGAACGACCACATGAAACATTCTCGCTGGGTGGCCTATAGCTACGATGCCATTACGGGGGTGAAAAATGTAACCAGAAGTGATGACGCCTGGGCAGTAGACCCATTGCTGCCGGAGAGTATGAGGGTTGACAATAGCTGGCATACCAATGACGGATTCGACCGAGGACACCTCTGTGCTTCCGATGACCGTTCTTTTTCTACAGAAGCCAATAAGCAGACTTTCTACTTCAGCAACATGAGTCCACAACTCAACTCATTCAATGGCGGTTACTGGGTTACCTTCGAGCAGTTACTCAATTCATGGGTGCGCAAGGACAATGCCTTTGGAAGTGTGTACGATAAAATCTATGTGGCAAAAGGTGGAACGCTCGACAAGCTATTGATAGATTATAAGGGAACCAAGGCAGGAGGAGATGGAGTGATGCCCGCTACTGACTCAAAGGGTTTCACATCAAAAGGATTGCCTGTTCCACAATATTACTTCATTGCCGTATTGGCTCATCGTGCCAATCAGCCCGTTGACATAGCTACATCCTATCAGACCATAGGTTTTTGGGTGGAACATCGTGATGACTACGGCTATACTTTTGAACATCCGCTGAATAGGGATGACACCAAAGCAAATGCCATCAGCATTGATGAACTTGAAAGCAAGACTGGCATAGACTTCTTCTGCAATCTTCCCGATTATATTGAGGATGAAGTGGAGAGTAGCTATAATCTCACCGATTGGGCCTGGTAGTATCATGTGCTACGAATGAATATTCGTGAATCTGAACATGAATAATGGTATATTACACACTCCCTGAGTGACGAGTAGATAATAAGAAGAGAGAGGGAGGTTTGCCTTATGGCTGACCTCCCTCTCTCCTATTTGTTCTTTGAAATACTCAAATCAGTCATTCATCAACTTTCTATAACGTACACGGGTGGGTTCTTCTTTCCCAAGGCGCTTCTGTTTATTTTCCTCATATTCTGAATAAGAACCTTCAAAGAAGAACACATTGGAATCTCCTTCGAAAGCGAGGATGTGCGTACAGATACGGTCGAGGAACCAACGGTCGTGGCTGATAACCACGGCACATCCGGCAAAGTCCTCCAAACCTTCTTCGAGGGCGCGAAGCGTGTTCACGTCGATGTCGTTGGTAGGCTCGTCCAGCAGAAGCACATTACCCTCTTCCTTCAGGCAGAGCGCCAGGTGCAGGCGGTTGCGTTCACCACCGGAAAGCACTCCGCAGAGCTTTTCCTGGTCGGCACCGGAGAAGTTGAAACGGGACAGATAGGCGCGCGCATTGATGTCGCGTCCACCCATGCGAATCAGGTCGTTTCCACCGGAAATGACTTGATATACACTCTTGTTAGGGTCGATGTCCTTATGCTGCTGGTCCACGTAGGCCACCTTTACGGTTTCCCCTACCTCGAACTCGCCCTTGTCTGCCTTTTCCAGTCCCATGATAAGGCGGAAAAGCGTGGTCTTACCGGCACCGTTGGGGCCGATGATACCCACGATGCCGTTGGGTGGAAGCATGAAGTTGAGGTCGTCGAACAGCAGTTTGTCGCCGAACGCCTTTGCCACCTGCTTGGCTTCAATCACCTTGTTGCCCAGACGGGGGCCGTTCGGGATAAAGATTTCCAGCTTCTCTTCCTTCTCTTTCACGTCCTCGTTCAGTAATTTGTCGTAGGAGTTCAGACGGGCTTTCCCCTTTGCCTGACGAGCTTTGGGAGCCATACGTACCCATTCCAGCTCGCGTTCCAGTGTCTTGCGGCGCTTGCTGGCTGTCTTTTCTTCCTGCTCCATGCGCTTAGTTTTCTGTTCCAGCCAACTGGAGTAGTTCCCCTTCCAGGGGATGCCCTCGCCACGGTCCAGTTCAAGAATCCAGCCTGCCACATGGTCAAGGAAATAACGGTCGTGCGTCACGGCAATCACCGTACCCTCGTACTGCTGCAAGTGTTGTTCCAGCCAGTCGATAGATTCGGCATCAAGGTGGTTAGTGGGCTCGTCGAGGAGAAGCACATCGGGCTTCTGCAACAATAGGCGGCAAAGGGCCACACGGCGGCGCTCACCACCGGAAAGATGTTCTACGGACTGGTCTTCGGGCGGACAACGGAGGGCATCCATGGCACGCTCCAGCTTGCTGTCGAGGTTCCAGGCATCGGTCGCGTCGATGATGTCCTGCAATTCGGCCTGACGGGAGAAGAGCTTGTCCATCTTGTCCTGGTCCTCATAATATTCGGGCAAGCCGAACTTCTGGTTGATTTCCTCGTATTCTGCCAGCGCGTCCACAATGGGCTGCACGCCTTCCATTACAATTTCCTTCACGGTCTTGGTGGGGTCGAGGTACGGTTCCTGAGCCAGATATCCCACAGAATATCCCGGCGAGAACACCACTTCGCCCTGATAGGACTTATCCAATCCGGCGATAATCTTCAGCAGGGTCGATTTACCCGAACCGTTCAGACCGATGATACCGATTTTTGCCCCGTAGAAGAACGAGAGGTAAATGTTCTTCAGTACCTGCTTGTTGTTCTGCTGAATGGTTTTATTCAGCCCAACCATAGAAAAGATAATCTTTTTATCGTCTACTGTTGCCATGTATTTAATGATTAATGTTCAGTGATAATGATTAATATCAAGGATTAATGGGGACAAAGATAAGAAAAAAGATGATATTATTTTGCAATTTTCAAAAAAGTATCTATCTTTGCATCCGCTTAACAGCAATGAAGGATTGAATCGCTAGCTCAGCAGGTAGAGCACAACACTTTTAATGTTGGGGTCTTGGGTTCGAGCCCCAAGCGGTTCACATAGAAACAAAGTCAGAAGGCGACAAAAAGAAAAAAGTCCTACAATATCAATGTATTGTGGGACTTTTTTTATGTTTCCATCTTACCTGAAAGTCCCAAAAGGGTACGAAAAGAAAAGTTGGACATCCAAACAGTGGTACAATTGGTACAGTGGGTACAGCGCCTCTTCTGCTTCACACACATGTGCTTATGTACATTACTTCATAACGCGTACATTATTTATATACATGCGTGTGTGAGATAGAAGAGACGCTGTACCACTGTACCAACTGTACCCATCAACCTCACCTTTACGCCGCTCAAGTTCACCTTTACGCGGCTAAACCTCACCTTTATTCACGTCATTTCACCTCTTCCAGATAAAGCACACGGCTTGAATAGTCGGTCTGTTTGTGGTAGTCCACCTTATGTGTGTAAGGAATCTCCAACCCGTTTGCCATCAGATAGGCACCGCTGAAAGTCTTTCCTTCATAGTTCAAGGGAACATTATCTATACGGTTCAGTTCATGCACCCGGTATTGCTTGTCGGCACAGAGCCCTGCCATCTTCACACGCGGCAGGTGCTGGTTACAGAAATGTTCCGTCTTCCACCAATAGAAGACTGCCTTGTCCTTCTCCGGAGCCACGTACATCAGAGAAGCCACACCTTGCTTGTCATAAGGAGAGAGCAGGCGGTAAATGTCTCCCAACTGTACTACGGGACGGATGGTCTTGTACTCGGCAATGGCATTCTTGCAAAGAGCCTTTTCTTCTTCCGTCATATTTTTGGGCTGAATTTCCATACCCAAACGACCACTCATGGCAACGTCTATCCGATATTTCAGAGGGATGGTGCGGAACGTCTGATGATTGGGGGCAGCACTGATATGCGATGCCATAGCGATGGCGGGGAAGAAATAGGAAGTTCCCCACTGCATATAGACACGTTGAAGGGCATCAGTATTGTCACTCACCCAGAATTCATCAAAGTAAGGCAGCACTCCGTAGTTGGCACGACCGCCGCCACTGGCACATGCCTGGATGGTAAGGTCGGGATATTTGGCACGGATGCGCTGGCAGATTTTCTCGAAGCCGCGGTGGAATTCGATGTACATGTGGCTCTGATTATCCTTCGTCAGATATTGCGAACCGTGGTTCTGGACAGACATATTGGCGTCCCACTTGATGTAATCTATTTCAGGATAAGAGGTCATCAGGTTGTCTACCACACCGAAAACGAAGTCCTGCACGGCAGGATTGGCAAGGTCAAGCACTACCTGCGTGCCGCCGCGTCCCAACACAACGTCACGTTCGGAAGCCTTAAGTACCCAGTCGGGATGCTTCTCGTAGAGTTCGCTGGTAGTGTTCGCCATCTCCGGCTCAATCCAGATGCCAAACTTGACGCCATGTTTCTTGGCATCACTCAGCAAGCCTTCAATGCCGTTCGGAAGCTTGTTCTTGTCCACCACCCAGTCGCCGAGTGATGAGCTGTCGTTCTTACGGGGATACTTGTCGCCAAACCAGCCATCGTCCATCACGAACAACTCGCCACCCATGGAGGCAATGTCCGCCATCATTTGGTCCATACCTTGCTGGTTGATGTCAAAGTACACGCCTTCCCAACTATTCAAAAGAATCTTGCGGGGGGTAGTGCCGTGCGCCAGTTTGTGCAGGCGTGCCCAGCGATGGAAGTTACGGCTGCCGCCACTCAAGCCTTCATTACTATAAGTCAGGGCAAGTTCGGGAGTGCGGAAAAGTTCGTCCTTCTTCAAGGAATAAGTAGAGTTCTCTTCGTTGATTCCGGCAAAGAAATGGTGGTATTCATCATCGTGCGTCTCAATGCGGAGCTTGTAGTTGCCGCTGTAACAGAGGGCTGCACCAATCACGTTGCCCGTGTTCTCCTGCGGACGGCCGTCAAGGGAGAACATCACTTCGGCATGGTCAGTATGGGAATTGCGCACACCGTCCTTATTCTTGATAACCTTCATGCCCGGAGTGAGAGGTTCCTGCGTCAAAACCCCTTCATTGGCCCAGGAGCCGGAGAGATGGGATAGCCATACATCGCCACGGCGGATGGGCAGATAGCCGGAAGCAAACTGATTGAGCACCACCAGCTTCTTCTCCTGATGGGAGATTTCAGTCCAGGATTCTATCACGTCGGCATCCTGCCAGGCACGGTAACAGACGTTGACGAAGAAGGGATACACCTTGTCCTTCAGCGCCACGACAGTCGTCACGGCATTCCCTTCCTTCTCGGTAGTCACATTCAGCACTTCGAGCTGGAGGGTCATGTTACCGTCGGCATGCTTCACAGCGAGGGCCGTCTCCACGGGAGTGTTCAATCCATATTCGGGATAGGCTGCATGGCTCGCTTCTGCCGCAGAGATATTCTGCAAGTCGGCTTCAGAAAGTCTGTTACCATAATACAAGTGTCTCAGTGTACCGCCTTCAGGAGCCGAAAGCACCAAAGAGGTTTTCGGAGTGGATACACATACGTTTTGAGCCAACAAACTGCCGGTCAGCAGCAGTACTCCAAAGAGGAAATTTGTTCGTTTCTTGAAATTCATGCTTTTCTTGTTTAGATTCTATATTCATTTAGCTGTGCGCAAATGTAGGCGTTTCCCCGAAGATAAAATAGTATCATTTTATCATATCCTTATACAAATTCTATTTCCGGCTGACAATTGTCCCCGTGGCCTGGTTGGCAGGCATCACCAGCACTTCCGCAATCTGGATATGTTCGGGGACGGCAGCGGCGAAATAGACCACTTCGGCTATATCGTCGCCGGTCAGCGGGCGTATACCTTTATATACATTATCGGCCGCCTCCCGGTTACCACGGAAACGGACGACGGAGAAATTGGTTTCCACCAACCCCGGCTTGATATTCGTTACGCGTACCGGGGTATCCACCAGGTCGATGCGGAGTCCGTCGGAAAGGGCCTTGACGGCAGCCTTGCAAGCACAGTACACACTGCCTCCCGGATAAGCGTAATCTCCGGCAATGGACCCCATATTGATAACATGACCACGGCCACGCTCCACCATACCGGGAACCACGAGGCGGGTCATGGCAAGCAAGGCTTTCACGTTAGTATCGATGACAATGTCCCATTCATCCAGATTGCCTTCATGTTCCTTGTCCACCCCAATGACGAGTCCGGCATTGTTCACCAGTATGTCTATCGCCTTCCATTCCTCCGGAAGGGATTCGAGGGCGGCACGGGCAGCCTGCCGGTCGCGGACATCGAAAGGAAGCAGATACACATCGGCTCCATATTTCTCCAACAATTCTTTCTTTACAGCATTCAGTTTCTCCACATTACGGCCATTGAGTATAAGCCGGTAACCGTTCATGGCAAATTTACGCGCGCAGCCTTCCCCTATTCCCGAGGAGGCTCCGGTGATGAGTACAATCTTCTTTTCCATCATGTTATTAAGTTTTAATATCAATACTGCCAACAAAGGTATTACTTATTATTTTAACTTCATAGGAATAATGAATTTTAGAGTAAGGCGAAAAATCCCGATAAATTATGTAACTTTGCACCCGCTTTTTTGAAAGCTTGAGAAACTGTTTTGATTTTATTTCAGCTTTCTTCTGAGATTTGTTTAATTCGTTTGGATAAAGTAAAAGACGCTTATGCAAAAGTCCGATTGCATCATCGGTGTGGAGCACGTATCGAAATTTTTCGGAGATAAGGCCGTGCTGAATGATGTGAATTTGTCTGTCCGTAAGGGCGAGTTTGTAACAATACTGGGACCGTCCGGCTGCGGAAAGACAACACTGTTGCGCCTCATTGCAGGCTTTCAGACAGCCTCGGAAGGAGTGATAACCATTGCCGGAAAGGACATCACGCAGACACCGCCGCACAAGCGTCCGGTGAACACCGTGTTCCAGAAGTACGCCCTCTTCCCCCACCTCAACGTGTTCAACAACATTGCTTTCGGGTTGAAGCTGAAGAAGCTGCCCGGTGCCACCATCGAGAAGAAGGTAAAGCAAGCCCTGCGCATGGTGGGCATGACGGACTATGAGGACCGCGACGTAGACTCCCTCTCCGGCGGGCAACAACAGCGCGTAGCCATTGCCCGAGCCATCGTCAACGAACCCGAAGTGCTGCTACTGGACGAACCCCTTGCCGCCCTGGACCTAAAAATGCGCAAGGACATGCAGATGGAGCTAAAGGAGATGCACCAGAAGCTGGGCATCACCTTCGTATATGTGACCCACGACCAGGAAGAGGCACTGACCTTGAGCGATACCATCGTCGTGATGAGCGAAGGACGCATCCAGCAAATAGGCGTGCCGACGGACATCTACAACGAACCCATCAACTCCTTCGTAGCAGACTTCATTGGTGAAAGCAACATCTTGAACGGAGTTATGATAAAGGATAAAGCCGTCACCTTCTGCGGACACGAATTTGAATGCGTGGACACGGGATTTGGCGAGCAGATGCAGGTAGACGTAGTGATTCGCCCCGAAGACATCTACATCTTCGATGTATCCGACGCCGCACAGCTGACGGGGACCGTAACCAGCTGCATCTTTAAAGGCGTACACTACGAAATGCTGGTGCAGACGCGCGAAGGCTACGAGCTGATGGTGCAGGACTACCATGCCTTCGAGGCAGGACGCGAAGTCGGCCTGCTGGTGAAACCCTTCGACATCCACGTGATGAAGAAGGAACGCACCTGCAACACCTTCGAGGGAAAGCTGGTGGACGAGACGCACGTAGACTTCCTGGGCTGTAACTTCGAGTGCCTCCCCGTGCAGGGCATCGAGCCGGGCAGCGCCGTGCAAGTGGAAGTAGACTTCCAGCACGTCATCCTCGAAGACAACGAAGAGGACGGCCGTCTGACGGGTGAAGTGAAATTCATCCTCTACAAAGGGAACCATTACCACCTGACCGTGTTTACGGACTGGGACGAAGACATCTTTGTCGACACCAACGACGTGTGGGACGACGGCGACCGCGTAGGTATCACCATCGCCCCTCAAAATATACGGATTGTTCAATCTCTTAATAAGGAAGGAAGTGCTCAATAAGTTATCCCATTTCTTCATGCGCCGGCGCAACTGGACGGTACCCTACGCGCTGTTTCTGCTTGTATTTGTCATAGTACCGCTGCTGCTCATCGTGCTCTATGCCTTTACGGACGACGGAGGGGCGTTTACGTTGGCCAACTTCCGCAAGTTCATGATGCACCCCGAAGCGATGAACACGTTTGTCTACTCCATCGGAATAGCCGTTATCACCACGCTGGTCTGCCTGCTGCTGGGCTATCCGGCAGCGTATATCCTGAGCCAGAAGCAATTCAACACCTCACGCACCATGGTGGTGCTGTTCATCCTCCCCATGTGGGTGAATATCTTGATACGTACGCTTGCCACAGTGGCGCTGTTCGACTTCCTGAACCTGCCGCTGGGCGAAGGTGCCCTTGTGTTCGGTATGGTCTACAACTTCCTGCCGTTCATGATATACCCCATTTACAACACCCTTCAGAAGATGGACCACAATCTGATTGAGGCTGCGCAGGACTTGGGAGCCTCTCCTACCCGCGTATTCGGCAAGGTGATTCTGCCGCTCTCCATGCCGGGAGTGATGAGCGGCATAGTGATGGTGTTTATGCCTACGGTTTCTACCTTTGCCATTGCCGAGTTGCTGACAATGAACAACATCAAACTGTTCGGCACCACGGTGCAAGAGAATATTTACAACGGAATGTGGAACTACGGTGCCGCCCTCTCGCTCATCATGCTGCTGCTGATAGGCATCACCATCCTCTTTACCAACGAGGAGGACGGGGCATCGAATGAAAGCGGAGGTGTGATATGATGACACGAATCTTAACCCGCGGCTACTTGTGGCTGCTGCTGGCGTTGCTCTACTCGCCCATCTTAATTATTATGATATTCTCCTTCACGGAGGCAAAGGTGCTGGGCAACTGGACGGGATTCTCCACCAAGCTGTACAGCTCCTTGTTTACGGGCGGGATGCACCACTCGCTGATGAATGCCATCTGGAACACATTCGCCATTGCCCTGCTTGCCGCCACCGCCAGTACGGCGCTGGGCAGCATTGCAGCCATCGGCATCTTCAATCTGCGCTCGCGCACACGGCAGGTAATGAACTTCGCCAATGCCATCCCGATGATGAATGCAGACATTATCACCGGTGTGTCGCTGTTCCTGCTGTTCGTCAGCTTCGGCATATCGCAAGGATTCACCACAGTGGTACTGGCACACATCACTTTCTGCACGCCCTACGTGGTGCTCAGCGTAATGCCCCGGCTCAAAAAGATGAACCAGAATGTCTACGAGGCGGCACTCGACCTGGGCGCCACACCGTTCCAAGCACTGCGCAAGGTTATTCTTCCGGAGATATTTCCGGGTATGATAAGCGGATTCATCCTTGCTTTCACGCTCTCCATCGACGACTTTGCCGTGACCATCTTCACCATCGGCAACCAAGGGCTGGAAACGCTCTCCACCTACATCTACGCCGATGCGCGCAAAGGTGGACTGACGCCGGAACTGCGGCCACTCTCCACCATCATCTTCGTGACGGTGCTGGTGCTGCTGATTGTAATCAACAAGCGGGCCGAACGGACGAAAAACGATTGATGTGAGTGATGAGTTATAAGTTATCAATTGTCAAGAACAAGATGATGAAAAGGATAATAAACATACTGATTCTACTGTGCTGTATCGCATCCCTCTCTTCTTGTGGAAACTCCACAGAAGAGCGCAGCCGTGTACTGAAGATATACAACTGGGCGGACTACATCGATGAAGATGTGCTTGCCGAATTTCCCGACTGGTACAAGCAGCAGACGGGCGAAGACCTCCGTATCATCTACCAGGTGTTCGATATCAACGAAATCATGCTCACCAAAATTGAGCGCGGGCACGAGGACTTCGACGTCGTATGCCCCTCGGAGTACATCATCGAACGCATGCTTCGCAAAGACCTCCTGCTACCCATCGACCGCAACTTCGGCCACACGCCGGACTACATCCCCAACGTGTCGCCCTACATTCGCCACGAGCTGAACAAGACCTCGCAACCGGAACGCCAGACCGAGGACTATGCCGTGCCCTACATGTGGGGCACCGCTGGTATCCTCTTCAACAAAAAGTTTATTACCGCCGAAGAGGCCGGCACATGGGACATCCTCTGGGACTCCAAAAACCGCGGCAAAATACTGATGAAGGACAGCTACCGCGATGCCTACGGTACCGCCATCATCTACGCCCACGCCCGGGAGCTGGCCGACAGCACCGTCACCGTAGAGCAACTGATGAACGACAACTCCCCGCAGGCCATCGCCCTGGCCGAGCAACGCCTCAAGGAGATGAAACCCAACATCGCCGGCTGGGAAGCCGACTTCGGCAAGGAAATGATGACCAAGAACAAGGCGTGGATTAACTTCACCTGGAGCGGCGACGCCGTCTGGGCCATCGAGGAGGCCGATGCCGTGGGTGTGGAACTGGACTACACCGTCCCCTGCGAAGGCAGCAACATCTGGTACGACGGCTGGGTAATCCCCCGCTACGCCCGCAACGTGAAGGCGGCAAGCTATTTCATCAACTACCTCTGCCAGCCTTCCGTGGCACTGCGCAACATGGATGCCATCGGCTACGTCAGCGCCGTAGCCACACCGGAAATCATGGAGGCCAAGACCGATACCACGCTCGACGTGCACTCCGACCTCAGCTACTTCTTCGGCCCCCTGCCCGGAGCCGACAGCCTGCAGATAGACCCGGTACAATATCCTGACCGCCGAGTAGTGGAACGCTGCGCCATGATACGCGACTTCGGCGACCGCACGGAACTAGTGCTCGAGATGTGGAGCCGCGTGAAAGGTGACAATCTCAACACAGGCATCGTGCTGCTCATCTTCGCCGTTTTCGGTCTGCTCTTCATCTGGCTGGTATATGCCAAGATACGAAAGTACAAGCAGAAACGCCGCCACCGTCTCCGCAGAAAGCGGAAAAGGGGATGAGCAACACATTGTTTACCTAAAAACCCGTCAACGTGCAAGGAACAAAGAATCTGACACAAGGCCCCATCAACCGCCAGCTTTTCACGCTGGCAATGCCCATCATGGCCACCTCGTTCATCCAGATGGCCTACAGCCTGACGGACATGGCATGGGTAGGGCGTCTGGGCAGTGAGTCCATGGCTGCAGTAGGTGCGGTAGGCATACTGACGTGGATGTCCGGCTCCATCGCCTTGCTCAATAAAGTGGGCGCCGAAGTCAGCGTAGGCCAGTCCATCGGTGCACGCAGCGAAGAGGACGCACGCAGCTTTGCCTCGCACAACATTACGATTGCCCTGCTCATCTCCGTCTGCTGGGGAGGCCTGCTCTTTCTTTTCGCCCGCCCCATCCTGAACATCTTCGAGCTGAAACAGCATATCACGGACGCCGCCGTGACTTATCTGCGCATCGTGTCGACGGGACTGCCTTTCATATTTCTCTCCGCTGCCTTTACGGGCATCTACAACGCGGCAGGACGAAGCAAGATTCCGTTCTACATCAGCGGGACGGGACTGATAATGAACATCGTCCTCGACCCTCTGTTCATCTTCGGCTTCGGTTGGGGAACAGTGGGCGCGGCACTTGCCACATGGCTTTCCGAAGCTACAGTATTCGGCATCTTCGTCTACAAACTCCGGGGGAAAAGCGCCGTGCTCGGAGGTTTCTCCTTTATCGTTCCGCTGAAAAAGAAGTACACCCGGCGCATCTTCAAGCTCGGGCTGCCCGTGGCTACGCTGAACACGCTATTTGCCTTCGTCAATATGTTCCTCTCGCGCACCGCCTCGGAGCAGGGAGGACACATCGGACTGATGGCATTCACCACCGGTGGACAAATCGAGGCCATCACCTGGAATACTTCGCAAGGATTCTCCACGGGGCTGAGCACGTTCATCGCCCAGAACTATGCCGCGGGGCAGAAGTCGCGCGTGAAGCAAGCATGGCGCACCACCATGTGGATGACGGGCGTATTCGGAAGCCTCTGCTCACTACTGTTCATCTTCTTCGGCAGCGAGGTGTTCTCTATCTTCGTACCCGAGGCCGAAGCCTACCGTGTGGGTGGAGATTTCCTCCGCATCGACGGCTATTCGCAAATGTTCATGATGATGGAAATTACCATGCAGGGCGTGTTCTACGGACTGGGACGGACAGTGCCGCCTGCCATTGTCAGCATCGGATGCAATTACATGCGTATTCCGGTGGCGTTATTGCTGGTGCACATGGGTATGGGAGTGGATGCCATCTGGTGGGCAGTAAGTGGAACGACCGTTGCCAAAGGTCTTATACTGACAGCCTGGTTCGTCCTCATCAAAAGGAAAATTCTCTAAAAAAGGACAGAACTGGCGAACTTTAGAAAGAAGAATATGGTTATTATATACATAAATTTGCAACATTAAAGATAAAGTCAACTTTTAAAGAAAAAGAGTTATGAAGAAGATGAAATTTACAGTATTACTTTTGTGCGGCGCATTGCTGCTGGGCAGTTGCGGCACAATGAACAACAAGGCCAAAGGTGGAATAATCGGCGGTGGCTCCGGTGCAGCAGCAGGTGCCATTATCGGCGGACTGATAGGTAAAGGCAAGGGGGCAGCCATTGGAGCTGCGGTAGGTGCTGCAGTAGGTACGGGTGCCGGCGTTGCCATCGGACACAAGATGGACAAGAAGGCTGCCGAAGCTGCCAAGATTGAAGGCGCCCAAGTGGAGCAGGTGACGGATGCCAACGGCTTGCCGGCTGTCAAAGTATCCTTTGCGGCAGGTATTCTTTTCGGCTTCAACTCCGCAGCACTGAGCAACGAGGCAAAGGCTTCCCTGCGCGAACTCGCACAGATTCTGAAGGAAGACCCGACAACCGATATCGCCATCATCGGCCATACCGACAAAGTGGGTACTTACGAAGCCAACATGAAAGTTTCCAAGAACCGCGCCTATGCCGTAGAGAACTATTTGCAGGATTGCGGCGTATCTCCGGCCCAGTTCAAGAAAGTGGAAGGCGTGGGATACAACGAATACGACGAAAGTCTGTCTGCCGACCAGAACCGACGCGTAGAGGTATATATGTATGCCAGCGAACAGATGATTAAGAATGCGGAGGCGAATAATTAATGTGCTAATGTGATTAATGTGCCAATGTGCTAATTGGCATATTGACACATTAATCACATTGGCATATTAGCACATTGGCATATTAGCACTCTCTCCATGAAACTCCCGAAGCCTTTGCGGTTCCTCCGCAACATGATATTATTCTTCTTTATTTCCACTATCCTGACGGTAGTGGTTTATCGTTTTGTACCCGTCTACATCACACCACTGATGGTTATCCGCAGCGTGCAGCAGGTCTTCAAGGGTGAAAGTCCGCGCTGGCACCACACATGGGTATCTCCCGACAAGATATCTCCTCATCTGCCGATGGCCGTCATTGCTTCGGAAGACAACCGGTTTGCCACACACAACGGGTTCGATTTCATCGAGATACAGAAAGCGATAAAGGAGAACGAAACAAGAAAACGGAAACGGGGCGCAAGCACCATCAGCCAGCAGACGGCAAAGAATGTATTCCTATGGCCCCAATCTTCCTGGGTACGCAAGGGGCTGGAGGTCTACTTCACCGTACTGATAGAATTCTTCTGGTCCAAAGAACGTATCATGGAGGTCTATCTTAACTCCATCGAAATGGGGAAAGGCATCTATGGTGCACAAGCCGCCGCCCAATACAAATTCAAGACCACCGCCGCCAAGCTCTCTGCCGGACAGTGCGCACTAATAGCGGCAACATTGCCCAATCCCATACGCTTCGACTCAGCACACCCCTCCCCTTACATAAAGAAAAGGCAAGGACAGATTCTACGATTGATGAAACTGGTACCCAAATTCCAGCTAAATGAGATGCGGACAAAAGAATAAGAAGAGGATGTATCAAAACAGTTAATAGCACACAGATGACACATCCTCCTTTAATTTTTAATTCTTAATTTTTAATTAATACGCGTGTCCTCCCTCTTCCATCTCCTTCGCATCAATCTTGCGATTGTCGATGCTGCGCCAAGCGTAGAAGATGTAGGCAAGAACGAAAGGAACAAGGATAGAGACATAAGCCATAACCTTCAGTGTGAACTGGCTCGAGCAACTGTTTGCCAACGTGAGTGAGCTTTGCAGGTCGTGGGTAGAAGGATAATAGGCCGTATTGTTATAGCCTGCCACAAGCAGCAGTGCCAATACCGTAAGCACCGTCCCTGCACCGGCAAACCAGATACCCTTGTCGAATGCCGGCTTCCACAGCGTGCGGATAATGCCCCAGAGCACAGCCACCACACCAACCAGGAATACAAGCAGCACTACCGGCATCTGCAGGAAGTTCGTCAGATACTTGTAAGGTTCCATGAACACCTCTCCCGTTTCCGGGCGTACAGCATAGCCGTCGGCAAGCAGCGTGCGGATGACGAAGGCCAGGAAGAATACCAGGAACAACGCCGTATTTCCCCAGAGTGCCCGGCGGCAGCGTTTCACCAAATCATCCTCATTGATATTATTAATAAAATAAAGCGCTCCCAAGATACGTGCCAGAAAGAACACAGCCAGCCCCAGCACCACATTCCACGGATTAAGCAGCGCATCCAACCCATGCCAGCCGTTAGCCCATTGACTGATAACCGGCATTGCCGCATCTGCGATATTCCCTTTATTGATATAGAAGTTAGACCCCGTGAAGAACGTAGCAACCGCCCCACCCAGCAATACCGGACCTACTACTCCGTTTATCACCAGGAATGTGCGATACGTTGTCTTGCCCAGCAGATTTCCCGCCTTCGACTGAAACTCGTAGCTGACAGCCTGCAACACAAAGCTGAACAGAATAATCATCCACAGCCAATAGGCCCCTCCGAAACTGGTACTATAGAACAACGGAAACGAAGCAAAGAACGCGCCTCCAAACGTGACGAGCGTTGTAAACGTGAACTCCCACTTCCGTCCCGTAGAATTAATCATCATCTTCTTCTGCTCCTCCGTCTTCCCCAGACAGAACAGAAGCGAATTACCTCCCTGCACGAACAGCAGGAATACCAGCAGTGCTCCCAGCAAGGAGACTACAAACCACCAATAGTGTTGAAGAAATATATAAGCATTCATTGTGAGTTATGAGTTATAAGTTATGAGTTATGTGACGGTGTGTGCGTTTCGGTTTCCGGACCTTTGCGAATGGCCTTCAGCATAATTCCCACCTCAGCAATCAGCATGACAGTGAAAAGTACCAGGAAGATAAAGAACGTGGTCTGCACGGAGCCTACATCCAGCTTAGAGATGGCGGCACTCGTGGGCAGCATATCTTGGATGGCCCACGGCTGGCGACCACACTCGGCAACCACCCATCCGGCTTGTCCAGCCAGATAGCCCAGCGGAATGGTGAGCATAGCCACCCAATGCATCCATGGCATCCGCGACAAGTCTTTCTTATAGGCCAGGAACAGCACCACAATAAAGAAGAGGATGAAGTATCCACCCAACATCACCATCACACGGAACATGTAGAACGTAAGGGACACATTGGGCACCAGCTCGTTCACGTCCTTGATATAACCGTAACCGAAATAGGCTACATTATCTTTCAACACTTTGGCAGCCACCTCTGCATCTGCCTCATTGCCCGCAGCCTTGGCTGCACGATAGGCGGCAAACGCACCGATAGCCGTTTTTCCTTTTTCTATTTTCTCCTCTGCCGAAAGCGCTACGGTACCATCGCTCAACGGATATCCGCCTTTCAGCAGGTCATTGATACCGGGAACAAAAGCATCCATCTTGCGCTCGGCAAGCAACGACAGCATCTTCGGAATTTCCACACGGAAAAGGAATGGGTCTACTCCGTCCTGCGGTGTCTGCTTGGCAGGATTCAGCAGCCCGAACGCTACCAATCCGGCACCTTGCCGCCCTTCATAATAGCCTTCCATAGCAGCCAGCTTCATCGGCTGCTTTTGCGCCACCTGATAGCCCGAGCCATCACCCGTCCAGGCAGAGAGCACAGCGGCACACAGACCTACCCATGCGGCAATCTTTACACTTGCCAGCGCAAATTTCTTCTCGCGCTTCTTCCACAGATACCAGCAGCTTACGCCTACTACAAACACGGCAGCCAGCACCCAGCCGGACAGCACGCTATGGAAGAACTTATTGACAGCCATCGGCGAAGTTGCCACAGCCCAGAAGTCCACCATCTCGTTGCGTGCCGTATCGGGATTGAACTCCATACCTACGGGATTCTGCATCCACGCATTGGCAACCAGAATCCACCAGGCAGAAATCGTGGCGCCCAGCCCCGTGAGCCAAGTAGATGCCAGGTGGAAACGCTTGCTCACCTTATCCCAGCCGAAGAACATGACGGCGATAAACGTTGCTTCCATAAAGAAAGCCAAAATACCCTCGATGGCAAGCGGCGCACCGAAGATGTCGCCCACAAACCAACTGTAATTACTCCAATTCGTACCGAATTCAAATTCCAGAATAATACCGGTTGCTACACCAATAGCAAAGTTGATACCGAAAATCTTCATCCAGAATTTGGCAGTACGTTTCCAAAATTCGTCACCCGTACGGTAGTACGCTGTCTCCATGATGCCCATAATTACCGCCAGTCCAAGTGTCAGCGGCACAAAAATCCAGTGATAGATGGCGGTCAAGGCAAATTGGGCTCTCGACCAGTCAATCAGGGAAGTGTCAATGTGTCCAAGCATAAGAATCAAGTTATGAGTTATAAGTTATGAGTTATTAAGTTTTTAAGTTATCGGGTAAGAACAGAGAGACACGGAGAATTTATAAGGGCAAGGAAATAAACTCTGTGTCTCCGTGTTTAGTCGCCCAGACTCCGATGGATAAGCTCATTACTGACATAGCCTTCCTTGTCATCGCCCACCACGGGGGTATTCAGAAACCGTGGGAAGAAGAAAAGGCGGAGAATGAAGAACATGATGAACAACTTCACAAGAATGATAAGCCACAAAGTACGCCCTAACGTCATACTTCGAAAACCTTCCAAATAAAAACGCCAAATGTTTACCGCAGTCTGTTTCATGCCGATAAAATTATAATGATTACAAATATAAAATACTTTTATATAAAGAACAAATAAAAAGGTGAAAAGTTGAACAGAAAAAAGACTTCTCCCATTCATCGGTACAAAAAAGATTTTAGGCGAGGAAAATTCACTCTACGTCTATCACTTTTGCAATCCTTTCTCCACCCCACTACATTTGCAAATGTAAAACCATAGAATAACGAAGATATGACGAACGTAAAAAGATTGACAGTGATAGCGCTATGTATGGCAAGCTGCATGGGAGTGGCCGCCCAAAACGGCACTTCCACGCAGATACCCGGCAGTTCCGAGCAGCCAGCCGACAGCCTGCCCGCCCAATGGGACTTGCAAGCGTGCATCGACTATGCCTTGCAGCAAAACATCACCATCCGCAAGAACCGCCTCAGTGCGGAAAGTGCCCAGGTAGATGTAAAGACCGCCCGAGCCGCTCTCTTCCCCAGCCTTTCGGCCAGTGTGAGCCAGCGTGTCGTGAATCGCCCGAAGAGCGAGACAAACACCATCATCGACGGCGACAACATCACCAGCAGCCAGAGCAAGACTTCCTATAACGGCAGCTACGGCATCGATGCCAACTGGACCCTCTACAACGGCGGGAAACGCCTCAACACCATCAAACAACAGCAACTGAACAACCGCATTGCCGAACTTAGCGTAGCACAGAGCGAGAACAGCATCGAAGAAAGTATCGCACAAACCTACGTACAGATACTCTACGCCGCCGAAGCCGTGAAAGTGAACGAATCGACCCTGGAAGTGAGCCAGGCCGAATGCGAACGTGCCCGCCAACTTCTCGAAGCAGGAAGCATAGCCAAAAGCGACCTGGCACAACTGGAAGCGCAAGTGAGTACCGACAAGTACCAGCTGGTGACAGCACAAGCCACCCTGCAAGACTACAAACTACAACTGAAACAACTCCTGGAACTGGACGGCGAATCCGAGATGAACCTCTACATCCCCACACTCGGCACGGAAAACGTACTGGCACCCCTGCCCACCAAAACGGACGTTTACCGTTCTGCCCTCGTGCTCCGTCCGGAAATAGAAGCCGGCAAACTGAATATACAGACATCCGACCTCGACATCAAAATTGCCCGCGCTGGCTATCTGCCTACGCTGAGCCTCAGCGCCGGCATCGGAACCAGCCATGCCAACGGCAATGACTTCACCTTCAGCGAGCAAGTCAAACAGAACTGGAACAACTCGCTGGGCTTCACCGTAAGCGTGCCTATCTTCAGCAACCGGCAGACCAAGAGTGCCGTAGAGAAAGCCAAGATTCAGAAGCAGACCAGCGAACTGGACCTGCTGGACGACCAAAAAACGCTGTATAAGACCATCGAAACCCTCTGGCTCGATGCCAACAGCGCCCAGCAGCGCTACGCCGCCGCTACAGAGAAACTGAAAAGTACGCAGACCAGCTATGAACTGATTCAAGAGCAGTTCAACCTGGGCATGAAGAATACCGTAGAACTGCTGACTGAGAAAAGCAATCTGCTCAGCGCACAGCAGGAGACACTGCAAGCCAAATACATGGCCATACTGAATATGCAGCTACTGAAGTTTTATCAAGGAGAAAAAATCGAATTATAATACCTTATATATATGAACAAAAAAAGAATCATCCTCATTGCCGTAGCTGCCGTAATCATAGTGGGCGGCGGCGTATGGCTCTTCGGTGGTGCCAAGGCCAAGCACAAGGTGACCTACGCCACAGCAACCATCCATAAAGGCGAGATTTCCGAATCCGTAACCGCCACGGGGACCATCGAACCGGTGACGGAAGTGGAAGTGGGTACCCAGGTGAGCGGTATCATCGACAAGATTCATGTAGACTACAATTCCGTAGTAACCAAAGGCCAACTCATTGCCGAGATGGACCGCGTGACACTGCAAAGCGAACTCGCTTCGCAACGCGCCGCCTACAACGGTGCAAAGGCCGAATACGAGTACCAGAAAAAACTCTACGAGCGCAACAAGACGCTGAACGAAAAGCAGCTCATCGCCGCCACGGACTATGAGCAGTCCGTCTATAACTACGAGAAGGCCAAGAGCAACTACGAAAGCAGCCAGGCATCACTGGCAAAGGCTGAACGCAACCTCTCCTACGCCACCATCACCTCTCCCATCGACGGTGTAGTCATCAGCCGCGACGTGGAAGCAGGACAGACCGTGGCTTCCGGCTTCGAGACACCGACACTGTTCACCATCGCTGCCGACCTGACGCAGATGCAGGTTGTGGCCGACGTGGACGAAGCGGACATAGGCGGTGTGGAAGAGGGACAGCGCGCCACGTTTACCGTAGACGCCTACCCGAATGACGTGTTCGAAGGAGTGGTCACACAAATTCGTCTGGGAGATGCCAGCTCAAGCAGCACGTCGAGTACCGGCACCAGCACGGTTGTGACCTACGAAGTAGTCATCTCCGCCCACAACCCGGACCTGAAACTGAAACCACGCCTGACAGCCAACGTCACCATCTTCACCCTCGACCGCAAAGACGTACTGTGCGCTCCTGCCCGTGCCCTGCGCTTCAACCCCGAAAAACCGCTTATCGGCGACAATGATATCGTGAAGGATTGCGAAGGGGAACATAAACTCTGGACCCGCGAAGGCAACACCTTTACCGCCCATCCGGTGAAGATAGGTATCTCCAACGGAGTCAACACGGAAATTATCAGCGGCATTAACGAAGGTACCGTAGTGGTGACCGAAGCCACCATCGGCAGTATGCCCGGCAGCGGCGCTCCGGACATGAGCCAGGAAGCTCCCGGAGGTGAGAAGAGTCCGTTCATGCCTGGCCCTCCGGGAAGTAAGAAGAAGAGCGGAAAATAATACAAAAAAAGAATTATGAATAAAGCAGTCATTGAACTTCAAAATATCAAACGCAACTTCCAGGTGGGGGACGAAACCGTGCATGCCCTGCGCGGCGTCTCGTTCACCATCCGTGAAGGCGAGTTTGTCACCATCATGGGTACATCGGGCTCCGGAAAGTCGACTTTGCTGAATACCCTCGGCTGCCTGGACACGCCCACCAGCGGCGAATACCTGCTGGACGGTATCTCCGTACGCACCATGAGCAAGCCTCAACGCGCCGTACTACGCAACCGTAAAATCGGCTTCGTATTCCAGAGTTACAACCTGCTGCCCAAAACCACTGCCGTGGAAAATGTGGAGCTACCGCTGATGTATAACTCCTCCGTCTCGGCTTCCGAAAGGCGGAGACGTGCCATCGAAGCCCTGCAAGCCGTGGGGCTGGGCGACCGACTGGAACATAAGTCCAATCAGATGTCCGGCGGTCAGATGCAACGCGTAGCCATCGCCCGTGCCTTGGTGAACAATCCCGCCGTTATCCTGGCAGACGAAGCTACGGGTAACCTGGACACCCGTACTTCTTTCGAGATTCTGGTACTGTTCCAAAAGCTGCATGCCGAAGGACGCACCATCATCTTCGTCACCCACAACCCCGAAATAGCCCAGTACAGCAGCCGCAACATCGTGCTGCGCGACGGACAAATCAAGGACGATACCATCAACACCCAAATCCAGAATGCAGCCGAAGCCCTGGCAGCATTGCCTAAGCAGGAGGAGGAATGAGGGATAAGGGATTAAGGATTAGGGATTAATTTTAAACTTTCCATTAAAACGATATGAACGGAACAAACCTTTTCAAAATAGCCTTGCGAGCCTTGAACAACAACAAGCTGCGCGCATTCCTCACCATGCTGGGCATCATCATCGGCGTGGCGTCCGTCATCACGATGCTTGCCATCGGACAAGGTTCGAAGAAAAGCATCCAGGCGCAAATCTCCGAGATGGGCTCCAACATGATTATGATTCACCCCGGTGCCGACATGCGCGGCGGTGTCCGCCAAGACCCCAGCGCCATGCAGACCTTGAAGCTGACCGACTACGAAGCCCTGCGCAACGAAACCAACTTTCTGGCTGCCGTCAGCCCCAATGTCTCCTCCAGCGGGCAGCTCATCGCGGGCAACAACAACTACCCCTCCTCCGTGAGCGGCGTGGGCACGGACTATCTCGAAATCCGGCAGCTCAGCGTGGAGAACGGCGAGATGTTTACCGAAGCCGACATACAGACCTCTGCCAAGGTGTGCGTCATCGGAAAGACCATCCAAGACAACCTCTTTCCCGGAGGAGAGGACCCTGTGGGACGTATCATCCGCTTCAACCAAGTGCCCTTCCGCGTGGTGGGCGTGCTGAAGTCCAAAGGCTACAACTCCATGGGCATGGACCAGGACGACGTAGTGCTTGCCCCTTACAGCACCGTGATGAAACGCCTGCTGGCACAGACCTACCTTAGCGGCATCTTCGCCTCCGCCCTCACCGAGGACATGACGGACAATGCCACCGACGAGATCACCGAGATACTGCGCCGCAACCACAAGCTGAAGGAGAGTGACGACGACGACTTCACCATTCGCAGCCAGCAGGAACTCAGCACCATGCTGAACTCCACCACCGACCTGATGACCACGCTGCTTGCCTGCATAGCCGGCATTTCGCTCGTAGTGGGCGGCATCGGCATTATGAACATCATGTACGTATCGGTGACGGAACGCACGCGCGAAATCGGCCTGCGCATGAGTGTAGGCGCCCGCGGTGTCGACATCTTGAGCCAGTTCCTCATCGAAGCCATTCTTATCAGCATCACCGGAGGCATTATCGGTGTCATCATCGGATGCGGAGCCAGCTTGATAGTGAAGGGCGTTGCCCACTGGCCCATCTTCATCCAGCCGTGGAGTGTATTCCTCTCCTTCGCCGTATGTACCGTCACCGGAGTGTTCTTCGGTTGGTATCCCGCCAAGAAAGCTGCGGACCTCGACCCGATAGAGGCCATACGCTACGAATAACCTTTTCTCCCTTGCCGGAAGTTAGCCAAATAGTTCTTAAGTATTAGGAAAAAAGTTTCCGGCAATAGGGAAAAAAGTTATGCGAAACTAAGAACAATCTCTATCCCAAGCCTTGGGATAGACATCCGCAAGCTTGGGATACATATCCGCAACCTGGAAACGCTTATCCGCAACCTGCGAACAGAGATTTGCTTCGCAGGCAGCGGATATTTCCAATATCCACCTAAAATCCGTATCTTTGTATCATGATGAAACAACAGCTCCCTAACCCACGCCGCCGCGGCATCGAAACCCTGATACACATCATTGTCTGGGGTATCGTCATCGGTTTCCCCTTTCTGATGATGACACGCAGCGGCTTCAATATCAGCCTTGCGGACTATCTGCGCCACGGTAGCAGCAGTACCCTCTCATTCTTCCTTGTATTCTACATCAACTACTGCCTCCTCATTCCCCGCTACTTGTTCGAGGGACGCATCCGGCAGTATCTCCTGCTGAACACACTGCTCATCATCTGCATTACCACCGGCGCCCACCTTTGGCAAGAATACACATTCCAAAACCATATGCGCGGCGATGATGACGGTCAGCACATGGGGCCTCCCAAATGGATATTCATCTTGCGCGACGTCTCGACCATGATTCTCACCGCCGGCCTCAGCGCTGCCATCAAGCTGAGCCGCCGCTGGGCGCAGATGGACGCCGCCCGCCGCGAAGCCGAGAAAAGCCGCACGGAAGCCGAGTTGAAGAACCTGCGCAACCAGCTCAACCCGCACTTCCTGCTCAATACGCTGAACAACATCTACGCCCTCATCGCCTTCGATGCCGACAAGGCACAGACTGCCGTGCAGGAACTGAGCCGACTGCTGCGCCATGTGCTGTATGACAATCAGCAGAACTTCGTCACCCTGGACAAGGAGATGGACTTCATCCGCAACTACATCGAACTGATGCGCATCCGTCTCTCCGCCAACGTCCGTGTGGAAACAAAGATAGACGTCCGACCGGACAGCCGTACGGAAATAGCTCCGCTCATCTTTATTTCCCTCATAGAGAATGCCTTCAAGCATGGCATCTCCCCCACTGAGCCCAGCTTTATCCGTATCCACTTCAGTGAAAGCCCCGGAGAGATACATTGCGAAATAACCAACAGCTATCATCCCAAAAGCGTGGCAGATAAAAGCGGAAGCGGCATCGGCTTGGAACAAGTGCGCAAGCGTCTGGAGCTGACCTATCCCGGTCATTACGACTGGCAGCAAGGAGTGAGTGAGGACATGAAAGAGTATAAATCTATTTTAATTATAAAGATATGAATCTGAAGTGCGCCATTGTAGACGACGAGCCCCTCGCCCTAGGGTTGCTGGAAAGCTACGTCAACAAGACCCCGTTTCTGGAGTTGGTCGGTAAATACTCCAGTGCCGTACAAGCCATCAAGGAGTTGCCCGAGAAGCACATCGACCTGCTTTTCCTCGACATCCAGATGCCCGAACTGAACGGACTGGAATTTTCGAAGATGGTCGATTCCGGCACCCGCATTGTCTTTACCACCGCCTTCGACCAGTATGCCATAGACGGCTACAAAGTCAATGCGCTGGACTACCTGCTGAAACCCATCTCCTACGTCGACTTTCTGCAGGCTGCCAACAAGGCTGTGCAATGGTTTGAATTGCTGCAACAGCCCAAGGAAGAGATTCAGAGCATCTTCGTAAAAAGCGAGTATAAGCTGGTGCAAATCGAATTGAGTAAAATTCTGTACATAGAGGGGCTGAAAGACTATCTCAAAATCTACGAGGAGGATTCTCCCAAGCCTATCCTGTCTCTCATGAGCATGAAGGCAATGGAGGAACTTCTGCCTGCCTCGCGTTTCATGCGCGTCCACCGTTCCTACATTGTTCAGAAGAATAAAATACGTATTATAGACCGTGGCCGCATCGTGTTCGGAAAGAATTACATCCCGATAAGTGACAGCTATAAACAAGCTTTTCAAGAATTTTTAGACCAAAGAAGCTAAAAAAATCGACTAATCCGTCGATAAAATCGGAAAAAACGTCGATTTATTATAGAATCCTTTTGCATATTAAAATATGTTTTTTTATCTTTGCACCGAACAGATAGGAGTTGTGAAACTCCCCCAATAGAATAGTTTAGTTAAGTCTAGTTTAGTTTTTGTGTGAAGCACTTCCTCCGTAAGCGAACGTTGGAAGTGCTTTTTACATATCAACACTATTTAATCCACAAGCAGAAAAATTATCAAAGCAAATTTAAAAAACTATATATAACTACATATCAAACACCAACATAACATTCATTTTCTTATCTTTAATACAGAAACAAGTGGGCACGCATGTTTTATGATTTTACTAATCACATCTGTATAATGTTAGTTTCGCGACAACCATTATACGGTAATAATCTTGTAAATTATGGAAATCAAGAAAACATCCAAAGCAAGCCTGGAAAACAAGAAGTCAAGTTGGCTACTTGTAGGTTATGTAATTGTGCTGGTCTTCATGTTCGTTGCATTTGAATGGTCGAAGCGTGATGTTAGGATTGACATGAGCGGTGCTATTACCGAGAACGTATTTGAGCAGGAAATTGAAATTCCTATCACGGAGCAACCCGAATTAGTAGCTCCACCACCCCCTCAAGCTCCTGCAATTGCCGAGGTATTGACAATTGTGGATGATAATGACAATGTGAAAGAAACAGCCATTGCCTCTTCCGAAGAAATCGGTGAAGCTGTAATCATCAAACCCATATCTCCAACCGTAGATGAAGAGATTCCGGTAGAGGATGAGATTTTTGAAGTTGTAGAGAAGAATCCCGAGTTTTCTTATAATGGCATGAGTCTGATGCAATATCTGGGTAAGAGTATAAAATACCCGACTATTGCACAAGAGACCGGAACCCAGGGGCGCGTAATAGTACAATTCGTTGTCAACAAAGACGGCAGCATCGTAGATGTAAAAGTAGTAAGAGGCGTAGATCCCTATCTGGACAAAGAAGCTATCCGTGTGATTTCCACCATGCCCAAATGGAAACCCGGTGAGCAACGAGGCAAACCGGTCCGTTGTAAATTCACAGTTCCCGTAATGTTTAAATTACAATAGCAGACATGCCAGTGTCCACTTTCCACTTGTCTTCATAAGGTAATCTCCAATATCCGAGGGTGTGTCGAAACAGGTATTCACCACAGATTACACAGATTTGCACAGATAAGTATCTTTGACTATCAGTAGATTAAGCTCATTCTGTGTTAATCCGTGTAATCTGTGGTGAATTTTGACACACCCCCATTTTTTTAAGTATCAACACAGCCATTTCCTTCTTCCATATTTTTCTTTCCGCAGAAAAACAAAAACATTCAGCCCTCTCAGACTGTTACATAGAAAAACAATATATCACTCCTGATAAAACCACACGATAATGAAATCACAACTCTTTGACATCAGAAGAGAATATAAGAAAGGCAGGCTGACACCGGGTAACCTCAACGACAATCCCTTTGAGCAATTCGACCATTGGCTGAACGATGCTATCCATAGTGATGAGTACGAGCCCACCGCCATGACGGTAGCTACAGTCTCGACAGACGGGCATCCTTCTACACGCACAGTGTTGCTGAAAGGGGTGGAAAATGGCCGTTTCATCTTCTTCACCAACTACGAAAGCAGAAAAGGCCGGCAACTGACTGCAAATCCGTATATATCCTTATCTTTCGTATGGCACAAACTGGAAAGGCAAATACACATTGAAGGAAAAGCTGAAAGATGCGCTCCTGCCGATTCTGACGCCTATTTTGCAAGCAGGCCTTACAAAAGTAAAATCGGGGCGAGGATTTCACCCCAAAGTCACGTCATCGGCAGCCGTATGGAGATAATGCGCGCGTTCGTCCGCGAAGCGGCAACATGGATAGGGCAAAGTATCAAACGTCCCGACAACTGGGGAGGTTTTGCCGTCACCCCTTTCCGTTTTGAATTCTGGCAAGGACGGGAAAGCAGGCTACACGACCGTTTCCTCTATTCCCAACAAGCGGATGGCAGCTGGAAAAAGGAGAGGCTGGCTCCCTAAATACGGACAGGCAAACACTTCTCATCACAAATAAATCTTAAAAGGAGGAACAAAGCCACAGAAACGCTGTTTGAAGGGGAAACTCTAAAAACAACAGTTATGAATTACGGTATCAGTATTCTTTTCAGGGCTATACCCTTGTTGATGGCCCTTTTCTGTTTCGGCTACGGAGCCTTTGTGCTCCACGAAGGACTGGATTCGGCAAAATTTGTGGCCGGTCCGGTAGTATTTTCCTTAGGGATGATTTGCATTGCCTTGTTCGCCACAGCGGCAACAATCATTAGACAAATTATTCATACCTACAATCCGATAGCCAGATACGCACTTCCGGTTATTGGTTACCTGGCAGCCGTACTCACAGTAATCTATGGTTGGAATTATATGCACGAAGCTGCCACGGCAAGCAATTTCGTGGCAGGACACGTGATTTGCGGAGTCGGTTTCATCACAGCTTGTGTAGCTACCACAGCCACAGCCTCCACCCGCTTCACCCTCATTCCCGCCAACTCGGAACGTACCGACCAGCTACAACCTGCCGATGCATTCAATTCCTCCCAGGGATATATCCTGATAGCAGTTGCCACCCTTATGGCAGTAATGGCATGGATATGGGCCTTCTGGCTATTGTCAAAAAGCAGCGAGCACAATGCATATTATGTAGCAGGCCATGTCATGGCAGGACTTGCTTGTATCTGTTCCAGCTTGGTGGCGCTGGTTGCAACCATCGTCCGCCAGATACGCAACAACTATACAAAGGCTGAACGGAAACAATGGCCGGCCCTTGTTTTGATAATGGGCAGCATCAGCATTCTCTGGGGACTTCTGGTCTTGGCCAACAGCAATCCGGCACTCTCCTCCACAGGATATATTATGATAGGCCTGGGACTGGTATGCTACAGCATTTCCAGCAAAGTCATACTACTTGCCGCCATCTGGCGGAACACTTTCAAGCTGGCCAACCGCATCCCGCTGATTCCGGTCTTCACGGCCCTGGCTTGTCTGTTTCTCTCCGCCTTTCTGTTTGAGATGGCAAGCCTGCACAATGCCTATTTTGTCCCTGCACGCGTACTGGCAGGTTTGGGAGGCATCTGCTTTACATTATTCTCCATCGTAAGCATTCTGGAGAGCGGTACATCTAAGTAGACATTTTCCCGCCATTGGCCTGAGCATCGAGGAACAATTCCACACGCTCGGCATGGTGGGCCACATAAGCTGCCGGACCGGTATCCCCGGAATCAAGAATATCGCGGACCACATCCGCCTTATTCTTGCCGGTAATAAAGAAAATAAGATTCTTCGCAGCAAACAAAAGGCAGCCGGTCATGGCTATGCGTTTCTGCCCATTATAGGGATTGACACTCACCTCATAAGGATGAAAGGAAGAAAGCAGATATTCCTGCCCCGGAAAGATAGAGGAGGTATGCCCGTCGTCTCCAGCACCGAGCAAAACGACATCGAAGGCCGGGAAGCCACCCCAAAGCGGAACCGTGCGGCAAACCAGCGTCGAATAGTTCTTTGCTTCAATCTCCGGGCGGTTCACTCCATAAATAGGATAAACGTATTCATCGGGCATGCCTACTTCATCCAACAGCAAACGGCGCATGGTACCATAATTGCTCTCATAATCCTCTGCCGGCACACACCGTTCATCCACCCAATAAATCCGCATCCGCATCCAAGGAGTCACCTCCTTGTACTCGTTGGCCCAAATGTCAAACATCAGCGAAGGAGTACTTCCCCCACTGAATGCAAAATAAAAGGTCTTTTCCGGCTCACGCTCCATCATCGCAATCAAATGTTCAATCAACGCATGTGCCGTAGCTGTAGCCGAATGGTAAACATAACTTTTCATAACTCGCAATATTCATCTGTATTAGTCAAATTCTTACACGGATTAGTCCACTCAGCACCATGTTCGTGCATCATCGCTTCACTTTCCAAAGGTCCCCACGTACCTACGGGATACCCATATAAAGGAGCATCCGTATGCTCTTTCCAATAACGCAACACGGGATCGAAAAAGCGCCATGAAGCCTCTACCGCGTCGCTGCGGGTAAAGAGTGTAGGGTCACCTTGTATGCAGTCCTCTATCAGACGGGCATAGGCATCGCCGGTAGGCAACCCGCCCAACTGGTCATAACTGAAGTCCATCATCACCTGCTTCACGTCAAATCCCGGTCCGGGAGTCTTCATGCCGAATTTCAGCACAATACCTTCATTGGGTTGCAGGCGGAGAATCAGCTTATTCGCGCGGGGACAATGTCCACCCTCGCAACGGAACATCTGATGGGGCGTCTCACGGAAATGTACAACAATCTCAGTCACCTTTGTCGGCATTTGTTTGCCGGTACGGATATAGAAAGGAACACCCTTCCACCGCCAGTTGTTAATACCGATTTTCATGGCAATATACGTTTCGGTACGCGAATCAGGTGCCACGTTCTTCTCTTCCCTATACCCGGCTTTCGAGCCCGAAGCCGTATATTGTCCGCGGACAATGTGTTCCTCCAAATCCTCCTCTGTCAAGGGGGCCAATGACTCATAGACCTTCACCACCTCGTTGCGGAAATTATCGGCATTGAAAACGGCAGGCGGTTCCAATGCAGTGAGCGCCACAAGCTGTATGAGGTGGTTTTGTACCATATCGCGCAGGGCTCCGGCACCTTCATAGAATCCGCCACGTCCTTCGATACCCAGATTCTCTACGGCTGTAATCTCCACATAGTCTATATAATTACGGTTCCATAGCGGTTCGAAGATTCCGTTGGCAAAACGGAAGGCGAGAATGTTCTGCGCCGTTTCCTTACCCAGAAAATGGTCGATGCGGTAAATCTGATGCTCCTTGAAAACGGAAGCATAAATACTATTCAGCTTTCTGGCTGACTCCAAATCGTAACCGAACGGCTTTTCAACGATGATACGCGTATCAAGACGGTTCAGACCGGCCGCCTTCAAGTGCAAGGGAATGACACCGTACAAGGAAGGTGGAGTAGCCAGATAGAACAGCAGGTTGTCCGGTTTCTGCTCACCGGTAAACTCTTGTAAACGTCCGTCCAGCAGATGATAGCCTTCAACCTCGGCGGGATCCAATGTCTGGTAATGCAGATGGCTGCAAAAATCCTTCATTTTATCTTCCAGCTGCTCTTTGGAAGCTACGAACTTACCCAATTCACCCATTATATATTCTTGGTAACGGGCATCCGTATACTCGGTGCGTCCTATCCCCAGAATGGAGAATCCTTCCGGCAACCGCCCGCCACTATATAAAGTATAGAGCGCCGGCATCAGTTTGCGCTTCGTCAAGTCACCCGAAGCGCCGAATATAACAATCACTAATTTATTCATCATCTTCTCCCCCTTTCTCACACATTGTACGTACCCGATTTCGTATCTCCTCCGTGTCCCGTCCAATTTTCATGGAAAAACTGTCCACGCAACTCGTCTGTCCTTTCAAAGGTATGCGCACCAAAATAGTCACGTTGCGCCTGAATCATATTGGCAGGCAACTTGGCAGACACCAGCGAATAGAAATAATTCAAGGCGGACGAGAATGCAGGCACCGGAAGTTCCTCTTTCATGGATTGTGCCACCAGATGTTTCCAGCCGGAAAGCAACAGCTGCATTTCATTTTTGAAATAAGGAGCCAACAGCAGATGTTTGGGCTTGTCTTTTGCCTCGAAAGCCGTAGCTATGTCGTTCAGGAAAATACTACGGATAATGCAGCCGCCCCGCCACATGCGTGCGATGGATGCCAAATCGAGGTTCCAGGCAAAAGCGTCGGATGCACGCTGCAACACGGCGAATCCCTGAGCATATGACACTAATTTGGAAGCATAGAGTGCGGAATAGATATCCTTCACCATCTCCGACTTGTTGTACACCGCCTGCGAGCGTCGGCATACAAATTGCTTGGAAGCCGTTTCACGCAAGCCCTTCTGTGCCGACAAACTACGTTCGAACACAGCCGTAGCAATCAGCCCCAACGGCATGCCCAGCTCCATCGCATTGATAACGGACCACTTGCCCGTACCTTTCTGTCCGGCGGTATCCAATATCTTATCTATCAGGTAACCTCCTGATTTGTCCTTATGACGCAGTATGTTGGCGGTAATTTCAATGAGATAGCTACGCAACTTACCCTCATTCCAATCAGCAAAGATTTCCGCCATCTGTCCATTGTCCAGACCAAGCAGATTCTTCATCACCCAATAAGCTTCGGCAATAAGCTGCATATCTCCATATTCGATACCGTTATGTATCATCTTGACGAAATGACCGGAACCGGCAGGACCAATCCACTGGCAGCACGGGGTACCGTCAGATGCTTTTGCCGCAATACTCTGCAGGATAGGCTTCACCTCAGGCCAGGCACTTTCAGATCCTCCGGGCATGATAGACGCGCCGTTCAGCGCTCCTTCCTCTCCACCGGAAACTCCAGCTCCCACAAAACGGAAGCCTTTCTTTTCGGCCAATGCCACACGCCGGTTGGTGTCCTCATAATTGGAATTACCACCGTCAATCAGGATATCCCCTTCGGACAAATGGGGAAACAGCTGTTCCATCAGTTCATCCACCGCACTGCCGGCACGAACCATCATCATTATTTTGCGGGGTATGGCAATGGAAGTTACAAATTCGGCTATATCTGTATAGCCTTCAATTTTTTTCCCTTTGGCGCGGCCGTTCACAAAACGTTCCACCACCCCTTCTTCCACTCCCGGAACCGTACGATTATATACCGAAACATTCCATCCCTTATCTGCCATATTGAGGGCCAAATTCTCGCCCATAACTGCCAGACCGATAAGTCCAATGTCTGTTTTATTTAAATTCTTCATATTCATGTAAATTTTGTCTTTATATGGAAACAAAATGCTAACAGCATTTGTTCGTATGAATTACGAAAATAAAATAGTACTTTTGTCAGCGAAAGCCTATTTTTCAACCAGACAGAAAACCAATGCTCATGAAGAACTTCCACATCGGACTATTGCCACGCATCATCATTGCCATTATCTTAGGTATACTTTTCGGAAATTTCCTACCGGCTTCGCTGGTACGGCTGTTCGTAACATTCAATGCCATTTTCAGTGAATTCCTGAACTTCTCCATCCCCCTCATCATTGTGGGACTGGTCACGATTGCCATTGCCGACATCGGCAAAGGAGCCGGACGGATGCTGGTCGTCACGGCGCTCATTGCTTACGGAGCTACCTTATTCTCCGGCTTTCTCTCCTATTTCACCGGTATGGCGGTATTTCCTTCCCTCATAGAAACCGGGGTGCCGTTAGAAGAAGTCAGTGAGTCTCAAGGCATTCTTCCCTATTTTTCCGTGGGTATCCCGCCCTTGATGAATGTTATGACCGCACTCGTACTTGCCTTCACACTGGGGCTGGGCCTGGCTCATCTGAAAAGTGAGGTACTGAAAAATGCGGCACGCGATTTTCAAGAGATTGTCATCCGCATGATCAGTGCAGTGATATTGCCGCTGCTTCCCATCTATATTTTCGGCATTTTCCTCAACATGACACACAGTGGACAAGTATTCGGCATCCTGATGGTCTTTATTAAGATTATCGGTGTAATCTTCCTGCTTCACATCTTTCTCCTGGTATTCCAATACAGCATTGCGGCACTGTTTGTCCGCAAGAACCCTCTCAAACTACTGGGACGAATGATGCCTGCCTACTTCACGGCTCTAGGCACTCAATCCAGTGCCGCCACTATCCCCGTAACATTGGAGCAAAGTCGGAAGAACGGCGTCTCTGCCGATATTGCCGGCTTCGTCATCCCACTTTGCGCCACCATCCATCTGTCGGGCAGCACATTGAAGATTGTGGCATGCGCCCTGGCACTGATGATAATGCAAGGCATGCCCCATGATTTCCCTCTATTTGCAGGATTTATCTTCATGCTGGGCATCACTATGGTAGCCGCTCCCGGGGTACCGGGAGGCGCCATCATGGCAT
Organism: Bacteroides sp. AF34-31BH; assembly: GCF_003602795.1. Classification (NCBI taxonomy): domain Bacteria; kingdom Pseudomonadati; phylum Bacteroidota; class Bacteroidia; order Bacteroidales; family Bacteroidaceae; genus Bacteroides; species Bacteroides sp. AF34-31BH. The sequence continues at coordinate 185,240 of NZ_QTLV01000004.1, forward strand.
CACTGGGCATCCTGCAATCCATGCTGGGCTTCGACGAGTCGGCACAAGCGCTGATGATTGCACTATACATAGCGATGGACAGCTTCGGTACTGCCTGCAATGTGACGGGCGACGGGGCAATCGCACTGATTATCGACAAAGTGATGGGAAAGAAATAGTTTATATTTTGCCATCTCGTGGAAAATAACGAATATTGCAGTCCGAAAAGACATAATAACAAGAAGCATACATTATGAAGAAAGCCCTTATCTCCGGCATTACCGGGCAGGACGGCTCGTTCCTTGCCGAATTCCTCCTGCAGAAAGGATATGAAGTGCACGGTATCCTGCGTCGCTCTTCCTCTTTCAACACCGGCCGCATCGAACACCTCTACTTCGATGAGTGGGTACGCGACATGAAACAGAAACGTACCATTAACCTGCACTATGGAGACATGACAGACTCCAGCTCTCTCATCCGTATCATCCAGAGTGTGCAGCCGGACGAAATATATAACCTTGCCGCCCAAAGCCATGTCAAAGTATCCTTCGACGTGCCCGAATATACCGCCGAAACCGATGCCGTAGGCACCCTGCGCATGCTCGAAGCCGTACGCATTCTCGGTATGGAAAAGAAGACACGCATCTACCAGGCCTCCACTTCCGAGCTCTTCGGAAAAGTGCAGGAAGTGCCGCAAAGCGAAACGACCCCGTTCTATCCCCGCAGCCCCTATGGCGTAGCCAAACAGTATGGCTTTTGGATTACAAAGAACTACCGCGAAAGCTATGGCATGTTTGCTGTAAACGGCATACTCTTCAACCACGAGAGCGAACGCCGAGGTGAAACCTTCGTGACAAGAAAAATCACACTGGCGGCTGCCCGCATCGCCCAAGGCTTCCAGGACAAGCTGTATCTGGGCAATCTGGATGCCCGGCGCGACTGGGGATATGCCAAAGACTACATCGAGTGCATGTGGCTCATCCTGCAGCACGACACCCCCGAAGACTTCGTCATTGCCACCGGAGAAATGCATACCGTACGCGAATTTGCGACACTGGCATTCCGAGAGGTAGGCATCACTCTGTGCTGGGAAGGCCAGGGAGTGGATGAGAAGGGTATCGACACACAGACCGGAAAAGTCCTCGTGGAAGTCGACCCCAAATATTTCCGGCCTGCCGAAGTGGAACAATTGCTGGGCGACCCCACCAAAGCAAAAACACTGCTGGGATGGAATCCGAGGCAGACCAGTTTTGAAGAGTTGGTACGCATCATGGCAGAGCACGACATGAAATTTGTGAAGAAACTGTATTTAAGAAGCAAAGAGCTTTGAATGAACTATTAAACTTTCAGACAACAATGTTAGACAAAAATGCCAAAATATATGTAGCAGGCCACCGGGGACTGGTAGGTTCTGCCATCTGGAAAAATCTTGAGGAGAAAGGATACACCAATCTCATCGGCAAGACCCACACAGAACTCGATCTGCTCGACGGAGTTGCCGTACGCCGCTTCTTCGACGAGGAACAGCCCGAATATGTATTCCTTGCCGCCGCCTTTGTGGGTGGCATCATGGCCAACAGTATCTACCGTGCTGACTTCATCTACAAGAACTTGCAGATACAGCAGAACGTCATCGGCGAAAGCTTCCGCCACGGAGTGAAAAAACTTCTCTTTCTGGGCAGCACCTGCATCTATCCCCGTGATGCCGAACAGCCGATGAAAGAAGACGCACTCCTCACTTCTCCGCTGGAATACACGAACGAGCCCTATGCCATCGCCAAAATAGCCGGACTGAAAATGTGCGAAAGCTTCAATCTTCAATACGGTACGAACTACATTGCCGTGATGCCCACCAACCTTTACGGTCCCAACGACAACTTCGACCTGGAACGCAGCCACGTGCTCCCTGCCATGATACGCAAGATACACCTCGCCCACTGCCTGAAACAAGGCGACTGGGATGCCGTACGCCACGACATGAACCTGCGTCCGGTGGAAGGCATCAACGGCGACAGCAGCAAAGAGGACATTCTGAATATCCTCCGGAAATACGGCATCAGCGAAGAAGAAGTGAGATTATGGGGTTCCGGCACCCCCTTGCGCGAATTCCTCTGGAGCGAGGAGATGGCAGATGCCAGCGTCTTCGTCATGGAACACGTCGACTTCAAAGATACCTTCAAGCCGGGCGACAAGGAAATCCGCAACTGTCACATCAATATCGGTACGGGCAAGGAAATCACTATCCGCCAGTTGGCAGAGCTGATTGTCAACACCGTAGGCTATCAGGGCCGGTTGACCTTCGACACTTCCAAACCCGACGGCACCATGCGCAAACTGACCGATCCCGGTAAGTTACATGCATTGGGATGGCATCATAAGATTGATATCGAGGAAGGTGTGCAACGCATGTACCGATGGTACTTGGGAAAGTAATTAGTGACGTATGATTAGCCATGAATGCCATACGGTACAAGGTGGGAACTGTATTGTTTATATTGCTGATACTTTTATCAGGTATCAGCCCAACCATGAATGCCATGATAGCTCCCGTGACCTATTCCGTTCGCGGCAAAGTCATCGACAGACAGTCCAGACAACCCGTGGCCTACGCCAACGTTTTCGTTGCCGGCATCCCCGGGAAAGGGGCATCCACCGATTCACTCGGCACATTCAAGATAGAGCAGGTGCCTCCGGGCATCTATAGCCTTGAGGCATCCTGCATAGGATACCAGACTGTTTCCACCCCCGAATATATCGTTTCAGCCTCAACCCCGTTCATCGAGATAGAGATGGAAGAGGATGCCAATCTGCTGAACACAGTAGTGGTGGTGCCTTCCCCCTTCCGGCGAAGTATCGAAAGCCCGGTCAGCATGCGTATCATCGGCTTGCAGGAAATAGAGAAAAGTCCCGGAGCCAACCGGGATGTTTCGCGCATCGTACGCTCCTATCCCGGCGTCTCTTTCTCTCCCATCGGCTATCGCAACGACTTGATTGTTCGGGGCGGTTCTCCTTCCGAAAACCGCTTTTATATGGATGGCATCGAAATCCCCAACATCAACCACTTTGCCACTCAGGGTGCATCCGGAGGACCGGTAAGTATTGTCAATGCCGACCTGATACGCGAGATTACATTTTATACGGGCGCCTTCCCCGCCAACCGCTCCGGAGCCTTGAGTTCCGTCCTCGACTTCCGCCTCAAGGACGGAAATCCGGACAAGCAGGCGTTCAAAGCCACCATCGGCGCATCGGAAGTCTCGCTCAGCGGAGCAGGCCATCTAGGGCAGCGCACCACTTATCTGTTCTCCGCACGCCAGTCCTACCTGCAACTTTTGTTCAAGGCTTTGGGACTGCCCTTCCTGCCCAATTTCATTGACGGACAATTCAAAACAAAAACCCGTTTCAACGAGCACAGCGAGCTGACCCTGCTTGGTCTTGCAGGCATTGACAAGATGAAACTGAATACCGATGAAAAAGGAGAAGATGCCGAATATCTGCTCAGCTATCTCCCCACTATCCATCAGGAAACATTCACTCTCGGAGCCTCTTACAGACACTACAATGGAAGGCACGTACAATCCCTTATACTGAGCCATAACTACCTGAACAACCGCAATCTGAAATACCGCAACAACGATGACTCTTCCGAAGACAACCTGACCCTGCGCCTACGCTCCACAGAACAAAAGACCACCCTGCGTTTCGAAAACCAAACGCGCTTGGGAGCATGGACCCTAAAAGAAGGAGCAGAACTGAACAACTCCATCTATACAAACCACAGCAGGCAAAGACTATACGGCAGTCATTCGGGTACGCTTTCCATCTACGAAACCTCACTCAACATCTTCGGCTGGGGGGCTTTCTTCTCTTCCGACTATACCACCGCCGACAAGCGTCTGGCCCTTTCTGCCGGTATCCGTATGGACGGCAACACTTACAACCGAAAGATGCGGCAGCTATGGAAACAGTTCTCCCCACGCCTCTCTGCATCCTACAAACTCTCGGAACAATGGACCCTGAGCGGAAGTACCGGCCTCTACCACCAATTGCCTCCCTACACCGCTTTGGGATATAAAGACAATGAAGAGCAATATCTCAACAAAAACCTGAAGTACATGCAGGTCTTTGAAAGCAGCCTCGGTGTGGACTGGCACCTGCAAGACCGGTTCATGGTTTCTGCAGAAGGTTTCTTCAAGCGTTACAGCCGTATGCCACTTTCCCTCCAAGACAACATTCCGTTGGCATGCAAAGGAAACGATTACGGTGTCACCGGCAACAAACTGAAGCAGCCGGATGTGATAATGAGTACGGGCATCATCGAAAATCCGTCTGCTCCTGTTACCGAACAGCGCTATAAAATGAAATACCTCAAGCAGGAAAGCGGCACTATCCTGCCTACTTTAGGTATAACTGTCGAGTTTTAGCAAATAGCCGCCATAAAAACTATTTTCCCTATAAAAGTTTGCTTTCTATATATAAACCCTTATATTTGCACAATTTTCAACCAAATGTGCAATTAATATCATGGAACAAAGTTTTATCGCCTATATAGAGAATAGCATAAAGGAAAATTGGGATTTAGACGCTCTGACCGACTATAAGGGAGCAACCCTACAATATAAGGACGTAGCCCGCAAAATAGAAAAGCTGCATATCATTTTCGAGGCAAGCGGCATCAAGAAAGGCGATAAGATTGCCGTCTGTGGCCGCAACAGTTCCCACTGGGGCGTAACGTTCCTCGCAACATTGACCTACGGTGCGGTAATCGTCCCCATCCTTCACGAGTTCAAGGCAGACAATGTACACAACATCGTGAACCATTCCGAAGCCAAACTGCTTTTCGTAGGCGACCAGGTTTGGGAAAACCTCAACGAAAGTGCCATGCCGCTGCTGGAGGGCATCATGATGATGGCAGACTTCTACATTCTTGTCTCCCGCAGCGAAAAGTTGGACTATGCCCGCGAACATCTCAACGAAATGTTCGGTAAGAAATACCCCAAGAACTTCCGCAAGGAGCATGTCAGTTATCACAAGGACCAGCCCGACGAACTGGCGGTCATCAACTATACATCCGGCACCACCAGTTACTCCAAAGGAGTGATGCTGCCCTACCGCAGCCTTTGGTCAAACACCACTTTTGCTTTCGAAGTATTGCCGCTGAAAGCCGGTGACAAGATTGTCTCCATGCTGCCAATGGCACATATGTACGGACTTGCATTCGAGTTTCTGTATGAATTCGCCGTAGGTTGCCACATATTCTTCCTCACTCGTATGCCCAGCCCCAAAATCATTTTCCAGGCTTTCACCGAAGTGAAGCCTAACCTGATTGTGGCTGTTCCGCTCATTATCGAAAAGATTATAAAGAAGAGCGTACTGCCCAAGCTGGAAACTCCCGCCATGAAGCTGTTGCTGAAAGTACCCATCATCAATGACAAGATAAAGGCGACCGTACGCGAACAAATGATTCAAGCCTTTGGCGGAAACTTTGCAGAAATCATTGTAGGAGGAGCTGCCTTCAACCAGGAAGTGGAGCAGTTCTTAAAGATGATAGATTTCCCCTATACGGTAGGCTATGGAATGACGGAATGCGGCCCCATCATCTGTTACGAGGATTGGACCCGCTTCAAACCCGGTTCTTGCGGAAAGGCCGCACCGCGTATGGAGGTGAAAATCCTATCATCCGATCCCGAAAACATTCCGGGAGAGATTGTCTGCCGTGGTCCCAATGTCATGCTGGGTTACTACAAGAACGACGAGGCCACCGTACAGGTACTCGACAAAGACGGCTGGCTGCACACCGGAGACCTTGCCCTGATGGATGCCGAAGGCAACGTAAGCATCAAGGGACGCAGCAAGAACATGCTCCTTGGTCCGAGCGGTCAGAATATCTACCCGGAAGAGATAGAAGACAAACTGAACAATATGCCGTATGTAGCCGAAAGCATCATCGTGCAGCAGAATGAGAAACTGGTAGGTCTGGTTTACCCCGACTTCGATGATGCCTTTGCCCATGGGCTGAACAATGACGACATCGAACGCGTCATGGAGGAAAACCGTGTGGCACTGAATGCAGAACTGCCCGCATACAGCCAGATATTCAAAATGAAAATCTATCCTGAAGAATTTGAAAAAACGCCGAAGAAATCTATCAAACGCTTCTTGTATCAGGAGGCCAAAGGATAATGTAAAAAAACAATTAAACTACAACCTATCTAACCCTTTCTAAATTATTATCTAAATGAGAAACGAATTATTATTATCCGCCATGCTTCCGATATGCGGAATGGCGGGAGAAGCGTATGGCATGCCGCCTGGGGATGCCGTACCTGCTCCAAAAGAGCAGCCAAACATCATTCTGTTCCTAGTGGATGACATGGGATGGCAAGACACGTCCCTCCCCTTTTGGACACAGCGTACCAAGTACAACGATACGTACCATACTCCCAACATGGAACGGATGGCTACACAAGGCAAAATGTTTACGCAGGCCTATGCATGCAGCATCAGTTCACCTACGCGTGTCAGCCTTTTTACGGGAATGAATGCTGCCAGGCATCGAGTCACCAGTTGGACCCTCCGCAAGAACACTACCCATGAACAACCCGACTCGGTCATGATTTATCCGGAATGGAACGTTAACGGCATTTGTCAAGAGCCTGGCGTGGAACGGACCACACAAGTCACCTCCCTGGCCGAAGTGCTCAAAGACCATGGCTATCACACCATTCATTGCGGAAAAGCCCACTTCGGTGCTGAAGGCACTCCCGGAGCCGACCCGTTGAAAATGGGGTTTGAAGTGAACATAGCCGGACATGCTGCCGGTTCACCTGCCAGCTACTATGGCAAGGAGAATTTCGGCAACAAAACAGACGGTAAAAGCCCGCTGGCTGCCGTACCCGGTCTGGAGAAATATCATGGAACCGACACTTTCCTAAGTGAAGCCCTTACCATAGAGGCCATGAAGGCCCTGGACGATGCACAGCAGACTGACAAGCCATTCTTTCTGTACATGGCACACTATGCCATCCATACCCCTATACAACCTGACATGCGTTTCTACCAGAAGTACCTGGACAAAGGCCTTCCTCCGGTAGAAGCTGCCTATGCTACTCTCATTGAGGGTATGGACAAAAGTCTGGGAGACATTATGGATTATCTGGACAAGAACAACCTGACGGAAAACACTATCCTCATCTTCATGTCCGACAATGGCGGTTTGGCGGCCCATACCCGCGCCGGACAACTGCATGTCCAGAACTATCCGCTCAACAGTGGTAAAGGTTCCGCCTACGAAGGAGGCATACGTGAACCGATGATTGTCCGCTGGCCGGGCATCGTAGCGCCCCAAACCCAATGCGACCATTACCTGATGATAGAGGACTTCTTCCCCACCATCCTTGAGATGGCAGGCGTAGACAACTATACAACCGTACAGCAACGCGACGGCATCAGTTTCATGCCATTGCTCACCGGAAAAGGTAAAATGAAAGACCGTGATATCTACTGGCATTATCCCAATAGCTGGGGTCCTTCCGGCCCGGGCATCGGAGCCACTTGCTCCATCCGTTCGGGCGAGTGGAAGCTGGTGTATTATTTCGGTGACGGTAGACGGGAACTTTTCAACATCCCCGCCGACATCAGTGAAAAACATGATATGGCCCGAGAGAAGCCTGAAGTTGTCAAAGAGTTGTCACGGAAATTAAGTAATTACCTCCGGTCTGTGGATGCGCAGCGCCCTCTGTTGCGTGCCACCCGCCAACCAGCTCCCTGGCCGGACGAAATATAGAAAAAAGTATGAAACGAAACCTTTCCCTCCTCCTTGTGTCCCTGCTTTTTGCAGGGACAGCTCTTGCCCAAGAACATAATCCGGGCAGCGTACAGCCGGATACGATTCAGAAATCCTCCGAGAAATCTTTCCGGAAACAACGCTCTCCACGAACAGGCCATGGCCCGGTAGGTATCAATATCTCCTTATGGAAAAACATCTCCACACAGCGGACTGATACCATAGGAAGCACCTGCTTCAATCTGGGTGTGTTCTCCTCCATGAACCGTCTGAATGGCCTCGGCATGAATATTCTTGGCAGTGTAACCGGCAGGGATGTGAACGGTGTACAGATGGCAGGTCTGTCAAATATGGTGGGGGGAAGCATGCGAGGCATGCAGATAGCAGGAATTACCAACATCAATGGCAACAACCTTATCGGAGTATCCGTTTCGGGACTGGTAGGTATCACCGGAAACCATGCGCAAGGCGTCATCATTTCCGGTCTGGCAAACATCAGTGGGGACTATAATCGTGGCGCCTCCATAGGCGGCCTGTTGAATATCAGCGGAGAAGGTGCTTCCGGCATACACTTTGCCGGACTCGCCAATATTTCCGGTGGAAATTTCAAAGGATTTTCAGGGGCCGGCCTGCTAAGTGTAATCGGTGAAGACTTGAATGGCATGCAGATGTCCGCCCTTACCAACATCACCGCCGGAGATATGACCGGTGTTCAGGTTTCCGGCCTGGGCAATGTGGTGGGTGGTACAGCCCGAGGATTACAAATAGGCGCTGCCAATATGGCCATACGTGCCCAAGGGCTTCAAATAGGTCTATTCAACTACTACAAAGAAAAATTAGATGGTTTCCAGTTGGGATTAGTCAATGCCAATCCCCAAACAAAAGTTCAACTGATGTTTTTCGGTGGTAATGCCACCAAGCTGAATGTAGGTGCCCGTTTCAAGAACCGGCTCTTCTATACCATCCTCGGTGGCGGTACCCATTATCTGGATTTTGGCGATAAGTTTTCCGCTGCCCTCTTCTACCGTGCCGGTCTTGAATTACCGCTCTACAAACAGCTGTTCATCAGCGGAGATCTGGGATACCAACATATAGAAACCTTCAAGAACAAGGACTACGGCATTCCGGCACGTCTCTATGCCCTCCAGGCACGTGTCAATCTGGAATACCACCTGACCGAGCGCTTTGGCATATTCCTCACCGGCGGTTATGGCGGCAGCCGCTACTACACCCAAGGGAAAACCTATGACAAAGGCATCATTGTAGAGGGCGGGGTGACGATACTGAAATTATAAATTATTGTTTCTCCTTAATCAGCCCCGTCCTATACGCCACCAGCAGTTTCATCAAATCCTGAATCTGCGTAACGAGTTCACTTCCTTTATCCGTATCCTTCACCATCATACGCTGCGAATTGAATTCGACAACCAGGGTTGTAGACTTGATGTCTTGTCCTTCTTCAATGGCTTTCTGACGGCTCTGGAACGGCTCATGCTGCACCAACTGCAAGCCGTGGGAATGATATACCAGCGTATATCCCGCAATTCCCGTTTCCGGCTGATAGGCTTTTGAAAAACCACCGTCAATCACCAGCAGCTTACCATCCGCTTTGATGGGTTTCTCACCTTTAATGGTCTTTACCGGTACATGTCCGTTGATGATATGCGAATGTGGCCCCGGCTTCACGCCGAACTCTTCAAGAATGCGGTCACACACCTCAGCCTCGTTGCGCAAAGCATAGTAATGCCCTTTCGTCTCCTTATGCAATGTTTTGTCGGCCACAAAATAGCGTTCAAAGGTAGCCATCTTGTCTTTATCGAAGGAAGGGGCATCCGGTCCGCACCACATGTACCAGACATAATCCAGTGCAAACTGTTTCTCGTCCGAACCGTCCTCGTCAAAGTAAGCGGTACGTATCAGCTGGTCGGTCTTTTTCAGCAACTTACGTCCCCAGTATTCCTTTTGGCCGATGCGGACATGTTTAAAACTGCCGTCCGCATTCAGAGGCACGGAAGCATGATAAAGCAGGTTACTGTTGCACACCAGATACATGCCGCCATGCGTAAACAAGCAGCGCATGTGCTTCTTCATCTTCTCGCTGTTCATGAAAGAAGAATGAATCCGGTGCATCAGTTCGCGCTCTTCGTCCGACAGACGATACGGGTCCGCCGGGTCTATGGTGGGGAAATTCACATCGCGCAACGGATATTCCTTGCCTTCGTATACAAACACACCACGCTCGAAATCCACCAGATGCAGCAGTCTCCGGTTTTCCATACCGAACTCAGGACGACGGCTGATGATTTCCGCTTCCAGTTTCAACTGGATAACCGTAATTGCCTTGTGCATCTGTGTAATCAGCCGCAAGGTCTTCTCATTGTATTCCGCATCGGCAAAGTTCATTTTCGGTGCAAAGATGGTGCAAGGGTCATCCGCATAGGTATCCATGGCAAACGTTGCAAGCGGCAACAGATTGATGCCATAACCATCCTCCAGCGTTGCTAAATTGGCATAGCGCATCGACATACGGATTACGTTGGCTATACAAGCATCATTACCCGATGCGGCACCCATCCACAGAATATCGTGGTTACCCCATTGGATGTCGAAATTATGATAATCACAGAGAGTATCCATGATAATATGCGCACCCGGTCCGCGGTCGTATATATCGCCCACGATATGCAGCGAGTCGATGGTCAAGCGCTGGATAAGGTTGCACATCGCCACAATAAAATCATCCGCACGCTTCGTAGAGATAATGGTACTGATTATGACATTGATATAGGCATGCTTGTTAGGTTCGATGCTCGATTCGTGCAACAGCTCTTGAATGATATACGAGAACTCTGCTGGAAGTGCCTTGCGTACTTTCGAACGGGTATATTTGGACGAAACGTTCTGGCATACTTTTACCAACTGGTTCAGTGTTATCAAATACCAGTCATCCAGGTCCGTTTCCTGCTCCTTGATAAGTTGCAGCTTCTCTTCCGGATAATAAATTAACGTACAGATTTCCTTCTTCTCACTTTCGCGCAGTGTATGCCCGAATATTTCGTTCACCTTACGTTTCACTGCCCCCGATGCATTCTTCAGCACATGCTGAAAAGCCTCATACTCGCCATGAATATCCGTCAGAAAATGCTCTGTACCTTTCGGCAGATTCAGAATGGCCTCCAGATTGATGATTTCTGTACTGGCATCAGCAATGGTAGGAAAACTGCGTGATAATAATTGCAAATAACGCAAGTCATTGACAATACTTTCCGGAGTTATATTTCCCATAGTTATTTAATTGATAGTTGATAATTGACAGTTGATAATATCCCTCATTCTTCATTATCCATTAATGAAGAACATGAGCAGCACTTGGGCTATAATTACCCGTAGAAACATGCACAGCGGATAAACCGTAGCATAAGCTACAGACGGATTGTCTCCCGGAATGGTGTCGTTGGCGTAGTTCAGCGCCATGGGGTTTGCCATGCTTCCGCACAGCATACCCGCCATTGTTCCGAAATCTATCTTCAGCCACTTGAAGGTAACGATACCCATAATCAATACCGGAACCACAGTCAACGCAAAACCCGTAGCAATCCATAACAGCCCTTCCGGCCGGAATACCGTATCGAAGAAATGGGCACCCGCATCCAGTCCCAGGCAAGCTAGGTAAAGAGACAATCCCAATGCACGGAGCATCAGGTTCGCACTGCGCGTAGTATAAGTCACCATGTGCATCCTCGGACCGAATGTCCCGATAAGAATACCTACGATGATAGGGCCTCCTGCCAATCCGAGCCGCACGGGAGCGCTGATGCCGGGAATGGAAATAGGAATTGCTCCCAAAGCCAGACCGATGACAATACCGATAAATACCGCCACCAAGTTCGGTTCCTTCAGGCTTTTCACAGCATTGCCCAGCACCTTCTCCACATTTTGTATAGCAGCGGCTTCGCCCACTACGGTCAGGCGGTCACCCAATTGCAAGGTCAGTTCCGCTGTGGCCAGCAGCTGCACGCCGCTACGATAAACCCGGCTGATATTGATACCGTAATGATTACGCAGATGGAGAGAACCCAGCTTCTTGCCGTTCAACTCCGGGCGCGTCACCACGATACGTTGCGAAATCAACTGGCTGTCTATGGCATTCCAGTCTATATCTTCCTTGTTCCAATCAGTATGCTCCTGCTCGCCGAAAAGCACAGTCAGAGCCGGCGTATTTTTCTCCGAGGTAATCACCAGCAGGCGGTCACCTTCCTTTATAATCTTTTCCGAGGTAGGAATACTCACATTCCCATCCCGCCACAAGCGGGAAATCACGAACTTCGGATAGCTGTTCAGCCCGCCTATTTCCTTGATACTCTTGTTGAAGATGGCAGGATTGTGCACCTGGAACGCAACAATGTAAGGCTTGTTCACGTCATCCTTCTCTTTCAATTCCAGGTCTTCCTTATGCGCCAGCGTCTTACGGATGAACAGTACGGCCAGAATGACCCCTACCACCCCCAGCGGATATGCCACCGCACACCCCAAAGCAGGGGTACTGGACTCCAATCCCATCTGTTTCAATGTCTGCTGTGCCGCACCGAGTGCCGGTGTGTTTGTCGTGGCACCGCAAAGTATGCCCACCATATCCGGCAGGGATACTCCCAACCCATAGCTGCCCAGTACAGTCAGCAGGGTGCCGATAAGCACTACACCCGTGGCGAGCATATTCAGTTGTACCCCTCCTTTACGGAAAGAGCTGAAAAAACCCGGTCCCACCTGCAAACCCAAAGCATACACAAATATCACCAGCCCGAAGCTTTCCGCATAATTCAGCATCTGCGGGTCTATGGACAACCCGAAATGCCCGGCAATGATGCCGGCAAAGAATACAAACGTCACTCCCAATGAAATGCCGCAAACATGTATCTTCCCCAATCCCAATCCGATAGCGGAAATCAGTGAGAGTACCACAACCGCCTGCAAGGCGGAGTGCTCGACGAATAAACTATATAGCCAGTCCAATGTGCATTCTATTTTACAGTTTCAGGCTGCAAAGATAGTGCAAACCTCATGCAAAATAAAACGAACCCGTCTATTTTTTATGCGGCAGCACTTCTAAAAAAGGGATACGATACAATAAATCCCTGCTGCCAGCAAAGCACTGACGGGGATAGTCAGCACCCAAGCGGTCATCAGACTCTTCGTAACTCCCCAACGCACAGCCGAAAGCCGCTTCGTGGCCCCTACTCCGATAATAGCTCCCGTAATGGTGTGTGTCGTACTTACCGGAATCTTCAGATACTCCGTCAGATAAAGCGTAAACGCACCGGCAGTTTCCGCAATCACCCCTTCCAGTGGCGTCACCTTCGTAATCTTAGTCCCCATGGTCTTCACAATCTTCCACCCGCCGGACATGGTACCGAGTGAAATGGCCGTAAAACAAGAGAATGCCACCCAGTCCGGCAGGTCATCAATACTGTTTATCCCCATTCCCAGTCCTTCCGAATGTCCGGCTATCATAGCCGCAGCAATGATACCCATTACCTTCTGTGAATCATTCAGACCGTGCCCGATGCTGAACAAAGCCGAAGACACCAGCTGCAGTTTCTTGAACCACACCTCGGCCGTATGGGGATGCGCCCTGCGGCAAATGTACAAGACCAACAACGTAAAACCGAATGCCACCACCATACCAATCAAGGGAGCCAGAAAAATGAATGCCGCAATCTTCAGAATGATACTCAACTGGATGGCCTCAAAACCGTGTGCCATGATGGCAGCTCCGGCAAAACCTCCGATAAGCGTGTGCGAAGAAGAGGAAGGGATTCCCTTCCACCAAGTGAACAGATTCCAGGCAATAGCCGCAATCACGCCGGCCAGAATGATAGGCAAAGTAATGTAAGGCTCCATCACCGTTTTCGATACGGTGTTGGCAATGCCGAAACCGCCGATGACACACTTGGCGATGAAAAAGGCCACAAAATTGAAGAAAGCCGCCCATATCACCGCCTGAAACGGTGTAAGCACTTTGGTAGACACAATGGTGGCAATAGAATTGGCCGCATCATGAAAACCGTTGATATAATCGAATATCAGAGCCAGTACAATGATAATCACTAATAGTTCCATGCGTCCGTTCGTTTATGCATATTTCACAATCAGGCTCCTCAAAATCTTGCCCACGTGTTCGGCTGCGTCCGTCGTTTTTTCCAACTCATACATAATCTCCTTGATTTTGATGAGTTCAATGCAGTCCTTCTCTTCTTCAAAAAGCCTGGTGATGAAAAATTCATAAATATCATCTGCCCGGTTTTCTATGTCATGCAGCTGGTTGCAATATGCGCGCAGCTTATCCGGACTCTTGCGAAATGCCTCCAGTTCATCCATGGCCTGGCCGATGAGGGCCGCTTCTTGTTGAACCATATGTCCCAGCTCTTTCCCCTTGTCCGAAATAGGATGCGGATTATAGATAGTGATACGCTTGGCACAGCTGTTTATTCCATCAATCACATCATCCATGCCCGAAGCCAGGTCGTGGATATCCTCCCGGTCAAAAGGAGTAATGAAAGTAGTGCCCAGTTCATCCAGAATCAGATTGGTCAGCTTATCGCCCTCGCGCTCCAAATCTTTGATTCGTTTATAATCTTCCGCCCTCTTCTCAGGCGAGTCATGGCCCAATATTTCTATCAACAGAGCCGACGAGGACAATAAAATCTCAGACAATTGCTTCAGCAAAGGAAAGAATTTCGGTTCTTTCGGTGTGAACCGGCTAAAAAAAGAATTCTTCATAATGGATAAATGTACTAAGTATATTAATTTATTTTTGTTTTCGTTGTTTCAGTCTTGCACGCAGCACTTCTACCACGGCCGGCAGTATGGAAACCACAATAATGGCCACAATCAGCAGAAACAATATGGCATACGCCCACATATGATATTCCTGCACTATATCAATCATATACTGATCGATATGGAGAATAAAATCTAATAGAAAATCCATTATATATTGATTATCAGTACTTAAAAAATAGAGAAAAACTCGGCATGGGGAGACGGGCAATCTCTCCGGCTCCCGAAAGAGAGGAGGGGAAAGTACTAAATAAGAATACGCCTCAGCGTATATACATAATATCTATATGAAATCTTATGGGGATGGAAAGTAAAGGGGAAAGAAGTTGTCTTTTCTTCCGGGAGCAGAGTTTTCAGGGTTCTCGCGACCTTGACAGCAATGAAGTCCGGATTAAGCCTCAACAATTTCGAGCAAGAGGCATGCCGTAATGAGAAGGTATTTCCTATGCAACCGGCATCTGCCAGGCAATTATAATTCGCGTCCTCCCCTTTTTCCTGGCATTGTCTGCCATCTGCCCCCGACAAGCTGTGCTGGGCTCCGGAGAAATAATGCACATCCGCAGTAGGGAGTGTCTTACATCCCTCCATATCATCAGAAACGGAAGTGAACTTCGATATGAGGAACAACCCTAACAAGATATAGAATATACATTTCGCCATAGCGGGTGCAAATATAGAAACTATTTTCGGATTACAACAGAAAAATGAAAAACAAAAAGCGGTTAACCGTTTCATCAGTCAACCGCTTTCTTGTTTTTGTAGTGGGTACGAGAATCGAACTCGTATACCATGCGTGAGAGGCATGTATCCTAACCGTTAGATGAACCCACCCTCGCATTTGTCTTGTACACCCTCAGGGATTCGAACCCTGGACCCACTGATTAAGAGTCAGTTGCTCTACCAACTGAGCTAAGAGTGCATCTGGCGGAAGCTGGGGGATTCGAACCCCCGGTACGGTTACCCGTACGTCAGTTTAGCAAACTGGTGGTTTCAGCCACTCACCCAAACTTCCTTTTTATAACCAGCATTCTTTTCAAATGCGGTGCAAATGTAGGGCAAACTTTTGGACTGTGCAAATCTTTCCTACATATTTTTTTCACAGTTTTCATGCAATTTGAGATAACACGTTAACACTCAAACCCTAAAACAAGAAAAAAAATTTGATACATATCAAACCGTCCTTTTCAACCTTTCCTTATCTTTGCGCGATTTTTAAAGTATAGTGCACATACACGGACAATGATACAACAAGAAAGCCTGAAAAAGCGGCTTGCCAAGCTGGCCGCCCCCATCTTTATAGAGACACTTCTCATCATGATGCTCGGTGCGGTGGACACCATCATGCTGAGCCGCCACTCGGACAACAGTGTTGCCGCCGTAGGGGTAGTCAACCAGATTATCATGCTCACTTTCCTCGTTTTCGAAGTCATCAATCTCGGAACGTCCGTTCTGTGTTCCCAGTATCTCGGTGCGAAACTACACAAGAAAGTAGTGCAAGTGGTCGGCGTATCCATCCTCGTCAACCTGGCGGTAGGTATCACGGTCAGCTTGATACTGTTTTTCTGTGCCCATCCCATCCTCCGGCTGATGGGGCTCACCGCTGAACTGATGCAGGACGGCATGGACTATATGCGTATCGTAGGCGCTTTCGCCTTCTTCCAGGCACTATCCCTCACCCTCTCCGCCTCCCTGCGCAGTGCCAACAAGGCCATCTACCCGATGATGGTCACCGTCGTAGTCAATATCCTCAATATCATCGGCAACTACTCCCTCATCTTCGGTCGCTTCGGCTTTCCGGAACTGGGCGTGGAAGGCGCCGCCATCTCCACAGCCTTCAGCCGGGGTGTCTCCATGATTATACTGTTCGTCATACTGTTCCGCAAGCACATCCACCGTTTCCCAGTGGCATACTTCCGCCCTTTCCCATGGATAGAACTAAAGAATCTGATGAAGGTAGGCCTACCCTCCGCCGGCGAACAATTGTCGTACAGCTCGTCGCAGGTCGTCATCACTTACTTCATCAACATGCTGGGAGTGGAAGCGCTCGCCACCCGTACCTATTGTGTCAACATCATCATGTTCGCTTATCTGTTCAGCATCTCCATGGCACAAGGCGGCGCCATCTGTATCGGGCATCTGATAGGCGAGAAGAAACCTCACGCCGCCTTCCTTATGGGAAAATACGTCATGAAGAAATCCGTCATGATAACCGTCATGCTGTCCTGCATCCTCGCCCTTTCGGGGCATGCCATCTTTGGCTGGCTCACGTCCAACCCCGACATCATACGTATGGGTGCCACCATCCTTATCATAGATGTACTCCTCGAAATAGGCCGCCCCATCAACATCTTCGCCACCAACGCCCTTCGTGCGGCAGGAGATGTCAACTACCCCTTCTACGTAGGGTTGGTGGTGCAGTGGAGTGTAGCTGTAGGTGTGGGATACCTTTTCGGCTTCCCCTTCGGCTGGGGTATCTGCGGCATGTGGGTAGCCTTCCTGTTGGACGAGAATATCCGCGGCTTCATTTTCGTCCGCCGCTGGTATGGCATGAAATGGGTAAACAAAAGTTTCATACGGAGCTGATTTTTTCTCGTAAAAACCTTATCTTTGCCCCTCGAACAAACAAATTATGGCTTTATGGATGCACTATTGAAAGAAACCGTAGATGCCGCTATCAACTCCCGCTATCCAGGCATGGCTCCCGAGGGAAGAAGGTTGATAGAGGAAATCCTCATTCGCAAGGAAGTAGAAAAGGGCGCATTATTACTCAATGAAGGGCAGATAAGCCATAATATCGTATTTGTAGGAAAAGGCATGTTGCGCCAATTCTATTATAAAAACGGTAAAGACGTCACCGAACACTTTTCCTATGAAGGCTGCATCATCATCTGCATAGAAAGTACCTTGAAGCAGGAACCCACCCACCTCATGATTGAGGCACTCGAACCGAGTGTCGTATACCTGCTGCCATACAACAAGCTGCTGACACTTACCGAAATCTCATGGGAAATAAACATGTTCTATCGGAAGATTCTGGAATATTCCCTGATTGTTTCACAGATAAAGGCTGACTCCTGGCGGTTTGAGACTGCACGCGAGCGCTATAACCAGCTCATGGAACATCAGCCCGAAGTCATCAAGCGGGCTCCTTTGTCGCACATTGCGTCCTATCTGCTGATGACCCCCGAAACACTGAGTCGGGTACGTTCGGGCATACTGTAACCCTCCTCCTGTCTGCCCGGAGAATACATATCTGAATTTATATAGAAATTTTACCATTTCTCCCCTAAGCGTGCATTGATTGCCATACAATCATTTCATGCTCAAGGTTGTTTTATATGTATTTAAAATATTAAAATTCAGATTATGAATACTATACATAATTTTTCCGCTTCCCTGATACAGCGGACAAAACAAGCCGGACGATACAGTACATCTGGTATATATACCAGTACAGTGAACAGCTTTTTCCGCTTCATCGGCCACCGTTCCATCACTTTTGCAGATCTTACCCCCAGCCTCATCAAGCAATACGAAGACCGGCTGCTCGGCGAAGGGCGGCGCCATAATACCATATCCACCTATATGCGTATGCTCCGTTCCATCTCTCACCAGGCTGCCGAACAAGGCATTCCATTCACACACAGTATAGACGATTTGTTCGCCTATGTATTCACTGGCTATGAGCCTACCGCCAAACGGGCCATCTCTCCTTTACTAATCCGGCGCTTGGTAAATCTTGATTTGGAGAAGAAACCCGCCTTGCGTTTCAGCCGCGACATGTTTCTGTTAAGTTTTTACTTACGAGGCATTCCGTTCGTAGACCTTGTACATCTCCGCAAAACGGATGTCAAGCACAATACCATTTATTATTACCGCCATAAGACCCGTCAGCAATTGTCCGTACATATAGAGTCGTATGCCGCACAGATTATAAATAGGTATAAAAACGAAGCCGCCTCTTCCCCCTATTTGCTACCGATATTATCACTGACCGGGGAAGATGGTTACAGACAATACAAAAGTGCTTTACGGCTCTACAACCAACATTTACACACACTTTCGAAGATGTTACGGTTAAGCATTCCATTAACATCTTATGTAGCCCGCCATAGCTGGGCCACCACTGCCAAAGACGAAGGAGTGGCCATTTCTGTGATTAGTGAAAGCTTAGGACATACTTCTGAAAAGGTAACTCATGTTTACCTCGCTTCTTTTGACAACAATGCGATGAGTAAAGCAAATAAAAAAGTGATTGCAACAATCCATCCAAACAAAAAGAAAAAGCCCTAAAAACTAGAATTTGTAAAAGTATTCCTATTTGTATAGGAGTACTTTTATTATCCAATTTTATTCTCTTACTTACAAGGTAAGAGAATATGTTTTGTGGCTGCAAAGATATGAAAAAGATTACTACAATCGCAAAAAAATAGATTTATTTTTTAATTCATATTTATCTCATATATAGATATAAGACACATTGCAGCCACTTGTATTTCAGTCTTATATATTTACATAAACGCCCCCATTTTGAATTCAAAAATTAAATTTAATTATGAGATAAAATATCGTTTTACATTTTAATTACATATATAGTCTTTTAATGTAAAATACCTTTTAATGGCTGGTTTATAAGATTATTCTCCAAATAAAATACCACCTCTTACCTTGTAAGTAAGAGAGTATTGGTATCCATTACCTTGTAAGTAAGAGAATTATTAAACAAACAAGAATGAACAGTTTTTTCTCTTTCAATACCATTGAGAAAGAAAAAAGCTATTGAATTAGTGTGAATTATGAAACAAGTTCTCCATTTCAATAAAGTGATTAAGTTCGTCATTATCTTTGGTGACTTATGCTTACTGAACATCATTTTCATCTCGCTATATCACATTTTTGACTACCAAACACTGGGCAATGAATTTACACATTCATTGTCCCAGCTATTGGTATTATTGAATCTAGTCTATCTACTTTGCAATTACTCCAATGGCGTCGTACTGCATGAACGTATTGTACGTCCGGAACGCATTGTACGTCGGGCTCTCCGTAATACAACTTTTCACGCCACGCTGTTCATCAGCTTGGCTACTTTAGCAGATATAGGTACCAGTTCACTCCGTTTTTTTACATGCTTTTATAGTATTTTCTTTATCTGCCTCGCTATATATCGCCTTCTTTTCCGGTATTTACTGAAAAAATATCGAGAACATGGAGGTAACTCACGTACCGTCATTTTAATCGGCAGTAACAAAAACATGACAGAACTCTATCAAGAAATGACCGGAGATCCCACCACGGGCTTCCGCATTACCGGCTATTTCTGTGATGTACCTTCTGATGATTTTCCCGAAGATGTCCCCTATTTAGGGCAGCCTAAAGAAGTTGTCACTTATTTACAGCAACACCATATAGAACAAGTCTATTGCTGCTTGCCTTCTGCACGTAGCCATGAAATACTTCCAATCATCAATTATTGCGAAAATCACTTGATTCGTTTCTATAGTGTACCTAATATTCGCAATTACCTGCATCGTCGCATGCACTTCGAGATGTTTGGCAATATCCCCGTACTCACTATCCGCGAGGAACCTTTGGCACAAATGGAAAATCGCCTACTGAAAAGAGCCTTCGACCTCTTTTTCTCCCTCGTTTTTCTGTGTACAGTATTCCCCTTCGTCTACATCATCATAGGTACCGCTATCAAGCTATCCTCCCCCGGTCCTATCTTCTTCAAACAAAAACGAAGCGGAGAGAATGGAAATGAATTCTGGTGTTACAAATTCCGTTCGATGCGTGTCAACATAGACAGTGACGAACTACAAGCCACCGCCAATGACCCGCGCAAAACAAAAATCGGAGATTTCATCCGTAAAGCCAGCATTGACGAACTTCCCCAATTTTTCAATGTGTTACTGGGGCAAATGTCCGTTGTAGGGCCACGCCCCCATATGCTGAAACACACTGAAGAATATTCACGCCTTATCGACAAATATATGGTCAGACATCTGGTAAAGCCCGGCATCACCGGTTGGGCCCAAGTCACCGGCTACCGTGGTGAGACCAAAGAACTCTGGCAAATGGAAGGACGTGTACAGCGCGATGTATGGTATCTGGAACACTGGACTTTTCTATTGGATTTATACATTATATACAAGACAATCAGAAACGCCATTCAAGGCGAGAAAGAAGCGTATTGAGAATTAAAATTGAAAATCAAAAATTAAAAGGAGCAGTAATGAAAAACAAGAAAAGTATAGCCATCTTGATGGCGGCAATTACATTGGCAAGCTGCCAATCTTACAAAAAAGTACCTTATCTACAAAGTTACGAATCACTTACAGATAAGAGTTATAAGGAAATCGTCATCAATGAAGTCAATCAGCAGGATACCCTCTACGATGCGCGTATCCAACCTAAAGACTTGCTGAATATCACCATAAACACCACTGATCCGCAAGCTGCCGCACCGTTCAACCTGACCATGCAGACCTATAATAACATAGCACAATCCAATGCCAGCACTACATCGCAACCAGCCCTGCAACAATATCTCGTAGACAATGCAGGTGAGATAGACTTCCCCGTGATAGGCAGACTGCAAGTAGGCGGCTTAACTAAAAATGCAGCCGAGAACCTTATCCGTGAACAGCTTCGTCCTTATCTCAAAGAAATACCTATTGTCACTGTACGTATGTCCAACTACAAAATTTCTGTCCTCGGTGAAGTGAACAGTCCCGGAACTTTCACTATCAATAATGAGAAAGTGAATATTTTCGAGGCGCTTGCCATGGCAAGCGACATGACCATTTACGGTATACGAAACAACGTCAAGCTCATCCGCGAAGACTGTAACGGCCAGCGAAATGTCATCAGCCTAAACTTGAACGAGCAGAATATTCTTCATTCTCCCTACTACTACATGCAGCAGAATGATATCCTTTATATAGCTCCAAATAAAACCAAGGCAAAGAGTGCAAGCGTCAGTAACAGTACCACTATCTGGGTTTCTGTGATTACTTCCCTTGTTTCACTCGCAAGTCTGATTGTCAACATTGTAAGATAATTTTAATCCTCAAAAAATGAAAGAAGATTTATACGATGACCTTTTAAACGAAAAAGAGGAAAAAACAGATTTCCAAGCCCTCTTTTTCAAATACATCATTCATTGGCCCTGGTTTGTGGCAAGCGTATTGATATGCACTGGCCTGGCCTTTGCTTATCTCCGTTACCAAATACCCGTCTACGAAGTGTCATCTTCTATCCTAATTAAAGAAGACGACAAGAAAAGTACCAACAATGCACTGTCTGCCATGCAGGATTTTGGTATGCTTTCCATGACCAGCAACTTTGACAATGAGCTGGAAATTCTGAAATCAAGGACACTCATCAAGAAAGTCGTGTCACGTCTGAACCTTTATACCAACATCGCCATCGAACAATCTTTCGGCTACGATGTTCCACTTTACAAAAACTCCCCTCTTGATGTGTTCATGACCGCCGAGGAAGCTGACAAACTGGAAGGGAACATTCGGCTGGAACTGATATACTCCCCTACCGGCCAACTGACTGTCACAGCCTTTTATATACAAAACGGAGACAAGCAAGAAACGACCAAATCTTTCGACGAACTACCTGCCATTCTACCACTCCCGGTAGGTGTCATCACCATTTCGCACAATGATTCATTGCCTGCTCCGCAAGAGCCCGTCAATCTGAAGGCTATCATCAGTACCCCCACTGCCGCAGCAGCAGGCTATAGGGCAGGTCTGACCGTAGCCCCCATATCCAATACCAGTACCATTGCCACCATCAGTGTACAAAACACCCATATACAACGAGCCTCCGATTTCACCCAAGAACTGATAATACTCTATAATCAGGACACCAACACCGAAAAGAATGAAGTGGCCCAGAAAAGCGCCGACTTCATCGAGGAACGTATCAGCATCATCAACCACGAACTGGGCACCACAGAAACCGAACTGGCGGAATTCAAGCAACGCGCCGGACTGACCGACATCAGCAGCGACGCGCAGCTTGCCCTTCAGGAAAGTTCCAAGTACGAACAGCAATATGCAGAGAACGCCACCCAAATCAACCTCGTGAACTATCTGCGCGACTACATCAACAATCCTGCAAACAACGACGAGATCATCCCTGCCAACGTAGGACTGAGCGACATGAACCTGACCTCCGCCATAGACAAGTACAACAATCTCATCGTGGAGCGTAAGCGCCTGCTACGTACCTCCTCCGAAAGCAATCCCGCCATCATCAATCTGAACACGGGGATCGAGGCCATGCGCCACAATGTGAAAACCACCGTAAACAGTGTTTTGAAAGGCCTGCAAATCACCCGGAGCAACATCGACCGACAGTCGCGCAAGTACGAAAGCCGCATCAGCAACGCCCCCAAGCAGGAGCAGGAGTTCATGAGTATCGCACGCCAGCAGGAAATCAAGGCCACCCTCTACATCATGCTGCTGCAGAAACGCGAGGAAAACGCCATCACACTGGCTGCAACCGCCAACAATGGACGCATTATCGAAGAGCCCATGCCTGCCGGCATCGTTTCTCCCCAAGGCAAAAAAATCTATATGATTGCCTTTGTCATCGGCATCGGCATTCCCTTGGGCATCATTTTCCTATTGAACCTGCTCCGTTTCCGCATTGAGGGGCATACCGATGTGGAAAAGCTCACAAAGGTTCCCATTATCGGCGACATCCCCCTTACCGGCTCAAGCAAGCACGAAGAGTCTGCCATTGCCGTACGCGAAAACGACAACGACATCATGACGGAAACCTTCCGCAGCCTGCGCACCAACCTGCTCTTCATGATGGGCGATCCGGATAAGAAAGTCGTCCTGGTTACCTCCACCATAAGCGGTGAAGGCAAGACTTTCATAGCTTCCAACCTCGCCCTCAGTCTGGCGCTGCTCGGCAAAAAGGTCATTCTGGTAGGATTGGATATACGCAAACCGGGATTGAACAAGTTGTTCCATCTTTCACACAAAGAAAAAGGAATCACCCAATACCTTGCCGCCCCCAAATCCACAGACCTTCATGCGCTGATACAGCCTTCCGGCATAACTTCCAACCTCGACCTGCTATTGGGCGGTCCCATCCCACCCAATCCTACGGAACTACTGGCACGCCAGTCACTGGAAGACACCATCAGTACATTACGCAAAGAATATGACTATATCGTACTGGATACAGCCCCTATCGGCATGGTGACCGACACGCTCATCCTTTCGCGCGTAGCGGACGCCAGCATCTACGTCTGTCGTGCAGATTATACGCATAAGACCGATTACCAGCTCATCAACGAGCTTCAGGAGCATCATCGTCTCCCCAACTTATGCACAGTAGTCAACGGAATCGATATGAAGAAGAAAAAATACGGTTATTACTACGGCTATGGTAAATACGGAAAGTATTACGGCTACGGTAAGAAATACGGATACAGTTGAGTTAGCGACTAGCTATTAAGAGTTGAGAGTAAATAATCGAGTGTCTAATTTTTAATTTCTAATTTCTAATTTTTAATTAACCCCGCCCCTCCAATGTGACAGGCGACCGCGTAGCGCGCCCGAACCTCAACTATTTATAGACCATAGAAATACACCTTTAAAGGATTTTACATGAACCATACTGATATCACCCCTCATATTATTCCTCGTCGCCAATGGCTGGTGGCATACGTGCAGTCTTGTCTGGAAAAGAAGACTGCCGAACGGCTGAAAGCTATGGGAGTGGAATATTACTTACCCATACAAAGCGAAATACGCCAATGGAGCGACCGGCGCAAGAGAGTGGACCGCCTGGTCATCCCGATGATGATTTTCGTGCATGTCACTCCGCAGGAACGCCCTTTGCCGCTTACCTTACAAGCTATCAGTCGATACATGGTATTGCGCGGTGAAAGCCGTCCCGCCGTCATTCCCGAGGAACAGATGGAACGTTTCCGCTTTATGCTGGATTATAGCCCGGAGGCTGTAGAGATTTGCAGTACACCTCTGGCAGCAGGTGATGCCGTGAAAGTAATAAAAGGCCCCCTTGCCGGATTGGAGGGAGAACTGGTCATGATAGGAGGAAAAAGCAAAGTGGCAGTCCGGCTAGATATGCTGGGCTGCGCACATGTGGACATGCCGATAGGATACGTGGAGAGAATTAATTTTTAATTGTCTCGTATTCGCTTTGGGCGTCAAAACAAGGACAAGCCTTATGGATAGAGGAACTGAGTTGCCGATGCCCTGAAATACGGGCATTGGGATAGTCGGTCTTCAGCTGCCGGAGCAAGTCAAGCAAAGAGCATTTCTGCGCATAGGTACGTGTATCGGCAGGGACACCATTCTCGTCGAGCCCGCCCTCATAGCAGATGCCGATGCTCTTGTCGTTCCAGCCGGTGGCATGGGCTCCAATCTGATGAACCGGACGGCAGATATGCACCTCGCCGTCACGGGTGATGTAGAAATGATAACCGATATCGGCAAAGCCCCGTGCCAGATGACTGCGGCGAAGCGCCTCCACCGAGAAGTGACGGTCACAGCGCGTAGCGCTGCAATGAACTACCAGGAGGGTTACCTCCCGATAGTTCTGATAGAAACTGCCTGCTTTCATCCGGTTAACGGTTGATGCAGGAAGTCAAGCCAAACACTCCGGCCAATGTAGTGGCCACGGTAATAATCACTTTGAGGACAATGCCCCATACAGATTTTGATTTTGTTTTCTCACTCATAACAATTTGCAATTAAGGAATTAAATACTATGGTTAGCTGCATTTTTTAGACAGAAGAACATATTTATTTTCTCTCTTTTGTCTTTTCGTTTCATCCTAACGGATTTTCCCCCTGGTCTCCGTCCGAACCGCCTCCCGGGTTGCTGCCTCCACCGGCATCTTCACCCCCGCCAGTGGCTCCGGTCAGGTCCACGGTAGTCTTTCCGGCCTTCAGGGCTTTCACCACGGCACGGGCTGCACTTCGGGTTGCCACCAGATTGAATTCCGCCTCCTCCAGCAGCTCTCCAAAACGCTGGCCGCAGGTCCAGTTCACATTCAGCCTACGGATATGGATGGCAGGATTGAACTCCTTGGCAGAAGCCGCGCCGATACTGTTGATGCTGATGTAGAAACTCCCCAGGTCGCCCAACTGGATTTTTTGTCCGGCCAGCAACTGCTCCCGCATGCAATCCACGGACATGGTGAGGATGGCAACGATATCCGAACGCTTGTACACGCAGCCATGACTGGCTATATGCTCGGCAAAGCGGTTGATGTCCATCACTTCCGAATACTGCGCACTTGCGTACGCTTTTTTGGCAACCGTCTTATCGGTAGGATTGCCACGCATCACGATACTGTAGTTAATCATAAATTAAAAATTATAAGTTAAAAATTAAAAGATAGGGAGACGATACTAATCCCAGGGGCTTACGATTACTAATCTTCGCGCGTCACGATTACTAATCTTCACCCTTCATCGTCTGACAGAACAAAGATACGACGTACCTCCGGGCAGAATAAGAGATGCGGTGAAGTGATATGAAGGGATGTGGGAAAATGTGAGATTAGGTAAGATTATACCGGGTTCCGGCAATGGGTATACAGAAAAAATTCCGTACATTTACAGTGTAATAACCAGTTAAAGCATTGTTTATGAAGTACGTTGAAGACTACGAAAATATCCCCGGCAAAGAGTGGCCCGTCCGCCCCTATTACAAACGTGAACTGGCAGAGGCATACGCCCCCACCATTTCACCGGCATCCGCACTCAACCGCTTGTCTAAATGGATAAAGCTGAATTTGGCGCTGGACGAAGCCCTGCGGCATACCGGCTACAAAGGCTCCCAGAAAATATTCACCTCCTTGCAGGTGGAACTTATATTCAGATACTTGGGAAGACCGTAGGAATAGGGATGAAGGATTAGGGATGAGCGATTAATCCCTACCCCCTAATCCCTAACCCCTATTCCGTCGCTCTTCCCTTCAAGTATTGCTCATTGGCAATTTCTTCCCCCTTCAGTTCCACCACGCGATAACCGCGGCATCCTTTGTAGCGCATGGCTTCGTAGCCTTCCTGCTTCATCACCATGCCGAGACGCGTGGCACTCAAAGGTTGGCGGATACCCATGTTGATACGCCCCAGCATCTGGGCATTGGTGAGGAACACGCAACGCTCGCCCGGACTGGGATGACGATAATACACCTGCACCAGCTCACGCTCCAAGCAGGGCACCTCGAAATTACGGTTACGAAGATTAATAACAGCAATCTCCTCCGGTTCAAGCCAATAATGGAAACCACTCTTCCAGAGAGCATATCCTTGCGCATATACTCCGGCGTAGTCTATGGGGCAGTCAAAGGGATTGTCAATGGACTCTACCTCAAAGGGCAGCCAACGACGGTTGCCGCTGAGGTCGTTGAGAAAGGAAGTATTATTACTGGTCCCGCAGAAGCTGGCAATGTGCGGACGGCTCTCCTTGAAGTGTCCGTAGGCGGCACGCTCGTTCACCACCTTCATGGCGGTGATGGCCTTCAGTTGGCTGACCTGCGCGGAGGTCATCTCTTCCAGCTCTTCCAGGCATACCAAGGCAAACTCGGTCAGCGTAAAGAGGTCGTCCTTACTGACGCGCTGATTGTTGCTTTTCACATAGAAATAACGCTGCAGTTCGGTGGGAAGCAGGCGCTGCATCCAGGTAGTCTTGTAAATACCCTGCTTGCCGATGAATACCAGAATCTCATGATTCACCACCTTAGGGTCGAGCAGCGAAGCAACGGTGGCCACCAACCACTTCTTGAAGTAGATGCCGAAAAGCTCCTGATCATCCTTCACGTGCACGCCGGCAGCCAGACGGGCAATGGGGTCGGTAGTACGGTCCCAGGCAGGCAGCTCTTCCATATAGGAGACAAAGGGATTGAAAAGCGGTGTGTACTCCGAATCGAGCACGGAACGTATGTCCGTAACACGGGCAAGCATCCTTGCCTTGTTCATGCGGCTCCACAACGTGTTGACGTAGCGGTCGGTCAGCTCCGTATACTCCTCTCCGCAATCGGGCATCAAGACTTCGAGCTTGCCGCTCACCGTATTCTTGCGAAACTTCGCCTGTTCGGAAAGGAACTGCTCGATATCCGCCACCGTGGCAAACTTTTCATCGCCCTCTCCCCTGCGGACAAAAGAGAGGGTACCATGCTCCTCGGTATTCGCGTAGCAGGAGCCGATGACGGCTGTCACATCCCCGTCATAGTCGGGAAAGTGCTCCGCTGCCCAAGCGGCGGCTGTCTTCCGGGCCACTCCGTACTGGTTGAGCAAATAACCCATGCGCATCACGTACTCATTATGATGATGTTCACAATAACTCACTCCCTCCTCTTCCAGCAGGCGTTCGGCAGCTTTCACTGCCTTCTCCAAACGTTTGTTACGCTTTGCCGGCACAACTTCGGAAGCGCTATCCTGCGGTTGGGGAGCAATCGGACTATTTTGGAGAACAAAGGCTGCGGCACTGGGATTGTAATATACATGAGGATCGGAAGCCAGTCCACTGATACGGGTAGCATTCTTGCACTGCCCGTCGCTTTCGAAGCCCACCAGACAGGAATAGTAGTCGTTGACTTGATTGAAATACTTGGCGTATTGCCGGAAGGCTTTTCCCTTTTCCGCTCCGTTCAGGTCATCGATGCGGCAGATGATACGGATGCCATGACCGCTGACGGTGGTGTAGGCCATCAATGTATACTTGTCGGCACAAATCAATGTCAGTGTGGCAGCCATCCGCTCGGGAGCGATATGGTCCAGGTCGACCAAGGTATAGCCGGTCCAGGCACAGATATGTTCGCGGGTCTTCCCACCTTCAAAGCAGACGGCAACAGCGAAGCAGGGACAGCCGGACTTCTCGCGGTCGGCATCCCTACGCAGGTCTTGCTGCAAGTAGTAGCGATGTTTC
Organism: Bacteroides sp. AF34-31BH; assembly: GCF_003602795.1. Classification (NCBI taxonomy): domain Bacteria; kingdom Pseudomonadati; phylum Bacteroidota; class Bacteroidia; order Bacteroidales; family Bacteroidaceae; genus Bacteroides; species Bacteroides sp. AF34-31BH. The sequence goes on from NZ_QTLV01000004.1 coordinate 213,783, forward strand.
TCGGTGCGGTCTCGCAAGGCAGCGTCGCATTTAATGATGTTGACTATTTCTTCAAGAGAAGTTTCTACTGATTCTGTGTCCGAATAGCCTCTGAAAAGGCTGATATTGCGGTGTTCCATAATTTACTGATTTTTGTTTATGTTTAAAATTACGACGCGAAGGAACGCATAAGTGCCCAGATACACAAGTCCGGTCGTTTCCACTACATGGAAATGATTTCGCTTGTTTTTATTATTGTTTAACAATTAAAAGAGTCAACATGACAAAGAAAGAGCCGGTGACACCGGCATTCGGAGCCTTTCTGAGCAAATGCCAGAAAGAACAGCTCGTTAACGGCAGACATCTGACCAACGAGACCATCGCCCAAGCAACGATGATGAGTACCAGAACCTACAACCTTTTAAAAAAGGGCTGAGCAACAACATCAACCAGATACATGCCATAACGCATTTCTGGAGGTCGTTCCCGAAAACAGACCAAGAAAGGGAGAGTTTTGAGAAAGAGGTGGCAGATTGCCTGGAGAGTGATTTGAGGAACTACAGAATCCATACCGGAGTCCTGAAGCCTTAACTTCACTTGCAACCTTGACACTTGTGGCACCCTTTTTCCAATACTCCCTATTAGGCTAATATTTATCACACACAAACGATACAGGTCTGTGCATATTGATAATTTGTCTCGCGCGCGTAACGGGTATTTATGTTTAAGGGGTGACACAGGTGTCATTTCGGCTTACCACTGATTACATAAATTGACAGAAATTGAAAAGAAAAATTACCTACAAGAATCTGTGAATTTTATGGTATAGATATTAGAAAAAGTAAGCAGCTATTCCATATAAAATATAATCATGATTATGAAACAATATAATATTGCCGTTGCAGGTACCGGCTATGTAGGTCTGAGTATTGCAACTTTGCTTGCACAGCACAACCATGTCACTGCTGTCGATATAATCCCTAATAAAGTAGAACTTATCAACAACAAGAAATCACCCATTCAGGATGAATATATAGAGAAGTATTTGGCAGAAAAGGAGCTTGACCTAACTGCTACTCTGGACGGCAAGGCAGCCTACAAAGATGCGGACTACGTCGTTATTGCCGCTCCTACCAACTACGACCCGGTGAAGAACTTCTTCGACACCCATCATATCGAAGATGTGATAGACCTCGTCATCAGCGTAAATCCGGATGCGGTAATGATCATCAAATCAACCATCCCCGTGGGCTATACCCGTTCACTCTATATAAAATATGCACAACAATTCCTTCACAATCCGGAACTGGAAGGCAAGAAATTCAACCTGCTCTTTTCTCCGGAATTTTTGCGTGAGAGTAAAGCACTTTACGATAACCTTTATCCTTCTCGCATCATAGTAGGTTATCCTAAAATTATTGAAGGAACAGAATTTACAGAAGAAAATACAGCTATAAATGCCATCAGCAATCCCAATGCGGAAGAATATGCCAAAATTTTCGCAGCATTGCTCCAACAAGGTGCTGTTAAAGAGAACATAGATACCCTATTTATGGGTATGAAAGAAGCCGAAGCCGTAAAACTTTTCGCCAATACCTACCTTGCCCTGCGTGTCAGCTATTTCAACGAACTCGACACGTATGCCGAAATGAAAGGGCTTGATACCGCAGCCATCATCAACGGAGTATGTCTCGACCCACGTATCGGCACACACTACAACAACCCCTCTTTCGGTTACGGCGGCTATTGTTTACCTAAAGATACAAAGCAACTCCTTGCCAATTACGACCGCGTCCCCCAAAACATGATGACCGCCATTGTGGAAAGCAATCGCACACGCAAGGATTTCATTGCTGACCGTGTATTGCAGAAAGCCGGTTACTATAGTTATGCAGAAGGTAATTATGATGTTGCAAAAGAAAAGCAAGTTGTAATTGGCGTATATCGCTTGACGATGAAGTCCAATTCGGATAATTTCCGACAATCATCCATTCAAGGTGTAATGAAACGGATAAAGGCAAAAGGGGCAGAGATTATCATCTACGAACCGACACTGGAAGATGGAAGCACGTTCTTCGGCAACCGGGTGGTGAATAATCTGGACAAGTTCAAGAAGCAGAGCCATGCGATAATAGCCAATCGATATGATGCTTGTTTGGAGGATGTGAAGGAGAAGATTTATACGAGGGATATTTTCAGGAGGGACTGAGTAAAATCAATTGAATTTTTAGCCATACTCATTTTTAGGACACTCTAAAGAGCCCTTTCAAAGAAGGATACCCTAAATTGAGTACTTACAATCTAAATAGAAATCTTGGGATAATGAAAGCATCTTTAAGGAGCAGTGCCGTTTCCGGAATGTTATGGACAGCTATGGAACGGTTTGGTCACCAATTTCTTAGATTAATAATCGGAATAATAATCGCCCGTATTCTTGAACCGTCAATGTTTGGGATTGTGGGCATGACCGTTATATTTACCGATTTGGCGCAATCAATTCTCGACAGTGGTTTTGGCAGCGCATTGATTCAAAAAAAAGATAGGAATGAGGTCGATTATTCAACTTGTTTTTATTTTAATGTAATTGTTGGATTGTTTTTGTATGTAATATTGTTTATAGCGGCACCACATATTGCCGTTTTTTATCATACAGCTGAGCTTACAGATGTAATCAAGGTTATTTCGTTAGGTTTTGTATTTAATTCTCTAATTATTTCGCAAAACGCCAAGCTGTCTGTAGAACTTAAATTTAAAGCCTCTTCAATTATAAATATCACTTCATATCTCATTTCCGGAATCATAGGGATTGTCTTGGCTTATGTTGGATTTGGAGTTTGGTCGCTTGTATTCCAACAAGTCTCAGCCTGTTTGCTAAGAGTCTTATTCGTTGAAATATATACAAGATGGATACCAATGTTTGTTTTCTCAAGGAAGTCTTTCCACTATCTGTTTAATTTTGGGAGCAAGGTATTAGTGTCCGGATTTTTATTTAGTATTTATAATAATCTATATACATTGGTTATTGGTCGTGTTTTTACTCCAACGGAAGTGGGACACTACAATCGTGCTAATCAATTCGCTGATTTACCGTCCAGTACATTGATAAGTGTTGTGATGAAAGTTGCATATCCATTAATGTGCAAAGTACAAGATGATACAAACCGTTTACGACGAAGCTATCAAAAAATTCTGCGGCTTCCTATATATATTATTCATCCCATTTTAGTAGGACTAATTGTGCTCGCAGAACCTTTTATTGTTCTATTGATAGGTGAAAAATGGATTTTTTGTGTTCCTTTATTACAAGTATTAGCATTTGGCTATATGTTTGATCCGTTGACTCGTGTTAATTTGAATATTTTGTATGTAAAAGGACGAACTGACCTTATATTAAAATTGGACATAGTTAATCGTATAATAGGTTTGTCTATTTTATTTACGACAATTCCCTTTGGTCTTTGGTGGTTGTGCTTTGGCCGTGCTTTTTACGGCTTAATAGCCTATAGTGTTAACTGTTATTATACAGGCAAATTTATTCAATTAGGCTTTTGGGAACAAATGAAGTGTATTATTCCTCTGCTTGCAAAAGCATGGGCTATGGGATTGTTATGTTCAATACCTATGTTCTTAACTTCAAATTATTATTATCAGTTCATTTTAGGTAGTTTTATTGGCATAATTAGTTATATAGGCATATCTATTCTTACAAATGATGAAAATTATAATGACCTCATTGAAATAGTAAAATCAAAAAGGTCTATTGGTATGGCTGAAAAAACACCTAAATAAAAAAAGGTTGATGATAATTTAAAAAGTAAAAGAATAGTATTTGATGGAAAAAATATCAGTAATCGTACCTATTTATAAGGCTGAGAAGTTTATTGAGCGTACAGTGCGTTCGGTTATTTCTCAAACATATACTCATTGGGAATTAATTTTAGTGATTGACGGCAGCCCCGATGATTCGGTGGTTGTTTGCCGGAAAATGGCAGAACAAGATAGGCGTATCATCGTGGTGGAGCAAGAAAATCGCGGTGCTCACGGGGCAAGATTAACTGGCTTGCACCATAGCGATGGAGCGTATGTCGCTTTTCTTGACTCAGATGATTTGCTTCCTCCTTATTCTTTGGAAGTAATGGCTGCTGAAATTGGCAATGGCTGCGACATAGTGAAAGGTGTGGTATGCGTTAATAACGCTACGCCTCGCAAAGGGAAGAATGAGTATCAGACTAAATCTTTGACCTCAAAAGAGTTTATAGAGCAAATTTTTTTAGGAGATCTTGATGCATATATGTGCGGTTCTTTATTTTGTAGAAACCTATTAGACGATTATATATTTAATTTGTGCATTAAAAACAAGCTTACAATCGGTGAAGATTTTACTACGAATCTGTATATTGGTAAGCATATATCTCAAGCTAAAATAATAAATGAATGCACATATGTTTATTGCGAGAATCCTAATGGAGTGATGAATACAATATCAATGTCTGATGAATATGGACTTCGGATAGGTAAGATTAATCGTATGATTTTAGGGGATGACCCTCAATGGAACTATGCAAAATTGCTAAAAAAAGCAACGTGTGTAAGCAACTTCTTTAACCCGTCACGATCTTTTCAACACGAAGAGTATCAAGCTTTAAAAACATTTATAGCTACTTATGGGAAGGAACCTTTGTATCGATATATAGACAGACGATTTCTTTGGTTTTGCCAATATAAATTTATTTATCGGATATATTCATGGTGCTATAGAAAAGCTAAGGGCTTGAAAAAAGGAAAGAAAAAAACTATTAAATGAAAACGATAATAAGTTCTGCCACTAAAACTAGAGATAACAGTATTGATATACTACGTAGCTTTGCTCTAATTGCCATTATTCTTATACATTGTCATCCTGATAGTAATTTTGTATGTCAGTTGACAGAATTTAATGTACCTATGATGGTTTTCCTTTCAGGAGTGTCATATGCATTAAGTTCTAAAAACGAATCTTATGGTTCTTATTGCTGGAAGCGCTTCAAGCGTCTGATACTTCCTGCGTGGATATTCATATGGGGATATGGGTGCGTTCTGTCATTTCTTTCATCCAATTTTATGGCCAAATTCCTGCTTTTCAATAGCATCTTCTATACTTATTGGTTTGTTTGGATAATAAGGGTATTTTTTCTGATTGCTTTATTGGCACCTTTATTTAAAAAATATATTAATTTCATCAACAGTTCTAAGAAAATAGCCACACAATTAACACTTGTTTACGTTTGCTATGAAATAACGCTTAGGTATATCAATACAGATTTTCTTCTGTGGAATATTTTTGCGCAAATAATACCCTATTCCATATTTTTCATATTAGGCATGGTTACTGTTAAAACGGGGGGGTAAAAATATATTACACAATACAACGATCTGGATTGTTGATATTTACCATTATTGCATTTTACTATTATTCTACTTCGCACCAATTCATTGTGACAAGTGCATATAAATATCCTCCTCAAATATATTATTCCTCATTCGCTATTGCAATAATTAGCATATTATGGATGAGAAGAAAATCTATAGAACGAAAAATAAATGGCATGTTAGAGGGTAAAGTAAGCACTTTTTTTAAATACATTGGCTCACATACTATTTGGATATATTTTTGGCATATTCCGTTTGTGGAATTTTTTACATATACAAACAGTGACATGCATTATATGGCTAAGTTTGCTATCGCTATGAGCGCAGCGTTTCTCATAGTTTTTTTGCAAGAGCAATTGATACGCAACTTGAACACTACGAATGGCAGGATTCAAAAATGGCTCAATATTCTATTTATAGGTTGATTAGTTTAGCGTAAATTTACAATAATAAAGAAAGATGAAGTTACAGAATATGCCCCAAAAGGTCAGAAGGGAATATCGTTATTACATCAAGAAGTTTTACTCAATATATAATCCTTAAAAGCTGGCGGATTATTTGTATTATGAAATTTTTCATAAACATATTAATTGGACACAATCCTTGTTCATGACAAGATGAACATTGATAAAAAACACATTAATCATATACTCAAAAAAAACTACACCGGAAATTCGGTAAAATGACAGCAAAACCTCATTATCTGAATATTAAACCATTAATTATTGCAGAAAAATATTACCCCCAAGAGAGAGGGAGTTGAATCTATTCTCTTTAAAATGGGAAAATTTAGACCGATACATATCGCCTGATTACAAGAATAATCATATGGTACCACAGCCTTCAAAGCTCGCTGATATGATAGAATACGCACGCAAACTTTCTGAACCTTTCAAGGTCGTTAGAGTTGATTTCTATAAAATAGACGGGCATGTGTATTTTGGAGAATTAACCTTCACATCAACTGCCGGACGTATGACATACTTCACGAAGAAGTTCCTTATCTTGATGGTTCAAAAAGTAAAAATATAAATTAAAATGCACACACCCAAACTAACAGTGGTAGTTCCATGCTGGAATTGCGAAAAATACATCGCGCAACTATTAAATTGTATCTTGAACCAGAGTTTTCAAGATTGGCGTCTTTTGCTAATTGACGATCATTCCACGGACAACACGGCAGTAGTTGTCAAAGGTTTTAGTAAAAAAGACCAACGTATTGCATATCATTTAAGGAATCGCCTGCCCAAAGGTGCGCAAACGTGCAGAAACATGGGGCTGAGTTTAGCGAGCGATTCTGAATATGTTATCTTTTTCGATGCCGATGATCTTATCGCTCCTTATTGTTTTGAGCAAAGGGTTTCTTACATGGATTTACATAAAGACTTAGACTTTGCCATTTTCCCGGCTCTTATGGTTTGCGAAGACCATAAGTATCACTATGTTTATGGCTACCAGCTGTTTGATGACACCTTAAAGGCTTTATTAAATTGGACTTTGCCGATGGTAGGATGGACTAATATTTATAGGGTGTTGTCATATAAAGAGCGAAAACTCGAATGGGATGAAAATTTACTTTCCATGCAAGATTCCGACTTTAACATACAGGCATTGTTGAAAGGATGTAAATACGCTTACGCTGATACTAAGCCGGATTATTTTTATCGTATTTTTAAAACTAACGGCAGTATTAGCAGTAAGATCAGCAGCAAGCAGCACTTGAAAAGTCATCTTCATCTGATAAAAAAAATATTATTATCATTAGATGTCGGGCAATTGGAAAAATACGACAAAGATCTTGAATGCTATTTATTGAAATTTATACGCATTTTCGCAACTGATGTAACTACTATGAAAGCCTTCGTAAATATTCCATGGATCAAGGTTCGCAAATGGTATGCGATAAGAGCACTTGCCTGTGCTTATATCTCGCCCAAAGCTATAAAGTTGCTTTTCCCGAAGATTAAAAGACTCAATGCAAGAAATATGCAAAAATGGGAATTATTGATGAACGAAAAATACATGGACATAAAGAGTTACGATAAACTGTATGGTTTTCAAGAATGAACATAACCCTACATTCTCTATTATAAAGGGAATTGCTATCATCAGCGTAGTGATAGGGCATTGCGTAAACTCGTCGTTTTGGGAAATTTTTGTCAACCAATATCATTTGGCTATATTCTTCTTTATAGCCGGATATTTCTTTAAAGAAAAGTATCTGGCTGCTCCCAAGAATTACCTAATAAAAAAAATAAAGCGTTTGTATATACCGTTTGTGTGCGCAGGCATTGGGTGCGCGTTATTGCATAATGCACTACACAATATGTACATCTATTCTAATGTTTTAACTGCTACAGATATATTGAAAGAACTGTTTCATGTCACAGTACGGATGGTTTCACACGAAACTTTAATGGGCGCCATGTGGTTTTGTCCGGCTATGCTAATTGTTTCTTTGATAAGTTGGGGAGCTTTTAAAACGGCTTCACTACTAAAGAACAACCTATCGAAACAGGTAAACCAAATTTTAGTATTCTCGGTTCTGATTGGTATAGCTTCTATCTGCCTTTATGCCGTACATTTGGAAAGTCCTTATTGCATCTGGCAATATATGATAATATGTGGGATATTCTATGAAGGTTTCCTTTTTTCAAAATGTAAAAAAAAGATAAATAGGGGGGGGGGGGCGAAATATGCAACTCTTATATGCAATCCTATTTACCGTACTTTTGATACTGCTTCTTTGGCTGACTTCCATCGGTATCTACGGGCGTTTGCAGCCAGCCAACGTGAATGTTGAAAATCCTATAACAATCTTGCTTATAGCGGCAATGGGGGCTTTAATGGTATATTGCTTATCGCACTTGATTTCCAACAGCAAGATTGGAAATTGGATTGCCATTTGTGGAGATTACAGTTTTTCCATTATGTTATTGCACTTTCTTGCCTTTAAGGCGGTAAATCTCTTGCAATGCTTGATGTATGATTATCCGTTAGAGCGCATCGCTGAATTTCCGTGTATAAATTACCTCTCCATGGAGTGGATGGGGCTTTATATATTAGCAGGATGTACCTTGCCTATTGCCTTATCAAAACTCTATGAAATGATATTGCTTCATGTTTTCAATATCTTTAAAAGAAACAAGTAAAATGATGACAGGTATCATAGTTGTGTCTTATCACAATGCAGAAGGCACTCGTAAATATGTAGTAAAACAGCTTTCGAAGCTCTCTGATACATATCGTGTTATAGTTGTTGCTGTGGATGCAACCGAAGAATATGGACGCAATCTTGCTTATGATTGTGAATTATTATATATAAACCAATCGCAACAAGTAGCCGACCATCCCAAAGGATGGTGCATATCTACTACTGAAAATTTGGGGTATGCCAAGGGAAACAATTGGGGCGTAAATATTTTGAAAAAGAGCGGGATATCATTTGACAATTACCTATTTTCTAATGATGATATTGAGATAATGAATCCTAATATTTTAAATGTGCTTGCCACTACTTTCTATCAAGATGAGCAATGTGCTGGAGTAGGACCAAGAGTGATAGGCTTAGATGGAAACGACCAAAGTCCCCATATGAAATATATTTCACCTAAAAGACTTATAGGATGGAAACTTTTCCCTTTCTTAAGAAAAAAGAGAAAAAGAGAAACCATGAAAAATCAAAAAGCGACATTTACAATATCCGAATCAACCCAACTAAGAAGACAGAATACTACAACCAAACAAGCTATGCTCCCTACTACTACCCCAAAGCCCCCAAAAGGGAAGTGCTATTGGGTGAGTGGCGCTTTTATGCTAGTAAGAGCAGATAGATTCCATGTTGTTGAGGGATTTGATTCACGCACATTCCTTTATTATGAAGAAGCGATATTAGCAGAGCGTTTTATACTTCATGGCTGGAGTTTCGCATTTGAGCCATCGGTTTCTGTAATACATTATGAAGGAGGAAGTACCACTGTGAAAACAGACAAACGCAATGCCATAGAAACGGAAAGTAGAATATTATATTATAAAGAATATAGACGTGAGCATAGTTGGTTGCTATGGATATACGAAAAAATCTCTAAAATGTAACTAATGATGAATTTTATAACATATCATTATAAATTATTCCAAAAGATATATCCCAAAGAAATCTGGATATATACCTTACTCATTCTCTTACACATGAGTAGAAAAACCATATTTAATGTGCAACAAGATGTCGGAAACGAAAGTGTAGGCGGAGGCACTCTCTTGATGTTACTTTGCACGATACTCAATTACTACTATGCATTTAAAGAAAGTAAAAGTTTGACACCGGCTATTCAAGCAACTAAATCTTATTTTGTGTTCTACATATTTGCATTACTCAGTTTTTTATGGGCTATATTTCCTGATTATAAAGCTCTCTTTTCAAAATGTTTAGAACTAATCTCATCTTACATGTTAGTTTCTGTAATCATGTGGAAAACAAAAAGCAGGAGAAAAGCCATGCTATATCTATTGTATCTATGTACATTATCGGCAACAATAGGATATTTTGCAAAAGTACTGGCATTTAAAAGCATATTGGTCCACACCAATACCCACAGCCTTATTGCCGCTATGGGTGCCTTAATGGCATGGAAAATGAAAAACCATTACAAAATACGTCATTTAGCACCTCTTGTATACTGGAATTTTTTCATGTTGCTTATGGGAACCTCATCTGCTTCTAATATTGCCTTTATAGTTGGCTTGTTCGTAATGTTATCATGCACTAAAAAAGGTGTAAACATTCCAAAACTTGCAGTCACTTTTTTGTTTTTCTCGGCATTCTATTATTTTTTTAAAGATTTAGTGTTCGAGTACGTATTTTACGGCAAATCACAAGAAGCCGTTGAATCTGGTACAGGCAGGCAGATTATTTGGAATGTGGTGTTTGATACTTGGAGGAAACATCCTTGGTTTGGTTTAGGCTATATAGTTGGTGAACGGCATTTGGTTGACTTAACCGGACTTCCTGCCGCTTATTCCACCCACAACGGCTTTTTATCTGTCCTTTTGGGGACAGGCATTGCAGGAGCTATTATTTTTGGATGGTTTTATTTGAAAACAATATGGATAAATATTCAAGGTACATTTTCTTCCAAATATGGCACAGAAATGACCATACTTTTGCCCATGCTCGCTGTTGTAACCGTTAACAATCTATCGTTCCCTGCTGTGGGTTCTGAATGGAATTATACCTTACCACCCATCTTGGGACTTTTCGCATTAATACACACCATTCAATATAAAACCAAATAAGAACATGTTATTTTCTGATATTAATTTTTTATTATTCTTAGTTCCCCTATTAGCTACATTATGGATACACGAAAAATTAAAATGGGGTGGAGTATTCTTACGTAATACAATATTACTAATAGCCAGTTATTGGTTCTACGCTCAACTATCACCTACGTACGTTGTACTATTAGGAGCTATTACACTACTTAATTGGATAAGCGGCAAAAGTTTGTTGCAGCAAAAACGTAAATGGGTATGTGGTACTACTGTCATACTAAGTCTTCTGCCATTAATTTGCTATAAATATGCTCATTTTTTTATTGTGGACGTTCTTGGACTAGCTAATGAAAATTTTGCCACATGGGTACTCCCTATCGGAATTTCATTTTTTACGTTTCAGGCATTGACCTATACCATTGATATATATCGGGGAAAAATAAAAGAAAAAGCTCCTTTAATTGACTTTATGTTGTTTGTGTCCTTCTTCCCTAATATACTATCCGGCCCGATTGAAAAGGGGCGCAATCTATTACCCCAACTGCACAAATTACACCCTATCACCAATGACAATCTATTAAGAGGTAGCGAATTATTTGCTTGGGGACTTTTCAAAAAAGTGGTAGTAGCCGATCGCATAGCCATATATACAAATTCCGTTTTTGAACACCCGGACTTCTATTCAGGAAATTCAAACCTGCTTGCAATCGCATTATACAGTATACAGATATATTGCGATTTCAGCGGATATACAGACATGGCAATCGGTGTGGCAAAAATGATGGGATTCAGATTAAATGATAATTTCCGCTTTCCTTATTTCAGCACTACAATTAGGCAATTTTGGAAAAAATGGCATATATCACTTACGTCTTGGTTCACCGAATATCTCTACATTGCCTGTGGAGGAAATAGAGTGCCGAAATGGCGATGGTATATCAATATTTCACTAGTGTTCTTAGTTAGTGGATTGTGGCATGGAGCAGCTTGGACTTTCATTTTTTGGGGAGCATTACATGCCGTATTGTATTTGATAGAACATATCAGCGGGCTGAAAAACCAATTTTTGTCATTTTGGCGTATATGGGTACAAGGCATCTATGTATATATAGTAGTGTCACTGGCTTGGGTCTTTTTCCGTGCCAACACATTCAATGATGCAACGGCTATGATAAATGGAGTATTTAGAGATTGGGGGCGGCAATACACCACCGCATCGCTAATGGGCTTCGTTTTAATGTTAGCAGCATTAGCACTATTTATCATACTTGAAATATTGGCTTATAAGAAAGTGATAACTATAACAGAAAGTGAAAACAATCCTTATGATGGAAAAAACTTAGCATTCTTGGTGATAACGTTGCTTTCTATTTCTCTATTAGGACAATCGGGCGCGCAGTTTGTTTATTTCAAATTTTAAATTGACACATGAAGAAATTATATAAAATATTGATTGCCATTGCAGTTTTTTTCTTTCTTGATTTTGCTATCAGCAGTTTATTAAAAGAAGGATTAAACAAAGGGTTTGGATTAAGACAAGAGTCTGAAATATTAATAGTAGGTCATAGCCATATGATGATGGGAGTGGATAGAGACAAATTGGAAAAAGGACTAAAATGCAAAATAAGTAAATATACTCGTACTGGAGTAAGTTTACCCGAACGATATCTAATGACTCAACAGTATTTAAACTCAAAATACTCAAAAAAATTAAAAGCAGCATTAATCGGAGTGGATGCTTTTACTTTTTCAGAAGGTAATATTAGTAAAAATTGCTATACGCTATTTTATCCATTCTATGAAGACAAGAATGTGAACGACTATTTAAAAAGACACGCAAAACCTACAGAATATTGGCAGCACAAAATCATCCGGTTGTCTCGTTATAGCGATGACTTGATAAACTCATCTGTTCGCGGCTGGATGCACGATGACAAAAACTATAAGACAAATCAAATAAATATGGACGAATTTGAGAAACAGCGTTCCAAATGGAAAAGTAACATTAGCTTTAATAAGGAACTTATGTCTAAATTGAATGAGCTAATACATATGCTGACAAAACGCGGCATAAAAGTTTATTTAGTTAACACTCCTACACTTGATACAATAAACCATACACAACCAGAAAACTATAAATACATAATGGAGTATTACCGAAAATTGGCGAACAATAATATGGTCTATTTTATTGACTTCACAAAACATGAATCTAATTATGAACTTTTTTTTGATCCCCTTCACTTAAACGTTAACGGTCAGACTTTAGTTACAGATTCATTGATTCAATTTTTAAAAAATCAATTTTAAACAGTTTCTTGGTAATTCTTTCTTATTCCTATTATGTTACATGAAACATGCATATTTAATTGTAGCACATACAGACTTTAAAATTTTGGAAAGACTTTTGGATCTATTGGATTATCCCGGAAATGATATTTATGTTCACATAGACAAAAAAGTGTCTTATGATATAAAATATCACCCTGTGTATTCAAAGCTATTCACTGTATCTAATGAACATCGGATAGATGTAAGATGGGCAGATTGTACAATTGCATGGGCAGAAATGGAATTGTATAAATTAGCTCATAATCATGGTCCGTATGGATACTACCACTTAATGAGCGGAATCGATTTACCTCTCAAATCACAAAATTTTATTCACCGTTTTTTTGAAGAACATAATGGAATAGAATTCTATGGTCTTATGCAAAATGCTTGGCGTACAAAAAGCAAGATTATGTATTACCATCTTTTCACCAAGCATCTCCGCGGATTTGGGTGGAGAAGTCAAATTGAAGGTATTTTGAACTCGATTTTAGTAAAACTGCAAAAGATTCTGCCAATTATGCGCTCGCATAAAGAGATACCGATTTTAGTCAAAGGCACAACTTGGAGTTCTCTTACAGAAGAAGCTGTAAGTTATATTCTTTCCAAACAAGATTATATCTACAAAAGGTTTCGATATACATTCGCTTGTGACGAAATTTACAAACCGATTTTATTAATCAATTCTCCATTTGTAGATAAATTCTATTCAAAAACAGATGAATATAAGGGGTGTTTGCGAAAAGTAGATTGGCAAAGGGGAAATCCATATATTTGGCAGTTAAAAGATTATGATGAATTAATCAATTCAAATATGTTGTTCGCTCGCAAATTCAGTTCAGAGCATTGGGATTTGGTTGAAAAAATTTCAGATTATGTAAATAACAATAAAAACGTTGTATGAAGATAACTTGGGTAACACGTAGCTTTCTTGATTATCGTATTCCTGTTTATCAGGAGCTAAACAAACTCTGCGGAAGAAACCTTACTGTAATTTATTATAAGGACATTCCACCAGAGCGGACACAAAAAAAAATAAAAGAAGTTCTAGGGGATAAAGCAATCGCCCGAGAAAAAGAATTTCGTATTGGAAATAAACCCAAAATTGATAATGCCTCAAAAAGTAATACTACCTTTAGAATTCCTATTAGTCCAGGACTTATCAAACAAGTTCTTGACAGTAAGCCAGATGTATTAATTTCTGATGGATTTATGCAATGGACATATGCAGCACTTGCAGTACGTGCATTAAAAAGAATTCCTCATGTAATGTGCTATGAACGAACAGCACATACAGAACGTAATGCTGGAAGACTACGGATATGGTACCGAAAAATAGTTTCCCGTTGGATAGACGCTATTGATTGTAACGGTATTTTATGTGGAGAATACGTTCGCTCTTTAGGGTTTGACAGTAAGCGATTAACATTTGGGCATATGGTAGCAGACATTTCAGGTATGTCAAGAACCATACAAAATATAGCGAATGAAGATATTGTCAAAGTAAAAAAAGAATTAAAAATCCCCCCCAAGGGGCTCATGATTCTATTTGTAGGTCAATTAATACCCATCAAAGGAGTTGATCAATTGTTGACTGCTTGGAAACAATTTAAATCACATTGCAAAGAAAATTGCACTTTAGTTTATGTGGGATATGGACGTTTGGAACAACCATTGCGTGACCGTATAGTAAACGAAAAGATACAAGATGTGATATTAATAGGAGGCATTGACTATGATAGTATTGCCCAATATTATAAAGCTGCAGATTGTTTCATCCTCCCTACAGTAGAAGACAACTGGAGTCTTGTGGTACCAGAAGCAATGGCCTGTGGATTACCCGTAGCTACTACGATATACAATGGATGCCACCCGGAATTAATCACTAAAGAAAACGGTTGGGTGTTTGATACATACAATGAACAGTCCATCATTGACACCTTACAAAATATTGTAAACAATAAGGAACGGTTAAAGGAAATGGGTGAAGTGTCTAAGCGCATTGTAAGTAAACATACAGCTGAAAGAGCAGCCCAAAGTATTATGGCCGCTATTGATATTGCCCAAAAACATTGCAAAAAATAAGTTCTATCAAAACAATTTATGAAAATAAACACACTTACCACATACGATGTTTATAATTATGGCGCATCACTGCAAGCCTATGCCCTACAACAATATTTGACAAATCTAGGACACGAAGTGGAAATCATCAATTACCAACCAGACTATCTAACTCGCAAATATAATTACAAATGGGTGAATCCTGAATCGAAGTTGAGCAGATATACCTTGACACGTGCTGCCTATCGGGTGATGAAGTATCTACAGCGCCAGACAACTTTAGGCAGGAAACAAACATTCGACATATTCAATCATCGGACACTAAAGGAAACGTCCTTAAGGTATACTTCGTATAAAGAACTTTGTAACAACCCTCCAAAAGCAGATTTATACATTGTAGGGAGCGACCAGATATGGAACGTGTTTTATGAAGCCGGACGTGATCCGGCTTTCTTCCTGGAGTTTGTCAAACAAGGGCATAAAGCATCATATGCTGCAAGTTTTTCGTATTTGGACATAGACGAGACAAACAAAAGACGCATTCAAAAGTCATTGGAAACTTTTGATGCTGTGGCGGTACGTGAATATCATGGCCTTGATATTTTAAGAAGTATGAATATAGAGGGAACATGGACACTTGATCCTGTATTTTTACTTTCGGCAGAGCAATGGAAAAAATTGATGGTAACAAACATCCCCAAAAAAGATTATCTATTGATTTACGACTTTGAGGGGAACAAAGAATTAAAGCAATTTGCCAAGGAGTATGCACAGCGGCATCATCTGAAGATTTATGCCATAGCAGATACTTATCCATTGCTTTATGCCAACAAAAACTTCATGAAAGCAGGCCCTCGTGAGTTTATTTCAATGATTTATCATTGTAAAGTTTTTATTTCCAATTCCTTTCATGGCACGGCATTCTCCATCATGTTTAACAAACCTGTATTCGTGTTTAACAGACATCGACATAAAGTGAATTCGCGTATGGAGAGTTTAATGGCTCTTTTCGGATTAAACAATTGCATCTTGGACAGTCCAGAAAAATGGGAAAAAGCTTATGATTATCCTTTCGATTACGAACAGATCAATCACACCAAGCAACGTGAATTGATTAAGTCGAAAGCCTACTTGGATAATTTGTTAAATATATGTACACATCCATAAAATGCTATGATAGATTTATCTGTAATCATACCGGTTTATAATGCCGCCCCATCCATTAACCGCACATTAGATTCTATTTTCAACCAACAAACATCTTACGCTATAGAGGTTATTCTCATTGATGATGGGAGCAAAGATAATTCCATAGAGATTATCAAAACCCGAAAAGAAGCCAACATCACATTGTTACGACAAAAAAACGAAGGACCTTCTGCTGCCCGTAACAATGGGATTAAGACAGCACAAGGTCGCTATTGCGCTTATTTGGATGCAGACGATTATTGGGAACAAGGTTTTATCGAAAAAACTGTTTCATTTTTGGACAACCATCCTGATTGTGTGGCAGTAAATGTTGCGCAACGTCACCTCACTGTCTCCGGTTCATTTGAAATCCCCAGTTGCTACCAAGAGTATAAAGAAGCTTTCATCTTAGAAGATTTTTTCACTTTCTGGGCAAAGCACATGCATGTCTGTACAGGAAGTGTCTTAATCCGCAAAGAAGTGATTAATACAATTGGAGGACAGCGTAAAGACCTTCGCATCACTGAAGATTTGGAGTTTTGGGCTATGGTATCTACCTATGGACAATGGGGATTTATCCCGGAAATTCTTTTTGTAAGCGATGGTGGAGACGTGACCCGTAGTCAAGGCTGGTTAAACAAAATGATGATACGCTGGAGCAACGCGCCCAGTATTGCTGATTGGGAAAAGCGCATTGTTACACGCCTGCCCAATGAACTACCTGCTGGTTATTTAAAAGCCCGTGGCCGTATTTCACGCAACCTCACTTATTGCCAACTTCTCTCCGGTCGTTTGACATTGAGCCGTCAAGAGGCTTTGAAATATGGCAGATATTTTGTGAAGGACCCCATTGGTAAACTCATGAATATGACGAAACATACTCCTATTACTTGGTGGATGTTGGCGAAGTTGCTGCAATACAGGGAGTATCACCGGAAGTAGTAAAGTTCACATAAACAATAGGTACATCATCAATATATGCCAAGAGAAAGACATCAAACTGATAATGGTAACCTCGCCATAGCACACTGGTTGAAGTCTATACTTTAAATTTGATTGACCGAAACATGAAACCAAGAGTTCTTTTTATAATGCACATGCCCCCACCCGTACACGGTGCATCCATGATGGGGGCATATATTCATGACAGCAAAGTAATAAACGAAGCTTTTGACTGCCACTATCTTAACTTAACTCTTGCCAAAGATATCAATGACATAGGAAAAGGAGGAATAAGGAAACTTATTGTTTACTTAAAAAAACAGATACAAATAGCAAAAACCGTAAAGAGAATAAAGTCGCAATTATGCTATTTGACTCCCAATACCAAAGGTGGGGCTTTCTACAAAGATTTTTGTACCCTATTCCTGCTAAAATGTTTGGGACAGAAAATCATAATACATTTTCATAACAAAGGTGTGAAATCAAGAGAAGGGCAATGGCCGGACAAATGGTTATACAAAGCCTTTTTCAAGAATATACAGATAATACTGCTGGCTCCCCCACTCTACAATGACATCCAAAAATTTGTAAAACCAGAACAGGTGGTATACTGTCCCAATGGCATTCCACAAAACGTAACCTATGATTTTTCCAAGAAAAGAAACACCCCTTTCAAATTATTATTCCTCAGCAACATGTTAAGGGAAAAGGGGGTATGGGATTTGATAGATGCACTAAATATCGTAAAGAACGATGGTTATTCATTTCATTGTGATTACATTGGAAAGTGGAGTGACATTGCGGAAAGTGAATTCAACCAAAAGGTAAAACACAAAAATCTAGACAAGTATATACAGGCACACGGAGCCAAATATGGAGAAGAAAAAGAATTTTTTCTTAAGCAAGCAGACTTATTTATATTTCCCACTTATTATCATAATGAATGTTTCCCATTAGTACTTCTTGAGGCTATGGAACAGGGACTACCCTGCATCAGCACAAATGAGGGAGGAATCCCCGGTATCATAGAGGAAGGCAAAACCGGATTTATCGTGGAAAAACATAGTCCGCAACAGCTGGCAGAAAAGATAGAATATTTAATAGACCATCCCATGATATGTGCTGAAATGGGTAAAGCCGGTAAAGAAAAATTTCAAAGGGAATTCACTTTGGAAAAGTTTGAAAACCGGATGAAAGATATTTTAAAAGAATGTATAGCTTCATACAAGAAGTAAATAGAAAAAATTAATTTTATAACTAGGGTATTAGTCATGTTAGAAAAAAATGCAAAGATTTTTGTAGCGGGGCATCGTGGTTTAGTAGGTTCTGCCATCTGGAACAACCTGCAACAAAGAGGTTATACAAACTTAGTAGGACGCTCACACAAAGAACTGGATTTGCTGGACGGAACCGCCGTAAAGAAATTTTTCGATGAAGAACGACCGGAAGCGGTGGTACTGGCTGCTGCCCATGTGGGTGGCATTATGGCAAACCTGCAATACCGGGCGGACTTTATCTATCAGAATCTGCAAATCCAGCAGAACGTAATCGGTGAGAGTTTCCGTCACGGAGTAAAGAAGCTGCTCTTCTTGGGAAGCACCTGCATCTACCCGCGTGAAGCTCCGCAGCCCATGAAGGAAGAAGTGCTGCTGACCTCTCCGCTGGAATACACCAACGAGCCGTATGCCATAGCCAAAATAGCTGGGCTGAAGATGTGTGAAAGCTTCAACCTGCAATACGGAACCAATTACATAGCCGTGATGCCTACCAACCTATATGGACCGAACGACAACTTCCACCTGGAAAACAGCCATGTACTGCCTGCCATGATCCGCAAGATTTACCTTGCCAAATGCCTCAACGAAGGGGATTGGGATGCTGTACGCAAAGATATCGACCTGCGTCCGGTGAAAGGGGTAAACGGCAGCTATGGCAACGAGGAGATTCTGGCAGAGCTTGCCAACTTCGGAATAACCCCGGAAGCGGTCACCTTGTGGGGAACCGGCAAACCGTTGCGTGAATTCCTATGGAGCGAAGAAATGGCAGATGCCAGTGTACATGTACTGCTGAATGTGGACTTTAAAGACACATATGCTCCGGACAGTAAAGAAATACGCAACTGCCACATCAATGTGGGCACCGGAAAGGAACTCAGCATAAAGGAAGTGGCTGAAAAGATTATAGCCGAAATAGGATTCAAAGGTGAGCTGCAATGGGATGCCTCGAAACCGGACGGCACACTGCGCAAACTGACGGATGTGACCAAACTGCATAACCTGGGATGGCATCATAAAATAGAAATAGACGAAGGAATACACCGTTTGTACGAATGGTATCTGAAAGGTATCTGCATCAATCATCAGACCAACTAAATTACATTTTTCACATTCCTCTTGTATATTACACACATAATCTTTACATTTGCCGCAGTTCTCGGACATATTGCATCGTTCCGTTCAAAAATACCTTTCCATGTGACGGGCGACAGCGTAGCGTACTCTGCGGAAAATTATACTCCTTTTTACATGTTGAAGTTAAAGACGATTTCGCTTCTGGAACACAGAAGTGAGCTTGACGCATTGCCCGAAGGCAAACTGCTGATTAACACCATCAATGCGCACTCGTATAACACAGCATTGAAAGATCCTGCCTTTGCAGAAGCTTTGCTGAGGGGAGACGCATTGATTCCAGACGGAGCAAGCATTGTACTGGCATTCAAACTCCTGAGACATGAGAAGATAGAGCGCACAGCGGGATGGGACTTGTTTCTGTACGAAATGGATAAGCTGAACCGGAAAGGAGGAACCTGCTTCTTTCTGGGAAGTAGCGAAGACACCCTGAGGAAAATAAAGGTAAAAGCCGTCCGGTTATATCCCAATATCCGGATAGAGACTTATTCCCCACCCTACAAGCCGGAATTCACCCAAGAAGACAATCAAGCCATGATAGCCGCCGTAAACCAGGCACAGCCGGATTTGCTCTGGGTGGGCATGACCGCTCCCAAACAAGAGAAATGGACTTATGCACACCTGAAAGAACTGGAGGTAAACGGTCCCATCGGTACTATTGGCGCTGTGTTCGACTTCTTTGCTGAAAACGTGCAACGTGCTCCCGTATGGTGGCAGGAACACGGGTTGGAATGGCTGTACCGGCTGGTAAAGGAACCCAGAAGAATGTGGAGAAGATATATCATCGGGAACTGCTTATTCTTATGGAATATCACAAAAGAGAAATTTACATCATAACATAAATAAAAACTGATTTTAAAACCCGAATCATGGATAAGAAAATTGCATTGATTTCAGGCATCACCGGTCAGGACGGTTCATTCCTGGCCGAGTTCCTAATTGAAAAAGGATATGAAGTACACGGCATTCTGCGCCGTTCGTCATCGTTCAACACCGGACGCATAGAGCATCTTTATCTGGATGAATGGGTGCGTGACATGAAGAAGAACCGTCTCGTAAACCTCCACTACGGGGACATGACGGACAGCAGCTCGCTTATCCGCATCATACAGCAGGTGCAGCCGGACGAAATCTATAACCTGGCGGCACAAAGCCATGTGAAAGTATCATTCGATGTGCCGGAGTATACTGCGGAAGCAGATGCCGTAGGCACCCTGCGTATGCTGGAAGCAGTACGTATCCTGGGACTGGAGAAAAAAACGAAAATCTATCAGGCTTCGACTTCCGAACTGTTCGGTCTGGTGCAGGAGGTACCACAGAAAGAGACAACCCCGTTCTACCCACGCAGTCCATATGGTGTGGCCAAGCAATATGGCTTCTGGATTACGAAGAATTACCGGGAAAGCTACGGCATGTTCGCCGTAAACGGCATTCTCTTCAACCACGAAAGCGAACGGCGCGGAGAAACCTTCGTGACACGCAAAATTACACTGGCAGCTGCACGTATAGCCCAAGGGTATCAGGACAAGTTATATCTGGGTAACTTGAATTCGCTGCGCGACTGGGGATATGCCAAAGATTACGTGGAGTGCATGTGGCTGATTCTGCAGCACGACACTCCGGAGGATTTTGTCATAGCTACCGGAGAATATCATACCGTACGTGATTTCACTACACTTGCCTTCAATGAAACCGGTGTGGAACTACGTTGGGAAGGAGAAGGCGTGAATGAAAAGGGCATTGATACCAAAACCGGTAAAGTGCTGGTGGAAGTGGATCCCAAATACTTCCGTCCTGCCGAAGTGGAACAACTGCTGGGTGACCCGACCAAAGCCAAGACACTGCTGGGTTGGAATCCACGCAAGACTTCTTTTGAAGAACTGGTGAAAATCATGGTGACACATGACATGGCATTTGTGAAGAAGCTCTATATGAGGGCACAAATGGATGGTGAAAACACTTCCCAGACATGCTGAAAACGAAAATGAGAAAATGGTGCCTGCTCCTACTGCTGCTTGGTTGCAGCATGGGAGTGCAGGCCCAATATTCCATGGGTAACACCGGACTGCTGAACATCCCGACAGCAGATATGCAGGAGACCGGTACTTTTATGGGGGGCGGCAATTATCTTCCGAACGGCATGACACCGTTTAACTTCAACACTGGAAATTATTTCGTTAACATCACATTCTTATCTTTTCTGGAGTTGAGTTATCGGTGTACGCTATTGAAAACCACCCGGTATGACGGTAAGAAAGGATATTTCCAGCAAGACCGTTCTTTATCTGCACGTATACGTCCGATAAAGGAAGGAAAATATCATCCGGCAATAGTCATAGGTACCAATGACCCTTTCAAAGACACTGGAACCAACTACTTTGCAACCATATATGGCGTACTGACCAAAGGCTTCTCCATCACAAAAGGAGACCGACTAGCACTGACTGCCGGATATTACCTGCCACTGAACAAACACAGTATACAAGACGGTCCTTTCGGAGGTATCAGCTACTCCCCTGCTTTCTGCCGGGAAATGACTGTCATGGCCGAATATGATTCGGAAGGTTTCAATGTGGGAGCTGCCGCCAGATTATGGAGGCATCTCTCCATCCATGTGTTTACCAGAGAATTCAACAGCATATCGGGAGGAATACGGTATGAATGCAGGTTGTTGCACTAAGAGAGGGATGAAGGATTAAGGATTAGGGATTGAAGAGTAGGATGAAAAACAAGAGAAAAAGCGGTTTGAAGTGGATACTGGCAGTATGGTTCTGTGGTATTTCTGCAATGGCAGATGCCCAAGTGACAGAGAGCCTGAAAGCTATCGGAATGGAAAACATCCGATGTGCACAGACACCGGGAATGACCACTGTAAGTTTTGAGAACAACGTATATAGAAGTACCTACACCGGAGTGGGCAAAACCATAGATGCCTGCTTGGGAAGCGAGACGAAGGGCGATTTGCAATTGGTGGTACTGGAAAACCGGATTCCCAGGCTTTGCATCAATCTGCCGGATACATTGACGGAAGCATACAGAAACGGGGAAATCAACTTGACACAAGTATATCAGCAAATGGGAATTACGGTAGATACGGATGCGGCCATGAAAGCATTGAAAAATGCCGGTCAGGAAGAAGCACCGTCTGCCTGGAAGATGGATTTGGTGATATACCCCGATTTGTTTTTAGAGAACAATACGTTTGACGAACTGTATACGTATGCCATCAACCTGAATCCGGCAGTGGAAATGGCTCTATGGAAAGGTGGGAAAATGACCGCACAAGTGATACTGCCCGTAGCCACCAATCTGAGTGGAGAGATGAAACGGATAAGACCGGGAATCATAGCTCTATCGCAGGATGTACGCTTCAGGCACAACATCTTCGGGAAAATGACGGTGGGTAACTTTACCAACAACAGATATGGTGCACAACTGGAAATAAAATACCGTACAAACAACGGACGCTGGGAACTGGGCGGAACGGCAGGTTCCACCGGTTTCTCTGCCATCACCCGGGAAGACGGCTGGTATATAGGCAGAAAACAGCGTATCAATGCCTCGCTGAATGCTTCGTACTACGAACCACGCCTCAACTTGCAGTTCGACTTAAAAGCAGGAAGATATATTTACGGTGATTATGGAGTGAGAGGAGACTGTACGCGGCACTTCGGAGAGTATGCCATCGGCTTGTATGCCCTTTGTACAGACAGAGAGATAAACGGAGGATTTCATTTTGCCATCCCCCTGCCGGGGAAAAAATGGAGTAAAAAAGGATTCTTCAGAGTAAAACCGGCTGACTACTTTGCATGGGCATACGGCATGGTGGCAGATGGAGAGTACATAGAAAAACAACTGGGAAAAAGTTACAGAACACGCCCTAACGAAAACCGGAGCAGCAACTTCTACCAGCCGGACTATATACGCTATTTCCTTATAAAGGAACTGCAAAAAGAAAAATCGGAATAAGTATAATTTAAACAGATTAGTTTTATCAAATGACGAAAATTATGAAAAAGAAAAGTTTATTTTTAGGAGGTGCATTGATGTTTGCAATGACCTTCAGCACAACAGTCCTTACATCTTGCCACGATGACGACAAGAAGTATGAAGAAGTGGAAGACCCGCTGAGAAGTCAAACTGCCTACTACATTGCAGGTACCATTACCGATGCCAACGGTCCATTGGCAGGAGCCACCGTAAAAAGCGGCGAATACTCTGCCACAACCGATGCAAAAGGCGTATACTCACTGACTGTGAACAAAACCGGCATCTACACGCTCACTGTAACAGCTGAAGGACATGATGACTACGAGGCCACAGCAGAATTTACAGATGGAACAGCCAACCACAGCTTGATGGTGGTAAATGTAAAAATGTCAACAACCATAGAATTCGGCGAGATGCAGGAGGCTGACGGAAGCACCATTGAGGCTCCGAAAATAGAAAATCCGGAAAAGGAGAATGCCGCCACCATCAACATACCCACCGGAGGTACGGAAGAAAACACCAAGATTGCAGCCGTCGTGTTTGAAGAGGCACGTGAGGCCAATCCGGCAACTTCCACACAACCGGAAGCATCAAAGGCTTCTGTAAATAACGTAGCCATCAAGACAGAGCCGGCTGACGCTGTTGCCAAGGAAGATATCATCATTGCCATTCCCAATCCGTCGACTGATGCCAACCTGGGCTATTTTGATCCGGAAAACATGGAAGTGGAATCCAGCGAGGCACCTGCAACCAGAGCCGCTGCTAAAACCGTAGGATTCAACAATAACAATTACATCATTACCATTCCGCAAGGCGAGAAGATAGCCGGCAAATATTCACCTAGAGTGAAATTTACCAAACAAGCTGCCGCCAGTGTAGCAGACGGCTACAACGAAGTGAATGGAAAAGCCGAGGTAATCAAGATTGAGAACAGAGATTACGATGCGCTGGAAAACATCACCCTGACCCTTAAAATCAAGAACGGATGGGACTATACCGTTTCTCCGGCTGAAGCGCTGAAAGCTGCAGGAGCATCCGATGCACTGGCCACATACATCAACAACTACATTGAAACTGAAGAGGGAGGTACGAACGGTTCTTATGAAATTGAACAAAAGCTGACTGCAAGTGTCAGTGGCAACCATGTACTGCTGTATGGCAGCAAGCGCATGGTACGCGTGAAAACATATACCTTTAAAGTAATAGTAGGCAACCAGAGCAAAGACGTAAAAGTAGAGCTGAAAAGCTACACGGGACATCAGGAAGAGTATTCAAACAATCCGGTCAGCCAGCACTCCGGCGGCACCACAGGCGGTCAAGGATAATTTTCTCCACAGTCTGAAACCAATAAAAGCTATTCATTTATGACCATAGCCGTTGATTTTGACGGTACCATTGTAGAACACCGCTATCCCCAGATAGGAGAAGAAATTCCCTTTGCCACCGCTACGCTGAAGATGCTGATAAACGAGCGTCACCGGCTGATTTTATGGTCGGTACGTGAAGGGAAGCTCCTGGAGGAAGCTGTGGAATGGTGTAGGAAACGGGGTGTGGAATTCTATGCCGTCAACCGGGACTATCCGGAAGAAGACATCGCACACACCGGTTTTTCACGCAAAGTAAAAGCCGATCTCTTTATCGATGACCGCAACCTGGGCGGACTGCCCGACTGGGGAAGCATCTACCGCATGGTGCATGACGGGCTGACCTACGAAGAACTGTTTCGCGAAAACAGTGAACCGGTCCGGCAGAAAAAGAAGGGCTTTTGGGCACGTTTGAAAAAATAATATCCGAATGAGATTTTTGACTTATGTCAATTCATAACCCGCAAAAACCTTCTAATTTTGTACTCGAAATAGAGAAAGATTAGTTTTTATAAGAGTAAAGAGATTAGTTTTTAGGGTGCACTAAAAAAATAGGCAATATCCACAACGGTTATTGCCTATTTTTATATATAGCCGGAAGCCAAGTACATCAATACAGACTTCCTTGACCGACTTCCGTAAAGAGCTTCGACAACTTCTCCACCACCGGTTTCATATAACGTTCTCCTTTCTCGGCAGAAGCTTTTTTGGGGTTCCCTACCCCGCTGTCGACTGTAGCCTTATCCCAATGGCGGGGAGCCCAGCCAACCTTTTCATTCAAGGAAGGAATGGCAAACGGTTGGGACTCTCCGTCACCGGCCTCAGCCAGATTCACCAGCTCGGGATGGTAATGCATCATGACGGAAGTCTCAGACTCGCCGGCATGGTCGTCGACAACAGCCTCAAAGTAGTCTTTGGGAGGGACGATGCTGAACCAGTCGGCAGCGATAATCAGAAAATCGGGATACACAAACGCCAGGTCACGAATCATTCCCTTGAAGTTGTTGCCGCCATGACCGCTGAGAATAATCAGCTTACGCATGCCTTGTGCATAGAGGGAAGCAACTATGTCTTCCAGAATGGCCTGCTGGGTGGAATAGCGGGTATGGATGCAGAACGGAAGTTCGCGCTGCCCCGGATTGTGTGCACCGAAAGGTACGGGAGGCATCACCATACAGCGTACACCGGAATTCTGCAAAGCCAGTGCAGCCGCATCTACGGCAATATCATGCGGCAGAATACAATCAGTGAGATAAGGCAGATGCAGATTATGGGGCTCCGTAGCTCCCCAAGGTAGGATGACAACGTCATACTTCACTCCTTTCACCTTTCCATAGCAGGAAACAGTAAGGTCAATTTCTCTTTTTTCCATGATAGTTTATTTTGGGGGTAAATCTTTACCGCAAAAATAAACATTATTCCGTCACATTGAACCTATTGCCGGCGATATTCTTTAGGTGACATACCGGTGTGATGCTTGAAATACTTGCCAAAGAACGACTGGTTGGCAAAGTGCAGCTCGTCTGCAATTTCCTGAATGCTCAGCTCGGAAGACTTCAACAAGGCTTTGGCTTCCAAAACGACGAGACTGTCAATCCATTCGCCCGCCGTCTTTCCGCTGATTTCCTTCACTACGGTGGAAAGGTGCTTGGCAGTGAGGAACATCTTATCAGCATAGTAGGACACACTGCGCTCTTCCTTATAGGACTCGGAAATAGCACGGATAAAGCGCTCGAACAAGTCTTCCTTCCTGCTTTTGGGAATGCGTTCCTGGATGACATGTCCTTGATAGATATTATATATCTCATAAAAAAGGGCCAACAGCAACCCCTGAGTGATTTCCTTACGGAAAGGATTGTCTTTCAGCTTCACCTTGCTCCAAAGAAAAGAGTGATACTCCTGAAACGATTGGGATTCCTCCGGAGTGATGTGAACGAAGGGCCGCTCCTTAATCATGAAAAACATAGGGAAAAGCTGTTGCATAGTAGGTATCACCATATCCATAAAATCCCTTGAGACGGCAATGAAAAGACCGGAAAAATCATCGGAACGCTCGCGTTGCAGAACAATCTGGTCGGGAAGAATAATACCCAACATACCTTCCCGCATTTCACATTGCTGCAGGTTGAGTTCCAGTTTGCACCACCCTTTCAAGCAGACAGTCAGGCAAGCAGCATTCAAACGGGTGGGATAAGAGCTCAAAGGCATGTCCTTGATATCATTAAAAATAGCAAAATCATTGCCGATGAAATCAATCATCGGCAAATGATGTATCTGGGAAATGTCTACATTCCGTATTCTCTTAGTATCCATGGTTTTTGTGCTTTGGCGACAAATGTAGGACTATTTTGCGGAATTTAGCTCTAAAAATTCTTAAATGGAAACTTTTAGTTCATTATCTTGAAACCGATAAAGAAGGTTCTCGGCTGCGTCGGTCCGTAGAAATAACCCGCATCGCGGAATTCCCCTTTATCCAGGTCTTTCTGGAAACTGTTGAAGATGTTCTGTACACCCGTGTTCAACTGGAGTTTGATATGGTCGTGAAGCACAAAGGTGTAGTTCAGCTTCACATTCAGGTCCAGGAATTGGGGAGTATGCTCCATGCGGTCTGAAGTGATATTACAGAAGGCACCCTCGGGAGCATCTTCCGGTGCGTAGTGCGGAACAATCATCTTTCCCGTATAGGTACCGGAAAGAGAGAAATCAAAATTCTTTACCGGTGCGGAGGAGAAAGTGAAGTACCCGTAATAATCAGGTGTACGGGGCATGCGCTTGGTGGTAAGGTCTTCTCCGTCCACCTTCGTCCAGGCTTCCTCATGGGTATAGCGGCTGCGCTGTGCCGTAAATCCGAGCTGGAACTGCGCCTCCTTGCCATGGGCAATCTTTACATCCAGATTGGCACCATATACGCGTGCACCGTTTCCGTTGCGGCGCTCCTTGATGACATCCCCTACTTCGTTCTTGCCGATATCTTCGAGCACAAAGACGTGGCGCAGGTCTGTATAGAAACCTTCCACCAGGATGTTTGCCTGCCAGTGACCCAGATGGGCAGTCCAGTCCACCGAACCGCTGTAACTGTTGGAGCGTTCTTCACTCAGGTTATCGGCGAGTTTGATTTGGACTCCCTTGCCGCCTACTGCCGTCACGTGCAAGTCCTCATCGTATGCCTGCGGAGCACGGAAACCGGTAGAATAAGTCAAGCGTGCCTGAAAATCATCTGTCGGCTTGTAGAGCAGGTTGACGCGGGGGCTGAAAATAAGCTTGTCTATCAGGTTGTGCTTGTCCAGGCGGGCGCCAACCAACATGGTCAGTACATTCATTTTCCACTCATTCTGTACGAAAGCGCTGGCAATGCGGACATCCTGCTCCATGTCACGATGATAGCCGGTCATGACGTCGTGCAGGGAGTTGTTCTGATATTCCAGTCCGCCGGTGAAGGTGGCGGGAGCAAAGAAGCAGTTGTCCATATTGCCCACATACATGCTACCGGCAACCCAAGTCAGGTCTTTCGTCTTGCCGTAAGCATTCATGTCCTTTTGGGCACCATAGTAACTGTTGCGGTCGGTGTGCTGGATGGAGGTGTAAGCTGAAATCTTATGTTTGTACTCTTTCCAGAACAAATCATAGCTCACGCCTCCGCTATTGATGATATGCTTGGTCTGCTCGGTGATGTCCGTCTCATGCGGCTGCAAATCAAATTTATTACCTCCACGACGAAGTTCGTTAGTGGTATGGTATTCCAGATTGATGCGGCTGAAATGCGTAGGACGGTAATAGGCGCGGAAACCGAAGGTATTCATGTTCAGCTTGCCCAGCTCGGAAAAGCCATCGCCATCGCGGTCGTAGGGGTTACGGTTGCGGTAACTCTCATAAAAGGCAATGCCGTAA
Source organism: Bacteroides sp. AF34-31BH (assembly GCF_003602795.1). Classification (NCBI taxonomy): domain Bacteria; kingdom Pseudomonadati; phylum Bacteroidota; class Bacteroidia; order Bacteroidales; family Bacteroidaceae; genus Bacteroides; species Bacteroides sp. AF34-31BH. The sequence goes on from NZ_QTLV01000004.1 coordinate 242,617, forward strand.
GAGTTATCTTTGGCAACCAGCGACACATTGCCACCCATATATTGCTCCCAGGACTTGCCGTCCATATTGGAGAACATGCTCGATACCTGGAAGGAATTGTTGATGGGGTCTTTGGTTATAATATTGATAGTTCCTCCCACAGCATTGGCGCCAAACAGGGCAGAGCCTCCGCCACGCACCACTTCTACCCGTTCAATCATGTTCACGGGGATTTGCTCCAATCCGTACACACCGCTCAATGCACTGATGATGGGACGGCTGTTTATCAATATCTGCGAATACGGACCTTCCAAGCCATTGATGCGCACCTGGGGGAAGCCGCAGTTCTGGCAGTTGTTCTCCACGCGCAGGCCCGACTGGTAGTTCAGTGTCTTGGCAAGGTCGGTGGAGTTGACCATCTCGAACAATTTGGTACTCATCACATTTACAACTACCGGAGCTGCCTTGCGGCTTACCTCGTTGCGGTTGGCGGATACCACCACTTCATCGGTCATGAAACTCTCCTCTTCCATCGGGAAATGTATGACGGCAGTAAAGTCCTTGCTCACCGTCACTTCCTTCTCTTGGGTCTTGTAGCCCACTGCCGACACACGGAGCTTGTATTTTCCCGCCGGAAGCTTGCGGAACTCAAATTGTCCTTCTTCATTGGAAACCGTTCCCTGACCACTGCCGATAATCAAAACCGTGGCATACGGTATATTTTCCTCCGTACCTTTCACTATCACATGGCCGGAAATCATATTGCCTTCTTTTATAGGATTTACGGCAAAAGCTACGCTGGCACTTACCACTGCAAGTACCAACGCCAAAATGTATTGTTTCATCAAATTAGCGCTCTAAATAAAAAAAATAATTCAAGTCTGAAAAAAGATAATCATCCGAGATGCCGCACTTCGTTCACTGAAATGCCAGACATTCGAGACTAAAAAGCCTGGTATCTACATACAAAAAATCCAGGCGTTTTTAAACCTAATGACTATGAAAAAAGAGCGGGAGGAGCGCGAAGGGAAAGGGTACGTATAACTTCCCCCTTAACAGTAGGCGTTGCCGGTTTGGCTCTGAGCATGGCCAGCAAAGGACGCATCGGGTGCTGAACCTCATACACATCCGCCCCGGAAGAGCAGAATGCCGACAAATGCCCGATGACCAGAAGGGAAGTCTGGGAGTGAGAGTGTGTGCCATGAAAAGGGTGCGAGTGCGTTATCATCACCCCATTCACATAATGGACGTGAGTGAACGCGGTGATGCTTGCCTGGTACATGATAAACAGTACCAGCAAGCTCAATGCGCCTATAATTTTTTTCTTCTGCTTCACGTCCAAAAACTTATACTATAGATTCTGAGCCGCAAAGATAGTGAATTATTCTTTAACTTTGCCAAACAAGAACTCATAATCACGCTTGGAAGCCGGAGCCGCCCATTCTTCGGGAATGAACTTCCACTGATTCAGCGCACGCGGTTCAATCACCTTCTTTCGCTCGATGTACTGCATCAGATAATAGCGTAAGTCCTTATCCGTAGAGTGGATGATGCGCTCCTTCAATTCATCCTGCGAGATGCCGGAACCCTTTGTCAGCAATTCGCCGCCACCGTTTCCGCGATAAGAATTCACCGCTACCTTATACATTTTATCCATATCGAACGGGGTACCGTCTGCCATGCTGAGAATGGTTACCTTCTCCCCATCCGGCTTGGTCACATCCACCGTGTAGATAATACCCGCCGCAGAATCGAAGTTGAAGCTGAAATTCTTGAATGAGGCCCTATCCGTAGCACCTTCGCGGCGCTTCTCACGGAAGAGAAGGATATGGTCGTCCGGAGACTTCATCCGATTGGTCCACAAATCATACGACATCTCCAAGGCATCGCGTATCTCCTTCCCCGTCAGACGCATGGTGTAAAGCATATTTTCGTACTTATACAGATTGAACATATCGTTCACAAAAATGTCTCCTTTACGGATTTCCGTATCATAGGACAAAGGAGCCGCAAAAGAAATATCCGCTCCGCTGATTGCCAACTGCAATTCGTGGATAAGGTCTATAAAAGCGGAAGAACCGAAATAAGCAGGACGTGTGGAGATAGTCTCGGTAAAAGAACCAATTTTCTTGGAAACAAAATTCTGCACAGCTTCATTTTCGGGGGCAAAGCGTTGCATGAACTCTTCGCTGATGCCGTAGTCTTTCGTATCGGACAGTATGCCGTCTATCTTCTTGCCAACAACCTTGCCGTCACGCAATTTCAAGGTTATATCCACATTACTCACAACGGCACCGTTGCTGGCAGGGTCCATCACCAGTACCGAGTCACCGGCTATGTTGCACACCCTCTTGCATTCGCGCGCATGGTCGTGCCCCATTAGGACAATATCGAATCCCGGCACGTTGCACGCCACTTCTACGGAAGCGTTTTCGCGATACTTGCCTCCCATCAGCTGGGCATCCTGGCCGGCATGGAACATACCGATAACCAAATCAGGCTTTTCCTGCTCACGGATAATCTTCATCCATTTGCGGGCAGTCTCCTCCATATCGTCGAAACGCAGCCCTTTCCACAGATTCTCTGAAAGCCACACGGGGATGGCAGGAGTTATCATACCGAGAACCACAATTTTCACTCCGTCACGTTCCAGCACCTCATAGGGTTTGAAATGGGTTTCTCCGGTAGCAGTATCCACAATATTGGCACCCAATATCGGAAAACGGCAGTCACCTGCCCAACGGTCGAAAACGGTACGGCCGGTCTCTACGTCATGGTTACCCATATTGCCGGCATTATACCCCATGAAATTCATCATCTCCGCTGCCAGATGAGGGGCAACGGTATCTATGTAATTATAATAATAGGCTGTGGGCTGTCCCTGCAGAATGTCACCATTGTCCAAGAGAATCAGATTTTTGCCATAAGCCTCACGTTCTTTTTGCACCAAAGCATGCACACGTGCCAGACTGCCGGTTGCCTCCCGGCGGCGTATAAAGTCGTAGGGATAGTAGTTTCCGTGTATATCACTGGTCTGTACGACTTTCAGTTTCACCTCTCTTTCCTGCGCAAGCAGTATGCTTGTCAGGACAAAAATCCAGATAAAAAAACAACTAAATCTTTTCATATTTCCTTATTTCTTGTCGGTTCTTATAAGTTCATAGGATGGGTAAACATAAACCGTGCTCCATCCGTATAGGCAGGATCTATCCAAATCTCGCCGCCCCACTTCTCAACGGTCAGCTTACAGATGGACAAGCCCAAGCCGGTTCCCTGCACATATTCGTTCAGCTTCTCGAAACGTTCGAACACCCGTTTCTGTTTGTCCAATGGAATGCCGCAACCGGTGTCAGTCACCGAGAATACTGCAACATTCCCCGCCGTATCCAGCTCCAGCTTCAAGGTTATCGTACCTTCTTTTGTAAACTTGTCCGCATTGGAAAGCAGATTTATCACAACCTGCTGTAAACGCTGCACATCCGTCCGCATCTCCACTACCTCACGTTCACACTCAAATAAGAATTGATTGGTCGACCTGCGTGCCTGGGCCACGGAAGCTACTACCTGCTGGCATATCTGCACTACATTGCAACTCTCCAAAGAAAGGATGACGCGGTCGGCCTCCAAACGGGACACATCCAATATGTCATTAATCAACCGAAGCAGCAAATCAGAGTTGGTCCTAATAATCTCGAAATAGCCACGCTGTTCTTCTTCCGAGGCTCCTCCGGCAGACAGCACGTCCGAGAAGCCCACAATCGCATTCAATGGAGTACGGATTTCGTGGCTCATATTGGCAAGGAAAGCACTCTTCAGACGGCTGGATTCTTCGGCACGGTCTTTTGCTTCGCGCAAGGCACCCTCGGATACCTCCAGTTCATCCTTCAACTTCTTTGTATGATAATAAAAGTAAAGGGAAACGAACAAACCGCCCAACAGCACCAACAGAACAGCACCGACAGACCAGATATGATACTTGTACTGTTCGTAGAAAGAAGGGGTTACGTTCAGCATCTTTACCGGCTGCGGAAGGCCGGTGATATTCAGTTTCTTTTCCTTCACAAGTTTACCGTCCAGTATGGTCTCATTCGGAATGATTTCCATATGGGTCTCACTATCCTGAGGGGTGGTCAGCAGGCGGTAGGACTGTCTTGCCATCTCCTTGCCCAAAGCACGGTAGGCAGGAACGACACCTGCCACAGCCCAATATCCCAAGCCTACGGAACTGAGCGAGAAAGTGGGCAAAGTGGGAGCTGCTTCCATCATGGCGTAGGTTGCATTCCGCATGAAGTAACCATCGTTCATGTCCACACGCCATGTCCCCATCAATATAGCTGTATTTTCCGGTAACTCATGCAATCTGTCACAAATGGTATATATGGTATGGACGCGTCCGTCCAGCAGAATCAGGTTGAGTTCCGGAAACTTCTGCATCTCCTTCACTACATAGGCTTGCATGGCAACGCCGCCATAACTGTTGTCTGAGACAAAAGCGATATTCTTGGTGCCGGGATACATCTGCTTTATCATATTGATGTTGGCCTCCACATCATACTCATAAACGAAGCCAGCCTTGATAGGCGAACTGGGGAAATCCGTGAAGAAGTCGACGGATTCGGGCATCCAGGTCTTTAAGTCGACCGTATCGCCCGGCAACAATATGGCGTTACGGCTGGACAATGCACTTACGACCGGAGTATTGCCGCGTATAGAGTCGGGCAGAGAAAGATAGGCAGCCCAAGCCTCCTGCCCAATAAGGACGGTCAGCGCCGGACTGTTATCGCCCTGGTATTTGGACAATAGCTCCACCATCCTCCGTTCCCAAAGGGGAGATTCGGAGAAGCTTTTGCAGTTCATGTTTTCCAATGCGATGGTGTTTGTCCCGCCCAGGCGTTGGAACTCCTCCATAAAGTCTGAGATGTTGCCGGAAGTACGGCCGGCATCCGGATTATAGGAACTGATAATCAGTACCGGATGTTCTCCTGTGATAGAGAACACCGGTAACAGACAGCAGAATAATGCTATGATACATGACGATATGGCACGAGACACATCAGTCATTAAGTTTGTAGTCATTAATGCCATAAAGTATGGCGTAGGACTTTGCTAAATTTGCTTTTTCAAATTTAGCCATAAATGTGGTGTCACTCTCGGCATTGGTATCACGATGTTTTGCTTCGTTAAAGTCATAAATATCCTTCAGGCCTACGGGAACGCCCTCCTCATCAAAGAAGATTGTCGCACAGCCCAAGGCATAATCAAATTCATCATTCTCATAGAAAGAAATGGTTTGGGAATAATAGACCTTTCCTTTAATGATTACCTTCTGTGGGCCATGAAACAGCTTCTCGCTTGCCGCACGCGAGGCAACAGCCGCTTTCGCAATCCGCTCAAAGACTTCTGACGACACGGTCATAGTTTGACCTTTTTTTGTAAAATACCAAAGCAGGCATTGTTTTTCAAAATCGCTATTCACTTTTGCCATGAAATGCTTCAATACCTCCTCAAGGTTTTTGCCGAAATGTGTTTGAGCCTCATTTTCGGCTGCTTTCACTAACGTATTGATAAATGTAGTGAGCATTTTATCTAAAATCGATTGACCTTTAGCTTCTTCCATATTTATTGTTTATTAGTTCGTTATAGTTGACAAACTTCGCAATAATAAATGATTTTTCCAAGAATATGGGGTTTATTTTCGTACGACGATTGTTTTTCGTACTTTTGGCATCCATTATAAAAAGAGAGAACCGATGATACAACATTTCCACCGCATGATATCTGCCGCCCTCGGCATATCAGAGAAACAAATAGTACAGACCCTCGGATTGCTGAACGATGGTGCCACCATCCCCTTCATCAGCCGCTACCGAAAGGAAGTGACGGGAGGACTGGACGAAGTGCAGATTGAATCCATAAAGACCCACTACGAGAAGCTGAACGAAATCGCCAAACGTAAAGAAACCATCCTGAACACCATACAGGAACAAGGTAAACTGACCACCGAACTTCAGAAACGTATCGAGGAGACTTGGGACAATACCCTACTGGAGGACATCTACCTCCCCTACAAGCCCAAACGGAAAACACGTGCCGAAGCAGCCCGCCAAAAAGGACTGGAACCCCTCGCCACCCTGCTGATGCTGCAACGTGAGCCCCATCCGGAGGAACGCGCCGCCGGTTATGTGAAAGGAGACGTGAAGAACGTGGAAGATGCACTGAAAGGTGCCCGTGACATCATAGCCGAGCATGTTAGCGAAGACGAACGTGCCCGAAACAGCGTGCGAAACGCATTTGCCCGCCAAGGCATACTGACCGCCAAAGTGGTGAAAGGCAAAGAAGAGGAAGCGACCAAATACCGTGACTACTTCGACTGCTCCGAATCGTTGAAGCGATGCAGCTCCCACCGCCTGCTCGCCATCCGGCGTGCCGAAGCGGAAGGCCTGCTGAAAGTCAGCATCAGCCCGGACGATGAGGAGTGCGTGGAACGGCTGGAACGCCAATTCGTGCGAAGCAACAACGCCTGCGGACAGCAAGTGGCAGAAGCCGTGCAGGATTCCTACAAACGCCTATTGAAGCCATCCATAGAGACGGAATTTGCCACGCAAAGCAAAGAGCGTGCCGACGAGGAAGCCATCAAGGTATTTGCCGAAAATCTCCGTCAGTTGTTGCTGGCTTCACCACTGGGGCAAAAGCGTGTGATGGGTATAGACCCCGGATTTCGTACGGGTTGTAAAGTTGTGTGCCTCGATGCACAAGGAAATCTGCTCCACAATGAGAACATCTACCCCCACCCTCCGGTCAGCAAGCAAAAAGAGGCATTTGCCAAGCTGCAAATGATGATAGAGTCTTATAAGATAGATGCCGTAGCCATAGGTAACGGAACTGCCAGCCGCGAGACGGAGGAGTTCTTGAAACATCAGCGCTTCAACCGTGACATACAGATATTCATCGTCAGCGAGCAGGGAGCTTCCATCTATTCGGCCTCTAAAATTGCACGGGACGAGTTTCCCGACTACGACGTCACCGTACGCGGTGCTGTGTCCATAGGCAGACGACTGATGGACCCGCTGGCAGAGTTGGTAAAGATTGACCCGAAATCTATTGGTGTGGGGCAATACCAGCATGACGTGGACCAAACCAAGCTGAAAAAATCACTGGACCAGACCGTAGAAAACTGTGTAAACTTGGTAGGTGTCAACCTGAACACCGCAAGCAGCCATCTACTGACCTACATCTCGGGATTGGGGCCGCAACTGGCACAGAACATTGTGAACTATCGTGCCGAAAACGGTGCCTTCACCTCGCGCAAGGAACTGATGAAAGTACCTCGTATGGGTGCCAAGGCGTTTGAGCAATGTGCCGGCTTCCTACGCATTCCGCAGGCAAAGAATCCGCTGGACAATACTGCCGTACACCCGGAAAGCTATTGTATCGTAGAACAAATGGCAAAGGACTTGGGTTGCAGCGTAGCCGAGCTGATAGCCAGCCGGGAGCTGCGTCTGAAGATTAATCCCGAACGCTACCTCTCCCCCACCGTGGGCATGCCGACACTGAAAGACATCCTGCAAGAGCTGGACAAGCCCGGACGTGACCCACGCGGACCGATAAAGATATTTGAATTTGACAAGAACGTGCGCACCATCAACGACCTGCGCGAAGGCATGGAATTGCCCGGCATCGTAGGAAACATCACCAACTTCGGCGCATTTGTCGACATAGGCATCAAGGAAAACGGACTGGTACACCTCTCCCAACTCGCCGACAGATTCATATCAGACCCTAATGAAGTAGTGTCCATTCATCAACATATACGCGTAAAGGTACTCAGCATAGATATGGACCGGAAACGCATACAGCTGACAATGAAAGGAGTGGAACAGAATTAGGGATTAATGATTAGGGATTAATGATTAGTGGTTAATGGTTTCCGTATTAATCATTAATCATTAATCCCTAATCATTAATCCCTAATCCCTTATAATAGTGTCTTAAGATAATTACTGTACCAAGCACTAAAAGTAGTGAACACAGAATAGAGCCTTCGAACCCGAAAGTTCCTCCATTTATCAGATTTTCTTCCGGAAAGTGAAGAATCAGCAGATTCTCATTGCTAAATTCATTTCCACTGACTTTATATCCCAAAACAGAACCTTGAATCCAGTTCCAGAACCAATGCAAGGCAATGGGGAAACAGAGGTTGCGCGTGTATATATAGGAAGCTCCCAAGAAACAACCCGCCAGCATGATATTCAAAAACGGGACGAAGGCAAAGCTGGGATTGAAAAGATGCATCAACGAAAATAACACCGCAGAGATAAGCAATGCCACAAACTTATTGACGCCTCCATCCAGCATACGCCCTAAAATGAAACCGCGTCCAATAACTTCTTCCGTAACTGCCACTAAAAAATAAAGCAAAAGACTCGACAACAACGAAATGGGAGAAAACAAGACCCCTGCCACTTCCACAGCCCCCAACAATAAAGACAAGCCAAAACCAACTGCATACAAGAACACGACAAACAAAGCTCCGTTCAGCAGGCTTCTACCCCATCCCTTCAAAGACAAGCCCAAGCCCGAAAAAGGAAGCTTCCTAAAGCCCAGCACCATACAAGCGGCAATAAGCCCACTGGCCAACATCAAGACTTCATTCAACATCATTAAATAGACGCTCATCCCACCAGCTTGTGTCTTCAACTCAGGGAAAGCAATCGCAAAAGGTATGGCAAACAAAAACAGAAAAATCATAAAAAGTACAGTAAACAGTACTATATCAACGAATGCCAGCCAAATACGTTTTGTTTTACTCATAGCAACACACTCTTCCTTCACTGTTTCTTCCGTCTCCATTTGTATCTCATTTTGATTAATATCCGACAAAAATAATAATAAAAAGAAAAAACTTCATGTATTCCTGCCGGTTTCTTCTTATATTTGAAAAATCAATCTGGAATCGACAAACATGAAACTAAGAAAAATACTTTTAGCCGTTGCCGGACTGGCGTTAATGCTGAATGCCTCGGCACAAAAATCCAAAAGATACTACGTGGCCAAACCTGGCACCCTGGTGGAACTGATGACAGAAGCGGAAGCCAATGAAATCACCCAACTGACCCTGCAGGGCAAGCTGAATGCCGTAGATTTCAGGCATCTACGGGATGAATTCAAAAACCTGCAACTGCTGGACATTTCCAATGCCTCCATCAGCATGTATGCAGGCAAGAACGGGACTTATCCAAACCGTTTTTATGTATATCCTGCCAATTGCATTCCGGCATATGCCTTCTGCAAGCAAATGGACGACAGTACATTTGTAGGTAAGGAGACGCTGACCAGGATTATCCTTTCCGACAAGACCAAGAACATCGAAGATGCTGCCTTTAAGGGATGCAAAAATCTCAAGATATGCCAGATACGGAAGAAAACGGCTCCCAATCTGTTGTCCGAAGCATTGGCCGATAGCGTTACAGCCATATTTGTTCCATTGGGATGCAGTGACTCCTATCGTACCAAAAAGAAATGGGAAACCTTTGCATTCATTGAAGGAGAACCACTGACAGTAAATGTGCAGATTGGTAAAATGGGCAGCCTTGCCAGCGAACTGTTAAGAGCCGGATTTCAGCCCAAAGACGTTAACTTTCTGACCGTTGAAGGAAAAATGGACGAAGCCGACTTCACATTGATACGCGACTATATGCCCAATCTGGTTTCCATCGACATGACCAACAGTAATGCCACTGCAATTCCCGACTATACTTTCACCCAAAAGAAGTATCTGCTGAACGTACGGCTCCCGCAAGAGCTTAGAAGCATTGGACAGCGTGCATTCAGTGGCTGCGGCCGTTTGTGCGGCACGCTGGTGCTTCCTGCCAGTGTAACCGCCATTGAGTACGGAGCATTTATGGGATGCGACAACCTGCGCTATGTGCTTGCCACGGGGAATAAGATTACCACGCTAGGCGACAACCTTTTCGGCGAAAGCCAAGGCAAAATTATATATAAGGAGAAACAATAACTCAGACTATTCCCCGCCTTAATAAGAACAAAGAGACTCTTTTAATAGCAAAAGAAGGTGTGTCAGAATGATAGCTAAAAATCATTCTAACACACCTTCTTCTTTTTTTCAATATCGCACAAGCCTTTATTAAACCAAAAAGATATGAAAGAAGAATCGTTCCATCATGATGGAACGATTTAAAATATGCTTATTTAGTCCTTAGCTTCCGTTATCACTTTGTTGCGTACATACGTGCACGCAACTCCTTGATGTGGTCTGAAGTGATGTATTCGTCATACTCCATCATCTTGTCGATAATACCGTTCGGAGTCAATTCGATGATACGGTTGGCAACCGTCTGAATGAACTCGTGGTCGTGGGATGAGAAAAGGATATTGCCTTTATAGGTCTTTAGATTATTGTTGAATGCCTGGATAGACTCCAAGTCGAGGTGATTGGTAGGTGTATCCAGAATCAAGCAATTGGCATTGCGCAGCTGCATACGTGCAATCATGCAACGCATCTTCTCACCTCCCGACAATACGCTTGCTTTCTTCAGCACCTCCTCGCCGGAGAACAGCATACGTCCCAGGAAGCTCTTCATATAGACTTCATTGCCTTCACCGAACTGGCTCAACCAGTCCACCAGATTCAGGTCTGTATTAAAGAATGCAGTATTGTCCAGCGGCAGGTAAGCGGTGGTGATAGTCACACCCCAGTTGAAAGTACCTGCATCCGGTTTCATATTCTCGTTGATAATCTCGAACAGGGCGGTCATGGCACGCGGGTCGTGCGAAAGGAATACAATCTTGTCTCCCTTCTCTACGTTGAAGTTGACGTCGCGGAACAGCACCGTACCATCTTCCAGCGTTTTCGTCAAACCGGAAACTTCCAGAATCTGATTACCCGGTTCGCGTTCGGGCGTAAAGATGATGCCCGGATACTTACGTGATGACGGCTTGATTTCTTCTACATTCAGTTTCTCCAACATCTTCTTGCGGCTGGTAGTCTGCTTGCTCTTTGCCACATTGGCACTGAATCGGCGGATAAACTCTTCCAGCTCTTTCTTCTTCTCCTCGGCCTTTGCCTTCTGGTTCTGCTGCTGACGGAGCGCCAGCTGGCTGGACTCGTACCAGAAGCTATAGTTACCGGCAAAGAGGTTAATCTTTCCGTAGTCGATGTCCACCGTATGCGTACAAACGGAGTCGAGGAAGTGACGGTCGTGGCTTACCACCAGCACCGTATGCTCAAAGTTGGAGAGGTACTCTTCCAGCCAAGTCACGGTCTCCATATCCAAGTCATTGGTAGGCTCGTCCAGCAGCAAGTTATCAGGATTTCCATAGAGAGCTTGCGCCAGCATGACACGCACCTTTTCTTTGTTGTTCAACTCACCCATCAACAGATAATGCTTGTCTTCCTTGATACCCAAACCACTCAACAAGGCGGCAGCATCGCTTTCGGCATTCCAGCCGTCCAACTCGGCAAATTTCTCTTCCAATTCGGAAACCTTCAGCCCATCCTCGTCTGTGAAATCCTCTTTGGCATACAGCACTTCACGCTGCTTCATGATATCCCACAACACCGTGTGTCCCATCATCACCGTGTCCATCACCGTAAAAGCATCCCACTTGAAGTGGTCCTGGCTCAAAACGGAAAGACGCTCTCCCGGAGCCAGCATGATGGAGCCCGTCGTAGGGTCCAGCTCCCCGGAAATCGTTTTCAGGAAAGTAGATTTTCCGGCGCCGTTGGCACCGATGATACCATAACAGTTACCACTTGTAAACTTCAAGTTTACGTCATTGAACAACACTCTTTTACCAAACTGTACTGAGACATTAGAGACTGTAATCATCTTTATATTTACGATTTATTTATTTACAATTTACTATTTAATACCTATTAGTCTGCGAATTGCGAGTGCAAAGATAGTTATTTTTCCATGAATAGACACAGAGAAGCGCTGTCAATCTGACATAAAAGTATTACCTTTGCAGCGTTTTCGGCAAAAATATCCGTTTTGGCAAAGTTTTTGCTGGAGCACTAATATCGTATTAACTTAAACCCTTAACAGCAATGAAAGCTAAATCATTTTACAAGAATAATAAGCATAACAATATGAATCCGAAAGAAAAAGAAAACAACCAGGAAGAGGAGCTGAAAACTCAAGCTACTCCTAACGAATGTGACGAAGAAACTGTCGGACAAGAAACTTCACAAGAAAACGAAGCTCCCCTGACAGAAGAAGAAAAGCTCGCCCAGGAACTGGAAAAGGCCAATGAACAGATTGAAGAGCAGAAGGACAAATACCTGCGCTTGTCTGCCGAGTTTGACAATTACCGCAAACGTACCATGAAGGAGAAAGCAGAACTCATCCTGAACGGTGGTGAAAAGAGTATCAGCAGTATCCTACCCATTGTGGATGACTTTGAACGCGCCCTCAAAAACATGGAGACAGCCACCGACGTAGCCGCCGTAAAAGAAGGCGTTGAACTTATCTACAACAAGTTCATGTCTGTATTGGGACAAAACGGCGTTAAGGTAATAGAGACAAAGGAACAACCGCTCGATACAGACTATCACGAAGCCATCGCCGTGATTCCGGCACCCAATGAAGCACTGAAAGGCAAAATTCTGGACTGTGTACAAACCGGTTACATCCTAAACGACAAAGTGATCCGTCATGCCAAAGTGGTAGTCGGAGAATAACATAAAACTGTATGGAAAAAAGAGATTACTACGAAGTATTGGAAGTCGAAAAGACAGCAACGGTAGAAGAAATAAAGAAAGCCTATCGCAAGAAAGCCATCCAATATCATCCGGACAAGAATCCGGGCGACAAAACAGCCGAAGAGAAATTCAAGGAAGCGGCAGAGGCATACGACGTACTAAGCAATCCGGACAAGCGTGCCCGCTACGATCAGTTTGGTCATGCCGGACTGGGTGGTGCCGCCGGTAATGGTGGTCCGTTCGGCGGCTTCAGTGGAGGCATGTCCATGGACGACATCTTCTCCATGTTCGGTGACATCTTTGGCGGACACAGTGGAGGTTTCGGCGGTTTTGGAGGTTTCGGCGGAGGCGGTGGAGCACAACAACAACGCCGTTACCGTGGTTCGGACCTGCGTGTCAAGGTGAAACTGAACCTCAAGGAAATCTCTACCGGCGTGGAAAAGAAATTCAAACTGAAGAAATACGTGCCTTGTACCCACTGTCATGGTACGGGAGCCGAAGGTGACGGTGGTTCAGAGACCTGCCCGACTTGTAACGGCAGCGGCACGGTAATCCGTAACCAGCAAACCATACTCGGCACCATGCAGACAAGAACCACCTGCCCGACATGTGGCGGTGAGGGCAAAATCATCAAGAACAAGTGTAAGGAGTGTGCCGGTGAAGGCATTGTATACGGTGAAGAAGTAGTAACCGTAAAAATTCCGAAAGGCGTTGCAGAAGGTATGCAACTCTCTATGGGAGGAAAAGGAAACGCAGGCAAGCACAACGGCGTGCCGGGAGACCTGCTGATTCTTGTAGAGGAAGAGCAAGACCCGAACCTGATACGCGATGAAAATGACTTGATTTACAACCTGCTCCTCAGCTTCCCGACAGCAGCCTTGGGTGGTGCGGTAGAAATTCCCACGATTGATGGAAAGGTGAAAGTAAAAATTGACTCAGGTACGCAACCGGGAAAAGTACTCCGCCTGCGCGGCAAAGGTTTACCCAACGTGAACGGGTACGGCACGGGAGATTTGCTGGTAAATGTCAGCGTATATGTACCCGAAACGCTGAGCAAGGATGAGAAGAGAGCATTGGAGGAGATGGAAGAATCGGATAACTTCAAGCCGAACACTTCGATTAAAGAGAAAATATTCAAAAAGTTCAAGAGCCTGTTTGACTAATAACATGGTACATAAAGAAGCCTCCCGGTATACAATAAAATATATCGGGAGGCTTTCTTATGGGTTTATCGGGGAAAATGTTAAAGCTCCAACATCCGCTTCATAAAAGCCTTTATTCCCTCCACATCAGAAGCCTGAGGAGCCCACGAAGCCAAATCCTCTGAGGGTAGAGGCTGATATGGGCCTTTTTTAATTTCAAAAATAACAGTACCTGACTCCAAGGCAATAATACTATGCCATGTATTAGAAGGAATCTCCAGACCATATTTACCTTCCGAAGGATTGAGGCATACCTTATCTGTTACATTACCGGCATCATCATAAAAAAATGCCAGCAGACTTCCACGCAAAACCAGATAAGTTTCTTCCTTATCTGTATGACGGTGAGGAGGAAGATAAGTTCCCGGTTCCAAAGCATTCAGCAACCGATGAATAGGAGCATCCATAGACGCATGAAAATTATAATTCATACGTAAACGGGAGTTCTCCTTAGCTCGTGAAGTAACGGTATCCAGCAGCTCTTCTGTTATCAGCTTCATCATAACTTCAGCAATTGGGCAAACTTGGCAGGAAGTTCTGCTTTGCACGCCTCAATAGACAAACTTTTTCCTTCATTATTTACTAATATAGCAGCCTTCTGCAAGGAAGCCAATGAGGTAACTTCCGACACATTACCGGCAACAAACAAACATCCGGAAAAAAGAGGAGTAATCACCTTCCGGGTATGCCCTTTCCATTTTACAAACACAGCCTGCATCGGGCAATATGTAGTATATCCCGCAGCATTCAAACGCTGCATCAACTTATGTTCAGACTTGGGTGCTGTGTACAATGCATGCCAGCACATCATATCATTATCCGTCATCATATTGTTTGCTTTTTCCATCCCTTTAATAAATCTTTTACAAATAATATCCATCCCACACTGCCGACACCTGCCAAGAACATGAAGCCGATCAAAATCATCAATTTATTGGGCTTTGCAGGCTTCAAAGGTACCGTAGCCGGCTGGACAACCGTATATACCGGTGTAATCTCCTGCACCTTAGCTCTTGCCATCTGCAATTGTTGAGACACTTGTGTATATACTTGATAGGCTAAATTCATTTCATTCTGTAAACGCTCTTGCTCTGCGCGATAACTCAGCAATATTATATTCTGGTTTGCATCTACAAAATTTGCGTATTTCTTCTGGGCAGACTCATAACTGGCCTTTGCTTCTCCATAAAGTTTTTCGGTAAATGCCAAATCATGACGAGCCTTATTAGTCCGATAATCTGTGATGTAGTTCTGCAGGCAATGCATCACGGTATCCGTCAGCGAAGCAGATATCAAAGGATCCTGCATAGTAACAGACAAGGTTGTCACACCTGTCTTTTTGTCTACGGAAACAGAGATACGTTTACTTAAAGCATCTGCAATGGCAGACTCATCTCTAGTGAGACGAAAAGGATCCAGCTTTGCATCCCCCTCTTCCGGTTCATCCTTAAACAAAGACAATGTCCATCCTAACACCTTAAAAGGAGCGGAGAAAATTGCACTCCACCAAGGAGAACGCTGTTCCTCTTTCAAATAAGCATACAGAGTTGTGTCTACTTTTGCTTTCTGATCCTTGACTTTAACATCGAACAGTTCAATCAGAAAAGGAGTAGAACTTACAATATCAGGATAAAGTTCGGGTGACAAAGCATCTTCACCAGAAGAAGTACCCAAATTGATACCCGCCATGGCTGCAAGGGCTCCCATACTTCCGCCACCAGATTTACCACCACTCTCCGGAGCCAACGTCACACTTGTAGAATACTCCTTAGGAATACTAAATGCAACAACCAGTCCAACAAGGGCAGCGATACCACACGCCTTAAAAACCAATTTGCGACTAGCCCATACTTTCTGGGCCAGTTCTATCAAATCTATTTCTTGTTCCTCAGGTTGTGGAGAGGTTATGTTTTGTATTTTTTCTTCGCTCATAATTCAAATTACTTAAAGAGATTAACCATAGTCGCAATCATCGCTGCAATAGAAGCTGTCGTACTTCCCATTCCCAGAATTTCAGTGGTAGTCATCTTCCTTTTCTGTTCTTTACTTGGAACAATTATTTCACAACCTGGTTCAATGGCTTTCTTGTTTCCTGCTCTTAAACGAGAAACTGTACCATTCATGTATATTACATAGACCTTGCGTTTCTTGGCGTCATTACCAAAACCACCAGCCTGGTTGATGTAATATTTCAAGCTTTCACCCTTTTTATATAAAACTGTATTCGGATACATTACAGCACCGTTGATTTTCACTGTACTTACGTACTCCGGAACAAATAATACATCTCCCTCGCGAAGCACCATATCAGCATCTGAACCAGGATTTTTCAAGGCCTCTCCCAGATTTATACCTACAGAATAGGTATCGGACAAATCCAATCTTTTTACAGATATGGAATCTCCGCCTCCCGCTTGCGCCATACGCAGAGCATCTTCCTTACGGCGGAATTCTTCTTCGGTCATCCTACGTATAAGACGCGCTCCTTTTATATAAGCATCGGGAGTTACTCCACCAGCCTTAGCTATCAAGTCACTCAAACGTTCATTCTTTTTCGATAGTGCATAATTACCGCTAAAAAGGACTTCTCCACCCACCATAACATTCTGTTGTTTAAAATAGGACGGACTCTTACGAACATAAATTTCATCAAAAGGCTCAAGATGGAAATCCTGGCTTCCTTCTCCCACCAATAAGCCATCTTTCAAATCAAAAGAGAAATTCTGGCCTACTGTAGTACTGAAAGATGTACTCTTCGGATCTTTCATGCGCCGTGCAACTTCAACCTTTGTTGTAGCCGCCGCCTCCAACAAGCCACCAGCCTGCAACACCAAATCCTCTACTGTCATTTTATCAGAATAGAGATATGTACCCGGATTGGCAACTTCACCATGGATGGTAAGTGTAGCTTCTTCCTTCAAGTCATGAATACTTGGAATATATAAAATGTCATTCTTCTGCAAAGGAATATCTGCAGCTGTCCCGTTCAGCAAACCTTTCACATCTACTTGTATAATCTCATGCGACAAGTCTTCAAGCTCACGATCGATTATAGCACGGTTTAAGAATGCATCTCCGCGAAGTCCTTCCGCTTTCTTAATCAGCTGCTTCACTGTATTCATCATACCGTCCAACTGGTACAAACCTTCACGATATACAGCACCGCGGACTTCCACACGATTCTCAAAACGCTGTAAAACGGAATCAACCGTTATCTTATCACCGTCATCTACGCGGAATACGGAATAATCCATCTCATCCACATTATAAATTTGATGCTCACGTCCACTTTTACGGATTATACGTAATGCTTTCTTATAAGCATCACCCGTAAAACCACCTGAATACTTCAATAATGTACCTACGGTTTCAGTGGATTTCATTTCATAAAACATCGGACGTTTTACCTTACCTAATATCTGTACCAGGGACTGGTAAGGATCCACAAGAATTACATCACCATCCTGCAGACGGATGTCATCCTTCATTTTTCCTTTCATAAGTAAATCGTAAACATCCAAATCCGCTATTGTATTTCCATTGCGAATCACTTTAATACTGCGCAAACTACCAATCGGATTCACACCACCTGCACGATATAAAGCATGAAATACGGAAGCAAATGATGAGAGGGTATAAGTTCCGGGCACCACAACTTCACCCATAACGTTTACTTGAATAGAACGTATTTCTCCTAATGTCAGTTTAACTTGGGTAGACGGAACATTTCCGGTTACTCCAGAATATATTCTGGCAAATTCTTGTTTCAAATAATTATTGGCTTCCTTTACAGTTTTGCCACTCAGATAAACCGGTCCTAAATTATTCACAAGAATACTTCCTTCCGGAGAGATTGTTTGTCGAATCGTTGTTTCAGAAGCTCCCCACACATCAATAATCACCTCGTCACCAGGTCCCAGACGATAATTCTCGGGAGTAGCAACATTCACATTGGGTTCGAAAGTCAAATTATCGTTAGTAAAAATATTATGACCATAAATTTGCGAAGTCGGATCCTCTGTTTCCTTCTCTTGAGACAAGGAACGATTATCCATCATTTGTAAAGAATCCCCTGCAACATCCGTTTGTCTGGCAGAATAAGTTTCCGAGGTTGTACGCAGCCCTTTGACTACGCCACTCATTTCACCACGTTGACGAGAACGCTTCTCATCTTGGGTATTGCTCTGCGGACTTCCAGATTTAGAGTTTTCATACTTTTTCTGAATTCTTTCAACTTGTTCCTTTGTCACTCCCCGCCGCATTAATTCAGTAGTAATCTGCTTTTGATTTTTGCCCATCTGCTGAGCGCTTTTTACATACTGAACAACCTGATCATCTGACATCTGCTGAGCAAAAGCTACCCCTGACAAAGTAAATACCAAAAAGAATAGTGTTATTAATCTACGCATAAGATATTCTGATTAATCTTTTGAGTTCTTGTAATAAATATAAATCGGGCACAAAGGTAATATATTATTTTTATAATATACATTTATTCCACCTCTAAGTTTCAGAAAAAGCATTAAAAAGCTGTCACTTTCACGTCTTTTCATTGGGTAGAAGAAAGCGGGAAAATTGGCACTATTTTTTTCATTAGTCCAATCAAAATAGCCTTTTTTTCAGTATAACTATGTTGCACCAAGGCCAGCACTTCTTCCCGCACATGTTCATAATCATCAACAGATGCCTTTTCACGCTTTATCTTTTCACTGATTACAGAATCCAAAAGTCCATCCCCAGGCCCTCCCACAATGTACACTTCTCCCCCATCCCCCATGACTCCCACTTCCAGGGTGAGCATACAAGCTTCAGACAAGGTAATCAAACAATGAGTATTCGTCGGATACACCTCACCCAAACGTACTATGAACATATCAGTTTCCCCTTTGTCGCGTTTCAACCTGCAATCAGATGACTGCACATATATTTCCGCCACACGCTTACTATATTCCATAGCATTTTCCGGATGACGTGCATTAGCAGCAGATATCATAACCATACGGGACACTCTATACTTTACCGCCAGGTCTGCAATATTCACTGTCCCCGATATATTCGTTTGAATTGCCTCCGACACAAAATCATCCATCAGTTGTACATGCTTATAAGCAGCAGAATGAAAAACAAGTTGAGGACGTGTTTCTTCAAATATAGCCTCCATACGCGTACGGTTAGCAACATCTGCAACCAATACACGGACCTCCAGATTCTTCCAATGATCAGACAATTCCAACTGTACATCATACAATGGGGATTCTGCCTGATCTACCAGAATCAACTGATAAGGATTCAGTGTAGCCAACTGGCGGACGATTTCCCTTCCTACAGCTCCCGCCGCTCCCGTAACCATTACTCTACGCCCCTCGATATGGGCCGTAATTTTACGCACGTCAACTTGTACCGGTTCTCTACGGAGCCAATCTTCTATTTGAATGTCCTTTATCAGTCCATCGTCCATACAATCGCTTAAGGGAGGAACGGTCATTACATGAATATCATGAGAGAACAGTTTATCCAGCATTCCGGAATTTTCCAAATCCGACACCTTGCTTGGAGAGATAATGATTGTATCCACTTTCTTTTTCTTTAGACGGTCAAACAGCTGCTCATCATTGGGATATACCCTGCATCCCATCGTATGTTTACCTATCATATCAGGTTCGTCCGAAATAAAGCCACGCAGGCGATAATGATTATTACGACTAACTCTCAAGGATTTTGCAACATTGACTCCAGTCCCATGGAATCCATAAATAAAAACATTCACGCAATGACGTGCATCAAAAGCAATAGCTTCATAAAGCATCTTCACAGCAATGCGCATACAAGCCATCAGAGAGAAGGTGAACATATATGCCATAAACAGAATGCTGTTCGGCAAAGTTTCTCCAAGCCCCGAAACAGACCAACAGCAATTCCCTAAAAACAGTACAACATAGCTTATCGTAAGACTCCAAAACACACGATAAATATCTACAAAAGAGGAAAAACGGATAACACCCACATAAGTACGGAGAATATGAAAGAAACAGATATTACACAAGACAGCCCAAATGGTCAGCCATACATACAAAGAAATTTCATAAGATACGGACGAAAGCCTATATTGCAAAAAACATGCAGAAAGCATGGAAATCACAACGATAATTACATCTACCAACAGCACCGTCCATTTGGACGCTATGCGTGAAGAAAGATATTTATAATAGATTCTTAAATTCATAATCAGTATCAGACTTATTTGCTATAGGACCTACGACAAAGATGCTTCTTTTCGTTTTATTATCCAATTTTTATGGCAATAAAGTTCAGGACATTCAAATAGAAAATTATCCCACTAAAATATTTCTAAAAAAAACAGAGATTCTTTTTGCCTTTTCAAATAAAGATGTACCTTTGCACCCCGTAAACAAAAGCTTATTGCCGCTATAGCTCAGTTGGTAGAGCAACGCATTCGTAACGCGTAGGTCGCCAGTTCAAGTCTGGCTAGCGGCTCGATATTCAAGCACTGATTATCTGGAATAATCAGTGCTTTTTTCTTTTCAAGAATCGTTAGAATAAAAAACGCTCTTCTACGAATATATTTGCATAAAACACAATGCCCTTCCAAACAGTTTAATCCATAGCCGCATAATTATCCCAAAGCAAGTAAAGCTAGTTTAAAACAGCACCATCCGATTACAATGATAACTTGAAACATATAGGTACATTATTAAAAGCATAATACACCTTATATTATACATAGTAATCCCCAATATTTGCGGCAACTTTTCAATAACCCAATTTTTCAATCTTAAATAAAGGATTGAGGTGATTGAAGAACACAAGCCAAAATCAAAAGGCTACCATAGGTTTCTATAACATACTATAAACAAATGAAAAGAATCAAATTATTTACAGCGGCTTTGCTGCTGGCGGCTATATCCGCAGGAAACGATGTGTGGGCGCTTTCCGATTCAGGAAAGAAAGACACGCGTCCGATAGAATCACCCAAATTCTTCAGTGGAAACGCCCACCCGCTGCTTCCACCTCCTTCAATTCAGACTCTTTGCAGACTGTCTCTACAAAGATAGACACAGACAAAGACGGCATTCACGACCTTTATTTCGTGTTTAAAGGCAAAGAGCTGAAGGTAGATGAATGGATGTTTGAGAGATTTTGAGTTAGCCTTACTACGCTTTATTTCCACATTTACTAAGAATTATTCGTCCGACATCTGTTGCATTATCGTCCGACAGCTGTCGGACGATAATGCAACAGATGTCGGACGAATAAGCAACAACCGTCGGACGAATAATTCTCTGCAAGGAAAAACATAATCTATCGTAGCCCTCAAAGGTATTCAGCGCAATACCGGAGACTATTCATATGATAAGCACTACGCATTCGACCATCACTACAGCTTCTCTCTGAAAAAAGCATGCTCCGACCATGTAGTTTCCAATAAAAAATGTATCTTGCGGAGATTTATTAAATACGATATGAACATGAAACCCTATCTAATCCCCTTCTTTGCAACTGTTGCACTGACCGCAACCGCTCAACAAAAAAACGAGATTACCAGCGTCCTCGAAATACTGGATGTAACCAACGGTAACCGGACCGTCGTAAAAGAATTTCCCTATCGGATTGAAGCTCCCAATTGGACGCCCGACGGGCAATGGCTGCTATACAACAGCGACGGAAAGCTTTACCGCCTTTCCCCCACCTCGCCTGCCGAACCGGAACTGATAAACACCGGATTTGCCCAAAACTGCAACAACGACCACGTCCTCTCGGCCGACGGACAGCAGATAGCCATCAGCCACGGGACGAAAGAAGACTATAAATCGCGCATTTATACACTTCCCATCACGGGCGGCACTCCCCGTTTAATAACACCTATGGCTCCCAGCTACCTCCACGGCTGGAGCCCCGACGGCAAAGAGCTTGCCTATTGCGCCGAACGAAACGGCAACTATGACGTCTATACCATCCCGGCGGAAGGAGGTGAAGAAACCCGCCTGACCACTGCCGAAGGTCTGGATGACGGACCGGAATATTCCCCCTGCGGACAATACATCTGGTTCAATTCCGTACGCACCGGACTCATGCAAGTCTGGCGCATGAAGGCAGACGGCTCCGAACAGACCCAGATGACCTTTGACGAAACCCGTAACTCCTGGTTCCCCCACATCTCCCCTGACGGAAAATCCGTTGTATTCATCACCTACTACAAAGGTGACCTGGAACCGGGAGAGCACCTGGCAAACAAGAACGTAGAGCTGCGCCTAATGCCCGCAAACGGTGGAGAACCCAAGACATTGTTAAAGCTTTTCGGCGGACAAGGCACCATCAATGTCAACTCATGGGCACCGGACAGCAAACGTATAGCCTTTGTCAGCTATCGAATTAACTGATATGACTTGATGGTTTTCACTCCATTTTTTACTAACTTTGCCCGACTAAAGATGCAGTAAAACAAAATGGAAAAGAAGAAAATCATTATCGGAACATTCGTCGCACTGATTCTTATTGGAGCAGCTTGTGCAGGAACAGTATACTACTATCTGTTTGCCCCGCAATTCCATCCGAAAAAGACAGTCTATATCTATATAGACCGCGACGACACCGCCGACTCCATATATAATAAGGTGGAACAACAAGGCCATCCTCGAAGCTTCACCGGCTTCCGCTGGATGGCCCAATACAAGAAATATTCCGAAAATATACACACCGGACGCTACGCCATCCGGCCGGGGGAAAACGTATATCACGTATTCAGCCGTCTGTACCGCGGATATCAAGAACCTACGAACCTCACCGTCGGCAGCGTGCGCACACTGGACCGGCTGGCACGCAGCGTAGGCAAACAGCTCATGATAGACTCCGCCGAAATAGCCGGATTGATGAACGACTCCGCATTCCAACAAAAACTGGGATACAACAAAGAGACCCTGCCCTGCCTCTTCATCCCCGAAACCTACCAAGTCTATTGGGACATGAGTGCAGAAGAGTTCTTCGAAAGAATGCAAAAAGAGCACCAGAAGTTCTGGAACCAGGAACGCTTAGACAAAGCCACCGCCATCGGAATGACCCCGACGGAAGTCTGCACCCTCGCCGCCATCGTCGAGGAAGAGACAAACAACAATCCCGAAAAACCAATGGTGGCAGGGCTCTACATCAACCGCCTGCACACCGGCATGCCCCTGCAAGCCGACCCTACCATCAAATTTGCCTTGCAGGACTTCGGCTTGCGGAGAATTACGAATGCCCATCTGGCAGTAGAATCCCCCTACAATACCTATCTCAACACCGGACTACCTCCCGGTCCCATACGCATCCCCTCACCCATCGGGCTGGATGCTGTGCTGAACCATACGAAACACAACTACCTCTACATGTGTGCCAAAGAGGACTTCTCGGGCACCCATAACTTTGCATCCAATTATGCCGAGCACATGAAAAATGCAAGAAAATATTGGAATGCATTAAACGAAAGAAAGATTTTCAAGTAATCTGCTGATAAAATAAAAGCAAAATCCTATATTTGCGTCAAATATTAATCCATGACTAACACTTAAATATTCAGATATGAGCAAGCAACTCTTACTTGGCGATGAAGCCATTGCACAAGCTGCATTAGACGCCGGACTTTCGGGTGTATATGCCTATCCCGGCACTCCTTCTACGGAAATCACCGAATATATTCAGATGGCACCGATTACTGCCGAAAAGAACATCCATAACCGCTGGTGCTCCAACGAGAAAACTGCAATGGAAGCTGCCCTGGGCATGTCCTTTGCAGGCAAGCGTTCACTGGTGTGCATGAAGCACGTGGGTATGAACGTGGCTGCCGACTGTTTCATCAACTCTGCCATTACCGGCGTAAAAGGTGGTCTTATAATCATTGCTGCCGACGACCCCAGCATGCATTCCTCTCAGAACGAGCAGGACAGCCGTTTCTATGGCGACTTCTCCCTCATCCCGATGTACGAACCAAGCAACCAGCAGGAAGCATACGACATGGTGTACAACGGATTCAACTTCTCCGAACAGACCGGCGAACCCATCCTGATGCGCATGGTTACGCGCCTGGCACACTCCCGTTCCGGCGTAGAGCGCAAGGAGCAACAACCGCAGAATGAGATTTCCTTCAGCGAAGACCCGCGTCAGTTCATCCTCCTGCCGGGTAATGCACGCAAACGCTACAAAGCATTGCTGCAACGCCAGGACGAATTTATCAAAGCTTCTGAAAACTCCGCTTACAACAAATATACCGACGGCCCCAACAAAAAGCTGGGTATCGTGGCATGCGGCATCGGCTACAACTACCTAATGGAAAACTATCCCGAAGGTTGCGAATATCCGGTACTGAAAATCGGACAATACCCGTTGCCCAAGAAACAGCTGATGCAGCTGGTAGAAGCATGTGACGAGATTCTGGTACTGGAAGACGGACAACCGTTCGTAGAAAAACAACTGAAAGGCTATCTGGGCATCGGCATCAAAGTAAAAGGCCGTTTGGACGGCACTCTTTCACAAGACGGAGAGCTGAACCCGGACAGCGTGGCACGTGCCGTAGGCAAGGAGAACAAGGCTGAATTCAGCGTTCCTTCTCTGGTAGAGATGCGCCCGCCCGCTTTGTGCGAGGGTTGCGGCCATCGCGACATGTACACGGTGCTGACCCAAGTATTGAAAGAAGAATATCCCACTTATAAGGTGTTCAGCGACATTGGTTGCTACACGCTGGGAGCCAATGCCCCATTCAACGCCATTAACTCTTGTGTGGATATGGGCGCCTCCATCACCATGGCGAAGGGTGCTTCAGATGCCGGCCTGCATCCTGCCGTAGCCGTCATCGGCGACTCCACCTTCACCCACTCGGGCATGACGGGACTGCTGGATTGCGTCAACGAAAACGCCGACGTCACCATCGTCATCTCCGACAACGAAACCACCGCCATGACCGGAGGACAAGATTCTGCCGGCACCGGACGTCTGGAAGCCATCTGCGCCGGCATCGGTGTAGCTCCCGAACACATCCGCGTCGTAGTGCCCTTGAAGAAAAACTACGAAGAGATGAAGCAAATCATCCGGGAAGAAATCGAGCACCACGGCGTATCCGTCATCATCCCCCGCAGAGAATGTATCCAAACATTAGCACGCAAAAAAAGAAACAAGTAAAGCCATGAAAAAAGACATCATACTTTCCGGCGTAGGAGGACAAGGTATCCTCTCCATCGCCACCGTAATCGGCAAAGCAGCCCTCAAGGACGGACTCTACATGAAGCAGGCAGAAGTACACGGCATGAGCCAGCGAGGCGGCGACGTGCAGTCCAACCTGCGCATCAGCGACCAACCTATCGCTTCGGACCTCATTCCCACAGGAAAATGCGACCTCATCATCTCCCTGGAACCGATGGAAGCACTGCGCTACCTCCCCTACCTCAGCCCCGAAGGTTGGCTGGTGACCAATGAAGCCCCCTTCATCAACATTCCCAACTATCCGGCAGAAGAAGACATCAAGACCGAAATCAACAAGCTGCCGCATAAAATCATGCTGAACGTAAACGAAGTGGCAAAAGAAGTCGGCTCTCCCCGCGTAGCGAACATCGTACTGCTGGGCGCCACCATCCCCTTCCTCGGCATCGACTACGCAAAGGTGCAAGACAGCATCCGCGAAATCTTCCAACGCAAGGGCGACGCCATTGTAGAGCTGAACCTCAAAGCGTTGGCTGCCGGCAAAGAGATTGCTGAAAAACTGATGTAAACTATAATTGACTCTAAATTTCAACATACCATGAATAACAAATACTGGGAAGAAGAGATTGAAACGATGCCCCGTGAGCAGTTGCGCGAACTGCAACTGCAACGGTTAAAAAAGACTGTCAGCATTGCCGCCAACTCTCCTTATTATAAAAAGGTATTCCAAGAGCATGGCATCACTGCCGACAGCATCCGGTCTATAGAAGACATACGTAAGATACCGTTTACTACCAAGGCCGATATGCGCGCCAATTATCCTTTTGGATTAGTAGCAGGCGATATGCGTGAGGACGGAGTACGTATCCATTCTTCCAGTGGCACTACGGGCACGCCGACGGTCATCGTACACTCCCAACACGATTTGGACTCTTGGGCTAACTTAGTGGCACGCTGCCTCTATATGGTAGGTATCCGTAAGACGGATGTTTTCCAAAACAGCTCCGGTTACGGCATGTTCACCGGAGGACTGGGCTTTCAGTATGGAGCCGAACGCCTGGGTGCGCTGACTGTTCCTGCCGCTGCCGGAAACAGCAAGCGTCAGATAAAGTTCATCACCGACTTCAAGACCACTGCCCTGCATGCCATTCCCAGCTATGCCATCCGCTTGGCAGAGGTATTCCAGGAAGAAGGGATGGACCCCGCCGGCACAAGTCTGAAAACGCTTGTTATCGGTGCCGAACCCCACACAGACGAGCAACGCAGAAAGATTGAACGCATGCTTGGCGTCAAAGCCTATAACAGCTTTGGTATGACTGAAATGAACGGTCCCGGCGTAGCCTTCGAGTGCACCGAACAAGACGGCATGCACTTCTGGGAAGATTGCTACCTGGTCGAAATCATTAACCCGGAAACCGGCGAACCCGTACCGGAAGGTGAAATCGGCGAACTGGTACTGACAACGCTGGACAGAGAGATGATGCCCCTCATCCGCTACCGTACACGCGACCTTACCCGCATCCTGCCCGGCAAGTGCCCTTGCGGACGTACCCACATCCGTATAGACCGCATCAAAGGCCGTAGCGACGATATGTTCATCATCAAGGGAGTCAATATCTTCCCCATGCAGGTGGAAAAGGTGCTGGTACAATTCCCCGAATTGGGCAGCAATTACCTCATCACGCTCGAAACGGTCAATAACCAGGATGAGATGATTGTGGAAGTTGAACTTAGCGACCTCTCTACTGACAATTATATCGAGCTGCAAAAGATTAGCAAAGCCATTACCCGCCAGCTGAAAGACGAGATTCTGGTAACTCCGAAGTTACGGTTGGTAAAGAAAGGTTCCTTGCCGCAGAGCGAAGGAAAAGCCGTCAGGGTAAAAGACTTACGGGACAACAAATAAACTTAAAAAAACTCTTTTCAAAATAGACCATCTGTTCACCCGATACAGATGGTCTGTCTTGTATAAACACATCATCTATCTTCCCTTGACACATCATCTGTTTCAGCATCACGTATCATCGTTTCACAATCACCCACATCCGCATAAAACGAAAGAGGAACGGTTATCCAAACAGATTACCGTTCCTCTTTTATAGAAAGCCGCACCGATGATGTGATGAAACTCCGTATGACATGATTTGAGTGCTCCTCCTCTTTGTAATCCACCGACTCAAGAGTTACCCCGAAGGGCGTGGCCCGCCATTGAGAAGCGAAGCTTGTCTCGGTATTTCATAAAAATTGATGAGTTTCCCGATCCAATCAATGCGGCTATTTTTTCTATAACAAAGGTAATGAGTTTCTATGAAAGAAACAAGTAAAAGCAGTAAATTGTTTCAAGTCCTTTTCAAGTTTTAACCCCTCCCCGGAGTATCAGAAAACAAAAAGTGCTGACTACCAAAAGAGTAATCAGCACCTCGTAATTTATCTGCTAACTGTTTTTATGCAGCCTTTGCTTTAGCAACGATAGCCTTGAAAGCTTCCGGATGGTTCATCGCTAAATCAGCCAACACTTTGCGGTTGATTTCGATACCAGCTTTGTGCAAAGCGCCCATCAACTTAGAGTAAGACATACCTTCCAGACGAGCGGCAGCGTTGATACGCTGAATCCACAAAGCACGGAAGTTTCTCTTCTTGTTCTTACGGTCACGGAACGCATAGGTCAAACCTTTTTCCCAAGTATTCTTGGCAACGGTCCAAACGTTCTTTCTTGCACCAAAGTAACCTCTGGTCAATTTCAAAATTTTCTTTCTTCTTGCTTTAGAAGCAACATGATTTACTGATCTTGGCATAGTTTTACTTGTTTTTGAATGTTAGCGCCGTTACTTCACGCAGCGGACTTAAAGCTAATGCATTCGGTTAATAACTTTAATACTTTTGTACGCTTTTCAATTACTTCATTGCTAAGAGCTCTTTCACCTGGCTTACATCTGTTGTACTAACAAGTGTAGAGTAGCACAAGTTTCTTTTCTGCTTCTTAGTTTTCTTAGTCAGGATGTGACTATGAAAAGCGTGCTTTCTTTTGATTTTACCTGTTCCGGTAAGAGTAAATCTCTTTTTAGAACCGGAGTTAGTCTTCATCTTTGGCATCTTTTTTAAACTTTTTAATTATTAAATTATATGGCAACGCACTATACCTATGGCGTTACTCACTTCTTTATTCTTCTTCGGTTTCAGCCGACGCAGCCTTTGGCGCATCTTCTGCAGGCTTGGGAGCCGCGCTCTTCTTAGGTGCCGCCACTTTCTTCGGAGAGAGCTGGATTGTCATTCTCTTTCCTTCCAAAACCGGCATTTGGTCTACCTTCGCATAGTCTTCCAAATCATTGGCAAAACGGAGCAGCAACACTTCACCTTGCTCTTTGAACAAGATAGAACGGCCTTTAAAGAATACGTAGGCTTTCACCTTATCGCCATCTTCCAAAAAGCCTTTGGCATGCTTCAACTTGAAGTTATAATCATGGTCATCAGTCTGAGGTCCAAAACGTATTTCCTTCACGTTCACCTTCACCTGCTTTGCCTTTTGTTCTTTCTGACGCTTCTTTAACTGATAAAGAAATTTAGAATAATCAATAATACGACAAACAGGGGGTTGTGCATTTGGAGAAATCTCCACGAGATCCGCTTCATGTTCTTCAGCAAGTCTTAAAGCCTGCGCTATCGGATACACTTTTGGTTCTACTTCATCGCCCACTATGCGGACTTCTTTGGCCCGGATTTGTTCGTTAATCCGATGTTGCCCTTTTAAGCTGTCATTCTTCATTAAATAACGTTTACTTCCAGTTTGTTTCTTATTTACTATTCCCAAATTAATGTTTTTGTTAAGTAAAAGCGAACTTTAGAACATCTAATATATGCTATGCTTCTACAATTGGGCGCAAAGTTACCATTTATTTATCATATTCTGAACTTCTTCGTTCATTTTTTTGGCAAATTCTTCAAATTTCATGGTTCCTTTATCACCTTCTCCCTGCTTGCGGACAGCAACTTCCTTGTTTTCAGCCTCCTTTTCACCTACAACCAGCATGTACGGAATACGCTTCATCTCATTGTCACGAATCTTACGACCAATCTTTTCATTGCGCTCATCCACAATGGCACGGATGTCATATCGCTTCAAGTATTGTTTCACTTCATGCGCATAGTCGTTGAACTTCTCGCTGATAGGCAGGATGGCAACCTGGTCGGGAGTCAGCCACAACGGGAACTTACCGGCCGTATGCTCAATAAGCACAGCCACGAAGCGTTCCATGGAGCCGAAGGGAGCACGGTGAACCATTACGGGACGGTGCTTCTGATTGTCGGCACCGGTATATTCCAGCTGGAAACGTTCCGGCAGGTTGTAGTCCACCTGGATGGTACCCAGCTGCCAACGGCGACCGATGGCATCCTTCACCATGAAGTCCAATTTAGGACCATAGAAAGCGGCTTCTCCATATTCTATTTTTGCCTTCAGACCCTTTTCTTCACAAGCTTCGATGATGGCTCGTTCTGCTTTTTCCCAGTTCTCGTCGCTACCGATATATTTTTCGCGGTTCACCTTGTCGCGCAAGGAAATCTGTGCCTCGAAGTTCTCGAAGTCCATAGATTCGAACACGATGGAGATAATGTCCATTACACGGAGGAACTCATCCTTCACCTGGTCCGGACGGCAGAAGATATGCGCATCATCCTGCGTAAAGCTACGTACACGTGTCAAACCGTGCAACTCGCCACTCTGCTCGTAACGGCAAACCGTACCGAACTCTGCCAAACGTAAAGGCAGGTCTTTGTAAGAACGGGGTGAGTTCTTGTAAATCATACAGTGGTGAGGACAGTTCATCGGTTTCAAGAAGTATTCCTCTCCTTCTTCCGGTGTGTGGATGGGCTGGAAGGAGTCCTTACCATATTTTGCATAGTGTCCGGAAGTGATGTAAAGCAATTTGTTGCCGATGGGCGGACACATTACTTCCTGATAATCGTAACGGGCCTGAATGCGGCGCAAGAAGTCCTGCAAGCGGATACGCAGTGCAGTACCTTTGGGTAGCCACATCGGGAGCCCCTTACCTACGGTGTCAGAAAACATGAACAAGTCCATCTCCTTACCGATTTTGCGGTGGTCACGCTTCTTGGCTTCTTCCAGCAGAACAAGATACTCATCCAGCATCTTCTTCTTCGGGAAGGTGATACCATAGATACGGGTCATCATCTTACGGTCCTCCTGTCCACGCCAATAAGCACCGGCAACGGAAGTCAGCTTGATAGCTTTGATAGGCGCTGTGGTCATCAAGTGAGGGCCACGGCACAAGTCGGTAAATGCACCCTGCGTATAAGTTGTGATGTGGCCGTCTTCCAATTCGGAAATCAGCTCGCATTTATAAGTTTCTCCACGGTCACCGAACATCTTCAAAGCATCCGCCTTGGCAATGTCTTGTCTGACAACCGCTTCTTTCTTAGCCACCAGTTCAGCCATCTTTTTCTCAATGGCTGGCAGGTCAGCTTCCTTGATAGTCGTTTCACCCGGGTCCACATCATAGTAGAAACCGTTTTCGATAGCAGGACCTATACCGAACTGGATGCCCGGATAGAGTTCCTGCAAAGCTTCGGCCAGCAAGTGGGCACTGGTATGCCAAAAGGCATGCTTACCCTGCTCATCCTCCCATTTATAAAGAACCACTTCAGCGTCTTGCATGATAGGACGCCCCAAATCATAAATTTCTCCGTTCACGCCACAAGCCAGCACGTCTTGTGCCAATCGCGAACTGATGCTTTCTGCAATCTGCAGTCCCGTTACTCCTTCGTTATATTCACGAACAGAGCCGTCTGGAAATGTTATCTTTATCATAGTTTATATGTATATTTCATTTTTCAGAACGCAAAAATAGCTAATTCTTTTTGATATTCTATTTTTTAGCAAAAAAATGTTATTCCCGTGTATCTGTAAACCTCTTTATGATATTATAGGCCGAGACAATGCCCAACTCTCCAGCTTTACTCAAATCGGCAATACCTTGTTTGTTATTCCCCAGGAAGATGTGCGTCAACCCACGGTTAAAGTATGCTTCAGCAAAATCGGGACTCAGCTCAATCGCCTTGTCATAATCCGCCAAGGCGGCACGGTAATCCTTCAGTAACGAAGACACATTGCCACGGTTATAATAGCCATAGACAAAATCAGGAGCCAATAGAATAACGTGATCCAGGTCATTCTTCACAACTTCATAATCGATGGCTGTCACTTCAGGCTTCTTCATTTCCGTTGTACCCGAAGTGGCACCTTCACTCATTGTGGCTTCGGCCTTTTTATATTCCAGTTGCTTATAACGCACCAAAGCACGCATAAAGTATGCCGGGAAGAAAGTGTCGTCCAACAAGATACTCTTTGTAAAGTCATCTATGGAACTGGCAAAATCCTGAACCAGATAGAAATCCAGACCTCTCATGAAACGTTTCTTGGCGTTCTTCTCGTCAGCCACCACATCAGACGTATGAGCGTCTATCAAAGCAAAGTGGAAGCGTACTTGTTCCTCCGTCAACGGAGCTTCCATATTGGTGATGCGCAGTGGCTTCGGGAACAGTTTCGAATGGTTCAGTTCCTCAATATACTTATGATAATGTACGATACGCTTCACATCGCTCAGTTTCTCATAATAAGTCAAAGCATACATCGGCTCGAGCTTGATGGTCACATTCCGGTCTTGTACACGTCCGCGATAATCGCTCTTATAACGCTGGTCAGCTTCCGAATCGTCCGCTATTACAATTTTCCGATAATTTTCCATGTTCTTGTCGGATTTCTTACGGGTCTTCCCACCATCTCCATTGGAGTTTTCCGAGGAATTATCCGCAACATCCTTACTGTCGTCACCTTCCTTTTTGTCACCAGAAGAAACACCGTTACGCTTGTCTATCTGCATCTTCATGATTTTGAACTCATCCTGCTCGGCTCCCTTATGGTCGCCAATCTTTTTACGGGCTTCGGCACGCTGATAATAGCCGGCCATAAAGTTAGGATATTCTGCAATCACTTTGGAATAGTCACTGATAGCTCCCCGGTAATCCCCCGTCTGCGCACGTAACAAACCACGATTGAAGGTGGCCATCATGTTATCCGGTTCCATCTTCAACACAAAATCAAAATCCTCTATTGCCCGGTTGTCATCGCCCACCTGGGCACGCAGCAAACCGCGGTTGTAGTGCCCGAGAAAATTATTCGGATCAATATCCAAAGCCAAATCATAGTCACTCATGGCGCCTCTCAAATTATTCTGATGGAAACGCGCCAAGGCACGGTTGATATAGTTACCGGCATTCTTTGCACTCAGATGGATAGACTGGTCCAAATCAGCTTCAGCCTCTTTATACTTCCCCTGCTGGAGGCGTACAATGGCTCTTGCCCCCCATCCATCCGGGTCATAACGGTCCATATCGATGGCTTTGTCAAAATCACGCAAAGCTTGTATCGTATCATTCTGTTTCAGGGAGACTTCCCCGCGCATCAGATAGGCACGTGTATATCTGGGGGCAATTGTCAGAAGCGTACCCAAATCTTCCTTAGCCGCCTCATAATCTTCTTTCTGAATATGGCAAAGGGAAAGATTATGCCAAAGCACCACATTCTCCGGGTCGTATTTGATGGCAGTTTTATAATCTTCAATCGCCTCGTCAAACTTGTTCTGACGGATACGTGCCAATCCTCTGATTTGGTAAGCACCTACCACAAAAGGGTTCCGCTGAATCGCAGCATCACAATCACTCTCCGCTCCCTGATAGTCATCCAAATTGATTTTTGCCAGTCCACGGAAGAAATAAGGCTCATATAAATAAGGTTTCGCGTTGATTACTTGATTAAAATATTGGATAGAAAGCACGTAATCCTCAAAATACAATGCATTCCGAGCAATGGTCATCACCCGTTCCGTATTGATTTGTGCATACAACAATGTGGGTAACAGCAAAATAGCCGTCAGTATTTTTTTTATCATCTTGTTTTATAAATGCTTGTAAACGAAACAAAAGTAACGTTTTTCGTTTACTTGTCGGGATTAGCGGAACACTTTTTATATTTTTTGAGCCTTTTATACCATATTATATGGTTAAACTTATTTCTTTACGGTTTTCACCTTATAAGTGCAGTGTGCCTTGCCTTTCAACATGGCATTCAGTTTTCCTTTAATCATCTGCTTGCGTAACGGAGACAAATGGTCGATGAACATCTTTCCTTCCAGATGGTCGAACTCGTGCTGCATCACGCGTGCCAGGTAACCTTCGATAATCTCATCGTGCGGTTCCAAGTTCTCGTCCAGGTATTGCACGCGTATTTTGTTGCCACGCTTCACTGATTCATGAATTCCTGGAAGGCTCAAGCAACCCTCGTCCATAGAAACTTCCTCACCGGACACTTCCAGAATATGGGCATTGATATACGCCTTGCGGAAATCTTTATATTCTGGCAAATCATCAGACAAGACATCCAGATTAATGGTTACTACGCGGATAGGCAAACCTATTTGCGGTGCAGCAAGTCCCACACCTTCAGCATTGTCCATCGTTTCAAACATATTCTCAATAAGTTCTTTCAAATTCGGATAGTCCGGGGCAATATCCTCTGCTACCTTTCTCAATACGGGCTGGCCGTACACATAAATGGGTAAAATCATTTCCTTTACTACAAATTACTAATTACAAATTACTTTCTATACATTATAAAAAAGAGAAACGTTTGTTCTCTAAATAAGTTTGCAGAATAATAGTTGCACTGATTTCATCCACCAGCGCTTTGTTTTGGCGGTCCTTCTTTTTCAATCCGGCCTCAAGCATCGTCCGATGAGCCAGAACAGAAGTAAAACGCTCGTCTACATATTCAACCGGCATGTCAGGCAGTTTCTTCTTCAGCGAACGGACAAAAGGTTCGATATTCTTCATATTTTCCGAAGCCTCATTGTTCATCTGCTTAGGAAAGCCTACCAAGATACGCTCTACCGGCTCCTTAGCCACATAATCAAGAAGAAACTGCAACAATTGGTGTGTAGGCACAGTTGTCAGTCCATTCGCAATCATCTGCAATGTATCACTCACGGCTATTCCCGTGCGTTTCCGACCGTAGTCTATGGCTATTATTCTACTCATAATGGGCTACAAAATTACGATTAAAATTTGAATTCCGCCGTTAATCTTACATATATAATACAGAAAAAGGGATGTCTGATAGTATCAAACATCCCCTCCTCTGATTTTTTCACTAATTATTTCAAATGAATTTTGTATGTCAACCCTCCACTGAAATATTTCATCCTCTGCATTTCAACCTGCACATGCAGATGCTTGAACAACAGATAAGTGGCTCCCAAGGCAAAGTCCTTGGAGTCGTACTCCGCTATCACCCTCAACTGCGGATGGAAGGAGGGATTGTAGGTGACACCCAATGCAAAGCCATTCAGTTTGTACTCCTTGCGGTTGTTGTAAAGGTAGGAAAGATGGACACCGATCTCCTCCTTACCCGCAACGGGTATATGCTTGGAGGCGGCAATATAGAAACGACTGTAATAGCCGTTACCTTCCGTGGTGCCGACCTGGCCGCCGCCGGAGGAAGTGAACGGGTCGGACGTCCCCAGCACGACAGCCGGCATGTATTTCCAGAACTGCCCCTCCTTCAACACACGCAGACGGGCGGAAAAGTAGCGGTCCTGGTTCGTGAATCCGCTGTACCCGTATGGCTTCAATCCTAACGCCTCCGCCTTGAAGAGCGTACACGTGTAGGCCACTTCCAGAAAGGGGAAGACTGTGACATTTAGGAAGTAGTTGTAGGTATGATAGTACCAGGTGGGCGGTGTGAGCTCCTTGTTCAGGAAGTTACCGCCAACCATGAAAGTCTTGTCACGCTGCATCTCCGCAGAGGGCGCATGCAACAGCCCGGTCGTACCATACGTCAACTGGGAAAAGGCCGAAAGGGAAAGGCTGCAAAACAGAACGATAAAGAATAGCTTAAACTTCATCATCACATATAAATTCAGTCGCTGATAAAAAATGGATTGCTTTATGACATGCATCGGACATAGTACCAAAAAAAGGCGTCTGAGTCCCAGACGCCTTCATTTTTAGAGTCTATTTGTCACTTGGAGTATATTATTCCAGGATAACTACGCGGTTCAAGAAGTTCTTGCCGAACATATTGGCAGTACCACCGAATCCAACGAGTTCGAGCTGGTCTTTGTCAACACCCTGAGCAATCAAGGCATCGTAAACAACCTGAGCACGCTTTTCAGACAGCTTCTGGTTCCAAGAAGCGCTACCGGTAGCCTTGTCAGCATAACCTGCAACCTTGTACTTCTTGTCCGGATTAGCCTTCAGAATCTTAGCAGCCAATTCGATGTTAACCTTGCCATAGTCGTCCAGACGGGCGCTGCCAATCTTGAAGAAGATAGCACGCGGACCGGCAACTTCAACTTCCTTAGTCACTTCCTTAACTTCAGGTTTAGCGTTGGCCAGTGCATTCTTGCAGTTAGCCAGGTCAGCCTGAGCCTGAGCCAGTTCACTTCTATATCTGTTGATTTCTGCATTGACTGCGTCTTCGTCAATCTTAGAAACCGGAATAAACTTCTTACCACCGAAGATGTAGCTAACACCTGCAGTCAAAGTTCCAGTACCTTCAGCCTTGCGATGGCTGCTGATATTGCCGAATACAGACGGAGCGATAGCACCGCGAGCTTCTACGTCAATAGCCCACTTAGTGTTGATATTGAACTTCAAGCCCAAACCAGCAGAAGCGCCTACACGTGCTCTAGCCTTTTCATCCCCATCAGGAATCATTGTTCCATCGTTTTGAATCAGCACATTAGCTGACTTTGCAACAGTTACTTGAGGACCCAAAAATCCATAAACTTCGAAGAAACGGTTAGGATTAACGCCTGCGAACAATGTAGAAAGATTGATCATTGCATCAATGTTACCACCAAAGTACGTCTTATTATGTTCCCAATACGAGTTATCCAGACACAAGTGCTGAGTAACACCATTGAACTGAGCGCGTACACCCCATGTCGGAGTAATCAACTTACCAACTGATACGCTAAAATGCGGAGCCAATTTATTGAAACCATCATTGTTGATAGCGTGGACACCACCACCTACACTCACGAAAATATTATCGCTCCATTTCGGAGTGTAGTAGTTCGTTTTTTCTTGTGCATTCAGATTTGCTGCACAAGCGCCTGCTAATAATAAGGAGGCTATTACTAATTTACTTTTCATTATTCCTTTAGTTTAAAATTAAATACTAACTAAAACGATTTTAGTAAGCTGTACCGTCACCATTACCACCACCAGCATTGTTTCCATTGCCATGACCGTGACCATGATCATGAGTAATTGAAACAATATCTTGTGTTGCAGTTGTATTAAGTGCAACCTTAATATTTACACCAGGAATATTATATACCACACCATCTACTGTTGCTGAAACATTATTTACAGAAGTCTGATAGTTTGTAGTAGCTTTCAAAGTAACAGTTGTATAAGGTGCAATTGTTACTTCTTCTGTTCTAACTACTGCAGTAAAACCGGTATTAAGACCTTCTACAGCAGCTTTCAATACAGCTTTCAGTTCTTCATTAGACAAAGCCTTAGTAGCAGGTATATTTGCATCAATCCAAGTTTTTACCTCATCAATGTTAGTAACAGTTTGACCGACATATGCTGTATATGACAATTCTTGCACTACAGGCTCGGGACTATCATTGGTATAACTTCCACCATCTACAACCTGACCTATTTCAGGTTTTATAGTCTCAGGATCAGGAGTAGGATATACATCCTTAGCGGCATCTGTTATTTTCTGCAAGAAAATGTTTACCGGAACAAAAGCGAATTGTCCTTTATTCAAAGCAGGAATCACAGCTTGTCCCTCGCCTGGTAAATAATCTTTTTTTGTAGCAGTAAACTTTCTTGTTTCAGGTGCAATTTTACCATCAGCACCAGCCTTCACTTCAGTGTCACCTGTAATATTAAGGCCTTCTGTTATGATAGAACGATCCCCCAAATCATATACAGTAATAGCAATGGTAGCACTTGCAGGATCCAATTCCACAGGTGCAACATTGAATTCTTCCTTTTCGCAGCTTGTGAACATCACACTTGTCAAAGCCACTGTAGCCAATGCTAATTTAGCATTTACGCCACTAAAAAAACTTTTCTTTTTCATCTCAATTAATTAATTAAAAATTTAACAATTCTGACTTAATAAAATATGGGTTAAAACTATTTTCTTCCATTATATTATCACTTGCCTCTGCCTTGTATTCCTTATAATAATACCTTTCATTACCTGCATTATAAGAAATACCCATATTGGTAGAAGTATTCACACGCGGTACATATCCTTTCCTTTTATACTTATAAGGAGGCAATGCCACCTGAAACCGGAATCCTCCATTCGCTTTAGCATGCTCTGCCTTCATGACATAAAAGCCGATTGAGCAATAACGGAAATGACGAATCATATCGAATTTAATCCCCTTTTCCTTCAACAAATACTGTTCAGCCTTCAGTGTGAACTGTGTATTAAATCGCGGCCAGTAGAAATTTCCACCCAAAGACCACGTCACACGCCATAATGAAGGATCATATTGGAACTTAAATCCGTCCCAACGTCCAGCTCCCGTATATCCTATTCTTGCCAACAAAGAAAAGCGCTCATCATTAAAGGGTCGAAAAAAATCTACATCAGCACCATATCGATTGCCACTAAAATAACCTACTGAGAATTTACCAAAAACGTTATAAGGCAATCGAAAACGTTGTGAAAGAGTCAGAAACCCCGGATGAACCTTTCCTTCCCGAGCTCCATATCCATCATTATAAATTGGTATCTTCACTTGTGCTGTGGCTTTCATACCCTTCCATAACGAAATTTCTATTGCAGGACTCAAATCAAATAGAACTTGATAAATCTGCGTAATAATCACGTTCTTGAAAGAGAATTCCGGATACACCAATACATCAATCTTGAACAAAGAACTATTTTTCAACTTTATTTTCCGTGCATTTTTCCAAGTATCACCCAATTCATAGCTTACATTCCAGTCATCACGTTCTGCTTGGAGCACCGAATCACCCTTTATGGGATGATAACAAAGAGAAATCTGGGGTACATTATTGTCCAGAACTATTATCCGGCATGACTTTTCTTCCGGTACACCTGCTAATAAATGGGCTTTCTATCTAAAACACAGACAATCCTTGGCTTCTCTCTCTTTGTTTGTCTGCTGTTGCATAGGGGATTAATGATGCCTAACGGCCATGAACAACTCTGCTAATGGTCGTCAAGCGATTGCTTTATGGCCGTAAGCAGGGTTGTTCATGACTGTTAGGCGTCACTAACCCCAAGACTTTTCGGATGAAGTACGTAGCCTGCATCTATTGTGGATAGGGCGCAAATGTATTGTACAACAACTTAAAGGACATTAGACGGCATTATTCATAGCCATGAGTTAGAAATCATCCGCTTGAATGGCTCACTCTACCGGTACCTTTCATAGTCCCTGCGGAATGATGCGTCCTACCGCCCAACTCGATATCCACCGATTTCGTAGAAGAGCAAGCTCGAAAATGCAGGAAAAACGAACTGATTGATTTATGTAGCTCTTACGTAATATTATGCTAGTAAACAGGTGGTTACTGCAAAACCTCGGCGTTTCAGGCAGGTGGAAGCAAAATTTGCTTCCACCTTTTCGGCTTGCTTCCACCGCAGGGCAAATGCCGATGGATAGGGGAATGCAGAAGGTGGGTGGAAGTGTGGAAGCAAAGTGATGGAAAATAAATTTCCAGAGAAAGTTTCCGCCGCCATAGCAATAGCCACACTCTTGATAGTTTATTGTTACTGGCTTATTATTATATTTGTTCTTTCAGTAACGCTGTGCCCTATACTGTAAATATTTGATAGTTAATAAGGTAATTATAAAAAAAGACAAGAGTGATAGAACATGAAAGCAATTTGTAGGATTGATTTTTGTTACTGCTTTGTTACTACTAATAATAAACTGTATGTTTTTATTTAAAGAATATGAAAAAGCAATTGAATTTAAAAGAGCCAATAAAGGTGAGAACAAAAAAATTGGTTAATGGATGCCAATCCATATATCTGGATATTTATATGAATGGAAGGCGGCAATACGAATTCTTAAAGTTGTATATTATCCCTGAACATAATCAAGCTGATAAAAAAAGAAATGTCGAGACGCTAAATTTGGCAAATGCGATAAAGGCTCAGAAGATTTTGGAAATATATAATCAAACTTACGGATTTAATCATAACAGATTGTCCAATATGAAGCTGACTGGCTATATGAAATTAATAGCAGAACAAAGTGTGAACAATAGAGTACGGAAAAGTGCCATACATGCCGTTGTATGCCATTTGGAAAGATATACTCCGAATGGAATATTGCTAAGGAAGGTGGACAAGACTTATTTGTTGGGTTTTATAGATTACTTGAAGAAAACAAAACAAGAACATTGTAAGAAGGAAAAGACATTGCATGTTAACACCCAATTCTATTATTTGAAAACGCTGCGCTACTGCTTGAATAGGGCCGTCTCTGAAGATTATATAACTGTTAATCCGATGAGTAAAATAAAAAATGAGGACAAACCAAAACGTAATCGAACAGAAAGGGATTATCTTACCATAAAGGAATTGACCAGATTGGTTCATACTCCTTTTTATAATATCTTATTAAGGAAAGCATTTCTATTCAGCTGTTTTTGTGGATTGAGGCATTGTGATATTATTGCATTGAGATGGGAAGATATACACTATGATGAAAATGGCAATGCACTATTGAGTATTATTCAGAAGAAGACGAAAGAAGCCATATCACTTCCACTCTGTTCGGAAGCCATAAAACATCTGCCAGACAGAGGAAATGCACCAGAAACGGAAAAGGTGTTTGCTGGATTGGTCTCACTGGGAAGAAGTAATGTAATTTTACACAAATGGATTGAACAAGCTGGGATATCAAAGCATGTAACATTTCACACAGCGCGCCACACACATGCAACAATGATGCTGACATTGGGAGTAGATTTATATACAGTCTCCAAACTATTGGGACATACCAATATACAGACAACACAAATTTATGCAAAGCTTGTAGATGAAAGTAAAAAGAAAGCTATTGATTTAATTCCTAATATATCATAGGGGTTGGTTAAATACGAAGTGCAATTTGTCATTCTCTTTAATTCTTGCAGATATTTCTTCTATTTATCCTTTTTCAGAGAAAAGTGAATTAGCAAAAACAGCTAAAAAATGACTATTTGGCACAAAAACAACGTTCTGTATAGTAATTATGCACAGCTATATTAAGGATTTTAAGACAGCTAATATACTTCATATAAACATTCTGAGTCTTTGTTGGGGGCTTTTGAAGAAAAAACAACATTATTTCATTTTTTCATATAAAAATCTTTGGTATTATTAAAAATGTGCCTATTTTTGCACCATATTTTGTGTTATACGAACACACAAAATGGTTGAAAAAGATGAGGTATAAAAACTCTAACATAAGAAAGTGCCTAAATACTAAAACAATAGCACAGTGTGCAACGTTCTTTTTATACTGTTTGCTCCCTTTAAAAGGGATTTGCCAAACGGGGGAAAGTACTGTAGATGCTTTAGTGAAAATGGGATTTGAAAATGTTGGATGGACAGAAGATGGCAATGAACGTGTGTATGTTCTGCAGAACTCTACATATCGTTTGCAAGGCGTAGGCATAGGCAAAGCGGTGGATGTTATTCAAAAGATGGGTTTACCGGAAGAAAAGTCATGCCGGATAATAGTTCTGGACAATAATGTACCTCAGATTTCTCTTTATTATCATCCCATAAAGGGGGATTCGGTGCTCCAAGCAGAACGTGATGACTGGAATGTAAGCTATGAATTGGGTGATACTTGGAAAAATGCACGGAAAATAAAGTTGAAAAATAGTTCTTTGTTCAAGATTGATGTATTGGTATATCCTCAATTAGCTTTCAAGAATCTGGTGATTACACAGATTTACCAGGTCTTGTTTGATTTGAGTCCTGCGATAGAAGTTTCGTTATGGAAAGGTATGAAATTAACGGCACAGTTGAAAATACCGGTTTATAATGATGGGTATGGAAGGTTTGAAGATAAAGTTCATCCAGGACATATTACAATTTCACAGCGTTTTAGATTACCGTATAATGTGTTTGGTAAAGTGACTGTGGGATGTTTTAGTGCTGACCAATATGGAGTGGACGCCGAATTTTATCGCCCTTTTAAGGATGAACGCTTTTCCTTAATGGCTCGGATTGGGTATACAGGAATGGGATATTGGAGCGGATTTCGCTATGTATATGATCCTTCGACAGCACTTGTTACTTGGTCTTTGGGCGGTAGCTTTTATTGGCCGCAATTTAACACTCAGTTTAATCTGAAAGCAGAACAGTATTTATTGAAGGAGAAAGGTGTTAAATTTGAAATGATTCGCCATTTTCGCTATTGTTCGATTGGTTTCTATGCAATGAAAGCAGAACATGCAAAGATGAATGGAGGCTTCCGATTTCAAGTGGCATTACCTCCTTATAAATATAAAAGGA
The DNA here is from genome assembly GCF_003602795.1 of Bacteroides sp. AF34-31BH. Taxonomy (NCBI): domain Bacteria; kingdom Pseudomonadati; phylum Bacteroidota; class Bacteroidia; order Bacteroidales; family Bacteroidaceae; genus Bacteroides; species Bacteroides sp. AF34-31BH. The sequence goes on from NZ_QTLV01000004.1 coordinate 284,306, forward strand.
AAGGATATATACCTCGTGTGAATACCTCTGCTAATATGGGCATTGTTTATAATGCAGGTAATGAAAGGTACTATTATAGACAGTATAAAGCGGAAGTTAGTGACAATATAATGGAAGAAAATAGTTTTAACCCATATTTTATTAAGTCAGAATTGTTAAATTTTTAATTAATTAATTGAGATGAAAAAGATTAAATTCTTAAACGGCATAAGTGCAGTATTTGCGTTAGCCGTAGTAGCTTTAGCTACAACTTTAACTTCTTGTGAGAAGGAAGAGTTCAACGTTAATGTAACTCCTACTAATGCACAAGCTGTTATTAGTCCGATTGTGCTTGCTATAGAGGATGGTGTTACTACAGATGTAACTGGCCAAGCCACTATCGCACCTGCAGAGTTGACATTTACTGGTAATCCTACTCTGGCTGCTAAGAGTGTTGATGTTACAGCTTCTTATAATGGTTTGAGTGCAACTGTTACAGTTAAGGTTCCTGCTTTGCAAGCTGGGCAATTTGCTACTCTGACTCCGACTATCATTCTTCAGGAAGAAGATGCTGAGACTAAGATTGTAGCAGAATCTACAAAACTTGAACCAGTAACGGATCCTAAAGTTAAGACTTGGGATAACTACGAGCTTTATTGGTTTGACATTCCATCATTCCCTTATGTAGTAAAAGAAGGTGCAAAAGTAGGTGCAAAGAAAATCAATACAACTGATCTTATTGAACGCGCAGCTATTGAATCTTTCTTTAACACGCTTGAGAATACATATGAGGAAACGACAGTAACAACACCGGAGAATAAGTATAAAGTTTATGCTAACTCTAGAACAACTGCATCTATTACTTATACTGTTGTAACAACTGAATATAAAGTAGTGAAGAAGGCTGTAACAAAAGCTGAAACAGAGCCTTTAGCTTCTATTGAAGTAGATGATTATACAACTTCTACACTGTTTGTTCTTGAAAATCAAGATATTCCTGGTCACGGTCATAGCCACGGTCATGGTCATGGTCATGGTGAAGGCAATGCCGGTGGTGGTGTTGGTGAACTTGATTAATAGAAGTTTTAGTTGTTATTTATCTTAAACTCAAGAGAAAATGAAAAGTAAATTAATGATAGCCTCCTTACTATTGGCAGGCGCTTGTGCAGCAAATCTGAATGCACAGGAAAAAACGAACTACTACACTCCGAAATGGAGCGATAATATTTTTGTCAGTGTAGGTGGTGGTATCCACGCCATCAACAATGACGGTTTCAATAAGATTGCTCCGCATTTCAGCGTGTCAGTTGGTAAGCTGATTACTCCGACTTGGGGTGTACGTGCTCAGGTAAACGGTATTACTCAGCATCTGTGTTTGGATGATGCATATTGGGAACACAACAAGACTTATGTAGGTGGTAACATTGATGCAATGATCAATCTTTCTACATTGTTTGCCGGCGCCAATCCTAACCGTTTCTTCGAAGTTTACGGTTTCTTGGGACCTCAAATTTCTGTAGCAAAATCTCAAAATGTGGATATTACAATTAGTGCTGACGGTACTTCGCAGTCTATGGCTCCTGCCGGTGAAGCTGAAATGCGTGCACGTATCGGTGCTTCCGCCGGTTTGGGCTTGAAGTTCAATATCAACACTAAGTGGGCTATTGATGTAGAAGCTCGCGGTGCTATCGCTCCGTCCATTTTCGGTAACATCAGCAGCCATCGCAAGGCTGAAGGCACTGGCATGTTGACCGCAGGTGTTAGCTACATCTTCGGTGGCAAGAAATTTGTGAAGGCTTCCAATATCGACGAAGATGCTATCAATGCGGAAATCAACAGATATAGAAGCGAACTGGCTCAGGCTCAGGCTGACCTGGCTAACTGCAAGAATGCACTGGCCAACGCTAAACCTGAAGTTAAGGAAGTGACTAAGGAAGTTGAAGTTGCCGGTCCGCGTGCTATCTTCTTCAAGATTGGCAGCGCCCGTCTGGACGACTATGGCAAGGTTAACATCCAGTTGGCTGCTAAGATTCTGAAGGCTAATCCGGATAGGAAGTACAAAGTTGCCGGTTATTGCGATAAGGCTACCGGTAGCGCTTCTTGGAACCAGAAACTGTCTGAAAAGCGTGCTCAGGTTGTTTACGATGCTTTGATTGCAGAAGGTGTAAGTAAAGACCAACTTGAGCTCGTAGGATTCGGAGGTACTGAAAACATGTTCGGCAAGAACTTCCTGAACCGTGTAGTTATCCTGGAATAATAACTCCAAGTGACAAATAGACTCTAAAAATGAAGGCGTCTGGGACTCAGACGCCTTTTTTTGGTACTATGTCCGATGCATGTCATAAAGCAATCCATTTTTTATCAGCGACTGAATTTATATGTGATGATGAAGTTTAAGCTATTCTTTATCGTTCTGTTTTGCAGCCTTTCCCTTTCGGCCTTTTCCCAGTTGACGTATGGTACGACCGGGCTGTTGCATGCGCCCTCTGCGGAGATGCAGCGTGACAAGACTTTCATGGTTGGCGGTAACTTCCTGAACAAGGAGCTCACACCACCCACCTGGTACTATCATACCTACAACTACTTCCTGAATGTCACAGTCTTTCCCTTTCTGGAAGTGGCCTACACGTGTACACTTTTCAAGGCGGAGGCGTTGGGATTGAAGCCATACGGATACAGCGGATTCACGAACCAGGACCGTTACTTTTCCGCCCGACTGCGTGTGTTGAAGGAGGGGCAGTTCTGGAAATACATGCCGGCTGTCGTGCTGGGGACGTCCGACCCGTTCACTTCTTCCGGAGGGGGGCAAGTCGGCACCACGGAAGGTAACGGATATTACAGCCGTTTCTACATTGCCGCCTCCAAGCATATACCCGTTGTGGGTAAAGAGGAGATTGGTGTCCATCTTTCCTACCTTTACAACAACCGCAAGGAGTACAAGCTGAATGGCTTTGCACTGGGTGTCACCTACAATCCGTCCTTCCATCCGCAGCTGAGGGTGATAGCGGAATATGACTCCAAGGACTTTGCCTTGGGAGCCACCTATCTGTTGTTCAAGCATCTGCATGTGCAGGTGGAAATGCAGAGGATGAAATATTTCAGTGGAGGGCTGACATACAAAATTCATCTGAAATAAGAAATAAGAAGTAACCCAAAGTCTCAGTGACTCCATTAAAAAAGCAGCTAAAGTATGACATCCAACTTTAACTGCTTTTATTCTAATATACCAATTTTACATTGTCAATCCACAACGAATTACCGGGAGAACCTATGTAAGCACCACCGTGGCTGGAGGTAAACTGTAACAACAAATGAGTAGGCACATCATCTTCCGTTCCCCAGGCAACCTCCTTAATAGGTACGCTCTCTCCTTTACTATTAACTGCATAGCGTTCTTCAACCTGAAGACGCATCATGTGGGCCTTGTACGCAGGGTCACCGGTAATATCACCGTACATGATGGAATAAGTGGCATTATTATGCCAATCGGTAGTAGTATAATATCTTACGACCATCGTTCCTACGCGCTTGGCATAGATATTCCCCTTCTCATCTTCCCAACGCTTTTGCAGAAACAGATTCACTTCCGGGAAGTCCTTTCCTTCCACATCTGTGATACGGCTAAAGCCCGTTGCACGGATACGCTTCTCGCGGTCGGACATCTTTACTTTATAATCAAACTGTATGGCGATAGGTTTCTTTGTAAACGGTATGCCGGAATTCAGCATTTTCTGCGGATTTTTGGTTCCCTTGATAGGTTCGTGCACCTCACCCAGAAACATAGAGCCGGCAGCCAGCACCGTGATATCTACTATTCCAAAAACCTTCACACTCTCCATACGGGTGTCCATGCGGGCGCAGAAACCATCCCCTCGCTTTTCCGGAAAAACAGAAGTATTAGTTTTCGTGATACCGGCTACCCGGGCCATCACATTGGATGTCGCCCACGGCGAACCTCCCATATTCTTGTATGCCTTGGTTTCGGTGACAGTAGCAGTAGGGCCGATGGCATACACATTCTTCGTGGCACCGCCAATAATACCGGATTCCTTGATTTGGCGGTCAATCCATTGATCCATATTTCCGAAAGGAATCATCTCTACCTCGTGCTGCTGCGCAGAAACGGCTCCGCAACAAAGCATGGCAGACAGCACTCCCAACATACGAATTTTCTTTTGAATCATTTCTCTCATTGATAATTGACAATCATTATAAATCGTACTTCCACTGTTCCAGCGCAAAATTCCAGTTATCCTGAACCAACTGCACTGTACGCTCATCATACTTGTATTTATTCTTCTTATATCCTTTCTTTCCGCCTACATACTTCTCAATATCGGCACGCGCCTCTGCAAAGCCCGGAATGGACAAAGCCTTGTAGATATGTTCAGTCATTCCCATTGCGTCCGCTTCGAAGTCCTCAAACTTCACCTCTATCAAGTTTCCTTCAGGAATACATGCCTTGTCCGCTTCGTATTTATGATACAGTTTGGCATAAATGGACAAAATATTCTTCTCAAGCTCCTCATTACTGATATCCTGCAGTTTCAACGGCTGAATGGTGTTAGTAAAGAAACTACGTGTGCTTTCGAAAACAGTATAAGGATTACGCATCAGATAGATAAACTTGGCATTGGGGAACATCTTGACAAGCTCTTTCACACGTCCCGTATGAGGCGGATTCTTACTAAGAAACTGGGTTCCGTTCGTATTCCAAAGAGAAATCTTTATCAGTTTGACGAAAGTCTCCTCAAATACTTTCAGCTCTTTCTCTGTGATGTCATCAAACAGCAGGTATTTATCGGCATACTCTTGCTGATATTCGGGCAGAAACCAGAAATTATAATAGGTGTAGGGCATCATATTTGCCAAAGCAAATTCCTCTTCTTGCGGAAGGTCAACGGCAAGTTCCATATTGTCCGTGGGACGTTTGTCCGGCATCAACCAACTCATGTTCTTCTTGAAGAAAGGCTGCCCCCACATCATAAGATGCGGAAATACAGTCTGGTATGTCGTGTTGTAGCCGAAATGCTTGTCGCAGGAGAAAACATTATGCACAAACGTAGTCCCGCTACGCCAGTGTCCCAAAATGAATACCGGATCATGCTCCAAGGGCTTATCTGCCAGGAGCTTTTCATAGCGTCTGTCCTGCAGAGGAGCCAAAGTGGACAGCAGGCGGCAGACGGCTTTTGTCAGCCGATACTTACCTTTGTAGGCAGCACCGATGTCACGACCGCCCGTTATATCCTTGAATGTTTTCCAATCCGCACCTACCAGGGTGTTTATCGGAAGCTTATTGAATTCTAACAATCCCATTATTATCTTTATATTAATATGTTATGGTTTTCTTCCGGTGATACCGAGAGAGAACTGCAATACTTATAAAGAAGTACTGCGCTCTATCCGTACAGCCACGCCCTGGCGTTCCAGCTCTTTCACAGCCTTTTCTATAGCTTCGTAATGTTCGGGAGCTATACCCAGCTTAGGCAAATTCAGTATAGGCAGGTCCTCAGCTAAGTGCATGTCCTTATCCTCCACCCTATCGATAATCATACCTACAGCACTGGTATTGTTGGTTATCGGGTCTATCAGAATAAACGAACCGGTAGCCTTATTCTGCTGATAAGGGTCAAAGAAAAGCTCTTTGGCAGTGGTCAGCACCACGCGCGCAATCTGATTGAGCTGCATCGGCAATGTTTCCTTGCTCAACTTTCCGTTGTCAATGGAAAGATGCTCCATCGTATTGACATCCACCTTATACTTGATGCTGTCGATGCGGGTGCGGCTTATATTGGTGGTCTGTTTGATGAAGAATGATTTGTTGATATCCATCGGCTCTTCATCCATCCAAACCAGCATCGTTTCAAAATTGCGGTCCATGACGGGCAGGTTATCCGGATGTACCAGCATTTCTCCTCTCGACACATCTATTTCGTCCTCCAGAGTCAGGGTGACGGACTGGGGCGGAAAGGCGTAATCCAATTCGCCGTCGTATGTAACTATACTCTTGATATGCGACTTCTTACCAGAAGGCAATGCCATCACTTCATCTCCCTTACGAATAATACCCGAAGCCACCTTACCGCAAAAACCACGGAAATCGAGATTGGGACGCAAGACGTATTGAACCGGGAAACGAAAATCCTTCAAATTATGGTCGTTGTCAATATGTACCGTCTCCAGAAAGTCAAGAAGTGAAATACCCTCATACCAAGGAGTACGTTCCGATTTCTCCACCACATTGTCGCCATCCAAAGCTGACAGCGGAATGCAGTTTACGTCAGGAATACCCAATGGAGCTATAAACTTCCGGTATTCATCGACTATCTCATTAAAACGTTCTTCGGAGAAATCCACCAGGTCCATCTTATTGACAGCAAGCACCACATGCTTGATGCCAAGCAACGACACCAGAAAAGTATGCCGGCGCGTCTGCGTAATGACACCCATACGTGCATCCACCAGAATAATTGCCAAGTTAGCTGTAGAGCCCCCGGTAATCATGTTGCGTGTATATTGCTCGTGTCCCGGAGTGTCGGCAATGATAAACTTACGATTGTTGGTCGAGAAGTAGCGGTATGCCACGTCGATGGTGATGCCTTGTTCGCGCTCCGCCTTCAAGCCGTCCAGCAAAAGGGCGTAGTCAATGTGGTCGCCGGCATTTCCCATGCGCTTGCTGTCGCGTTCCAGTGCGTCCAGCTGGTCCTCATATAGTTTCTTGCTGTCGAACAACAGACGGCCTATCAATGTGGATTTTCCGTCATCCACAGAACCGGCAGTCAGTAAGCGCAACAAGTCTTTCTGCTCATCCTTATCAAGAAAAGCCTTTATATCAAGTGTAGAATCGTTCATCCTTAATGATTTAATTTTTAATTCTTAATTTTTAATTCCTTTAGAAGTATCCCTCGCGCTTCTTCTGCTCCATGCTTGCGTCTTGGTCGAAGTCAATGACACGGGTCGTCCGTTCACTCTTGGTGGTGGTCATCATTTCCTCGACAATCTTCTCGATGGTATCGGCATCGCTTTCCACAGCACCGGTCAGCGGCCAGCAACCCAGCGTACGGAAACGCACCATACGCATCTTTATCTGGTCGCGGTACTGTTCCGGCAAGCGGTCGTCATCCGCCATTATCAGATTTCCGTCAATCTCCACACAAGGACGTTCCTTGGCAAAATACAACGGCACAATAGGGATGTTTTCCAAACGTATATATTGCCAGATGTCCAGCTCCGTCCAATTACTTAACGGAAATACGCGGATACTCTCTCCTTTATGTACCCGGGCATTATAAATATCCCACAATTCGGGACGCTGATTTTTGGGGTCCCATTGATGGAACTTGTCGCGGAAAGAGAAAATACGCTCTTTGGCACGTGACTTCTCCTCGTCGCGACGAGCACCACCAAATGCCGCATCAAACTTATACTTATCCAATGCGTGGAGCAAAGCCTGCGTTTTCATCAAGTCCGTATGCACCTTGCTGCCATGCGTAAAAGGCCCGACACCTGCATTGAAAGCTTCCATATTGCTTTCCACTATCAGGTTCCAACCATACTTCTTGGCATACTCGTCACGGAACTGTATCATCTCCTTAAACTTCCACTTGGAATCGATGTGCATCAACGGGAACGGCACTTTGCCGGGAGCAAACGCCTTTTCGGCCAAGCGCACCATAACCGAAGAATCCTTGCCGATACTATACAGCATCACCGGATTTTCAAACTCCGCTGCCACTTCACGGATAATATGAATGGACTCTGCTTCGAGTTCCTTCAAATGGCTCAATTTATATTCTTCTTTCATTATATCTTATTTCTTCTGAATTCTTGGTAAAATGAGTTCCAACAGTTTATTGACCGATTCTTCCAGGCTGAGAACAGAGGTGTCCAATGTCAAAGCCGGATGAGCCGGTTCCTCAAAAGGCGCGGAAATACCTGTAAAATTCTTGATTTCTCCCTTACGTGCCTTGGCATAAAGTCCCTTCACGTCACGGCGTTCACACTCTTCAAGCGGGGTACTGACATAAACTTCCAGAAAATCGTCTTGTCCGATAATATCAGCCGCCATTTCACGAATATCGTTATTAGGACTGATAAAAGCCGCGATTGTTATAACACCCGTATCAAGAAAGAGTTTGGAAACTTCGGCTATACGCCGGATATTCTCCACACGGTCGGCCTCCGTAAAACCGAGATTATTGTTGATGCCACTGCGGATGTTGTCACCATCCAGGATACGGCAAAGCAATCCTCTTTTATGAAGTTCGCGCTCCAAGGCAATGGCTATCGTACTTTTGCCGGAGCCGCTCAAGCCGGTAAACCAAACCATCACGCTGTGCTGCTTCAACAAGTCTTCTTTGTCTTTCCGCATCAGCATTCTGTCAAATATCGGATATATGTGGTTGTTTTCTTCCATATGTTATTATTTCTTCTTTTTTTTAAAATGGCCAAATTAAAGGAATCAAGAAAATGGATATCAGGAAAGTAATGATATTCAAAGGTAATCCGATGCGTACAAAATCCGTGAACTTATAGTTACCGATACCTTGTACAATCAAATTAGTCTGATACCCTATAGGAGTGGAGAAGCTGGCGGAAGCCGCCATACAAATTACAACGAAGAAAGGCATCGGACTGACTCCCATCTGTGAAGAGATGGAAAGTGCCAACGGGAAAGCGAGTGCCGCGGCCGCATTGTTCGTAATCAGTTCTGTAAACAAGTTCGTTATGATAAACACAGCAGCCAGCAACACGTGGGGGCCATAATGATGGCTCATGCCTATAATGAAACGCGCCACAGCATCTGCCACTCCGGAATTCACCATCGCCTTGCTGATAGCAAAAGCACAAGCAATCGTTATCAGAATATCCCAAGATATATATTTGGTATACTTGCGGGCCGGAAATATCTTTGTCCAGGCCATAATGATAGTAGTAATGGAAACGAAGAAAAACATATCCAACTTGATTTCCGGAAAAGCTTCCTTGACAACCGGAAGTTCACCAACCGTTGCACCCACTATCATCAATATCAGCAAAGCCAAGGCAAACCAGCGCTTTCCCTTTCCGGGCACTGGTTCCGTATCCTTGCCATTGGCCAGCAACACGAACACCGAAGATTCCCCCCAGGTCTTTACAAAAGAGTCATCAGCCATCACCACCAGCGTATCCCCTTCGCGGAGATATTCATTTTCCAGATTTCCAACAATGCTCTGACCGCTACGCTTAATCTCCTTCACTTCGGCCCCATAATGCCGCTTGAAGTTAAAATCACCAAGTTTCTTGTTGATACCGGGAAAACGGGCGCCGAGTACAGCTTCCACCCGATGTAAATCTCCATGCTCCTCCGGTTCCTCATCCAGCTTTACCGCATCCGTACGAACATCCGGCAAAAGCCTTGAGGAAAAAGCGAACAGATAAAGGATGCCTGCAATCGCGACGAAAATGCCCACTTTACCCAACTCGAACATAGTAAAGCCTTCATATCCGGCTTCCAATATCATACCATGCACCACCAGATTGGTCGACGTCCCTATCAGGGTGCAGATTCCGCCAAGTATCGTCACATAAGAAAGGGGTATAAGGAACTTGGTAGCAGGCAATTTTACAGATTCGGCCCAACGCTTGATAATGGGAGCAAAGATAACAACCACCGGAGTATTGTTTAGAAAAGCTGAAATAAAAGCAATGGTGGGCAACATACGGAACTGCGCTTTAAAGACCGTAGTCTTACCTTGGGGAAGCAGCTTCTTGATTACTTGCCCCAAAGCACCCGACTGCCTGATGCCTTCACTGACCAAAAACAGCATGGCAACAGTCATCATCCCCTTATTACTGAACCCTTCCAGCATCTCCTTAGGAGTGAGGATACCTGCACACAAGAACAATACTACGACAGAAAAGAGCACCATGCCCGGACGCATTTTATCCAGAACCAAGGCAATCACCATGCCCAACAATGCCAGCAGCACAAACAATATCTCAAATGTCATAAAGTCGTTATTTTATTTCGGTATGCTTGGGTTCTACGATAAACCACGGATTCAGCAAATCCTCCTTATTATATTGCAAAGGTTCTTCCTTCCCCGCCTGATAAATTTCCATTCCGGCAGCACGTGCAATAGCATGCCCAGCCGCCGTATCCCATTCCATCGTAGGGGCAAAACGAGGATATACATCAGCCTTGCCTTCAGCTACCAGACAAATCTTGATGGAACTTCCACTTGATATAAGCTCAACTTCCGCATGGCTGCATTTCATTTTCTCGATATAATCTTCTGTCTCGGGCGTCAGATGCGAACGGGAAGCCACAATTACAAACCGTTCGTGCACGCTTGTTTCCGGCAGCCGGACAGCTTTCGCAAGCAGTTCATCCCACGACATTCCATCACGTGCAGTAATACCGGATAGTTTATAAGCACCCGAATCATGCACTCCAAAATAGAGCTCCTTTTTTACCGGCACATAAATAACTCCCATTACCGGTACCGAGTGATGCACCAAAGCTATATTCACTGTGAACTCACCGTTCCTCTTGATGAACTCCTTCGTACCGTCCAAAGGGTCTACAATCCATAAAGTTTCCCAACTCCGTCGTTCCGAAAAAGGCAAATGTTTGCCTTCCTCGCTTAGCAGAGGGAAAGGTGTATCAGCCAAAAAACGGCAGATAGTTTCATGAGCCTTACGGTCGGCAATAGTAAGAGGAGAATTATCCGCTTTTTTTTCTACCTGAAAATCCGATGCCGGATTATCGTAAATGGAGAGAATTTTCTCGCCAGCCTGCAAAGCGGCATCAATCGCATTCAGTATATATTGTTGTTCCATACTATATTCTTCTCAAAGATAAGGCACAAAATTAAAAACTTTTTTAGGTCCGAAAGTTTCCACCTCCGGTTTTATAACTTCTTTTAAACGAAAGAGAGAATATTATAAGCACTTTTCACAATCAGAAAAATCAATCCGGAGCAGAGAAATAGAGTGAAATATTCACGAAGGAAGAGGAACTAAAGAGACTGTGACAACATGAGTTTATCTGGGTCTTTTCTCAATTAGTCCGTTAGTTCACAGTACTGAACACTTTGTTTCAACCTTTAAAAACAAGTTGTTTCAGTATATAAAAACATTTTGTTTTTATGCGATAGAACGAGATGTTCTGTTAAGAGAAACAAAGTGTTCTCTTTAATGAAACAAACTGTTCTGTTAAAGGAAACACTTTGTTTTGCCAAACCAAACACGCGACAGCGCCAGCCTTCACATTCTTTCGGCATATCATGAAAAAGGCAGTAACTTCGCAGTTACTGCCTCATCTTGAAAGGAAACATACATTCCTTTCTGTTATGAATTACCAAAAAGAATTCTATTAATTGACGCTATACAGCAACCATGCCTTCTGGAAGTCATCATTCGAAGGATGTTTAGCTTTGAAAGAGTCGCGCAGATTCTCGGCGGATGCTCTGTCATCGAATGTACCGATAACTACACGATACAGGTTTCTTTCTGCATTGTAAACCACCATTGCAGTATAGCCTTCATTCACCAATGCCTGCTTCACACCTTCCGCATTAGCTTTCACGCTATAAGCTCCGCAAACTACACTAAAGGTTTTCAAGCTGGTACCACCTGATACCACAGTCACCTTTTCCTGACGCATGCCGGCAGGTGCACTTTCCACCACCTTTACTTCTACCGGAGCGGTAACCACTGGAGCCACCTCTTCAGCAGGGGCAGTTGTTTGCGGCTCGGCCAATTCCTGCTGTTTTGCCTTTTCATATGCTTTCTTATAAGCACTTTCACTTGATTTACAAGAAGAGAATGCCAGAGCTATGCATACTCCCATTCCCAATACGGCTAATTTTTTCATCTTTTCTATTGTTTTTATTAGTAAAATCGTCTATTCTTATTCTTTATCTCAAAATTTCCGAAAAATAGATTTCGTACCCTCATATTCCAAACGCAATGAAGAGTAGGACAAATCTTCTACTTTAAAGGTACATTTTCCTTCCGGCCACCCGAAATAAGTATCATAATTTTTATCGTTAACGCTTTCAGGCAACAAAATAATGGAAATTTCAGCACCTTTCAAAGAATAATTTCCAAAAAACGTAGTCAACCCTCCATCTTTCAACAAACATATGGCAGAAAAACTTCCTTTTTGAAAATTATAGAATACACTGTCCACCTTCTCTGATGTACCGTCGGCATATTGATACTGACGCAACTGCCACTTACCGGCCAAGTCACCCCCACCATTCATGCAAGCGGTCAAAGTACAAGCCACCAATACAATCCAAAGATATTTTAAATGCAATTTCATCATTTTTCCATGCCACTATCTAAATATGGAACAAAAGTACACCATAACATGCGATTATACCTCAGCATCCTTAGTTAAATATAATTAAACCCCTCCATAAAAAGAGATTTCCCGGAAGACTTGACGTATATTTGCCAAATATAAACAGGGCATGAGGCTCACTTAATTGATTACATGACATTTGAAAATTTGAATTTGATAGAACCTATATTGAAGGCTCTTCAAGAAGAGGGGTATTCCACCCCTACCCCAATCCAGGAAAAATCGATCCCTATATTACTTCAAGGAAAAGACTTATTAGGATGTGCTCAAACCGGAACAGGCAAAACCGCCGCATTTTCCATCCCTATCTTGCAAAAGTTATATAAAACGGATAATCGCAAAAGTATCAAAGCACTCATTCTGACGCCGACCCGCGAGTTGGCCATACAGATAGGAGAATCCTTCAGTGCATACGGTAAGTATACCGGACTGAGACATGCCGTCATCTTCGGTGGTGTAGGACAAAAGCCACAGACAGATGAACTGAAACGTGGAGTACAAATACTGGTTGCAACTCCCGGACGACTGCAAGACCTGGTCAACCAAGGTTTCATTAACCTAAAAGCACTCGAATTCTTCGTATTGGACGAAGCAGACCGGATGCTGGACATGGGATTCATACATGATATCCGACGCATATTAAAGCTATTGCCCGCAAAACGGCAGACTCTCTTCTTTTCGGCCACAATGCCTCCGGAAATAGAGACCTTGGCAAACTCCATGCTGACGCACCCCGAGAAAGTGGAAGTCACCCCTGCATCGTCTACGGTTGACACAATCTCCCAATCAGTCTATTTCGTTGAGAAAAAAGAGAAAAAAGACTTACTGATTCATCTGCTGAAGAATCCGGCTATCAAGTCCGTACTTATCTTCACCAGAACTAAATATGGAGCAGACAAACTTGCACGTACCCTTAGTAAGTCCGGAATAAGAGCCGAAGCCATACATGGAAACAAGTCGCAGAATGCCCGACAGCGAGCACTGACCGGCTTTAAGAACCATGAACTGCGTGTACTGATAGCAACCGATATTGCAGCACGAGGTATCGACGTGGACCAACTATCACACGTCATCAACTATGAGTTGCCCAACATTCCGGAAACATACGTGCACCGTATCGGACGAACCGGACGTGCCGGCCACGACGGTATTGCCCTCTCCTTTTGCGAATCGGAAGAACTGCCTTACCTGAAAGATATCCAAAAATTGATAGGGAAAAGTATCCCAGTAATAAAAGAACACCCTTTTGTCACCGCCGATGGTTTAAAAGCCCAGAAAATCAAGACTGAAGAAATTAAGGCCAAAACCAAGGAAAACAAAATCTATCGCGGGAGCCGTACGAATGGAGACTTTTGGAGAAGAAAAAAGCAAACCTCGCAAAACAACACCCAAAAAGGAGTTGGAAGATAAAGACAATCATAAAAAAACTGATATTCCGAACAAAGTTTCAAAAAAATTTGTTAGTTTTGTCGTACGAACCTCAAAAAAGAAAGGAATATCATTATGAAAGGATTAAATGTTTTAGCAGCTTTCCTGGGTGGCGCCGCAGTAGGTGCAGCCCTCGGTATCTTATTTGCTCCTGAAAAAGGAGAAGACACCCGTAACAAAATCGCAGAAATTCTCCGTAAGAAAGGGATTCGTCTGAACCGAAGCGAAATGGAAGACTTGGTAGATGAAATTGCTGCGGAAATCAAAGGTGAGGTAACGGAATAAGGTAAAAAACAGAACCACTATGTTTGCAGACGACAAAAGTATAGAAAATATGCAGCAGCTCTTCATTGAATTCAAGAAATACCTGGAGCTGCAAAAAGAATATACCAAACTGGAAGTCACCGAAAAACTGTCCAAACTGCTTTCTACGCTTTTATTGGTGCTATTGGTCGTCATACTCGGCGTAGTGGTTCTGTTTCATCTGTCGTTTACGCTGGTCTATATCTTAGCTCCGCTGGTAGGCGGGCTAATGATGAGTTTTGCACTTATCACGTGCTTCCATATCCTACTCATCGTTCTGCTTGTCCTATTCCGCAAAAAGCTCATTATTGATCCGACAGTAAAACTTATCGCAGAATTATTCTTAGACAATTAATTCGAAATATTCATGGATAATACGACCAATACGACTCCCGTCACTTTAGAAAGCATCGCCCAGAAAAAAGCCATGCTGCTACAAGAAATACGACTCCAGAAAGAAATCATGACTGGGCTTACACAAGAAATTTTTGCTCCGCTGGAACCAGCTACCAACAAGGCAAATGCCATGATGAGAGCATTCAACACGGGTATGGCTGTTTTTGACGGTATAGTATTGGGGGTAAAGGTAATGAAGAAATTCAGAAAAATATTTGGAAGAAAGAGATAGAATATCGGATAAAAAAAGAGGGGATGGCCATAACAGTCATCCCCTCTTTTTTATCCGATATAGTCTGAGCACTTTTATACGTACGTCTCAAGCAACTTCACTGCTCCTTCAGGCACAATCGTCACTTCTTGGGTTGCAGCTGGCAGCAGGATTGTTTCGCCCGCTTGTACGGAAACTTCATTCTTCTCATTATCAATAATACGGCAAGAACCCTCCACACAAATAAAAATAACAAAAGAATCCAGTTCAGAATAGTCACAAGTGATTTCTTCCGTCATGTCATAGATGGAAGTCGTGAAATACGGGCTTGCCACCATTTCTACCGGTTCATTCTGCACCTGCTCGTACTCCGTACGAAAATCGTCCTGCACATCTGCAAAATTAATGGCATCAATGGCCTGGCTTGTATGCAGTTCTCTTGATTTACCATCCTTATCCTTACGATTGTAATCAAAAATACGGTAAGTGATATCCGACGTTTGCTGTATTTCTGCTACAAAAGCTCCCGCACCGATTCCATGTACCCGACCTGCAGGCACATAAAACACATCGCCCGGTTTAATGGCGCAAGTCTGCAGAACATCCGCAAACGTACCATTATACACTCGTTCCTTATATTCTTTCGGAGTAATCTGCTCTGCAAAACCGGAAATCAGCTTGGCACCCTGGTCAGCAGCAATAACATACCACATTTCATTTTTACCAAAACTGTTATGACGTTTCTTAGCCAACTCGTCACCCGGGTGTACCTGAATCGACAAGTCCAACTTGGCATCAATAAACTTTATCAATAAAGGAAACTTATTTCCGAAACGTGCATAGTTGGCTTCTCCTACCAGGTCTTCCTTATATTTTCTGACCATATCCGGCAGCGTCAATCCTTTGTCTGCACCATTGGCCACTATAGACTCACTGCCTTCTACTGCCGACACTTCCCAACTCTCGCCTACATTGGCAAGGGTATCATTCAAATGTTTGAATGGAATAATCTTGTCGCCTCCCCAAAGCGTCTGCTTCAGAATAGGCTCAAATTTTAGAGGATACATTCGTTGTTTTTATTAGAACTTTCTGTTAATGATGTGATTTTTTTAGATTCCGGGGGCAAACATACAAAAAATATCAATTTGTATTCCATTTGTTAAACGCTAAACTTTCCTAAAATGTTCTCCACATTTCCTTCCAATTACTTGGGGGAACAAAAGAATTTCTTTTTATTTGCAAGAAATTTAATTAATACCATGGATATGATAAACACTACTCCAACAGAAAGTAATTTGTCCGGTTTGAACCAAAAAGACTTTCAAAAGGATATAAATAACAAAAAGACAGATTTGTTTATCCTGAAGAATGCCCAGGGAATGGAAGTTGCAGTTACTAATTACGGCTGTGCAATACTTTCCATCATGGTACCCGACAAAAATGGCAAATATGCCAATGTTGTATTAGGACACGACAGTATTGAACATGTAATCAACAGCCCGGAACCTTTTCTAAACACTACCATCGGACGCTACGGTAACCGGATAGCTAAAGGAAAGTTTACTTTATACGGCGAAGAGCACCAATTGGCAATCAACAATGGTCCCAACTCACTGCATGGTGGTCCGACTGGTTTTCATACCCGTGTATGGGATGCTGTCCAGCCAGAGCCATCAACAGTCATCTTCAACTACACATCCGCTGACGGCGAAGAGGGCTTCCCCGGAAATCTCGAAGTAGAAATGACTTATCGCCTGGAGGATGAGACCAATGCTCTGGTCATCGAATACCGGGCTACTACCGATAAAGCCACCATCGTCAATCTGACCAATCACGGTTTCTTCAATCTTGCCGGTATAGCCAATCCCTCCCCTACAGTCTTAAACAATATCGTTACCATCAACGCAGATTTTTATGTACCCATCGATGAAGTATCCATTCCTACCGGAGAGATATTGAAGGTAGAAGGTACTCCTATGGATTTCCGTACTCCCCATACTCTTGGTGAACGAATTGATGAGAAACATACACAAATTGTGAATGGCGCAGGATATGACCATTGCTATGTACTGAACAAGACTGAAAGTGGAGAGCTGAGCCTTGCAGCCACCTGCATAGAGCCCAACAGCGGGCGAACGATGGAAGTATATACCACTGAAAATGGCGTCCAGCTCTACACAGGAAACTGGCTCGGGGGCTTTGAAGGTGCCCATGGAGCCACTTTCCCTGCAAGAAGTGCAGTCTGCTTTGAGGCCCAGTGTTTTCCCGATACGCCCAACAAGTCCCATTTTCCGTCGGCAGTATTGCTACCGGGTGATGAGTACCAGCAAGTGACAATCTACAAGTTTGGTGTACAAGAATGAAATAACTAATCCAATTTATAAACTTATTAATTTTACAAAACCATGACACAACAAAAACAGAATGGTAAACTCATCGCAATTATCACGATGATCTTCCTTTTTGGTATGATTTCATTTGTTACCAACCTTGCTGCCCCTATGGGAATCGTACTGAAAAATCAGTTTTCAGTATCCAACGCTTTAGGGATGTTGGGTAACTTTGGTAACTTTATTGCATATGCAGTGATGGGAATACCAAGCGGCATCTTACTACAACGGGTAGGGTATAAAAAAACGGCATTGATAGCAGTAGCTGTAGGCTTTATCGGTGTAGGTATCCAATATTTATCAGGTCATTCAAGCCCTGATATGGCTTTTGCCGTATATTTGATTGGCGCTTTCATCGCCGGTTTCTCCATGTGTTTGCTTAATACGGTAGTCAACCCGATGCTGAACAAGCTCGGCGGCGAAGGTAACAAAGGAAACCAGCTTATCCAAGTGGGTGGTTCTTTCAACTCCGTAATGGCCACCATTACTCCGATGTTCGTAGGTATCCTGATTGCCGGTTCCATTGAAAAAGCTACTATCTCTCAGATATTCCCTGTAATGTACACAGCAATGGCTGTATTTGCCATCGCGTTCTTCGTTCTTTTGATTGTGCCCATACCGGAACCCAATGCTGCAACTTCAACAGAACCTATCGGTAAGTTGATGTCAGGCGCTTTAAAATTCCGCCACTTCATTTTGGGAGCTATAGCAATCTTTGTATATGTAGGTGTCGAAGTTGGTGTACCGGGTACTCTGAACTTGTTCTTGACCGACCCGATTGAAAAGGGAGGAGCAGGCATTTCTTCCACCATTTCCGGTTTTGTTGTAGGTACATATTGGTTCCTCATGCTGATTGGACGTCTGGCCGGCGCTTCATTGGGTGCAAAAATCTCCAGTAAGGCAATGCTTACCTTTACTTCCGCATTAGGCTTACTTTTGGTATTCCTTGCCATCTTCTCATCTACCGGTTCGCTTGTCAATCTGCCGGTACTCCAACAAAGCGCTACGGGAGGTCTCTCTTTCGGATTTGCAGAAGTACCTATCAACGCAATGTATCTGGTACTGGTAGGTCTGTGTACTTCCATCATGTGGGGTGGTATCTTTAATTTGGCCGTAGAAGGATTGGGTAAATATCTGGCAGCGGCTTCCGGTCTGTTCATGGTATTGGTATGCGGCGGCGGCATCTTGCCCGTTATCCAAGGTTTGGTGGCCGACATTGCAGGTTTCATGCCGAGTTACTGGGTTATCATCGCAGCCCTTGGCTATCTGTTGTTCTACGGTTTGGTAGGCTGCAAAAATGTCAATAAGGACATCAAGGTCGATTAACAAGAAAATATAGGTAATTTATTTATTCACCTTATAAAATATAAATATCATGGATATAGAATACGTAAGAAGCCGTTTCATCAAGCACTTTGACGGAACAACGGGAGCTGTTTATGCTTCTCCGGGTCGCATCAACCTTATCGGTGAGCATACAGACTATAACGGTGGTTTTGTATTCCCCGGAGCAATCGATAAGGGAATGATTGCAGAAATAAAGCCCAACGGCACAAACACAGTAAAAGCTTATTCCATCGACCTGAAAGATTATGTGGAATTTGGCTTGAATGAAGAAGATGCACCCCGCGCAAGCTGGGCAAGATATATCTTTGGCGTGTGCCGGGAAATGATGAAACGCGGTGTAGATGTAAAAGGTTTCAATACCGCTTTTGCAGGCGATGTGCCTCTGGGTGCAGGAATGTCCTCGTCAGCAGCTTTGGAAAGTACCTATGCCTATGCTTTGAACGACTTGTTCGGTGACAACAAGATAGACAAATTTGAATTGGCAAAAGTGGGACAATCTACAGAACACAACTATTGTGGCGTAAACTGTGGTATCATGGACCAATTTGCTTCTGTATTCGGAAAGAAAGGAAGCCTTATCCGCCTGGATTGCCGTTCACTGGAATATCAGTATTTCCCATTCGACCCGCAAGGCTATCGTCTGGTTCTTGTAGATTCTGTAGTGAAACACGAACTTGCATCTTCAGCATACAACAAACGTCGTCAAAGCTGCGAAGCTGCTGTTGCCGCTGTTCAGAAGAAGCATCCACACGTAGAATTCCTGCGTGACGTTACCATGGGCATGCTGGAAGAAGCCAAAGCCGACATCAGCGCAGAAGACTATATGCGTGCAGAATATGTCATCGAAGAGATTCAACGCGTACTCGACGTTTGCGACGCCCTGGAAAAAGGCGATTATGAAACTGTAGGCCAAAAGATGTATGAAACACATCATGGCATGAGTAAGTTGTATGAAGTAAGCTGCGAAGAACTCGATTTTCTGAATGACCTTGCATTCGATTGTGGAGTTACCGGTTCACGTGTCATGGGCGGTGGATTCGGTGGATGTACAATCAATCTGGTAAAGGATGAATTGTACAGTACATTCATCGAAAAAGCAAAAGATGAATTCAAGAAGAAGTTCGGCAGAAGCCCAAAAGTATATGATGTAGTCATCAGCGACGGTGCCCGCAGATTAGAATAATAGACATCAGCATTCAAATAAAAGGCGTTTCCCAGTAATGAGAAGCGCCTTTTTCTTCTCCCCTATTCCACCGTTTTCCACTCTAAAAACAAAATCATCCGAGAAGTTTATTCCGAACACATCTATCTGTACAGCCAGTTGGCACAGATATGTTTCTTGACACTTATGTTGCATAACATATAAAAGTGTACAGCCTACACTAAAGAAAAGTGTTACTTTTACACCCAAAGAAAGATAATCATCTCATTTACATTAAATACAAAACCATGAAAAGACATGTTCTACTTGCAGGAATTGCCGCAATGATGCTAACTGCGTGCAATCAAAAGACAGAAACAACGCTTACGCTGTCCGGTCTTGATCCAGTAAAATTCCAAACAACAGTCAATGACGCCCAGACACAGCTTTATACGCTGAAGAATAAAGCGGGCATGGAAGTATGCATCACAAACTTTGGAGGACGTATTGTATCCATTATGGTACCCGACAAAAATGGAGTTATGCAGGATGTAGTATTGGGCTTTGACAGCATTGCCGATTACATCAACATACCAAGTGACTTTGGTGCTTCTATCGGACGCTACGCCAACCGGATTAACCAAGGGAAAATCGTTCTTGACGGAGATACCATACAGTTACCACAGAACAATTTCGGACATTGCCTGCACGGTGGCCCCAAAGGATGGCAATACCAAGTATACAGTGCCAATCCCATTGACAGCACAACTCTGAAGCTCACCCGCATTTCACCGGATGGAGACGAGAATTTCCCGGGTAATGTTACGGCAAAAGTACTTTTCAAGTTAACGGATGACAATGCCATTGATATAAAATACAGTGCAACAACAGACCAAAAGACGGTTATCAATATGACTAACCATTCTTATTTCAATTTA
Source organism: Bacteroides sp. AF34-31BH (assembly GCF_003602795.1). Lineage (NCBI taxonomy): Bacteria > Pseudomonadati > Bacteroidota > Bacteroidia > Bacteroidales > Bacteroidaceae > Bacteroides > Bacteroides sp. AF34-31BH. The sequence goes on from NZ_QTLV01000004.1 coordinate 304,794, forward strand.
TCAGGTGATCCTTCAAAGGCAGCAACAGACCACATCTTATACATCAATGCAGACAACTATACTCCGGTAGACAGTACTTTCATGACAACGGGTGACATCATCTCCGTCAAAGAAACACCAATGGACTTTACCACTCCCAAGAGTGTGGCACAAGACATCAACCGGACGGACTTTGAACAAATAAAGAATGGAAACGGATATGACCACAATTGGGTACTGAATACTAAAGGTGACCTATCCCAAGTGGCAGCCAAACTGACATCGCCTATAAGCGGCATCACCCTGGAAGTTTATACCAATGAGCCAGGCATACAAGTATATACCGGGAATTTCCTGGACGGCACCGTAAAAGGTAAAAAAGGCATTACTTACAACCAACGCGCTTCCGTATGCCTCGAGACACAACATTATCCGGATAGCCCCAACAAATCCCAATGGCCTTCTGTCGTACTGGAACCCGGACAAATTTACAACAGCGAATGTATCTTTAAATTCACTATAGAAAAATAACCTTTTAAATACACATCGTACAATGAATTGGAATTCACATGAATTTATATGGCTCGACTGGGTAATCCTCATAGTCGGCATGGCAGCTGTAATATGGGCTGTATGGCGTGCTGTCCAGAAAGACAAACGTATGCAACAAGGAGCAAGCAGTGCTGATTATCTATTTGGTAAAGGAGAACCCTGGTACATTATCGGTGCAGCAATCTTTGCTGCCAACATTGGCTCGGAACACCTGGTAGGTCTTGCCGGAACCGGAGCAAAATCGGGAGTAGGCATGGCTCACTGGGAAATGCAAGGCTGGATGATTCTTCTTTTAGGATGGTTGTTTGTTCCGTTCTATCAGTTGCTGAATAATAAGATGGGAAAAATCATCACTATGCCCGATTTTCTGAAATACCGTTACACACAACGCACGGGTTCATGGCTCTCCATCATAACACTGATTGCCTACATTCTGACTAAAGTGAGCGTAACAGCCTATACCGGAGGTATCTTCCTCGAATTTCTTCTTGGACTACCATTCTGGTACGGAGCTATCGGCCTGATTGTACTGACCGGTCTTTTCACGGTATTGAGTGGTATGAAGGGGGTAATGACCCTTTCAGCTATCCAGACCCCTATTCTAATTATCGGTTCCTTTCTCGTTCTGTTCCTGGGGCTGTCAGCTCTAGGTGGTGGAAGTATCGCTACCGGCTGGACAGAAATGATGGAACATGCCCGCAATGCCATGAATGTAGGAGCAGACGGCCATGCATACGGTGCCAACCACATGTTCCATTGGAGTGAAGCAGACCCGATGTATCAGGAATATCCCGGTTTTTGGGTATTCATCGGAGCTTCCATCATCGGTTTCTGGTATTGGTGTACAGACCAGCACATTGTTCAACGTGTGCTTGGACAAAGTAAAGGAGAAGCGAATGATGTCGTAATGAAGCGCGCCCGTCGCGGTAGCATTGCAGCCGGTTACTTCAAGATTCTGCCGGTATTCATGTTCCTCATTCCGGGCATGGTGGCAGCAGCCCTGGCCGCCAAAGGCGAGTTCGACATGTCAAACACAGATGCCGCTTTTGCCGTTATGGTAAAAGACGTGTTGCCCGCCGGTGTAAAAGGCATTGTAACTATCGGTTTCATCTGTGCCCTGGTTGCTTCGCTGGCTGCATTCTTCAATTCATGTGCCACTCTCTTCACTGAAGATTTCTATAAACCCATGTGCAAAGGTAAAAGTGAAGCTACCTACGTATTGGTAGGACGTATTGCCACAGTAGTAGTTGTTATCCTTGGTATGGCATGGATTCCCATCATGATGAGTCTAGGAAGTCTATACGATTACCTCCAAGGCATCCAGTCACTCCTGGCTCCTGCCATGGTAGCCGTATTTGCATTGGGTATCTTCTCAAAACGGATTACACCGAAAGCGGGTGAAGTAGGCATGATTGTAGGATTCATCATCGGTATGGTACGCCTACTGACGAATATCTTTACCAATACCGGTAAAGACGTCATGAACGGCTGGTACTGGGAATACACCAGCTGGTTCTGGCAGACCAACTGGCTCATCTTCGAAATTTGGCTGCTTGTATTCCTGCTCGTACTGATGGCAGTAGTTTCTTGTTTCACTCCCAAACCCACTGCCGAGCAGATAGAAGCCATAACCTTCACCGGCAGTTACAAAAAACTAATCAGAGAAAGTTGGAATAAATGGGATGTCATTGCTTCACTGGGAGTTGTGATTCTCTGTGCTCTATTCTATATTTATTTCTGGTAACACTCAACTGTCAAACGATAAATATACATACTTATGACAACTTATTATAGTAAGAACCCCAAATTCTACGTCTCCGTGGACTGCATCATTTTCGGTTTCAACGAAGGGGAACTGAACCTGCTGCTGCTGAAGCGTAACTTTCAGCCGGCAATGGGCGAATGGTCTCTGATGGGAGGATTTGTACAAGAGGATGAAAGCGTGGACGATGCTGCCAAACGCGTACTGCATGAACTGACCGGACTGGACAATGTATACATGGAGCAGGTCGGCTCATTCGGAGCCATCGGCCGTGACCCGGGCGAACGTGTTGTCTCTATTGCCTACTACTCACTAATCAACATCAATGAGTATGATAAAGAACTGGTGCAGAAACACAATGCATTTTGGGTAAATATCAACGAACTGCCGGAACTGATTTTCGACCATCCGCAAATGGTAGCGCAGGCACGGAAGCTGATGCAGCAGAAGGCCTCTACCGAGCCGATAGGCTTCAACCTGCTACCCAAGCTGTTCACCTTATCGCAGCTACAAAGTCTATACGAAGCCATCTATGGAGAAGCCATGGACAAACGCAACTTCCGTAAGCGGATAGCCGAACTGGACTGTATCGAAAAGACGGACAAAATAGACAAAACCGGCTCCAAACGGGGAGCTGCACTATATCAGTTCAACGAGAATCTATATCGTAAGGCACCGAAATTTAAACTGTAAAATAGAGTTATGTTAGAAGCACTGAAAGAAAAAGTATTCCATGCCAATCTTGAGTTGGTGAAGCATGGACTGGTTATCTTCACCTGGGGCAATGTTTCGGCCATCGACCGTGAGACGGGATTGGTAGTCATCAAGCCCAGTGGTGTAAGCTACGATGACATGAAAGCTACAGATATGGTAGTGGTGAATCTTGACGGTAAGGTCGTGGAAGGACGGTTAAAGCCCTCTTCAGACACGCCGACCCACCTGGTTCTCTATAAAGCATTCCCCGAAATCGGCGGTGTGGTGCACACGCACTCTACTTACGCCACAGCCTGGGCACAAGCCGGATGTGACATACCGAATATCGGGACAACACATGCCGATTACTTCCACGACGCCATACCCTGCACAGCAGACATGACGAAGGAGGAAGTGGAAGGAGCGTATGAACTGGAAACGGGAAATGTCATCGTAAAACGCTTTGAGGGGCTGAACCCGGTACATACTCCCGGAGTATTGGTAAAGAACCACGGTCCTTTCTCGTGGGGAAAAGACGCACACGAAGCGGTACATAATGCCGTAGTGATGGAGCAGGTGGCAAAAATGGCAAGTATAGCCTATGCCGTGAACCCCAATCTGACCATGAATCCGCTGCTGATAGAAAAACATTTCAGCCGCAAGCACGGTCCTAACGCTTATTATGGACAGAAATAACTATCATTCTTTAAATATAAACTATAAAAATAAATTGTATGAACACATTTGAACAATATGAAGTATGGTTCGTAACCGGAGCACAGCTCTTGTACGGAGGTGACGCAGTTATCGCAGTAGACGCACATAGTAATGAAATGGTGAAAGGTCTGAATGATTCCGGGAAACTGCCCGTAAAGGTAGTATATAAAGGTACGGTCAATTCATCCAAAGAAGTAACTGCTGCCTTCAAGGCCGCCAACAACGACGAAAAGTGTATCGGGGTCATCACCTGGATGCACACCTTCTCTCCTGCCAAAATGTGGATTCACGGTTTGCAGGAACTGAAGAAGCCATTACTACACTTCCATACACAGTTCAACAAGGAAATTCCCTGGGAGACGATGGACATGGATTTTATGAACCTAAACCAATCGGCTCACGGCGACCGCGAATTTGGACACATCGTGACACGTATGCGAAAGAACCGCAAAGTGGTAGTAGGCCACTGGCAGGACGAAAAAGCCCAAAACCAGATTGCCGCATGGATGCGCGTAGCTGCCGCATGGGCTGATGCGCAGGATATGCTCATCATCCGCTTCGGCGACCAGATGAACAACGTGGCTGTGACAGACGGTGACAAGGTCAGTGCCGAACAAGTATTGGGCTATCATGTGGACTACTATCCCATCAATGATGTGATGACACACTACAATGCTGTCAGCGACGAGGACGTGAAGGCACTCGTAGCAGAATACTTCAAGCTCTACGACCACGCTCCCGAACTGGAAGACGCACGTACGGAAGCCTACACCAAAGTATGGAACTCCGCCAAGGCCGAAATCGCCATTCGCCGTGTGCTGAAAGACACGGGTGCCAAAGGCTTCACCACCAACTTCAACGATTTGGGCGACTTTGACCAAATCCCCGGACTGGCCTCACAGCGACTGATGGCGGAAGGTTACGGCTTCGGTGCCGAAGGCGACTGGAAAACTGCGGCACTATACCGTACCACTTGGGTGATGAGTCAAGGCATGCCGAAGGGGTGCTCCTTCCTCGAAGACTATACGCTGAACTTCGACGGAGAAAAGAGCGCCATCCTGCAGGCACACATGTTGGAAGTCTGTCCACTGATTGCCGAACAGAAGCCGAAACTGGAAGTGCACCGTCTGAGCATCGGTATCGACAGCGAAACAGCCCGCCTGGTATTTACCAGCAAGCAAGGTGAAGGTGTAGCCGCTACCATCGTAGACCTGGGCAATCGCTTCCGCCTCATTGTGAACAAAGTAGAATGCATCAAGAGCAAGCCTCTGCCCAAGTTGCCCGTTGCCAGCGCACTGTGGATTCCAATGCCCAACCTCGAGGTGGGCGCTGCAGCCTGGATTCTGGCCGGAGGTACACATCATACCAGCTTCTCCTACGACCTGACGGTGGAATATTGGGAAGACTTTGCCGAAATGGCCGGCATCGAAATGGTAGTCATCGATGAAAATACCACCATCAGCGAGTTCAAAAAAGAACTGCGCATGAATGAAGTCTACTATATGCTGAACAAGGCACTTTGCTGATAATCATTACGGATTACCGATTGCGGACTACTAATTACACGTACCACAAACGTAACTAGTAGTTTGCAATTAGTAATCCGTTGTTTATAATCGTACTATAAATCCGTAAATTATCATTAATACCATGAAATTAGATGCAAAATCAACCATTGAGGCAGGTAAGGCCATCCTTGGCATAGAACTCGGTTCCACACGAATCAAGGCGGTTTTGATTGACCAGGAAAACAAACCCATCGCCCAGGGAAGCCATACTTGGGAGAATCAGTTAGTCGACGGACTGTGGACATATAGCGTCGAAGCTGTCTGGTATGGGTTGCAGGATTGCTACGCAGACCTTCGTGCTAATGTAAAGAGCCTTTACGATACAGAGATAGAAACCCTGGCAGCCATCGGTGTCAGTGCCATGATGCACGGCTATATGGCATTCAACGAAAAAGAAGAAATCCTTGTGCCCTTCCGTACCTGGAGAAATACCAATACCGGCCAGGCTGCCGCAGCCCTATCCGAACTATTTGTCTACAACATCCCTCTGCGTTGGAGCATTTCCCACCTCTACCAAGCCATCCTCGATAATGAAGAACACGTTCCATCCATCAATTACCTGACCACCCTTGCAGGTTTTGTCCACTGGCAAATAACCGGTCAAAAGGTACTGGGCATAGGAGATGCCTCCGGTATGCTCCCCATCGATCCCATCACCAAAAACTATTCTTCTGAAATGGTGGATAAGTTCGACAGACTTATTGCTCCGAAAGGATACGACTGGAGGCTTCGAGATATTCTGCCGAAGGTATTGTCGGCCGGTGAAAACGCAGGCTTCCTTACTCCCGAAGGAGCCAGTCGCCTCGACGTATCGGGACATCTGAAAGCAGGAATTCCCGTCTGTCCGCCCGAGGGTGACGCAGGAACCGGCATGGTTGCCACCAACGCCGTAAAGCAGCGCACTGGAAACGTATCGGCAGGCACCTCCTCTTTCTCAATGATTGTATTGGAGAAAGAATTGTCCAAGCCCTACGAAATGATTGACATGGTAACCACCCCCGACGGAAGCCTCGTAGCTATGGTGCATTGCAACAATTGCACTTCCGACCTCAATGCCTGGATCAATATTTTCAAAGAATACCAGGAACTGATGGGTATCCCCGTAGATATGGACGAAATCTACGGAAAGCTCTATAACCACGCCCTGACAGGCAATGCAGACTGCGGAGGCCTCATCTCATACAACTACATATCAGGCGAACCTATAACGGGACTGGCAGACGGACGTCCACTGTTTGTACGTTCGGCAAACGACAAGTTCAACCTTGCCAACTTCATGCGCACCCATCTGTATGCTTCAGTGGGAGTTCTCAAAATCGGCAACGACATCCTTTTCAATGAAGAGAAAATCAGAGTAGACAGAATCACCGGTCACGGAGGACTCTTCAAAACCAAAGGAGTAGGCCAGAGAATACTGGCAGCTGCCATCAATTCACCCATTTCCGTTATGGAAACAGCCGGCGAAGGTGGTGCCTGGGGTATTGCCCTCCTCGCTTCCTACCTCGCAAATAACGGAAACAGCCAATCCCTTGCCGACTTCCTGGACAAGCATGTATTCACCGGAGATGCCGGTATTGAAATCTCACCGACAGCCGAAGATGTAAGCGGATTCAACACCTACATTGAAAGCTATAAAGCAGGTTTGCCCATCGAAGAAGCAGCAGTAAGATTCAAGAACTAAGTATTTAATAACACTAAAAAACTATGAACACAAAGTTATTTATCAGTAGCATATTTCTCTCCACCTCGTTGTCACTCTTCGCACAGAAAAGTGCCACTATCACTTTACACACAGACCAGAGCGGGCAAATCATTCCCAAAGAAATCTACGGCCAATTTGCAGAGCATTTGGGAACTTGTATCTATGGCGGACTTTGGGTAGGTGAAAACTCCGATATTCCCAACATCAACGGTTATCGCACCGACGTATTCAATGCACTGAAGGAGCTCCGTGTACCCGTCCTCCGCTGGCCGGGCGGCTGTTTTGCCGATGAATACCACTGGATGGACGGTATCGGCCCTAAAGAAAACCGCCCCAAAATGGTGAACAACAACTGGGGAGGCACTATCGAAGACAACAGTTTCGGAACCCATGAGTTCCTCAATCTCTGCGAAATGCTGGGTTGTGAACCCTATATCAGCGGAAACGTAGGCAGTGGTACCGTAGAAGAACTTGCCAAATGGGTGGAATACATGACCTCCGAAGGAGACTCCCCCATGGCACGCCTGCGCCGCCAGAACGGTCGCGACAAAGCCTGGAAAGTAAAATACCTCGGCGTGGGTAACGAAAGCTGGGGTTGCGGTGGGAGCATGCGTCCCGAATATTATGCCGACCTCTACCGCCGCTATTCCACCTACTGCCGCAACTATGACGGCAATAGCCTTTTCAAGATAGCCAGCGGTGCCAGCGACTACGACTATAACTGGACCAAAGTGCTGATGGACCGCGTAGGCGGCCGTATGCACGGTCTTTCCTTGCACTACTATACCGTCAGCGGATGGAACGGCAGTAAAGGCGCCGCCACCCGATTCAGTAAAGACGATTATTACTGGACACTGGGCAAATGCCGCGAAATAGAAGATGTCATCAAGAAGCATTGCACCATTATGGATAAATACGACCCTCAAAAGAACGTGGCTCTTATGCTTGACGAATGGGGAACCTGGTGGGACACTGAACCGGGTACCAATCCCGGACATCTGTACCAGCAGAATACATTGCGTGATGCTTTTGTCGCCTCCCTCAGCTTCGACATCTTCCATAAATATACCGACCGTCTGAAAATGGCAAACATTGCCCAAATCGTCAATGTATTGCAATCCATGATTCTGACCAGCGGAAAAAACATGGTACTCACCCCCACTTATTATGTATTCAAAATGTACAATGTACACCAGGATGCCACCTACATTCCTCTTGAGCTGAACTGCGACATGATGGATGTACGCGACAACCGCAGAATACCAATGGTCAGCGCTACCGCCTCCAAAGACCCAAACGGCAAGATACACATTTCCATGTCCAACGTAGATGCAGACAATGCACAGGAAGTGACCATCAATCTGTCTGGAACGAAAGCCAAGAAAGCAGTTGGTGAAATATTGACTTCCACCAATCTGACGGACTACAATTCATTTGAAAATCCCGACAATGTGAAACCCGTTCCGTTCAAAGAGGTAAAAATCAATAAAGATATTCTCAAGATTAAACTTCCGGCCAAATCAATCGTTACTATTGAGTTACAGTAAAACTACCGTGCACCGCACAAAATCAGCTAAATACGTTTAGTATCATTTTAGCAGCAAAAAGGCAGTAATACTGATAAAAAAGACACTCTTCGAGTGTTGTGAATTACGCATAAAGAGTTATCTTTGCCCTTGGAAAACCTACAAGGACCAAATAACCTATTGATAATATTCAAAATTAATTAGATTCAATATGAACGACAACAAACTTATGAACCGTGCGGCGGACAATATCCGTATCCTTGCTGCATCCATGGTTGAGAAAGCCAACTCCGGGCATCCGGGCGGTGCCATGGGTGGTGCTGACTTTGTAAATGTACTCTTCTCAGAGTTCCTGGTATATGACCCTGAAAATCCGGCTTGGGAAGGTCGTGACCGTTTCTTCCTCGACCCGGGACACATGTCACCGATGCTTTACTCTACATTGGCCCTGACCGGCAAGTTCACGCTGGACGAACTGAAAGAGTTCCGCCAATGGGGAAGCCCTACTCCGGGACATCCCGAACGTGACATCATGCGCGGCATCGAAAACACTTCCGGACCGCTCGGCCAGGGACACACATTTGCAGTCGGTGCAGCCATCGCAGCCAAGTTCATGAAGGCACGTTTCGAAGAAGTAATGCCACAGACCATCTACGCTTATATTTCTGACGGTGGCATCCAGGAAGAAATCTCCCAAGGCTCAGGCCGTATCGCCGGAGCATTAGGGTTGGATAATCTCATCATGTTCTATGATGCCAACGACATTCAGCTTTCTACCGAGACAAAGGATGTGACCATCGAAGATACCGGCAAGAAATACGAAGCTTGGGGCTGGAAAGTCATTAAAATCAATGGTAACGATCCCGATGCCATCCGCGGTGCACTGAACGAAGCCAAAGCTGAGAAAGAGTGTCCGACGCTGATTATCGGTCATACCGTAATGGGTAAAGGTGCCCGCAAGGCAGACGGCAGCAGCTACGAGGCTGATTGTGCCACGCACGGTGCTCCTCTGGGCGGCGACGCTTATATAAACACTATCAAGAATTTGGGTGGTGACCCGACAAATCCGTTTGTCATCTTCCCCGAAGTGGCCGAACTATATGCCAAGCGTGCAACTGAGCTGAAGAAAATCATGGCTGAAAAGTATGCAGCCAAAGCCGCATGGGCAAAAGCCAATCCGGAAAAGGCTGCCAAACTGGAAATGTTTTTCTCCGGCAAGGCTCCCGAAGTGAATTGGGCCGCCATCGAACAGAAAGCAGGCGTTGCCACCCGCGCAGCATCTGCCACTGTGCTCAGTGCTCTCGCCACTCAAGTAGAAAATATGATTGTTGCTTCTGCCGACCTTTCCAATTCCGACAAGACAGACGGATTCCTCAAGAAAACACATGCCTTCAAGAAAGGTGACTTCAGCGGTGCATTCTTCCAGGCCGGTGTTGCCGAGCTGACTATGGCATGTTGCTGTATCGGTATGGCACTGCATGGCGGTGTAATCCCCGCTTGCGGAACTTTCTTCGTATTCTCCGACTACATGAAACCTGCCGTACGTATGGCAGCCCTGATGGAAGTTCCCGTGAAGTTCATCTGGACACACGATGCCTTCCGTGTAGGTGAAGACGGTCCTACCCATGAACCGGTAGAGCAGGAAGCCCAAATCCGCCTGATGGAAAAACTGAAAAACCACAAGGGACATAATTCCATGTTGGTACTCCGCCCGGCAGATGCAGAAGAAACAACTGTGGCATGGAAACTGGCAATGGAAAATACCACAACCCCAACCGGTTTGATTTTCTCCCGCCAGAACATCGCCAACCTGCCCGAAGGCAACGATTACGAACAAGCTGCCAAAGGCGCTTATATTGTAGCCGGCTCCGATGAAAATCCAAATATAATCCTCGTTGCTTCAGGCTCGGAAGTTGCCACATTGGTAGCCGGTACTGAATTGCTGCGCAAGGATGGCATCAAGGTGCGTATCGTGTCCGTTCCTTCCGAAGGTCTGTTCCGTAGCCAAGCTCCGGGATATCAAGAAGGCATTATCCCGTGTGGTGCCAAGGTATTCGGCCTGACAGCCGGTCTGCCCGTCACACTGCAAGGGCTGGTAGGTCCCCGCGGTAAAGTATGGGGATTGGAATCATTCGGATTCTCGGCACCTTATAAAGTGCTGGACGAAAAGCTCGGTTTCACCGCAGAGAACGTTTACAAACAAGTAAAAGCAATGTTATAATCATTATCCAATGTGCTGATGTGCTGATTGCCCGCGCCCTACAAGCTGCAGGCATCAGCACATTGGCACATTGGTATATTAACTGACCATCATGAAAACAATAGGAATCTGTTCCGACCATGCAGGCTTCGAATTGAAGGAATATGTTCGCGGCTGGTTGGAAGCCAAAGGCTGGGCTTACAAGGACTTCGGGACCTACTCAACCGAGAGTTGCGACTATCCCGACTTTGCACATCCTTTGGCACTGGCCGTTGAAGCCGGAGAGTGCTATCCGGGAATTGCCATCTGCGGAAGCGGTGAAGGTATCAGCATAACGCTGAACAAGCATCAGGGTATCCGCGCAGCCCTCTGCTGGACGGCAGAAATAGCCCATTTGGCACGCCAGCACAATGATGCCAATGTGCTTGTCATGCCAGGGCGATTCATCAGTACCGAAGAAGCCGACATGATTATGAGGGAATTCTTCAGTACACCATTCGAAGGCGGACGCCACCAACGAAGAGTGGACAAGATACCGGTACACTTGTAAAGCAGTAGAATCACATTCTTTATGATATCCGCCCGAAGCTCTGACATTCTGATAGAATCGTGAGAAACTTCGGGCTTTTTATTTGCCCCTTTTTCTTATTTTTCACAGTGAAGATGCTCATTGTCTTCAAATAAAAACTATCTTTGTGGTTCGATAACCCGGATATTTTTTAGATATGGAACGACTGAATACCATAAAAGAGCTTATCAACCAGGGAAATGTAGAGCAAGCCATCCAGCAGCTTGACGAAATACTGCAAACAGACTTTCCCGGCAAAGACGAAGCTTACTACCTGCGGGGAAATGCCTATCGGAAACAAGGCAACTGGCAACAAGCACTGAACAACTATCAGTATGCCATCGACCTGAACCCCGAAAGCCCGGCACAACATGCCTATCAAATGGCTATGGACATCCTGAACTTCTACAACAAGGATATGTACAATCAATAAATAAAGAACGTAAATTATGGCAAAAATCAAAGGAGCAATCGTAGTAGACACCGAACGTTGCAAAGGCTGCAACTTGTGTGTGGTAGCGTGTCCGCTCAACGTAATAGCCCTCACCAAGGAGGTGAATGTGAAAGGGTATAACTATGCCCACCAGATATTGGAAGATACTTGTAACGGCTGCGCCTCGTGCGCCACAGTATGTCCGGACGGATGTATCTCAGTATATAAAATAAAAGTAGAATAAATCTGTAAATCAGTAGAATATGGCAGAAGAAGTTGTATTAATGAAAGGAAACGAAGCCATCGCCCACGCAGCCATCCGTTGCGGTGCAGACGGTTACTTCGGATATCCCATTACTCCGCAATCGGAGGTATTGGAAACTCTTGCCGAACTGAAACCCTGGGAGACGACCGGCATGGTGGTTCTTCAGGCAGAAAGTGAAGTGGCAGCTATCAATATGGTGTACGGCGGTGCCGGAAGTGGTAAAATGGTCATGACCTCCTCCTCCAGCCCCGGTGTCAGCCTAAAGCAGGAAGGTATCTCTTATCTGGCAGGTGCCGAGCTGCCTTGCTTGATTGTAAACGTTATGCGCGGCGGTCCCGGTCTGGGAACCATCCAACCGAGCCAGGCCGACTATTTCCAGACAGTAAAAGGAGGCGGCCACGGTGACTATCGTCTGATTGCCCTTGCTCCGGCTTCCGTACAAGAAATGGCAGATTTCGTAGGACTGGCATTCGAACTTGCCTTCAAATACCGTAATCCGGCAATCATCCTTGCCGACGGTGTCATCGGCCAGATGATGGAAAAAGTGGTGCTCCCGGTACAAAAGCCACGCCGCACCGATGCGGAAGTCATCGAACAATGCCCATGGGCCACTACCGGCAGAACCAATGGCCGCAAACCCAACGTCATCACCTCATTGGAACTGAAACCGGAAGAAATGGAAAAGAACAACATCCGTTTCCAGGCCAAATACAAGCAGATAGAAGAGAATGAGGTTCGCTTCGAGGAAATTCATTGCGATGATGCCGACTACCTGATTGTAGCCTTCGGCTCTATGGCACGCATCGGACAGAAAGCAATGGAGCTGGCACGCGAAGAAGGAATAAAGGTAGGTATGCTCCGCCCCATCACGTTGTGGCCGTTCCCGACCAAAGCCATTGTCGCGTATGCCGACAAGGTGAAAGGTATGCTCGTTACAGAATTGAATGCCGGACAGATGGTGGAAGATGTCCGCCTTGCCGTGAACGGTAAAGTGAAAGTAGAACATTTCGGACGCCTCGGCGGCATTGTTCCCGATCCGGATGAGATAGTAGATGCATTGAAAGAAAAACTGATTAAGAAATGAATCCTGATAAAATAAGAAACGTACTGAACATTCTCTTCATGGTACTTGCCCTGGCAGCTATCATTATATATTTTGCTGCAAAAGATGACTTCAAGCTGTTCATCTACGTCTGCGGCGCGGCGATATTCGTCAAGTTGATGGAGTTTTTCATACGGTTCACCAACAGATAGGAGAAGTGATTATGACAAAAGAAGATATTATAAAGCCCGAGAATCTGGTTGCCAAGAAACCGACTCTGATGAACGACAATCCCATGCACTACTGCCCGGGATGCAGTCACGGCGTAGTTCATAAACTCGTAGCCGAAGTTATCGAAGAAATGGGACTGGAAGACAAAGCAATAGGCATCTCCCCCGTGGGATGTGCCGTGTTCATCTATAATTATATAGACATCGACTGGCAGGAAGCCGCCCATGGACGTGCGCCCGCACTTGCCACTGCCATCAAGCGCCTTTGGCCAGACCGCCTGGTGTTCACTTACCAAGGAGACGGCGACCTGGCTTGTATCGGTACTGCCGAAACCATCCACGCCTTGAACCGCGGCGAAAACATCACCATCATCTTCATCAACAATGCCATCTATGGTATGACCGGGGGACAAATGGCTCCCACTACCCTTGTAGGCATGAAGACATCGACCAGCCCTTACGGACGTGACGTGCATCTGCACGGCTATCCGCTGAAGATGGCCGATATTGCTGCACAATTGGAAGGAACCGCTTACGTGACACGCCAAAGCGTACAGTCCGTTCCCGCCATCCGCAAAGCGAAAAAGGCTATCCGCAAAGCATTCGAGAACTCTATGGCAGGCAAAGGTTCCAACCTTGTGGAAATCGTTTCCACCTGTAACTCCGGCTGGAAGATGTCTCCTGCGAAATCCAATGAATGGATGGTAGAGAACATGTTCCCCTTCTATCCGCTGGGCGACCTGAAAGATAAATAATCATGCTAAAGACAGAAGAACAATGAAAGAAGAAATCATTATAGCAGGCTTCGGTGGACAAGGTGTATTGTCCATGGGAAAGATTTTGGCATATTCCGGATTGATGGAAGGCAAAGAGGTGACTTGGATGCCGGCTTACGGACCGGAACAACGTGGTGGTACAGCCAACGTAACAGTCATCGTAAGTGACGAGAAAATATCCTCACCCATCTTAAGCAAGTACGATGCCGCCATCATCCTGAACCAGCCGTCACTGGAGAAATTCGAAAGCAAGGTAAAACCCGGAGGCGTACTTATCTACGACGGTTACGGCATCATCAACCCGCCGACGCGTAAGGACATCCACGTTTACCGCATCAACGCCATGGATGCCGCCAATGAAATGAACAACGCCAAGGCATTCAACATGATTGTATTGGGTGGATTATTGAAAATCAAGCCGATGGTTACACTGGACAGTGTACTCAGAGGATTGAAGAAGACACTGCCCGAACGCCACCACCACTTGATACCGATGAACGAAGAAGCTATCAAGAAAGGAATGGAACTTATTCAGGAAATGAAATGAAAGGCTATGTAAAGCCACTCCCCATAAGAGGAGGAACTTTACGCCAGAATAAGAGATAAAGGAAAACGGATAAGCCCTTGTGATATTGATTTATTGCAAGGGCTTATTTCATTTCAAGCCGGAAAAAGTATGGATTCAAGGGCAGAGAACCGGAAGCAGTATAGAACAAAACAGAAAACAAGACAGTTTAAAAGAAGCAAAAAAGGCTGAATTCAGTAAGCAAATAATTTTTTATTGTATCTTTGCGCCTAATTATGAGACGAATTGTACTGACATATATATTTCTGTCCGTTATAGGGATATGGGGGGCTATGGCGCAAAACACCTTAAACCCGATGAACAATCGCGACCGGTTCGGTAACCAGATTGACCCGAATACCCAGCCGGACAATCTGGAAGACAGTACCAATACTGAGATTCAAAGTCTTCCGCCCAAGCTTTACATGTGGAAACTAAGTGAGACACTGGGCAACCGTACCATCATACCTGCCGACACAGCCAGCCTCAACTTCCAGAGCACCAATCTGGTGGAAGGAATGTTCGGCCACTACAACTACTTGGGAAATTTAGGTTCTCCACGTCTCTCACGTCTGTTCTTCGAACGGGAGGAAAGCGAACCTACCATCTTCATGGCTCCCTTCTCCAGTTTTTTCACACGTCCCGACCAGGTGCTTTTCACCAACAGCAATGTGCCTTACACCAATCTTACCTACTACAAGGCCGGCAACAAAGTGAACGGTGAAGAACGCTTCAAGTCCTATTTCTCCGTCAACGTCAACAAGCAGTTGGCATTTGGCTTTAACATCGACTATCTGTACGGACGCGGTTATTACCAGAACCAGTCCACCTCGCACTTCAATGCAGGTCTGTTCGGTAGCTATATCGGCGAGAAATACCAGGTACAAGCAGTCTACAACAACTTTTTCCTGAAGATGAACGAGAACGGCGGTATTGCAGACGACCAATACATCACCCGTCCCGAAAACATGTCCGGAGGAAAGAAAGAGTACGAGTCCACCACTATTCCGGTCAAATTGGAACAGAGTTCCAACCGTAACAAGGATTTTTATATCTATCTGACACAGCGCTATCGTCTTGGTTTTACGCGGAGAATACGGAGCACACAAGAAGGCAAACCGGCGGTGTCCGTACCCAAAGCTTCATCCTCCCCGTCCTCTGAATCCGAAATATCCGCTTCGAACAACGACATAGCATTGCCAAACGACAGCATAGCATCAAAATCGGTCAGCACACTTGCAGCTGCCAATGACAGCCTGCCGTCTGTTTCTACCGCAGACAACGACTCACTTTTCGAAGAAGAGTTCGTCCCCGTCACCAGCTTTATCCATACCTTGAAAGTAGAGCGGTCGCGGCACCAATTCCGTTCGGGAAGCGAGCCCGAAGGATTCTTCCCGGAAGACTACAAGCTTTACAAGAATTACAGCAACGACTCCACCACGGCATTCAGTGTAAAGAACGTGTTCGGAATAGCCTTGCTGGAAGGTTTCAACAAATACGCCAAAGCCGGACTTACGGCTTATATCTCCCACAAGTTCAGCCGGTACGACCTGATGAATACGGACACACTTACCGACATGCGCCGCATCCGCTACACCGAGCAGGAAATCTTCCTGGGTGGCGAACTCGCCAAGCGCGAAGGCAAACTGCTGCACTACAACGTAAACGGTGAAGTGGGGTTGGTAGACAAAGCCATCGGGCAGTTCCGCGTCAACGCCAATCTGGACCTGAACTTCCGTCTATGGAAAGATACGGTGAACTTCTACGCCCGCGGTTATGTGAGCAACACGCTTCCTTCCTTCTATATGCGTCATTATCACTCCAACCACTACAACTGGGACAATGACAACATGGACAAAGAATTCCGTACGCGTGTGGAAGGCGAGCTGAACATTTCCCATTGGGGAACCAATCTCCGTGCCGGTGTAGAGAATATAAAGAACTACACTTACTTCAACCAAAGCGCCCTGCCCGAACAGAACGGAGGCAACATACAAGTGCTGTCTGCCACGCTGAAACAAGACTTCCGCCTTGGTGTCTTCCACCTGGACAACGAGGTGACCTGGCAGAAGACGAGCAATGAAACAGTACTTCCACTGCCCCAACTCTCGCTCTACCATAACTTCTACATATTGGCTAAACTCGCCAAGAAGGTGCTGACCGTTCAGTTGGGTGCCGATGTCCGTTACTTCACCAAGTACAACGCACCCGCCTATGCACCCGGCGTCCAGCAGTTCCATCTGCAACCTACGGACGATTTGGTGGAAATAGGCGGTTACCCCATCGTAAACGTATATGCCAACCTGCACTTGAAGCGGACGCGTATCTTTGCCATGATGTATCACGTCAACGCGGGTATGGGAAGCGCCAATTCCTTCCTGGTGCCGCACTACCCCATCAATCCGCGCTTGTTCAAAATTGGCGTCTCATGGAATTTCTATGACTAACAGATGACTGTATGACGAAAAGCAGACTGCTCAAATACGCACTTCTGGGAATTGCAGCGGCTCTCATTGCCCACTATCTCATCAAGAAAGAAGAGAAACCGAAAGGTCATCCGCGCGATTATGCCGAGATAGCTGCCGAAGGCATCATACATGCTTCGACGGAATACAACTCCATCAGTTTCTATGTGGATGATGACACCTTGTCCGGTTTCCACTACGAGCTGATAGAAGCTTTTGCACGCGACCACGGGCTGCAAGCGGCCATATCACCGGAAATGAGCTTCAACAAGCGGCTGGAAGGCCTGGCCGACGGGCAATATGACGTGATTGCCTACGGCATCCTCGCCACCAGTGAGCTGAAAGACTCCTTGCTGCTTACCACCCCTATTGTGCTGAACAAGCAAGTGCTGGTGCAACGCAAGCTTGAGAATATTTCCGACTCGTCATTATTCATCAAAAGCCAACTGGACCTGGCTGGAAAGACACTGCACGTAGTGAAAGGCTCCCCTTCCATACTACGCATCCGCAACCTGGGAAATGAGATAGGCGACACCATCTACGTTGAGGAAATAGAGAAGTACGGTTCCGAACAACTGATTGCCTTGGTAGCCCATGGAGACATCGACTATGCCGTATGCGACGAAAGCATTGCCCGTACCGCAGCCGACAGCATTCCTCAAATAGACATCAATACCGCCATCAGCTTCACGCAATTCTATTCCTGGGGGGTAAGCAAACAGTCCCCTATCCTGCTGGACAGCCTCAACACATGGCTGGATAGTTTCAAAAAGGGAAAAGAATACAAGAAAATCTACAAACGATACTACGGGAAACGAAACTAAGCTGCACTTTTCCATACACGCAGCATATCCCTACTTTTACAACTAGTTATCAATCAACAGCTTATTACTGCAAAATCCTGCATACATTTTGCAGTGCCACTGCAAAGCCGTTGCAGTGGCACTGCACACCGATATGCAGTACGACTGCAACAGTTATGCAGTGATACTGCAACACGTTTGCAGTCGCACTGCAAAATACATGCAGCAAGAATGCAAACAAGATGCAGTCATCAAATACCCATATCGATATTACGGCATACCCGAAGTAAAGAATTAGAGTCCTTCCACCTCCCTTAGCCACATCTCCGACGAAGCATCGCTCGGCATTCTCCAATCACCGCGCGGACTCAGAGAGATACTGCCCACCTTCGGACCATCCGGCAAACAGGAACGCTTGAACTGCTGGTTGAAGAAACGACGGCAGAAAGTCTGCAACCATTTTTTGATGGTTTCTTCATCATACATCCCCTTGAATGTGCGTGCTGCCAGGAAAAATATCTTGGAAGGACGGAAACCGCAGCGCAGGAAGTAATAAAGGAAGAAGTCGTGAAGCTCATACGGCCCCACCAAATCCTCGGTAATCTGCTGGATATTACCGTTCTCATCTGCCGGAATCAGTTCCGGGCTGATGGGAGTATCCACAATATCGAGCAAGGTAGCACGTGAAGCATCGTCCATATCATGCTCTGCCACCCATTTCACCAAGTGCTTCACCAGAGTCTTGGGGACGCTGGCATTCACACCGTACATCGACATGTGATCGCCGTTGTAAGTGGCCCATCCTAAAGCAAGTTCCGAAAGGTCGCCCGTACCGATAACCATTCCCCAGGTCTGGTTGGCAATATCCATCAAGATTTGGGTACGCTCCCGTGCCTGCGCATTCTCGTAAACCACGTCGTGCACATGGACATCATGGTCTATGTCTTTGAAATGCTGTATGCAGGCCTCCTTGATACTGACTTCGCGGACAGTCACACCGAGGGAGTTCATCAGGTCGATGGCATTCGTGTAAGTACGGTCGGTCGTTCCGAATCCCGGCATGGTGACACCGACAATACCCTGGCGGGACCATCCCAACTTATCGAAAGTCTTTACGCAAACCAGCAGCGCCAGCGTAGAATCCAGTCCACCCGAAATGCCGATAACGGCACTTTTCGCTTTAGTATGCACCAGACGTTGCGCCAGTCCGGACACCTGGATGGAGAATACCTCCTCACAGCGTTCGTCCAACGCTATCCCCTGCGGAACAAATGGATGCGGTTCAAAAGTACGTGTCAGGTTCAAATCCCTGCTGTTGACATACTCCGTAGAGATTCGTACCGGAAGGGCCGAAACACAATTTGCATGGCAAGCCGCGAAGGTCGTATTCACCCGGCGCTCCGTACGCAAGTGTTCCACATCAATTTCACTGATGACCACCTGCCCTTCGAAAGAGAAGCGTTCGTTTGCCGCCAGCAGAGTCCCGTTCTCATAAATCAGTCCGTTGCCGGCAAACACCACATCCGTAGTGGATTCTCCGAAACCGCATGAGCTGAATACATAACCGGCAATGCACCGTGCCGACTGCTGGCTGATAAGCGAGCGCAGATAATTGTGCTTGCCGATACCTTCATTGTCGGCCGAAAGATTGAACAAGATTTCCGCACCTTGCAGTGCCAGCGTGGAACTGGGCGGTATGGGTGCCCACAAATCTTCGCATATCTCCACTCCGAAAGTGGTATCTGCCGTTTCGAACAGCAGGTCTCTCCCCATCGGAATAATCTGCCCGCAAAGGCGCACACTGTTTTCTGCCACATCACATGCGGAAGTAAACCAGCGCTTCTCATAAAACTCCTTATAATTGGGAAGATAAGTCTTCGGGACAACGCCCAGCACTCTCCCCTTCTGAATGACAACCGCCGCATTCAGCAACACACCGTTCAGTGCAACGGGCATGCCCAATATCGAAATGATATCCATCTGGCGCGTATTGTTCAGAATCTGTATCAGCCCCATTTCCGCCTCTTCGAGCAGAAGTTGCTGGGCAAAGAGGTCGCCACAAGTATATCCGGTAATGCACAACTCCGGAAAAGCAATGATTTGCACACCTTTCCCATCGGCTATAATAATCTCTTTTTCAATCTCTGAGGCATTGAACTTACAGTCAGCCACCTTGACACGGGGCACAGCCGCCGCTACTTTTACATATCCGTAATTCATAAGGATGCTATATTATTTATTCGGTGCAAAGATACGGCAAAATTCTGATTAAGAGAGATAAGGGAAAAACGTTTTATCTATATCGGCACGAGAAACTGACTAAAACCGGGTGCATCCTGCCTTCGCTTTTATGACAAAAATACGGCAACCTACCTACAAGAAGAGGAACATATATAAACAATTTTAATGACCGCAACTAAAAATTTTCCAAAAATCTTTTGGAGAATTATAGGAACTTCCTATCTTTGCAAGTGAATTAAAAATGTAATAATTACAAGTTTGAAACTTTAGATTATATGGATGTAGTAAAACGATTGCAGAATCATAATATCAAGCCTTCAGTACAGCGCATAGCCATCATGAATTACTTGATAGAGCATCGTACGCATCCCACGGTGGATGAAATCTATACGGCACTGTCTCCCTCCATACCGACACTGTCTAAAACAACGGTATACAATACCTTGAAACTACTGAGCGAGCAAGGTGCCGCACAAACCCTGACTATCGACGAGCGTAACACATGTTATGATGCCGATACCAGCCCGCACGGTCATTTCTTGTGCAAGCGTTGCGGAAAGATTTATGACTTGATGTGCAATAACAACATCAAGAAAGTGGCCGACATGGATATGGACGGGCACGATGTGCAGGAAATCCACTACTATTATAAAGGAATCTGTAAACATTGCATAGAAGAAGAACGTTTAAGAACAACAAAGAATAACTAATTCAACTAATTAAAATCTGAGAGAAAATGAAAAAATTTAGATGTACTGTATGCGGTTACGTATACGAAGGAGATGCAGCTCCCGAAAAGTGCCCATTGTGTAAAGCTCCCGCAAGCAAGTTCGTAGAAGTTGAAGAAGCAACAGCTGACGGCCCGCTGGTATTTGCCGACGAACACGTAATCGGCGTAGCCAAAGGTTGCGACGACGAAATGATTAAGGACCTAAACAACCACTTCATGGGCGAATGTACAGAAGTTGGTATGTACTTGGCAATGAGCCGCCAGGCAGACCGTGAAGGTTATCCCGAAGTTGCAGAAGCTTTCAAGCGTTACGCTTGGGAAGAAGCAGAACACGCTTCCAAGTTTGCCGAACTGCTGGGCGACTGCGTATGGGACACCAAGACAAACCTCGAAAAGAGAATGAACGCAGAATCAGGTGCATGCGAAGACAAGAAGCGTATCGCTACCCGTGCCAAAGCATTGAACCTCGACGCTATCCATGACACCGTTCACGAAATGGCTAAGGACGAAGCCCGTCACGGTAAAGGTTTCGAAGGTCTGTACAACCGCTATTTCAAGAAATAATCCTATACTTTTATAGTAATGTGAAGAAAAGGGACTGCTAATGTTAGTAAGTCCCTTTTTTTATTCCAACTTTTTTCACTTTACAATGTCACGTTTGTATTTCCCATTCGTCTTATCTGTGTAAATGGAACTCAAAGAATTCAAAATAACCGTTCTTCCACTCCGTGCCAAGCTGTTGAACTATGCACGGAAGTTGACCGACGAACCGGAGGATGCAGAAGATGCCGTCCAGGAGGTACTGCTCAAGCTATGGAACAAAAGGCTTGAACTGGAGCAATACCGGAGCATCGAAGCATTTGCCATGACGTTGACGCACAACATCTGTATAGATATGTGGCGCTGCAAACGCAACGACACCCTATCTCTCGACATAGTGCAGGCGGCATCCCCCACCGGAACACCGGAACGGCTGTTGGAAATCAAAGATGAAATCCACCTGATGCACGAAATCATCGACTCGCTGCCCAATCTTCAACGCACCATCATGCGGATGAAGGACATCGAAGGATACGAAACGGACGAAATCGCCGAAATCACGGGATGCGGACCGGAAGCCATCCGCAGCAATCTGTCAAGAGCCCGGAAGAAAGTGAGAGACGTTTACCTGCGAACCATACAAGAAAGAAAAGAAAGGAGAAATGAGCCATGAAGATAGATGAACTGCTGGATAAATATTTCGAAGGGGAAACTTCCTGCGAAGAAGAGCGTGAACTGCGCCGTTTCTTTACCGAAGAGGAAGTGCCGGAGCACCTGCAAACGTACCGCCCCCTATTCGCTTATCTGAACCGGGAAGCAACTTCAATGGCAGAACCGACAGAGGAAAAATCCGTAACAACAGAATCGGCAAAGGAAGTACCCGCACAGCGGAAGCCTTTCCGTCTCTATCGCACATTCTATGCTGTCAGCGGCATTGCCGCCGGATTGCTCCTGCTTCTCGGGGTAGCTAAGATTATATTTCCGCTTTCCGATGTTCCCGAAAATTATGTCGTCATCGACGGCCAGCGGTATACAGACGAGAAACTGGTGGAAGCCAAAGCACTAGAAGCCCTGCAGAACGCCAGCTTCACGGATGAAGATTTAAGCAACTTACTGTTTCAACACTAATATAACAAGGTTATGAAAACATCTATACTGATTTGCATACGTAGTCTGTGCCTCTTTTCCCTGCTGATTTGCCTGCCAGCCTTTGTACATGCACAAGAGAGACTGCAAATAGCCGACCTATTCAGCAAGTATGGCGAGCAAAAGGACGTGACCAGGGTAGAACTGAACGGCAGTATCCTGAAATCTTACCGCATGACTACCTACAAGAGCCTTGTGTTCAAGAATGTATCCCCCTATCGCCGGGAAATTCAGCAGGCCATTGTACACGACAAGCAAGATAACGCAAAGAAGGCGCAGGAGGTAATGGAAAGCGGTGTGCTGCGCAGCGCTTATTACCAACTGAAAGAGGTGGAACGCAATGGAAAGAAGCTGAACCGCTACATCATTTTCAAGATAGGAAAAGACTCCATGGGCACTTTGATTTACATAGAGGGTCTGCTCAGTGAAAAGGAAATGATGGATATGCTTTACAAATCGGAATAACACTAAAAACAATATACGATATGAAAACCAGAATTATGATTTTGGCCTGCCTGCTTGCTGTGCCGGCCGGCCGCATGGCAGCACAACAACAGACTGACCCTGAACAGAAAGCTACAGTACAGACACAAGGCGACTCCATCATCATCCGGAAAGGAAAAGGAGACATGCGCATCAAGGTGTACGAAGAGCAGTTGGAAGACGGAGAAAAGAAAGAAGTACAAATTTATGAAGGAGTCTATCTTGAGAAAGTGGATGCAGACAAGCGCACTTTCCTCGACGCCCTGCCATTCATCCCCAAAAAGAGAAGATACAATGCTTACGAACCGCACTGTTCCGGTCTGTATATTGGCTACAGCCGGCTGGCTAACGACTTCCTTTCCTTCGGAGCAAGCGACAAGATGGGACTCGACTTATCCAAGTCATGGGAATTCGGCTTCAACATCCTCTCCGTATATCACAACTTCAAGAAGAACCCGCATTGGGGAATCAACCTGGGAGTCAGCTGGGGATACCGTTCTTTCAATATCGACGGTAACTATGCCTTGCTGAAGGAAAACGGAACCAGCATCTTCACCGCAGGCAACGAAGACACCAGTTACAATAAAAGCCGTCTGCGCCATTTCTTCTTCCGTGTACCCGTATTGATGGAATGGCAGCAAAGAGTGGGAAGAAACAAAGTGTTCTTCAATGCCGGTCCCGAATTTGAGATACGTCACAGCGTGAAGTCATTCTCACACATCAACGGAGGCAAGAAGAAAACCGTAGGCAAAGGTATGTATGTGCAGCCCGTCGGCATAAACCTGCTGGCACAAGCCGGTTATGGTAATATCGGCATTTACCTGCGCTACTCCACATACGGATTATTCCAGAAAGACAAGGGACCGGAAGTATCTCCCTATTCATTTGGCGTGGCATGGTATCTGTAATCCCTCCCCTATAACACAAGACTCCCCGAAATGTATTTGTACATTCCGGGGAGTTCTTTTATACCCTAAGGTATTGACAATGAAAGGTTATCTGCAATAAAAATTGTTCTTCTAAAAACGCATGCCCAATGTAAATAGCACTTTACTGCGAGTGTTGGTAACTTCCGTTGTTGGCGGTGTTACCAAGCCATTTATATCATTATAAAACGGATAGAAATCAGATTTATAAGTATCGAATTTATAAGCCAAATCCGCATAAAACGAAGAAAAGCGATAACCGATACCTAAAGTGAAAGTATTCATCGATTTGCTATTGGCAAAATCCGTATCTGTATTTATAGAATTGGAAGGCAATGCCTTAATAGCATCCTTTTTATAGGCTGCAGTACTGTAATTGTAACCGGCACGCAGAGAGAAAGCAGGTATCGGCTTGTATTCTGCTCCTAAACGAAGCGTACTTACCCCCTTCATACAGAGGTCAGCCTCACCCGTTTCCCATGCCATCTCATCACCTTCAGGATATTTGAACTTCATGCTTGAGTAATCCTCATATTCATATTCAGCTCCCAAAGCCAGATTATTACCTACCGTATAGCCTAAACTGGCGTTAAACACCCACGGGGTTTGCAGTTTAAAGTCACGGTCCATGTCTCTACCGCCCAATGCAGAATAAGTATCTACAGTTGTACGAGTAAGACGTTCATTCCCCGCATCATCAGGCAAATACAAATCCGAAGTCAGTAATGCCCCCGTAGTATAAGTCAGTTTGTAATAGATAGGAGTATGCACAGCTAAACCTATACGAAGCGGAGAATCTTCAATCGGCCGGAAAATGGCGCCGAATTTAAAGTCGAAACCCGAACCATGTATACGATTAAAGCTCTCCAAGGAATAACCTTCGTCATCATAAACATGTGTATCTCCTTCCAATGTATAGGCATACTTTTCATCATAAAGGGAATACTTGTTGTAATCCACATCATAAGCACCCAGAGTAACACCAAAGTAAAAACGGTCATTTATATTGAAGGAGATATTGAAATCATATTGGTCAACACCGCCACGCTCACGCGACAAGAAATAAGCATCCGCTTCGGAAGGAATATAAGGAGGATAAGTATTATAGTCCTCACTTTCTATATCCTCAAGAACAAGTGCACCTTGATACCCCATAGTCCCCAGCCATCCAGCATAATTATGTTGATAAATATCCTTGCGCCCATAGTCCAAATAAGCTCCTTGATCCGGGTAATCATATTGAGGACGATGATAGAACGCATAAGCTGCATCCGTAGCCTGCTGCGCCATACTCCGCACTTGAGATACATATTGATTATCTATGCTTCCCATCAACCCCTGCATCGTCATATTCTTATAGAATGACTTTGATTTGTGGTAATTAAAACCAAAATTCACATACCGCAAAGGAGTATGATTGCCTATCTTCGAAGCTATCACAAAACCGGCATTATCAAAACTCCAGCGGTTCTTGTTCGTTTCAAATTTATTACCTACATAATTGCTTTCTGTGCCCGTCATTGAATAGCCAAAGGTAAGCATAGCATCATTGCTACGATAAATACCGATACCGGCAGGATTGGTTCCTATGGTAGAAATATCACCACCCAATGCTCCCATAGCTCCGCCCATTCCGACAAAACGGGCGGTTCCATTCAATTCCTTCTGTGCAATATTCGTTGCATCATATATTGTCTGTGCCCCTGCGCCTACAGCTGTAAACATAGCAAGGGCTATCATGGTTATCTTCTTCATAATTCTTAGTCTTGTTAGATTAAAACATACTTATACTTACCGTCTTCTGGAACCACCGCCGCCACTGGAACGACTGGCACCACCGCCACCACCACTGGAGTAACTGGAACGTGAGCTACTGCCTGAAGAGAAGCTGGAAGAAGAACGGGTGCTACTGGATGAACGTACTGGAGCAGAATATGAACGACTGCTACTACGATTGTTGTCATTGGAGTAGCTGCGTGCCGGTGCGGCGCTTGAACCTCTGTTATAAGTCGATGAAGTCCTGCTACGAGTGGAAGTTCCAACAGAAGAGCGTACACCGGAAGAACGACTGCTACGAACTCCTTCTACGCTACTATTATATGAGCTACTACGCGTACTGCTTGGACGGGTGTAAGTGGAACGGCGGGTAGAAGCCGCACTCGAACGGTTTACACTTGAGCGAGTTGCAGAAGAACTTGAACGAACTGTAGACGAACTTCTTGTACCTACCACCCGACGGGTTGACGTACCGGTACTGCTACGTCTCACTTGACCGGAAGTAGTACTGCTACGACGTACAGTCTGCCCTCCATTTACAGTAGAAGAACGGCGGGAAGTAGAGGACGATACTCTGTTTCCGGCATAAGAAGAACGGCTCGGACCATAAGAACGTCTATTGGTATATGCATTTCCCCAATGGCCGCCTCCCCAATGACCACCGCCACCGGGATAATATCCGGGATGATAGTGATGGTGATGTCCCCACCAGCCACCGCCGTACCAGCCGCCCCAGCCAAAGCTCCAGCTCGGACCGTACCAGCTGTTCCATCCCCAGCCATAGTAAGGATAACCGCCCCAACCATAAGAGTTATAGCGCCAATCCCACCACAAGCGGTTGGTGAATGTAGGGAAAGCATATGCATATAATCCGTCGGTATACACGTTCCAATCCCAGGAATTCAAGCCATAGACCACATCCCAATATAGCGGGCTGCTGATGCTGATGGCATAACGGGGATTACGGAAACGGATGATACGGGTAGCATACTCGTAATCATCCTGCGAACCTTCAAATTCACCGTTCACCCATTCGCCGTCCAGACCGTCATCTTCTTTTTCATTGATGTAAAGGGTATCGTTCTCCATCACGAAATCATTGTCGCGGGAGTCATAACGGCGGTTATATTCGTCCACATCGCGGGTGTTTCCCTTACGGTCTTTTACTACAACAGTAGTGCTTCCCGGCGATGAATAGACAGTGGTCGGTACATTCGACTTTACTACAATCTCTTCTACGGGAGCAGCGACTTTCTTCTCCTGCTTCACCTCTTCTTTTTTCTCTTCCTTATTCTTGGAAGGAGTGTAGTAAAGGTCGTCATCTATACTTTGTGCCACCAGTGTCCATGGGAGGCACAAGGCAAAAAGCGATAAAAAAACAATCTTTTTCATATTAGTTTGGTCTATGGATTTTACGTTTATCTATTTCTTCACGTCACAAAGATAACGCCGGATTTTATCCCATGCAGCAGATTTTCCCCAAAGATTTATAGGGAATTCCCTAAATACCCTATCATTCAATAAATCAAAGTCCCTGCCGGATAAAAAAGAGCACGTTCGTTTTATTCTACCCTCGGTTTGCATTACCTTTGCAGAAAGATAAACAAATATACGCAGAAACTGGTTTGCTTCTAAAAATCATGTTCTGTATTTAACAAACAATCATATTCCGATGAAATATTTAGAATTTACATTCCGCACCGTTCCGTGCACAGAAATAGTCAACGATGTACTTTCCGGCGTCTTGGGCGAAGCCGGCTTTGAAAGTTTTGTCGAGCAGACCGACGGCATCACCGCTTACATACAGAAAGACCTTTATAGCGAAACCGTCCTCAAAGAGGCACTTGCCGACTTCCCCCTGCCCGACACGCAAATAGCATACAGCTATGTGGAAGCCAAAGATAAAGACTGGAACGAAGAATGGGAAAAGAACTTCTTCCAGCCCATCGTCATCGGAGACCGCTGTGTCATCCACAGCACTTTCCACAATGATGTTCCCCAGGCTGAATATGACATCGTCATCAATCCGCAGATGGCATTCGGCACGGGGCACCACGAGACCACCAGCCTCATCATCGGCGAACTGCTGGACAGTGACCTGCAAGGCAAATCACTGCTCGATATGGGTTGTGGAACTTCCATCCTTGCCATACTGGCACGCATGCGTGGAGCCTCTCCTTGTACGGCTATCGACATAGATGAATGGTGCGTGCGCAACTCCCTCGAAAATATAGCATTGAATGGAGTGGACAACATTGCCGTATCCCAAGGCGATGCCTCCTCTCTGAAAAGCAAAGGTCCGTTTGATATGGTTATCGCCAACATCAACCGCAATATCCTCCTGGCGGACATGAAGCACTACATAGCTCGCATGAATCCCGGAGCGGAGTTGTTGATGAGCGGTTTCTACATAGATGACATTCCCGTCATCCGCGAAGAAGCCGAACGTAACGGACTGCACTTTGTCCACCATCGTGAGAAGAACCGATGGGCAGCGGTGAAGTTCAGAAAATGAGCATTTATTCATCCCGTAACGCTTCTACCGGCGATATACGGCTGATACTGTGCGCTGGAATGTATACACCAAGCCATGTCACCGCCATCATCACCACATATACCAGCAGTGATACGATGCAGAAATGTGCAAAGAAATGATTGGTCAGGTAAAGGTCGCCATATCCCGGCACGCCGTCATCCAGCGTATAGAATCCTTCATAATAGGCCCACTGGAAATACAAGAAACAACCGACAAAGACAGCTATGGTTGTCATGATAAAAGCCTCTCCTATCAACATTCGGCAGATACCTCCGGGAGAGGCTCCATAGGATAGGCGGATACCTATTTCCTCGCGGCGAGTCCGTGTATGCAGCCAGAAGGTACCGCTTACAGCCAACAGCAAATTTATCATGAAGAAATAGGCCAAAGCATACTTCATCCGTATCTCGTTCGTAGCTCCTTCCTGCAAATCACTTTCACGCTGCACTTCATGGAAAGGAGTCAGTTTCGTGAACACCAACGAACCGGACGAAAGGTTATCATCCACCCACGACATGAATTCTTCTATAAAACGCCCTTCGGAAACATCCGCCTTTGTCCGGAAAAATATACGCAGCCCGCTATCAAAGGCCCATGAGGGCATCTGTTCTTCATTTCCATAGGAAACCAAGCGTACCAGATAAGGTTGCATACTGTTCCGCATTTTAATAGGCTTCATGATTCCTGCAACACGAATTTCCGTGGAATCATAAGTACTGTACACGCTTTGCCCGATCAAATCCTTGCCTTCGGAAAGCAACATGACGGCATCTTCCGACATTATCACGCTGCCTTTGGGAACTTCCAGCTTCTCAAGTGTCTCCCAAGCACCATCCTTAGCCGAACGGAAACGCCAAGTCCGGAAAAAGCCGGAGTTCGTAAAAAAGGGAATATACGTCATGCGTACCTCTACTGAATCTTTAAAAACTCTATTCATATTATTACCCGGAGAACTGGGATAGGCTCCGGACAGCACACATGTAGCTGACTCAATGTCCTTGTGATGGCGCAATCCCTGCATAATCCGTTCAAAGTCCCGGGCAGGAACGGAAAGTGTATCCGCCTTATTACGCGTCACCTCCAGACGGTAGAGTCCTTCAGCATCGTAACCGTTCGGGATGGACTGGTTGTATGTCAAGACAAACAACGGGTCCAGAACAGCCCAACTGACTATCGTTATCACCACCAGTTCCAGCATAATCCACAGATTGTGCCGACGGCTGTTCCACAGCATATTCATGATTTGTTGTAACATAACTTATTATTTTTGTCGGCTGAGCGAATAAACAATATCTTTCTTCAAAGCCACGCAGGTGGGTATCAATGCCGAAAGTAAATTCAGTACCACACAAACCACAAACGTAACTGCAAACAAGGTAGGATTGAACAGCATATCCGTCGTTATGCTCATCTGAACACTGTCCGGTAACGGTTGCGTTCCTCCGTCAAGCATGGTCAGCAACCAACTCTTAGCAAAGTACACCATGCTGAAAGAGAGTATCAGCCCCATAATGCCTCCCAAGCACGTCAGCAAAAGATTCTCCCATACAATCTGTGAGAAAAGACGTTCCCCGGTAGCACCGAATGCTTTCCGTATTCCCATCTCAGGAAGCCTGCGCTCCATGCGCGAGGAAATCATTCCTGACAAATTGAGTGCAGGTACTAACAACAGCATCAGCAGCCACAATCCCATTTGCCGGACTATCACAAAGAAATCCAAGTCGTCCATGTCATTGACATAAAACAGCGTCTTCCAATAAAGATAAGGCTGACCGTGCATCACCAGATGATAATCATCATGCGGCAGAGTATTGAATTTGCGTACATATTCATCTACCTGCAATTTCACCCGGTCGGCATCTGCTGCCGAGGGCAGAAGAACTGCCACCTGAAACGGTCCGATTACTCCCCACTGGTTATTGTCTCTCACATAGGCAGGCTGGCAGGTATAAGGCAACCAGACTTGCGCGTAACTCAGCTTCATGGCATAGCTTGGCGACTTCACGACCCCACATACACGGTAATCCGTATAATTCAGTTTGATATACTCCCCCACGGCATCCCCTTTTCCAAAAACACGGCGAGCCATATCTTCCGAAATAACCGCTGTACGCATGCCACTCTGAAAATCGGCATCAGTAAAAGGTTGTCCGTAAATGAAGGAAAAATCGAATACTTTCCAGAAGCCGGTATCGGTCAGCTTCACAAGTGCTGAAAGAGGACGCTTCACATTCCCTACTTTCACAAACCAGCTATCGGCATCGCTCACGGCAGTCACAGCTTCCACTCCCTCCAAAGAGTAAAAGCAATCCTTTACAAAAGGGATGGAAAATTTCCAGGTAGTATTCCAGTCCGTATCTTTTGTATATTGCATATGAGCTGAAGATGCAACAAGCATACGGCTACGATGGGTCTCAGGATAGATATCCCCTATCTTTATATAATACAAGACAGCCAGTACCATGACCATAGAGATAGCCAGTCCGGTAGCGACAATATAGAAGCAACTGAACAAGGGTTGCTGCTTCAGCATCATAAAAGATTGTTGCAAGTATTTTCCTATCATACAGATACATATTAATGTATGATAAAAAGCAAAAGACAGACCAAACTGCCAACAATCAGATTATCAAAGAAAAACGAAACTAAGCCTGTGTCCGAAAATGAACACATGTCCACTATCGGACAGATGAAAGACAGTAACGACGGATTACTTCTGCAATGTAAGCGCCTGCAACTCTTCCAGTGTCCCGTTAAAGACGTTCAAATCCACCTCTTTTTCGATACCGGGCACAGTGCCTACATCGGTGTGCTGCCAAAAGTGCCACTTGCCCTCATAGCGCACGGAATCTACATAATAATGGGCTATCCAATAAGGATAAGCATTGAAAATGGAATCGCTGAGATAGCGTTTCTTGAATTTATAGGAAGTATAAAGAATAGGCTTTACGCCGTAATGCGCCTCTACCCTATCCAGCCAAGTCTTGACTGCCGTTTTAAGTTCCTGCGGTGACTGCTTGCCGGTAGTCTCCACATCGAGTACGGGAGGCAGGTCTCCCTTTACCAGCTGCACGGTACGGATAAAGAAATCGGCTTGCTTGTGGGCATCGGTCTTAGGGATAAAATAATGATAGGCACCACGGATAAAACCGTATTTACGCGCCTGGCCGAAGTTCTGCGTAAACGTATCGTCACCATGATCGCCGCCTTCGGTAGCTTTCAGAAAAATAAAGTGAATGGGAAATTGGGCTTCTCTATTATGTGTCAGGAGTTCCCAATCTATCTTTCCCTGATAGTGGGATATGTCTATGCCATGCACCTCATAGTTGCAAGGCATACATACACCGTAACCTTTCTGACCATAACAAGGCTTCCAGCGATAAGCATAAGGACGAATGAAAAACCAGTAAAAGCCGGTAGAAAAAACAAGAATGATACAGACCGCCAAAAGATTGCGCAACCATACGGGCATGGTACGCGGCTGCATTTTCTTCTTGCTCCGCGGAGAGGAAGAACGACGGGCGGCAGTAGTTTTACGCCGGATATTTGTGGAGGTCTTGGTTGCCATGAGCAAAGGAAAAGAAAGGGCGGAATGAACCGCCCCTCCGTTTTATTGTCAACTTGTTGATGCATCAACTTATTTAGCCTGCTCCAGCTGCAAAGTCTTCGTAGCCTGGTCGCAAACTTCTGTCGGACCGAAGTATTGGATAGGGCCTGGATAAACGTAGTCTGTTTCCATAGCCCAACGGTCACGCTGAGCAGCGAATGCCTTGAACGGAGCACCGTCCAGCTTCACCAGAGCCTTCTGGATAACCGGCTTCATTTCACCGTGGCGACGTTCCATGTTCATCATCATAGTGATGGGCACACCGCCTGCAATCCATTCTTCGGCAGGAGCAGTAGTGTTGCGTACAGAAGACATGTAGCCGGTCTTTCCGTTAGCAATCAATGCAGATGCTGCATAACCCAAAGAGTAGCAGTAGTCAGCGTCGAAGTTAGACGGAGCAGCGCAACGTCCTTCGTAGCCGAAGAAGTGGTGCTGTGCAGCAAACTTGCCTACGAACTTGCCCTCTTCTTTCCACTGAGCCAGCTTAGTGCCAACCATTTCGGACAGCAACTTTTCTGTTTCAATCAGAGATACCTGTACGTTTCCGTGCGGGTCGCGGTCCAGAGACAACTGGCGAGCCACGCCTTCGGGCAAGCTTGCGTAGATGGCCGCATTCTCCGGAGAGAGTTTACGGATGATATAATCGCGTTGGTGAGATTTCTTAATTTGAGCAAACTCTTCTGCATTGGCAGCAAGGAAGTCGTTCAACTCAGCAATCAGACGCTTCATGGCCGGGATGAATTCAACCAATCCTTCGGGGATAAGAACCGTACCAAAGTTGTTACCCTGGGCTGCACGTTCAGCAACGACCTTGGCAATGCTGGTCACGATGTCGTCCAAAGACATATCCTTAGCTTCAACCTCTTCAGAGATGATACACATATTGGGTTGAACCTGCAATGCACATTCCAAAGCGATATGAGAAGCGGAACGTCCCATCAACTTGATGAAGTGCCAGTATTTACGGGCAGAGTTACAGTCACGTTGGATGTTGCCGATTACTTCAGAGTAAGTCTTGCAAGCAGTATCGAAACCGAAAGAAGTTTCAATCATATCATTCTTCAAGTCACCGTCGATGGTCTTGGGGCAACCTATTACCTGCACGCCATAATTCTTGGCAGCATAGTATTCAGCCAGTACGCAAGCATTAGTGTTGGAGTCATCGCCACCGATGATAACCAATGCCTTGATGCCGAGTTCTTTCAGGATTTCATAACCTTTCTCAAACTGTTCTTCCTTTTCCAGCTTGGTACGGCCCGAACCGATGATGTCAAAACCACCCGTATTGCGGTATTCATCAATGATGTCAGCAGTCAGTTCCATATAATTATGGTCAACCAAGCCGCCAGGACCCAGAATAAAGCCATACAATTTGCTGTCTTTGTTCAGCTTCTTGATACCGTCGAAAATACCGGAAATCACATTGTGACCGCCAGGAGCCTGTCCACCGGAAAGGATAACACCCACGTTCATTGCGGGGAAGTTAACCACCTCATCGGTAGTTTCAAACTTAATCAAAGGCATTCCGTACGTATTGGGGAACAATTTCTTGATTTCTTCCTGGTCAGCAACAGACTGAGTAGCTGCGCCTTCTGCAGCCTTAACAGTTCCTTTCAGCGCTTTCGGAAGTTTGGGCTGATAGGCAGCCCTTGCAATTTGCAATGCACTTTTAGTCATTTCTCTTAATTATTTAAAGGTGTTAGTAAAGTTCCGTTTAAAAGCGTCGCAAATTTCGCTTTTTTTCGTAAGATATGCAAACGAGAGGCCGAAATAATGTATAAAATGACATTTATCGTTTTTTATCCTAAAATAAAAAGGAGAAGAAAGCAATTAACTGATTTATTGTGTTATCTTTGCCGCAAAGTTTGAGTTACGAGTCGTTATCGCATTGTTCTTCTTTTAATATACAACTATTATTAGGCGGTCTCTTCCATAATTATTCTCCATACTCCAATTTAATAATTACAATTAATTAAAATTTCAAATGAACATTTACATTTCAGGTTTAAATTTCAGCACAACAGACGCTGACTTAAACGATTTATTTTCAGAGTACGGAGAAGTTTCTTCTGCAAGAATCATTACAGACAGAGAAACAAGAAGATCCAGAGGTTTCGGTTTCGTAGAAATGCCGGACGATGCAGCAGGCCAAAAAGCCATTGACGAATTGAACGGTGCTGAATTTGACCACAAACAAATCTCGGTAAACGTGGCACGCCCCCGCGAAGAAAGACCTTCCAATGGCGGCAATCGCGACAGAAGAGGCGGTTACAACTCCAGAAGATATTAATATTCTTAACTACTGACAAGAGCAGGAGGTGTTGTAACAATGCCCCCTGCTTTTTTTATAACTCAATAAATAAAAATACATGGCCAAATCCATCTCCGCAGACAAGCGTGAAAATGAAAAGAAAAGACTCGCCCGACGAGCTGAAAAACAAAAAAAGAAAGAAGAAAAAAAACTATCCAACAAAGCCAATAGCTTTGAAGATATGATTGCCTATGTTGACGAAAACGGCATGATAACCTCTACTCCTCCGGCAGAAAACACTCCCAAAGAAGAAATAAAGCTGGAAGAAATCGTCATATCAACTCCCAAAAAAGACAAGGAAGAACCGGTCATCCGCAGAGGACGTATCGAGTTTTTCAATGAATCGAAAGGCTTCGGCTTCATCAAGGACTTATCCGGGGTCGAAAAATACTTTTTCCACATTAACAATGTGCTGACAGATATAGCAGAAAACAATATTGTGACGTTCGACCTCGAACGTGGCCTTAAAGGCATGAATGCTGTAAACGTAGCTCTTGAAGTAGAAAAGGCAAAGGAAAAGAAAGAAAACAAGGAGACTCTAAATACAGAATCCTAGATGAAATAAGCCAATTATAGAACAAGGGCGTGTATATACCATCAAATATTTCGGTACATACACGCCCTTGCTATCTTCTTTAATCACACGTCATTCGGTTTGCCAGCCACCCCCCAATGCCTTATAGACATTTACCATGGCAATAAGTTCGTCGCGGATGGCATTGCTCACCCCTATTTGGGCATCGAAATAACCACGCTGGGCATCGAGCACATCCATATAATTGATGACACCGTTGATGTATTGCAACTGTGCCAAATCCACATATCCCTTGGCAGAACGTTCAAGTTTGGCACGCAGTTGGTAGACCTCCTTTATCTTATTGAAATCTACAATGGCATTCTTCGCTTCCTTAAAAGCATTCAGCACTGTCTTTTCATAGCTATGCACTTCGGCTTCAAAAGAAGCCTTCTGTGCATTCAATGCAGCACGGTTCTTTCCCCAACCGAAAAGTGGTGCCAAGACTGCCCCATTCAATAAGGAATAGGGAGATTCCAGGAAATTGGATAACACATCACTTTCCAATCCAAATTGTCCGGTCAGGGCCAAACGGGGGAACATATTGGTATAAGCAACTTTCACTCTGGCATGTTCAGCCCTCAACTGCTGCTCTGCCACACGGACATCGGGGCGACGTTCCAACAAATCGGAAGGCAGACCTACCGGTAAGAACTCCGGCACATCCAGTTCCTGCAGAAAATTGACACGCTTGATACGGGTAGGGAATTCCCCCACAAGGAAGGATATATCATTTTCTTTCAGAGAGATACGGCGTTCCAAATCCGGAACAAGAGTAGCCGTACGAGCCAACTCCACTTGAGCCTGTTGATAAGAGGTCTCCGAGGTCAGCCCTCCTTCAAAACGGATACGCGCCAAGCGCACTCCCTCTTCACGCGCCTTTTGTGTCTGGCGCACAATCTCCAGTTCCGTATCAAGGGCTACCAGCTCATAATAAGCCTGCGCCACTTCGGCAACGATGGTCATGCGCAACGCACGCTGCGCCTCCACACTTTGCAAATATTCGGCCACAGCAGCCACTTTCTTCCATCTCAAGTTTCCCCAAAGGTCCAGTTCCCAAGAGAGCAACGCCTTGGCTTCGTAAGTATTGCCTACATCACGGCTATGACCACCGTAATTCTCCACCTCGCGCTCAGCCTCCACCTTTCCGGTGAGCTGCGGCAGAAGGATGGCAACACTGATACGTTTTTGGGCAGCCATCTCCTTGACACGGGAAGCTGCAATCAGCATGTCTTTGTTATATTCCAGAGCACGGTCTATCAAAGCACGCAGCGTGCTGTCCGTATAAACTGCCTGCCACTGTTCATCGGCTATGCTCATGCTATCCTGCTGCTGTGCCAGGCTATCCGGCAATGCCATCTCCGGACGCACATAGCTCTTGCCCACCTTGCATGAGGTAAGGGCAAACATACTCAGCAACAAAATAATATATATGTTCTTTCTTTTCATAAACGTTGTCTTTAAAATCAGTCTTTCTTAATCTTATGCTGCACTTTGGCTTTTGTCTTGTATACCAGGACAAAGAAGAACGGTACAAGCACAATACCGAATACAATGGCAAATATCATTCCGAAGAAAACACCCGTACCGATGGCCTGACGGCTCGCCGAGCCCGGTCCGCTTGCCAACACCATAGGAAGCATTCCCAATACAAAGGCGAGGGAAGTCATCAGGATAGGCCGGAAACGGAGTTGGGCAGCATGGATGGCAGACTGTATCAAGTCTCCTCCCTTGTCAACCTGCACCTTGGCAAACTCCACAATCAAAATGGCATTCTTTGCCGCAAGCCCCACCAGCATCACCAAGCCGATTTGGAAATAAATATCATTCTCCAATCCGCATATCACAACGCCCAGATAGGCACCCAAAGCGGCAACCGGCAGTGAAAGCAATACAGCGATAGGCACCGTCCAACTTTCATATTGCGCAGCCAAAAAGAGGAATACGAAAAGGAATACCAGCGTAAGCACAAGACCCGTCTGTCCTCCCGCCTTCTTTTCCTGATAGGAAAGGCCACTCCACTCCAGACCGATATTGTCCGGCAAGTGGTCACGTGCAATCTGCTCCATAATCTCCATTGCCTGGCCGGAACTGTAGCCTTGTGCCGCAGAACCGCGGATGACGGCAGTGGTAAACATATTGAAACGCTTGATACTGCCCGGACCGGTGGTATAAGAGGCATTTCCCAAGGAAGTAAGCGGCACCATCACTCCGTCCTTTGCCTTTACAAAGAACAAGTTGATATTGTCCTTATGCTCACGATAAGGAGCCTCGGCCTGGATATACACCTTATATATACGGTTGAACATATTGAAGTCATTCACATATACTGAACCGGTATAGGCCTTCATGGTAGAGAATACATCCGCCAGGGGCACACCCAGCATTTTCACCTTATCACGGTCCACATCAAAATAAAGTTGCGGTATTTCAGACTGCAAGGATGATGAAAGCCCCGTCAGCTCCTTATGCTTCTGGGCATAATACATCAGCGTATCTGCCGCCTGCACCAAGTTGTCAAACGTCGCCTCTCCACGCGCCTCAAGCTGCATTTCGAAACCTCCCGAGGTACCCAATCCCGGAATGACCGGAGGCGTGGAAAGATAGACCTTGCATTCGGGATATTCCTTCAAATCCTGCTCCACATTCTCCATTATCTTATCGATGGAAATCCCCTTACGCTCTTCCCACGGTTTCAGAATAACCGTCAGCTCACTGCGTGCCTGGTTGCTACCCACACGGGGGCTGCTACCCGTCACGTTCTGCACATAGGCCACATAGGGATTCTTCTCCAAGTATTGCACGGCACGGTCGGTCACCACACGGGTTCGCTCCAAAGTAGCACCTTCCGGCAACTCCAACTCTATCTTAAAATAGCCCTGGTCTTCTACCGGCAGGAAACTGGTAGGCACCAACCGGTGGATAATGAAAATGGCAACCAGTACCAGGCCGAACGCACTCATCAAGCGGCGGGGATTCCTGATGACCCGGTTAATGACAGCCACGTATTTGTGATTGCCCAAGTTCAGCCATTCATTGATTTTGCGGAAAACTATGTTCTTTTTCTTTCCACTGTCGGGCTTCAATATGAGCGAACACATGACGGGACTAAGCGTCAGGGCCACTACCGTAGAAAGCAATACGGAAACGGCGATAGTAATGGTAAACTGACGGTATAACTGTCCGGTGATTCCGCTCAAGAAACTTACCGGCACAAACACGGCACAGAGCACCAATGATGTGGCAATCAAGGCACTTGCCAATCCGTTCATCGCCTTTTTGGTAGCTTCATACGGGCTCAATTTCTCCGTCTCCATAAGATGTTCTACATTCTCCACCACCACAATGGCATCATCCACCACAATACCGATGGCGAGAATCAATCCAAGCAAAGTCAGTATGTTCAGAGAGAAACCGAAAATAAGCATGAAACCGAAGGTACCAATCAGGGAAATAGGTACCGCAACAATCGGTATCACCGTCGCACGCCAACTTTGCAAGGATAGAAATACAACCAGCACCACCAGAATCAGCGCTTCGAACAACGTCTTGTACACTTCGTGAATGGATTCGGAAATATAAGTCGTCATGTCGAAGGGAATCTCATAACTCATCCCCTCAGGGAAATTTGCACTGATTTCCTCCATAGCAGCCTTTACGCTCTTTACAACTTCCATTGCATTGGCCCCGGGAAGCATATAGATACCGAGAACGGCAGCATTCTCACCGTTGATGCCACTCTCCGTGCTATATGAAGATGCTTCCAATGAAACACGCGCCACATCGCGCAGACGGATAATGGAACCGTTGGCATTGGCACGGACCACAATGTCCTCAAACTGCTTTGCCGAACTTAAACGTCCCTGGGTAGTGATAGGGATAGTAATGTCGAGTCCCTTCACCGGCTGTTGTCCCAAAACACCCGCAGCAGACTCACGGTTCTGGTCCTTCAGGGCATTCTGCAAATCCTGCACCGTCAGTCCGAAGTTGGCAAGTTTGTCGGGCAACGCCCATATCTGCATGGCATAGTAGCGGCTACCGATGTTGGAAACACGTCCCACACCGGGGATACGGCGCAACAAGTCGAGTACATTGATAGTGGCAAAGTTACTCAGATAAATTTCGTCGAACTTCGGGTCACTGGAAGTCAGACAGATGGTCATCAACTGGCTGGGAGCCTGCTTTTCCACAGAAATACCGTTCTGAATCACTTCGGCCGGCAAACGGTTCTCCGCCAGTTTCACACGGTTCTGTATTTCTACGGCAGCCAAATCCGGGTCGGCAGACACGTCGAAAGTGACCGTAGCCGAAAAGCCACCGGAATTGGAACTGTTGGACTCCATGTACAACATGCCGGGAGTGCCGTTTATCTCCTGCTCGATAGGGGTTGCCACCGCCTGCGAAACAGTCAGCGCACTGGCTCCCGGATAGGAAGCGCTGATTTTCACTACGGGAGGCGTTATCTGCGGATATTGGTCTACTGGCAGCATCGTCAGGCCAATGATACCGACAATCACAATCACAATCGATATCACCGCCGAGAATACCGGCCGGTCTATAAAGAAACTTACTTTCATGGCATCATTACTTTGAAGGGTTGTTGTCCTTTGATTTATTCTCAGCAGGAGCGGTCGGCTTCGTTTCGGAAACAACCTGCTTGTTCAGAGAATCACTCGTCTGCTCTTCCTCCTTTTTAGGAACGGCAGCCTGGGCACGTACTTTCATACCCGGAGTCAGCTTGTGGAAACCTTCAGTCACAATTTGTTCTCCGGCA
Source organism: Bacteroides sp. AF34-31BH (assembly GCF_003602795.1). NCBI lineage: Bacteria > Pseudomonadati > Bacteroidota > Bacteroidia > Bacteroidales > Bacteroidaceae > Bacteroides > Bacteroides sp. AF34-31BH. Next base: position 344,284 of record NZ_QTLV01000004.1, read on the forward strand.
ACCAGACCACGCTCAACCACCCAATTGTTGCCAAATTCAGGTCCCAGTTCAATGAAACGCTTTTCAACCGTAGAGTCCCGGCGCATCACAAAAATATATGCACCACCTTTCTCAATGGTAACCGCCTTTTGAGGAACGGCGACAGCACCCTCACGTACATCCAGCAATAGCTTAACCTTTGTAAACTGCCCCGGTAACAACACTTTGTTAGGGTTCGGCATTTCGGCACGCACGGAGAATGTTCCGGTCTGAGGGTCCACCTGAGGTTCGGCAAAATCCACATAGCCCTTATAAGGATAGACGGTATTATCCGCCAAAGTAATCGTAATGTTCGGCTGCCAGGAACGTGTAGAGTCCTGACGCCCTATATCGATATTCCGTTCCTTGCTTTTCAGGTAATCCAATGCCGTCATGCTGAAATCTACCAGAACCGTATCACTTTTCACAACCGTAGCCAGCAAGGACTTGCCTCCCGGTCCGACCAATGTTCCCAAATCCACATTTCTTTCACTGATATGTCCCGATAGCGGAGAACGGACCAACGTATATCCCAATTCCAATTCAGCCTGGTCCAAATCGGCCTGGCTCATCGCTACTGAGGCTTCTGCAGTCTCGTAAGCAGCCTGGGCATTGTCCAAATCCAGCTGGCTGGCAGCGTTCTGCGCATAGAGGGGGCGGATACGCTCCAAATCGCGCTTTGCCTTCAATGCCTGCGCTTCATCCTTCTTTAACTGTGCACGAGCTTTGTCAGCCTTTGCCCTATACTGGTCCTGGTTTATCACAAAAAGTACCTGGTTCTTGGTGACATATGTTCCTTCTGCGAAAAGCATATTCTCCAAATACCCTTCCACACGCGCACGTACCTCTACAAACTGCTGAGCGCGAATACGTCCCACGTACTCGCCATATATCTCCACATCTCCTTTTTCCGCAGATTCCACAATCACGGTAGGAGCTTCCGATTCCACCTTCTTAGGCCAAGTCAGAATAACGTAACCTGCCAACAATACCGCCATGCAGGCAACCATCATCAGCAACCTCTTCTTCTTTAGTTTCAATTCTTTTTTCGTAAAAAACTGTCTCATGCTTGTTTGTATATTAAATTTAACCCTGTTTCTTTCTATTAAAGCAAATCCGATGCCAATCTATCACTATCTCATCCATTACGTCTAACAAACTATATATCAAGCAGAAAAGCAGACGGCAGTTCTTTATTCATGGTGGCATCCTCCATTTTTCCCTGTGGAATGTGTCCACAGTTTGTGGAATAATTCCACAAAACTACTAAATTAAAAACACATAAAAACCCTTTTTTGCTCTACACTAACAAAGAAAAACATTATCTTTACCGAAAATAATTCAGATTATTCATTTTAAACGTAAAGATTATGGCAAGTAGAAAAGAACTAAAGAAGAATATAAACTATATTGCAGGTGAATTGTTCACAGAGTGTCTTGTAAACAGCTTATATGTGCCTGGAACAGACAAACAAAAAGCCGATGAACTGATGGCTGAAATTCTGAAAATGCAAGATGAATTCATAAGCCGCATCAGCCACACCGAGCCAGGAAATGTAAAAGGTTTCTACAAAAAACTTCGTGCTGACTTCAATGCAAAAGTAGACGAAATTATTGACGCAATGGGCAAACTGAAATAAGATGAAGAAAGCCTTTTATAGCTTCATTTATTATCGCCTGCTGGGCTGGAAGACAAACGTGACGGTGCCCGACTACGACAAATGTGTAATTTGTGCGGCACCCCATACTTCCAATTGGGACTTATTTATCGGTAAATTGTTTTATGGTGCCATCGGTCGCAAGACCAGTTTCATGATGAAAAAGGAATGGTTCTTTTTTCCTCTGGGACTGATATTCAAAGCCGTTGGCGGCATTCCGGTGAACCGGGGACGTAAATCTTCCTTAGTGGACCAAATGACCGAAAAGTTTGCAAACAGCAAGCATTTCCACCTGGCTATTACACCGGAAGGAACCCGTAAAGCCAATCCCAACTGGAAGAAAGGTTTTTATTACATAGCACTTAAAGCACAAGTGCCCATCATGCTTATCGGGATTGATTATCCTTCCAAGACCATCTCCTCTACCAAGGCTGTCATGCCTACCGGAGACATCGAAAAGGATATGCGCGAGATAAAACTGTACTTCAAGAACTTTAAAGGAAAAAATCCCGAAAATTTTGATTTAGGAAATATCTAATCAGGTATTAAGCATTAATGCCATGCGAATAAGCATCTTGCAAACAGACATCGTCTGGGAAAATAAACAAGAAAATCTCCGTCGTCTCCGCGAGAAGTTAGAAACTCTTCGTGGAACAACGGAGATTGTTGTTTTACCGGAAACATTCTCCACCGGCTTCAGTATGGACACCGCCAGCTTGGCCGAACCCACAACGGGAGAAACCATCGCAACACTGCGCCAATGGTCCGAAGAGTACCGGCTTGCTCTTGCCGGCAGCTATATTGCCTGCGAAACAGCCTCGGAAGGCAGAAAGCCATCCTACTACAACCGCGCATTCTTCCTTACGCCCGAAGGCAATACTTACTATTACGACAAACGCCACCTCTTCCGGATGGGGCACGAGACAGAACATTTCACCTCCGGTAACCGGCGTCCCATCATCCGATATCGCGGCTGGAACATACTGCTGCTTGTATGCTATGACCTTCGTTTCCCGGTCTGGAGCCGCAATACGAGCAATGAATACGACCTCCTGATTTACGTCGCCAACTGGCCCATTCCCCGCCGGAAAGTCTGGGACATCCTGCTGCAAGCGCGCGCGCTGGAAAACATCAGTTATGTCTGCGGTGTCAACCGTATCGGCAAGGACGGCAGAGACATTCCACACAGCGGAGGCAGTGTGGTCTACTCTCCGAAGGGGGAAGTGCTTGCCACTGTGCCCGACAACGAAGAGGCGATTGCCACCGCCTCCCTCAACCTTTCCTCCCTGCAGGAGTTCAGGCTAAAGTTTCCCGCTTGGAAAGATGCGGACGAGTTCGTTATTTCTTCAAATAATAGTTCACAGTAGTCACTACACGTACGCTTTTTATATAAGGAGTATAGGCATCGCGGTCACTTATGGAGAACTGCCCTTGCGAGGCATTGCGGATTTTCCCCAGTTCACTGTCCGAATCCTTGGCAAACTTCTCGGCTGCAGCACGAGCGTTCTTCGTGGCCTCCTCTATCATTCTGGGCTTCACTTCGTTGAGACCGGTGAATTCATAAGACACATTATATTTATAATCCCCTCCCGTGATGGCAATACCCTGCTTCAAGAGTTCAGCCTGCCCCGACATGAGCTTACGCACCCTATCCACATTCTTGGAAGTGACAGTGATGACAGACGTGGCATTATAACGATAGGCCACGTTGCGGTCAACGTAACGTTCGGCCTGCATGTCAATCACTTCGGGCGGTGCAATACTGATTTCCTCCTTCTCAATACCATTGTTTTCAAGGAAACTCACGATGGCAGCGTTTTTCTTCTCCATATTGGCATAAAGCAGTGCAGGGTCATTACCTATGTCTTTGTAGACAAGAGGCCAGACTACCTTGTCAGCAGGCACTTCCATTTCGGCCAGCCCTTTCACACTGACCACACGATCCTTATTCACAAAATTGTTGATACCGCCTTTTACCATGATTCCCAACAAAAGCAGCCCCACGGCTATGATGGCTGCTTCTACTTTCCAGCTTTTCATACATTGATATTTTAGAGTTTATAAACACACACAAATATAACAAACCCAAACGGAAAAAGAAGTGCGATGGATAGTATTTTTATGATTCCGCATAAATACCACCGATGGGTTAATGGGAATTTATTTCACCACAGAGGACACGGAGTTCTTTCTCTTTTTATGAGCTAAAACTATCATTTAAGGGCGATAACTCCTCTAACTCCCTTAAATGAAAGAGCCGTGTCTACTCCTCTATTAAGATAGCGCATTGTATGCAAGGAGAAGAGATTCTTCGGGCTAAAGCCCTCTGAATGACAGATACTACGGATTTGAATTTATTAAAAACCTCCGTGTCCTCTGTGTCCTCCGTGGTGAAATTTAAATCATTATTTAGGCAGTGCCGCGCACTGCCACACTTCATCGTCCCAAATGCCACACTTTATCGCCCCAAATGCCACAGGTTTCGGGTGGTGAGGTGTGGCATTCCGGACGATGAAGTGTGGCATTTCGACCGGACCACGGCGACAAACAGATTGCTTTCAGCCACAAGCCTTTTCATTACTCCCAGACTCGTGTAGATATACAAAAAGCAACAGCAGCAGTCGATTCCTATTCTGATGATGCTGTTATTATTTCTTTGATAAATTATAATCTACTTCTATTATTTATTCTTTTTCACGTTGTTTTCTGCGCGCCTATCGTCGATTATAGCAATGGCATTTGCAGAATTCAACATGCCCTTTGTGGTTATCGGCAAAACATCCCTTTCATTTGCAGTTTTCAACATAGTTTTCAGGGCAATCCTTTTAAGTAAAATCGCTGTTTTTTAGGGCTTCTTTTATAAGAAATGGTTCGTTATAAAATCACATAGCGTTTAAGATATTCATGCTGCCCTATAGAGGTAGCTATCTCAATTAGTTCTTTGACAAACTTATCACTTATCTTTCTGTTCGGTTTAAACCCGCTCAAAAATCTTTTGAGCATATATGAGCGCAACTTACCTTACATTCGCTTGATTTTTTGGATAAAGCAAACAGACGAATAAAGGTAATTGAGTGTATCACTCAATTACTTTCCATTTCCCATATTTATTGCCACCTTCCCGCGTTATGATTCCTTGTTCTTTAAGAAAAACAATGTGTTTTTGTATGGCAGATTCAGATACTTGAAGTCTTTCAGGTAATTCTTTGCGTGGAATATTCGAATTTTCTTTCAATCGGTTAAAATCAATAAAGAATCTTCCCGGATTCTGAAATTCTATGCAATCATTATAAACTCTGTTAGGAGACCGTCAATGACAGCACCAATCTTCCGGCAAAAAGCCTCATCATTTAAGTTGTTGTAAGCAAACTCACTATTGAACTGTTGAATGCTGCGGCGATAGGTTTGCAACGAGACAGTGTTAATATCTTCCATGCCTATGCCGGGTATAGTCACCTCAGAACGGATTCCGAATGCTTGGTCGCACTGTATTGCCAGAATTTCCATATCTGTAGCACGCTGATCGCCACTACTGGTACGAATAAATGTATTCGCCAGGTTGTTGCTAAAGAAGACGGGCTTTATCGGAGAAGACGATATATAGAAATGTAAATAGTATATTTGACATGAAAAAGAGTTCTTATAGAAACTATTTCAGAGAGTTACAAATTTCGTCGAAGACAAGAAGTGTCAAACTCCCACATTACATATATAGTTTCAATAACCACGGTTTTTTCATTTAACCTTTGATTTAAGGGTACAATCCCCCTACCCATGTCAGTGCGGCATGGGTGAAAATTTCGTTGTTGATAATCAACTTGTTACGAATATATCAAATCTATATTTTTCTCATTTTTGATTCAGAAAATGCAATACGTTAGTGAAGTTTACCGATAACTCCCTTATTATTTCAGCCGTCCCCTTTCTCTTATCTGATATTTTTTTCCTTCTGTTCTTCCAAACTGCAATCAGTGCCAACACCATCCTTTGAATTGTGTCCGGGTTCCTGGCCGACCGTTCAGCTTTACGCTTTATGCTGTCTTGCCGGAGGTTGCGGTCAAGATCCCAGTGCATGCTTTCAATAGCCCAATACTGTTTGGTTATCTGACTAAGCCGCCCTGCACTGCTATCCAGACTTGAAATGTACAGCCGCTGTTCAGATGTACTCCTGCCATCAGACTTTTTCTCTGTAGATGTGAGTATTTCTATGACTGTCAAATTCCCATTCCATTCTTCCCTGTCAGCAATAAGTTCTTCCCCACAGTATATACAGCATACCCTTGACTCAATCCTGCCGTGTTCCAAGCATGGGCTTTCCTTATAAATGTCAGTTGGGGTGGCGGTCTTTATAGAATCTTCAAGTCCATAACGCAAAGAACTTTGATTCGCCTTGAGTTCGATCACGAAGTCCGCTCCTTTATCTCTAATCTTGTCTATTATTACCTTTTGGAATGACATGGCATCCGCTGTGACTACACATCCTAAAACGTCCAGTTTGTCCAATAACCGGGGCACAGATTTAATTTCATTACTTTTCTCCTTGCAAACATCAGTAGCCAAAGTAAAACCCGAACGGAGTGAATATGCAGATACAATATCGGGGTTACGTCCGTTCTGGTACAAGGTACCTCGCATGGCCTTGCCGTCGATGCAAATGATGTCCGTTGCCGAAGCGGGGGTCTCTTTACGGAAAACTCGGCAAAAGCAGACATTCGTTCAGCCATCTTTTCGTCGTCTATGCTTTGAAACACACGGCAAAGCGTAGCTTCTGAAGGTAATCCATACGGGAATAGCCCTTTCGCCTGCAGGCGTTTCAAGTGACGTTTGCCAAATTGAAGTATGTCAGCCCTGGTAATACACTTGCTGAGCGTCCCCCAATATGACAAGCATGAGTATGTCCTCAAGTTTGTGCTTGAAGTTTCCCCTGCTTGTTCTGCGGTATTCAAGGACTGAGGATACAAATTCCCTCAAATGAGTCATGATGCTGCCACGAAAACAGTCAAGGTGTTTCTTCTTTAGTATTATTATACGCAAAAGTTGTATATCAAGGAAATAAATCATATTTTTGCTATCGCAAAAACAAAGGCGAAAGACAATATCGATATCCTATCACTATTGAATTCCCCCTATAAAAAAAATAAAAATGAACGATAAGAAGAACCCCCTAAGGCGGTGCTTCCGCATCGTTGCGCACGAATATAGGGATTTTTACGGCAACAACAAGCGATAAACAATATTTCTTAAATGAAAAAGCCATGTTCAATAACACCTAAAAATATTTTGTATTTTTTAAAAATATATTTATTTTTGTCCATTATAGAATGATAAAGAAAATATAAACCCATTTTCGTTATACAAACTTAGAATCTACTAGGAGCCGCCTAACCCAAACGAGTTAAAGTATCATATTTTCTATTTTAGATTTTCATCGGTTAGACTTAACCGATTGAGGAATAAACTTTTAGCGAATTATTTGAAAAGTGGCGGTAACGAGTTAGCAACCGTGCGAATTTCAGCGTTTTGCGTTGCTATGCTGTCAAATAACTCTTTCATTTGCAAATATAGCATCTTTTTTCGAAAGTACGAACTATCGGCGGCAGTTTTATAAAATCGACTGGCGAAAAAACAAATAGAATTTTCCAAAATAGCTTGGGATAAGCCATTAACGAAATACTTTCTTTTAAGAGCACAGTGGTTTACCCAATAAAATTATATACCTTTGTAACAAGTTAAAGAAGATGTCGCAATGAATCGGATAAAAGAAGCATTGATTGAGGCGGGGATTAGTCAAACTGAATTGGCTAAACGACTTGGCAAAGGTTTTAATATGGTCAATCTATACGCCACGAACAAAGTGCAACCTCCTATACCCGTACTATACAGGATAGCGGAAATACTGAATGTGGATGTGCGTACACTTCTTGTACCTAACGAAATAAAAAAATAGACATATGGCAAATACTAATCTAAAAGAAGCTAAGGCGGCTAAGAATGATGAGTTCTATACGCAATTTCATGACATAGAGATTGAAATGAATGCCTATCTTGAATATGACCCGGACGTGTTTAGGGGAAAGACTGTATTGCTTCCTTGTGATGACCCCGAATGGAGTAACTTTACCCGATACTTTGCTGCCAAGTTCGATGAGTTAGGCTTGAAAAAACTGATTTCTACGAGTTATGCTCCGGATAGCAAAAAATACAAAACACCTTATCAGCCCTCTTTGTTTGAGCAAGAAGCGCCTCAATTCGACCCGTCCAAGGCACAGGTAAAAGGTAAGATATTCATCTTGGAACGAGACAAAAGCGGGGACGGGCGTATCAATATTGATGACCTCGAATGGAAGTATATGGATGGTGACGGGGATTTCCGAAGCAAAGAAGTTACCGAACTTCGTAATGAAGCGGATTTTATTATCACCAATCCGCCGTTCTCCCTCTTTCGTGAGTTCTTGGCTTGGATTGTGGAAGCTGGGAAGAAGTTTGCTGTAATAGGTAACATGAACGCAATCACTTATAAAGAGGTCTTTCCCTTGATAAAAGATAACAAAGTTTGGTTAGGTGCTACAGGAAATGGAAATGATATGGTTTTTGGCGTTCCTGACGGAGCTAAAGTAGATGAGAAAGACAAGGCTAAAGCTGCAAGATTGGGATATGTCGGTAATTATACCCGATTAGGTAATTCATGTTGGTTTACCAGCATAGAGCATGGCCGTCGTCATGAACCATTGCCACTGATGAGCATGGCAGACAACCTCCGCTTTTCCAAACATAAGGAACTGAAAGGCAAAGCTGCCTATGACCGCTACGATAATTATGATGCCATTGAAGTACCTTTTACGGATGCCATTCCTTCAGATTATGATGGAGTGATGGGAGTTCCTATATCCTTTTTGATTAAGTATTGTCCGGAGCAATTTGAAATCTTAGGGATAACTAAAACTTGGTATGGTAGTGCTTCCAAGGTCTATCCAGAACAGATTCAAGTAGACCGTCATGGCAAAGAGACGAAAGTGACGAAACTCAATGACGGGGCAGTCTTGCTTCATTCCGAAGTTCCTCAGAATGAAACATATTATATGGTTGACGGGAAATATTATACCCAAGTTTATGCAAGAGTTCTTATTAAACATATCAGATCATAATTTGCGTATGAGTAATCGGGCATATGTTGAAACCAAAGAGCCATTGCTCCCAATAGCTCCCCTACGGTTCAAATCCGCAAAGTTAGGTGTGTCGGAAATGGTGTATTCCTTGGTTTTTAATCCCCATTGATTGCCCCTATCGGTTATCCCTAAGATTTCAAAGTACTTCATCACTCGCAATTTTTCTAATTAGTACTCGTGCATATGGTTTTTGAGGTATTCCGTTCTCTAAATAGTAAAGCTGACCATCTCGTAAACTGGGATTTAGTTTCTTTAATTCACGGGGGTATGGACGCAAACCAAGTTCTTTTCCTGAATCACCTTGTGTCTGACCTAAGATTTCAACTTAAAAACAAAAACAATAAATTATGACACAACATAATACCATCAAGCTTTTTGAAGCTAAAAAAGTCCGTACTATTTGGGACGACAAAGATGAAAAATGGTACTTTTCCATAGTGGATGTGGTGGCTGTCCTAACCGATAGCCCTAATCCTCGTAAGTATTGGAGTGTCTTGAAAACACGTTTAAAAAAAGAAGGGAGTGAGTTGACTACAAATTGTAGTCAACTGAAAATGAAATCGGCTGATGGAAAGATGTATTTAACCGATGTGGCAGATACTCAGCAGCTTCTCCGTTTGATTCAGTCTATTCCATCGCCCAAAGCAGAACCGTTCAAGCAATGGATGGCACAAGTGGCGACTGAACGTCTTAACCAAATGCAAGACCCCGAACTCTCTATCAATCAAGCACTGGTGGACTATAAGCGGTTGGGGTATTCGGATAATTGGATTAATCAGCGTCTCAAATCCATAGAGATTCGTAAAGACCTCACGGATGAATGGAAGCGGCACGGATTGCAAGAGGGAGTGCAGTTTGCTACGCTGACCGATATTATTTATCAGACTTGGAGTGACATGACCGCCAAGGAATATAAGCAGTTCAAAGGTCTGAAAAAAGAGAACTTACGTGACAATATGACCAATAAGGAATTGGTGCTAAATATGTTGGCGGAACTTTCCACCAAAGAAATATCTGAAAGTAAAAATCCGGAAACATTTCGGGAACACATGGATGTGGCGGAAGCCGGTGGTGAGATTGCCCGCAATGCCCGTATGGAGTTGGAAGCCAAGACGGGTAAGGCAGTCATCAGTCCGCTGAACGCCAAGACAGGCATTGCGCTCAATTCATCTCCGGAAGAAGAAGACACAAAAGAATAATCCTAAAAAGTGAATCAATATCATGAAGACAACATTGCATACAGAATGGACTGTCGAAGACATCTGTAAAGGATTTACCTACAACGAATTGGAAGGTAAAGGTCTGTTTGGATTGGACGGGCGGCTCACTATCCAACCCGAGTATCAACGCCATTACATCTACAACGATGGGAAACGTGATGTAGCGGTGATAGAATCCCTGCTGAAAGGTTATCCCATCGGACTAATCTATTTCAACCGGACTGTGGACGGACGATTTGAAGTACTTGACGGGCAGCAACGCATCACTTCTATCGGTCGGTTCGTTACAGGAAAATTCGCCATCAAGGATGAAGCGGATAACGTACAGTATTTCTCGGGATTGCCCGAAGAGCAGCAACAAAAGATTATGCAATCCTCTCTGCTGGTATATGAATGCGAGGGTGAAGAAAAGGAAATAAAGGAGTGGTTCAAGACCATCAATATTGTAGGCATTCCGCTCAAGGAGCAGGAATTGCTCAATGCCATCTATTCGGGCGAGTTCGTAAATGCAGCCAAGCGGGTGTTCAGTAATTCCCAAAATGCGGAAATACAGAAATGGAGTCATTATATCAAGGGAGATGTGAAACGGCAGGATTATCTGGCGGAAGCCCTCCGGTGGATTTGCGACAGTAAGGGGATGAGCATTGATGCCTATATGAGCATACACCGTCACGAGCCTTCCACGGGAGAATTGGAAAGTTATTTCCGTTCTGTGATTGACTGGGTATCGGCTACCTTTACTATGGTAGAGCGTGACATGTGCGGCTTGGAATGGGGACGGCTGTATGAAACGTACCATGCCACCCCTTATAGCACCGTCCATGTCGCGGAACGGGTAAAAGCCTTGCAAGCGGATGAAAGTGTGCGGTGTCCCCGAAATATTTACGAATATGTACTGGGTGGAGAAGAGGATAAGAAACTGCTTGACATCCGTATCTTTGAAGAATCAACCAAGCGGGCTGCTTACAAGCGTCAGACCGAAGCGGCTGAGAAACAAGGAATTTCCAATTGTCCGCTCTGTGCGTTGGGGAATAATGCCAACAAGACCCGCATTTACAAACTTTCGGAAATGGATGCCGACCATGTGACTGCATGGAGCAAGGGAGGGGCAACCAGCATGGAAAATTGCGAGATGCTTTGTAAAACCCATAATCGTTCAAAGGGAAATCGGTGAAAGTGTGTTATTTTGAGAGAGTTAAATCAATTAATTCTCTCAAAATATGAACAATAAAAAAACATTTCACGAAGTTTCCGAGATTTGGTGTGATGCAAAGCGTCCGATAGTGAAGCATTCCACCCTATGTGCTTATCAGCTTACGTTACAAACACACCTATTGCCACGATTTGGCGCTGCGGAAAATATAACAGAGAAGGATGTCCAGCAGTTTGTGATAGACAAATGTACTTCCGGATTAGCAAGAAAAACAGTCCGGGATATAGTGGCAGTGCTCAAATCTGTTATCAAATACGGGAATAAGCACGGGATTTTCCATTTTGAAGAATGGGAAATCGAATATCCTACCCAAACAGAAAACAAACTGCCGCCCACATTGTCATTAAATCATCAGCGTATATTGATGCGTCACTTGCTGGAACAGCCCACTCCACAAAATATAGGTGTACTGTTGGCTCTCTGTACCGGAATGAGAATCGGTGAGGTTTGTGCTTTGAAATGGGAAGATGTGGATTTTGCACAAAAGACAGTCATCGTGAAGCATACTGTAGGCAGAATATATAACTGTGAGTTGAAATCTACAGAAAGGGTTCACTCTTCCCCAAAAACCAAGAATTCCTATCGTGAGATTCCTATATCCAAACAGCTTCTCCAAGCGTTGAAAATGGTAAGGAAACAATCTCAATCCCCATACGTGGTAGGCACTTCCACACAATCTAAAGAGCCCCGTTCTTATCGTGATTATTTTGGCAGGTTGCTAAAACGATTGGATATTCCCCACTTGGTCTTTCATGGACTTAGGCATACATTTGCGACCCGATGTATTGAAAGCCAGTGTGATTATAAAACTGTCAGTGTCATACTCGGTCACTCAAATGTGGCAACGACACTTAATCTGTACGTTCATCCTAATCTCAATCAAAAGAAACGGTGTATTGACCGTATGAGTAATTTCTTGGGAATAACATGAGTTAGTCTTGGACTCTATATATACATGGGGGACAAAAAATGTCCTCCATGTATGTGATGCGCATGATTGACTATAGCTTGAAGCCTTTATTCTTTTTCTGAATAGGCTTCAAGCCGACATTCTGTTGTAATCGTTCAAATTGTTTCTTGAACCATTCCCCGATATGCAGTCCGTGTAGCTAACACTTGAAAAGGGACCCGGGTAGCATTTGAAACGTGTACCAC